>LQXN01000054.1 GCA_001648575.1 Sutcliffiella horikoshii DSM 8719 | reverse complement strand
AGGAAATTTGAGAGGAGCTGTCCTTAGTACGAGAGGACCGGGATGGACGCACCGCTGGTGTACCAGTTGTCTTGCCAAAGGCATAGCTGGGTAGCTACGTGCGGACGGGATAAGTGCTGAAAGCATCTAAGCATGAAGCCCCCCTCAAGATGAGATTTCCTTTTGCTTCGGCAAGTAAGATCCCTGAAAGATGATCAGGTAGATAGGTTCGAGGTGGAAGCATGGCGACATGTGGAGCTGACGAATACTAATCGATCGAGGACTTAACCACAACATTTAGAGTAGTTGAACGATAGGAATTTCTTGATATGAACACATTATCTAGTTTTGAAGGAACAAGAAAGTTGAAAAACTTCTTGCTTTTTCTACTTAGTTATATTACAATAGTATATGTCTGGTAATGATGGCGAAGAGGTCACACCCGTTCCCATACCGAACACGGAAGTTAAGCTCTTCAGCGCCGATGGTAGTTGGGGGATCTCCCCCTGTGAGAGTAGGACGTTGCCAGGCTATTGCTTATTGTAAAATAGCATATATTATTGTCGCGGGGTGGAGCAGTTCGGTAGCTCGTCGGGCTCATAACCCGAAGGTCGCAGGTTCAAATCCTGTCCCCGCAACCAAATAAGGTCCCGTGGTGTAGCGGTTAACATGCCTGCCTGTCACGCAGGAGATCGCCGGTTCGATCCCGGTCGGGACCGCCATTCTTTTAAAATGCGAAACTAGGTTTCGTTATTTTTTTTGTCTTTTTTAGTGTAATTCATGAATTATATAGTCAAGTTTGAAGTATGGAAGGCACATTTGTTATTTTATAAGCCAAGTTTTCCATTTATAAGCGACTTTCTTGGTTTTATAATCCAACTTTTTTATTTATAAGCCACTTTGTGTCATATAAATGCCAATCGACATAAATATACAAAAAGTGACACCGTCATTTGCTTCCCAACCCCCAACCCCCAACCCCATCTCAACATCCGAACCAACCTACAAACCCCAGCTAAAACAAAATCAAAAAAAGATGAAGCCCCCTAAACAAGGCTCCATCTCCTATACCACGTATTTTTAAACTCAAATGTAACTATTAATAATTAGCTTTATGCGCATCAAGGATTTCTTCGGAAGTGGCTGCTGACCAATCTTCAATGGATGCACCTTCGTTTGCGTCTACATAGGATTTAACCATTTTGTAGCTTTCGCTGTATCCATATTGGCTAGGCAGACCGTTTCTTCCGCCTTTGAAGATTTCTTGGGTCTTTTTATCATCTTCTTTTTCCAAGTCCCCTTCAATTCTGGACCATAGATCTTTGTTGAATGCCTCATCTACAGGAGCTGCGTTAATGTTAGGGTATACAAGCTTTTGGAACATAGCTCCTTTTCCTTCGATCACAAGGTTATCCAAAACGGTGAATGTTTCGCCGTTATAGTGGTTTTCCACCCAGTAGCTGTTGTGGTATTTGTTAGCTACACCTGCTTTAAGGATGTTGTCAGTAGTGTTGCGGTCAAAAAAGACAACAATTTGGCCAACACCTGCTGTTACAAAAGTGGCTGGTGCGTTATTGTCTGTAGGGAATACACATACAGTGGTTTTGCTTCCTTCTAGTGGAAGTTCATTGGCCGATTTAGTTAATGAGTCTTTGATGGCAGCATTGATTTTTCGAATGTCCATTCTCTTTAAGTTATCTTGGACAGCGATTCGGTTCTTTGGTGGAGCTAAAACATAGTCTGTCATTTGTTCAAATTCTCCGCCTTTGTAACATCTATCCGCAACCTCATCGAGGATGCTTGAAGTGTACAGTTCAGTTGCTTCTTCCCCTTTAAGTCCTTCTGCATAGAATGCTTCATACAACTCGTACACGTGAATAATCTCAAATTCTTGTCCATCTTTTTCAAAGGTGTACTCTAAGCCTATCGCCTCTTCGGCCTCGGCTTCTACTCCTCCGTTGTTACAACCTGTTAATGCCACAGCCATGATGAGAAAAAAGAAAAAACTAGTAAAGCGCATTGATTTCCCTCCTAAGTTAGTATTTGCCCCCTATAGATTATATATCGGCAACCAAGTTTAAATATTCTATAAATTATGACAAATTCCTTCTTTTTCATTATATTTTTATCAAGGAAAATTTACCCATGAAAAAAACCACCTTTAGAGGTGGTTGGATGGTTATAAGATTGATTAAGTTTCTCGGTATAAATGTATGGGGTGATTTCTACTACGATTAATCTACTAGTTTGACTAGCATGTGCGCAAGTTTGTGGCGCTCGTCTTTGTCCCCGACTTTCCATAGTTCCTGAAGAAGCTTTTCTTCGCTGTTTCGTGGGTCCTCGTGCTTGGCAAGGTAGTCCCCTACTTTTTCAGCGGCAACAGCAAGCTGTTCTTCTCCTAGTCCAACTTTTTTCCCTTTGGAGACTTTTTCACTTAAATAGCTCTTGAAGGTATCGAAGTCGGCCAGGATCTGTTCTTTCTTGCTTGGATCCATGTTTTCTACTTTACGTTCTACTCTGTCTTCTGTAGCTTCACGATCTGTGTATGCCATTTCAAAAATTCCTCCTTTAAATTTAAGCGTTCCCTTGTCTTTATCCTATTTCTGGGAGCTTTAAACGTTTATCTATTATTAAATAAGATTTTTTCTTATCATAGAACCCTGTCTACTCTAATGCCGCACCCTCAGATCTTATTAGGATAATTATTTTCTTTATATGTCCCCATTCGTTATAATAGTGGGTAGCAGTCGGAAGCAAAGGAGTGAAGGGATTGTCCATTTCAGATGAGTTTGCTTTTATAAAAGATATTCAGCCAAATCGATTGTTTCATGAAGATAAGGTAGTGGGAATAGGTGATGATGCGGCGCTGGTTTCTTTAGAGGATGGGTATGAGAAAATCGTGTGTGTGGATACGATGGTGGAAGATGTTCATTTCACTAGACAGACGATGGCTCCCTTTGATATTGGGTATAAGGCACTTGCGGCCAACATTAGCGATGTGGCAGCGATGGGTGGTTATCCGATGTATTATCTCGTATCCATTACCATCCCGAAAAGCTGGGAACCAGAAGAGCTGAAGGAAATCTATGACGGCATGAAGCAGCTTGGTGACCAATATGAAATGGATTTGATCGGTGGAGATACGACTTCCGGCAAAACGATGGTACTGAGTGTTTTCGTTATTGGAAAAGTGGAGAATGGCAAGAGGCTGCTTCGTTCTAATGCGAAAGAGGATGATGTGGTGTTTGTTTCCGGTACACTTGGAAATGCAGCTGGTGGGTTGGACATCCTTTTACATAACAGACCTGTTGCATATCAATCGTTAGTGGATAAGCATCAACAGCCAAAGCCTCAAGTGGCATTGGGAAGGATATTAAGCAACTATGGTCGTGTTTCCCTGAATGATGTGAGCGATGGCTTGGCAAGTGAGCTTCTGGAGATTGCAGAAGCCAGCCAGGTAGATATTTTGATAAATAAGGAAACAATACCTATAAGTGATGATTTGCGGGACTATAATCCGGACAAGGCGTTGACCTGGGCCATGACCGGCGGGGAAGATTTTGAGTTGGTGGGTTCCATCCCGGCGGCAGATTGGGGTTCCTTGTATGAGGAATGCATGGCATCCGGTATAAAAATCACCAAGATCGGTTCTGTTCAAAGTGGACAGGGGCAGGTGTTTTTGAAGACGGATGAAGGTCTGCAGAAGCTGAAAAAAGAAGGATATAATCATTTTAATAGAAGTAAGGAGTAGGATGATATGTTGCAAGTGGAGCTAATGACACATTCTGCCGAGGAGACCATGGCAAAGTCCGAGGCGCTTGGAAAATGGATGAATGGCGGGGAGGTCCTGCTGCTCGAAGGGGATCTTGGTGCAGGGAAGACAACTTTTACAAAAGGGTTGGCGAAAGGACTTGAGATCAAAAGGAATGTGAACAGTCCGACCTTCACCATCATCAAGGAATACCAAGGGCGACTTCCGCTCTACCATATGGATGTGTACCGCTTGGCTGACAGTGAAGAGGACCTGGGGTTTGATGATTATTTTGAAGGAGAAGGTGTGACGGTGGTGGAATGGGCACACCTGATCGAAGAATTTTTGCCGGAAGAACGGTTGGAAATCTATATCTATCACCAAGGGGACGATGAACGGAAAATCGTGCTCACGCCAAGAGGGGAAAGATATGAGGCTATTTGTAAGGAGTTAATGGAATGACGAAAGTATTAGCGATCGATACATCTACCTATGTACTTGGGGTAGCAATTGTCGAAGAAGATAAGGTAATCGGGGAACTGGTGACAAATGTGAAAAAGAACCACTCGCTGCGTGCGATGCCTGCAGTCGAGAAGCTGATGCAGGATTGTGATGTGAAACCTGCAGAGCTTGAGCGGATAGTGGTGGGAAAAGGGCCAGGTTCTTATACGGGAGTCAGGATAGGTGTGACGCTTGCCAAGACTTTAGCTTGGTCGTTGAAGATTCCTCTTGTCGGGGTTTCAAGCCTTGAGCTTGTGGCAGCGAATGGCCGTTATTTTGCCGGAAGCCTCTGTGCATTGCAGGATGCAAGGCGCGGTCAGGTATATACGGGGCTGTATCGGTATGTAGATGGTGAGTTGGTTACAGAAATCGAGGACGTGAACATCCTGATGACAGATTGGCTGCAAACGTTAAAGGACAAGCAGGAACCGGTATTGTTCATCGGAAATGATGTGCACCTCCATCAGGAAACCATCATAGAGTACCTTGGGGAACTGGCGCATTTTGCTCAAGTCAGCGAGAATAACCCAAGACCAAGTGAGCTTGCCTTTCTTGGCTTGAAACGGGAGGCAGAGGATGCACATTCCTTTGTGCCGAACTATACAAGACTTGCAGAAGCAGAGGCGAAATGGCTGGAAAGTAAAGAAAAATAGGTGAGCGGAATGAATTCATTGATAGGAATTTCAAAAATGACGGTTTATGATATTGAAGGGGTATATGGGGTGGAGTTGAAATCATTTGCCACACCTTGGACTAAGGATGCCTTTTATTATGAACTGACCAACAACCCTTATGCCCATTATCTTGTGATGAAAGAGGATGAACAGGTGATCGGGTATTGCGGGATCTGGATCGTCATGGGGGAAGCGCAAATTACCAATATCGCCGTCGATCCAGCGTGTCGGGGCAGAAAACTTGGTGATCTTTTACTTGGAAAAGCAATGGAATATTGTAAAATGGTCGGAGCGACCACCGTTTCGCTGGAAGTGAGGGTGTCGAATGTGGTGGCACAGTCACTCTATCGCAAATACGGCTTCCAAAACGGCGGGATCCGGAAAAAATACTATGTGGATAATAATGAAGATGCACTAGTGATGTGGGTGAATTTATGAAAACGAACGTAGAAAAAGACGAACTGATATTGGGAATAGAAACGAGCTGTGATGAGACGGCGGTGGCCATCATTAAAAACGGCAAGGAAATCGTTGCGAATATCGTTTCCTCCCAGATTGAGAGCCATCAGCGTTTTGGTGGCGTGGTACCGGAAATTGCTTCACGTCATCATGTGGAGCAGATGACAGTGGTACTGGAGGAAGCGCTGGAGCAAAGCGGAATGACGATAGAAGACATGGATGCCATCGCGGTGACGGAAGGACCGGGGCTTGTGGGTGCACTGTTGATCGGTGTGAACGCGGCTAAGGCGATGGCATTTGCCCATCAGAAGCCACTCGTCGGGGTCCATCACATTGCAGGCCATATCTATGCCAACCAACTTGTGGCAGACCTTGACTTCCCATTGCTTGCGCTCGTCGTGTCAGGTGGACATACAGAGCTTGTGTACATGAAGGAGCACGGTTCCTTTGAGGTGATCGGGGAAACGCGTGACGACGCCGTAGGAGAGGCCTATGACAAGGTGGCGCGCACACTCCAGCTGCCTTATCCAGGCGGCCCTCACATCGATCGTATGGCGGCTGAGGGGAAACCTTCTATCAAGCTTCCAAGAGCATGGCTTGAAGAAGACTCCTATGATTTCAGTTTTTCAGGATTGAAGTCAGCAGTTATCAACACCTTACACAATGCCAAGCAAAAAGGGGAAGAAATCGTGCCAGAGGACCTTGCGGCAAGCTTTCAGGAAAGCGTGATCGAGGTGCTGGTTGGAAAAACGATTCGTGCGATGAAGGAATATGGCGTGAATCAAGTGCTGCTGGCCGGTGGAGTAGCGGCGAACAAGGGCTTGCGTGCAGCTTTGCAGGATGCTGTGGATAAAGAAGGGAAGAACCTGGTGATTCCACCATTATCCCTGTGTACAGACAATGCAGCCATGATCGCGACGGCAGGCAGTGTGATGTACCGATTAGGAAAGAGGTCCGGGATGGATTTGAATGCGAATCCGGGATTGGATATAGAAAAGCCTTTTGACTGACTTAGAGCAGTTGAAAGGCTTTTTTTACATTTGAAGAAGGTTTTAAGGATTGGGGAATGTTATCCACACACCTGTGGATTAAATGTGGATAGTTACCCAGATTTCCATTAAAATAAACCTCCCAAATGTGAATAAAAATTGTGGATAACTTTATGTGATTTTGTGGATAGTGTGAATAATTATCTTGATAACTTATAAAACAAGGGTGGATATGTGTATAAACCTGTGGGTAACTAGTGCTAGTCGACAAGCTTCAGCAGAATACCTTTTTTGTTCGACAAAAATTGCGTTGGAGCGTGGCAGCGCGGAGGAAGCAGAAGAAAATAACTTCTAAGACATCTGGGTGAAAATTAACGATTTAAAAGTCTTTGTGTTCAGCAAAATTCTATAGGGAATACTTGCTATTCCACCTCAACCAAGCCCACCCACAAAAACCTCAACAATATAAATACGAAAAAATGCAATTCACCATTGACTTCTAACTTCGTTACTTATATAGTTAGTTACATAAGTAATGAACCAAACAACAAAGCAAACATAATAATATACTAAGCCAACCAAAGTAGGTGAAAACGTGGAAATTAATCTTAAAAGTGATATCCCTATCTTTCAGCAGGTGGCCGAACTGATCGAGAGCGGCATCTTAGAAGGCAGCATGCAGGAGGGAGAGCGGGTACCTTCCACAAATGAATTTGCGAAATATTATCAGATCAACCCGGCAACGGCAGCAAAGGGTATCAATCAGTTGGTGGATCAGGAGATTTTATTTAAGAAAAGAGGGGTCGGAATGTTTGTTGCAGAGGGAGCAAAGGAGATTATCCTGACGAAAAGGAAAGCGGCTTTTTTCAAAGATTTCATCATCCCTTTAAAGCAGGAAGCAAGCAAGCTTGGAATCAGTAAGGAAGAATTGGAAAACTTTATTCGCAAGGGGGAAGAACAATGAGAGTAGAGCTTGAGAACGTATGCAAAAACTATGGAAACAAAAAAGCGGTGAATAACTTGACGCTAACGCTTGAGGAAAACAAAATCTACGGGCTGCTTGGCCGCAATGGGGCAGGTAAAACGACATTGATGCAGATGCTTGCCGGTCATGCCCTTCCTTCATCAGGAGATATCCTCATAAATGGGCAAAATCCATTCAACAACAGACAGATCACCAAAGACATCTGCCTTGTAAATGAGAGCAACAATTTTATTAAACGCTTGAAAATCAAGGATATTTTAAAAGTGGCGTCACTTTTCTACCCTAACTGGTCCTGGGACACGGCAAATGCGCTGCTCACCACCTTCAATCTGGATACAACCCTCAAAACGAAGGGATTATCCAAAGGGATGGAATCTTCGCTTGGCATCATCATCGGGCTTGCCAGCAGGGCAAAGATCACAATCCTTGATGAGCCGTATATCGGGCTTGATGCGGCGGCCAGGTATAAATTTTATGAGGTGCTGTTGGAAGAATACGAGGAGTTTCCAAGGACCATCATCCTATCCACCCACCTGATTGATGAGGTAAGCAACTTGTTTGAAGATGTGATCCTGTTGAGGAGCGGGGAGCTTCTCTTTCATGAATCTTCAGAAAAACTATTGGAATCAAGTATTACAGTATCAGGTAAAAAAGAAGCGGTGGATGAGTTTGCCCAAGGTAAGCGGGTATTGCATGAATCCGTCTTGGCTGGGAGAAAAACTGCGACCTTATATGGGGAAGGCTTATCCTTGGAACAGGCCGCCACGCATAATCTGGATGCGGAGAGATGTACAGTTCAGCAGTTGATGGTGTACATGACGGAAGAAGAGCTTGGGGGAGTGAAAAAATATGCTTAACGAAATGAAGGCGGTACTTTATTATCTTGCAGTGGATATGCGGTTTTCCTTCAAAGTTTTCTGGTCCATACTGATAGGCAGTTTGATCGCCATGGCAATCATCGTTTTATCCTTTGACACCACAATGGTCGTGACGACAAGCATACCGATATATATTTTCTGCGGCATCACCGGCTTTTTGACAACAAAGGAAACCTTCCCTTACTGCATAAAGCTTGGTGCGACAAGAAATTATTATATACTGAGTGTCCTCGTTTATTGTGCAGTGGTCGCAGCAGTGTTTTCAATGATACATGTCCTGCTCTATAATGTGATGAATCAATTTGTTGCCACAGCAGTAAATGGCAAGTTGCTGACTTATCATACAGTCGAGGCCACGACATTGACAAATACATGGTATAACCAATTGTTTGTGGATACGACGATTTGTTTTCTGCTTATCTCACTGGGCTTTTGTCTTGGTACTATTTTTTACCGGTTCGGCATGATAGGCGGGTTCAGTGCAATGGCGCTTTTGGCGATTGTGATGATTTTGCCTGCGACCAGAAGCTATGTAGTAGATGTGTTTGTGCTGGATATGGAAGGTATGAAGCTTGGTCTTAATTTTCTTGCGCTCGTTGGGTTCGCGCTTTTGGCTTATCTGCCGAACTGGGGCATGATCAGAAAAGCTTCCACGGTGCCTGGTGATACGAGATAACGTTTATATAAAAACAGCACAGTCCATGGGGCTGTGCTGTTTTGCGTTAGGCTAATTCTTCTGGCTTTTTTTCTGAAAGAATAGGTGATAAATGCCGAATCCCATCCCCGCAAGATTGATGGCCAGCATGACAAAGTAATAGGCTTCGATAGGACCTGTGGCAATATAGTATAAATATCGAAAGCTATTGAAAATGATGATGATCAATATAATGAATAAGAAAACTCTGCTCATTTCATCCCCCTAGTGAAAAATCATTTTTATACTAGCTCTTCCCATTCTTCCATCAAGGCAAGGAGTCTTTCTTGGTATGCTTCATTTGTTGTGTTCAGCTCGAGCACTTTTTCGTGGTCCTGATAGACTTCAGGCAGGCACAGCTCACTTTCGTTATGCTCGATTTTCTGTTCTAGTTCTTCCATCTCTTTTTCTATTTCTTCGACACGGCGTTTGCGTTGGCGTTCGAGGCGCTTTGCTTCTTTTTCCTGCTCGTAACTCATCTTTTCTGTCGCCTCAACCGTTACGGCTGAAGTGACCTTCGAGCGTTTTAAACTCGCAGTCTCTGCTTCCAAGCGCTCAAGCTCCAATGCCTCTTCTTTTTTCTCGACATAATAGTCGTAGTCACCCAAGTATTCTGTTGCACCAACCGTACTCAACTCATACACCTTCGTCGCCAAGCGGTTGATGAAATAACGGTCATGGGAGACGAAAAGGATCGTGCCAGGATAATCGATCAACGCATTCTCCAGGATTTCCTTGCTGTCCAAGTCCAAGTGGTTGGTCGGCTCGTCCAGTATCAGGACATTGGATCGTTCCATCATCAGCTTGGAAAGGGCTAGCCGCGCCTTTTCGCCACCGCTTAACGCGGAAACAGGCTTCAATACATCGTCTCCGGAAAATAGGAAGTTTCCTAGAACGGTGCGAATCTCTTTCTCCATCTTCTGAGGGTATTCATCCCAAAGTTCCGCCAGAACCGTCTTGTTGGAGGTAAGGTCTGCCTGCTGCTGGTCGTAGTAGCTGATGGAGATATTGGCGCCAAAGGAGAAGGTACCTTCAAGCGGCTTTAATTTTCCGACAAGCGTCTTTAATAAAGTAGATTTCCCGATCCCGTTCGGCCCGACAAGTGCGACACTGTCGCCGCGGCTCATGGAAAAGTCCACATGGCGGAAGACGGGATTCGTATCGTAGGAAACGGCGAGATCTCTTGCTTTCAAAACATCATTGCCACTTTGGCGATCGATGTCAAACATGATGGAGGCTGATTTCTCATCGCCTTTCGGTCGGTCCATTACATCCATTTTTTCTAGCTGCCTGCGGCGACTTTGTGCACGCTTGGTAGTAGAAGCACGTGCCAGGTTCTTTGCCACAAAATCTTGCAGTTTGGCAATCTCGCCTTGTTGCTTTTCAAACATCTTCATCTCGCGTTCATACTGCTCGGCCTTCTGCTCTAGATACTTACTATAGTTACCGATGAACTTTGCGGATTGCTTGCGCGAAATTTCATACACGATGTTGACGACCTTGTCCAAGAAATAGCGGTCATGCGAAACGATCAGCAATGCGCCAGGGTAACCTTGGAGATAGTTCTCCAGCCAGGAGAGGGTATCGATGTCCAAATGGTTGGTAGGCTCATCCAGTATGAGGAGGTCGGGCTTGGTCAAAAGCAATTTTGCCAGCGCAAGGCGGGTCCGCTGTCCACCGCTTAACGTTTCAATCGGCGTCTCGTAATCGTATTCGGAAAAACGCAAACCGTGCAGGACGGAGCGGATATCTGCTTCATATTGAAAGCCGCCCTGCTGCTTGAAGGCTTCTTGTACCTCGTCATATTCTTTAAGGATACGGGCATAAGCGACCTCATCCTCAAAAAAAGCGGGGTCTCCCATCTTCGCCTCAAGTGTGCGCATCTGAGCTTCCAGTTCGCGGAGGCCGGAGAAAACTGTCAGCATCTCATTCCAGATCGAGCGCTCCGTCTGCAAACCGGTGTCCTGCGCCAGATAGCCGATCGACACACCTTTAGGTTTTATCAGGTCCCCTGAATCAAAGGAAAGCTGATTGGATATGATTTTTAATAGGGTGGATTTTCCGGCCCCATTGCGCCCCACAAGGGCAATTCGATCTTTCGATTGTACTTCTAGTTTTATATTCGATAAAATAAGGTCAGCGCCGAAATATTTGGTCAACTGATTCACCTGTAAAATAATCATCATCTTCACCTCGAGTAATTCTAGATTAAGTGTATCTTTCTTTGGGGTTTACATCAAGATTTTGGGGGTTTCTGTTACTTTTTGTTGATTTTCGTTCCAGGTGTTCGCGTTCCACGGGGCGCTGCTTGAGCCTCCTCACAACGCTTCAGGGGTCTCAACCTACCGCTATACCTCCCGTAGGACAAGGAAAGCTACGAAAGCGATTCATCGCACGAAGAAAATGCGTTAGCATTTTCGAGGAGTCTCACACCTTGCACTCCAATCAACAGAAGATTACGGTAATGACTTCATATTTAATAAAGACATAGAAATGTAATCGTTTTCGTTACATGATAGAATAGAGAAGCAAATGGTTTCCATAAATGGGGGAGTAATATGAATAACGAACAACTGAAAATTCCACAAGCAACGGCCAAGCGCCTGCCGCTATACTATCGTTTCATACAGAACTTGCATTCTTCCGGCAAGCAGCGCGTTTCATCGGCGGAGCTGAGTGAAGCGGTAAAGGTGGACAGTGCGACGATTCGCCGGGACTTCAGCTACTTCGGTGCACTGGGGAAAAAGGGATATGGATATAATGTTCAATATTTGTTAACTTTTTTCAGAAAAACGCTCGACCAAGATGAATTGACATATGTTACTCTAATAGGTGTAGGTAATTTAGGAACCGCCTTCCTACATTATAATTTCATGAAAAACAATAATACGAAAATAGTGATGGCCTTTGATGTGGACGAGTCCAAGATCGGCTCGGAAATCGGAGGGGTCCCTGTTTATCATTTAGACGATATTGAAAAACAAATGCCCGAGAATGTGACGGTGGCCATCTTGACGGTTCCGGCTCCCGTGGCACAGCCAATAGCGGATAGACTAGTAGAAAAAGGTGTTAAGGGCATACTGAACTTTACACCGGCCCGTATCAATGTACCGGAAGAGATCCGCATCCATCATATCGATTTGGCGGTGGAACTGCAGTCATTGGTATATTTTCTCAAGCACTATCCAAGCGAGTGAAAAAGTAGTAGAATGAGTATATTTCAAGGAGGTGGCAAATATGGGTTCATTAGGAATGGGAAGCCTCTTACTGATTGTCTTTGCAGCATTGTTGATCTTCGGACCAAGCAAACTACCTCAACTAGGTAAAGCTGCTGGTAATACGTTGCGCGAATTTAAGAACGCGACGAAAGGATTAGCAGATGATGACGATGACAAGAAAGAAAAAACAGAAGAAACGAAGTAATGTAAGGATGAACATATATGCTAGATAGAGAAATGTCGGTGTATGACCATATAGGCGAGCTCCGAAAAAGAATCATTATCACAGCATCCTTCTTTTTCGTTTCGGCAATCGGCGGCTTCTTCTTGGCCGAACCGATCATTGTCTATTTACAGCAAACAGATGAAGCAAAAGAGCTTACGATGAACGCTTTCAGGATTACAGATCCTATTAAAATCTTTATGCAATTCTCTTTTATCATTGCATTTATCATCACGTTTCCTATCATTCTTTATCAACTATGGGCCTTCATCAGCCCGGGGCTTTATGAGAGGGAACGTCGCGTCACGCTAAGCTATATACCTATTACAATTTTTTTATTTTTAAGCGGTCTTGCTTTTTCCTATTTTATTTTATTTCCATTTGTCGTGAATTTTATGGGAAGGTTGGCAGATCGACTTGAAATCAACCAGGTCATAGGGATCAATGAGTACTTTCAATTCTTATTCCAATTGACACTTCCCTTTGGACTCCTATTTCAGATGCCTGTAGTAGTGATGTTCCTTACAAGGTTGGGGATCATTACTCCTGATTTTCTTGTAAGGATCAGGAAATATGCCTATTTTGCCTTATTGATTATCGGTGGGTTGATTACTCCGCCGGAGCTTATCTCCCATTTGATGGTGACTTTGCCGCTTTTCATCTTGTATGAAATCAGCACACTCATTTCACGTGGTGCCTACCGTAAGGCGAAGAAAGCTGAAGCACTGATGGAACAAGAAATGAATCGACATAAGTAAGACGGTATAAAAAAACCAGACAATCGCTGTCTGGTTTTTTCTTTTGATAGGTCACTCCAACTTCTCTTTTGGTTTTTCTTCTGAATGGACCACCATTTTCATCAAGCCGGCTTCCTTGGCGGAGCGGATGATGATGTACACAAATGGCCCCATGATCAGGCCGAATACACCGAAAAAGACAAATCCGAAATACATGGAAAGAACCGTTGGCAATGCTGCCAATCCGATGGCGTCACCCAATATTTTCGGCTCCAAGATCCTGCGGATAATCAATAATACCGCTGCCAGCACCAGCAAGGCAATCCCGGTATTCGTATTCCCGAGCAATAAGGCAATGACTGCCCATGGAACCAAGATCAGGGCAGGCCCGACATACAAAGGGATGATATCGACGAGCCAGATCAAGCTGGACATGAGAAGTGCCAAATCAGGAGAGATGAACATCAAGCTCACATAGGTGGCAATAAAGACGCCGATGCTTAAGACGAACTGTGCCTTCCAATAACCCCAAAAAACTTTCCCCATCTTATGAGAGATAAAGCGAAGTTTTTGTGACATTTCAGGCTTGAACTGACTAAAGACCATTTCCTTTAAGCGAGGAAGGTCCAAGCTGAAAAGGAAGAGAGTGATTAAATAGACCAACGTGACAAATAATAAATTTGGGATGGATTGAAGCCATCCACCAAAAGCAGTGACAAATTTTGTCGTGAACTGTAAAACCGCATCAATCAACCCTTGGGACTGCCTTTCCAGTTCTACGATGATCATATCACCTTGTGGGATTTCTGCTATGAATTGATTGAAAGAATTAATCAACTTATCAAATACAAGTTGCATATCCTTGACATATCGTGGGATGTTGGCTCCCCAGTCCAAGAGGGAGTTAACGATACGGGTTAAGACGATATTAATGAGGAAGACACTCACCACAATAAAGGAAATGAACACCATGGTGACCGGCCAAAGTCTCTTTGTTGTCTTCAAGCGTTTCATAAGAAGAAGGACAAGTGGCTCAAATATCATGGCCGTCAAAAGCGCAAGGAAGATAGGCATGAATGCTGAGAGGTAAATATAGATAAACACCCCTACTGCAATTACCACCAAAACAATAAATATTCTTTTCAACAGTGCAATGTTTAACAATAGGTTTCCCTCGTTCCTTCGTTCTACAATCAATTTCTCTAGGCTTAAAAGTAATTTCATCTTTTTACTATTATAATCATAAAAAAACACACCCACAAATACTTTGTACAGTGCTTGTGGGTGTTTCTCATTTCAAGTTATTTTTCTTGCCTCTGCATTTCTTTTATCTTCTGATGTAGAAAATAGGAACGGATGGCAACGCCAAAATCAAAGGTGGCGATAAGCATCAACAAAATGGTATGCCACTGCCACATAGACTCATCAAATGAAACGATGGCAAGGTACAAAAACAATGATCCCATAACAGAGTAGAAGAAGACCATTCGTAACGGTGTTATTTTCATGTGCAAATCCTCCAGGTAAGTTCAACTCTAGCGGAGAGTTGTTTAAAAGAACGAAATGAAGTTTGAAACGTTTTGCTGCATCTCTTCCATTTGACGCATCATGTCCTCAATATCATCTCGGAACACATATTGCACGATGACCACAAACGAGTTCATGGCAACATGGGCGATGATCGGTACGATGATGCGGTTTGTTTTTACATAAAGGAAAGCGAAAATGCCTCCCATGACAAAATATATGAGCAGATGCTTGAAATCTTGATGAACCACGGCAAAAAGTAGGGAACTCACAGTCAGCGCGATCGCAAAGTTAAACTTCTTATAGATGGCACCGAAAATGATCTTCCGGAAAATGATCTCCTCTAAGATAGGCCCAGCCACTGCCACCGCAAAAATCATGACCGGAAACGCCGTCACAAATCCCATGATTTCCTGTGTATTCTCAGACCCTGGCTGAATGCCGAAAAGCTTCAGCTGCACCTGTGCTGCCACTGCCTGCCCAATCAGTGCAAGCGGAAATCCGACAAAAGACCATAGAACCGTTTTGGGGATCGATGCCGTTTCGCCACGGAAATCTCCTTTGGTCCATTCATTTCGCAATATCCACCCGACGATGACCAACGCGATAGTAAAGCTGATGAACGCCCAGACACCTATTAAATATGATTCCCTTGCTGCACGCTCCATTCCTTCTCCGACACCAAGCGAGATCAAGGCAGGGAATCCAATCAATCCGGAGAGATGCATCAAGACATATGTAATAAGGACTAACCAATATTTTTTCGTCATAATAAGCTCCTCTTATGCAAGGCTATTTTCATAAGCTTGTTGCCGACCTTTAAACCAGCTTCTTAGAAAAGCGCCTCAAGCAATATTCACTTTTCGTATTGTACCATATAATCTATATGTCCTTATAACGATAAGGTTTCCCTGAATGTGCCGATTTTACAAATTTAAGTGAGCGGGACCTGAGCTACATCTGCAATCACTCAAGCACGAGTCAAAAAGTGCGTAGATTTGTCAAAATGAACACTTCGAAAGAGGAATCCCTTCACAAGAAGAGCCAATCCCGTCATAACAAAGAGATATCCCGTCACAAAAGCCCGATTTCAACTGATACCGCACCAGCGATGGAAAGTCGTACCGATAATCCCGTCACAACAGAGGAAAATCCCTTCATATCTCCCCGTAATCCCATCATAACGACAAAAAATCCCGTCACAAACCCCAATAATCCCATCACAACAAAAATCGACCCCAAACAGTTTAAATCGACAATCATATGTAGAGAATGAAAAGGGTTCCAAGTCGAAAAATTTTTAGATAAAGATACTTGCAAAACAGATAGAGATTCATTATTATAATAATTGTGTTAGCACTCGAGTGATAAGAGTGCTAATAAAAAATAAACCATTACATATGAAACCAAGGAGGTTGTTTTCATGTTAAAGCCATTAGGTGATCGCATTGTAATTGAGCTTGTTCAATCAGAAGAAAAAACGGCAAGTGGTATCGTTCTACCGGACTCTGCGAAAGAAAAACCTCAAGAAGGTAAAGTAGTAGCAGTAGGATCTGGTCGCGTACTAGAAAGCGGCGAGCGCGTAGCACTAGAAGTATCAGCTGGCGACAGCGTAATCTTCTCCAAATACGCAGGAACAGAAGTGAAATACGAAGGTAAAGAACTTCTAATCCTAAAAGAATCAGACATACTTGCACTAGTAAGCAACTAATCCAAATCAAAAAGCGTACGGCTAACTGAAATAGCCCCGCATTCCTTTATACAATTCTAAATGTGGTTGATTGAAGTGGAAGGCGCGAGACTCCTACGGGAGGTAGCGGTTACGGGAGACCCCGCAGGCGAAGCCGAGGAGGCTCCCGAACCGCCCCGTGGAAAGCGAGCGCCTGCAACGGAAATCAACCAGCGCGATAACAAAAATAAATTTCAATTTTCCTAAGGAGGTCTATCTATCATGGCAAAAGAAATTAAGTTCAGTGAAGAAGCCCGTCGCTCCATGCTTCGCGGTGTAGACAAACTAGCCGATGCAGTGAAAGTAACATTAGGACCAAAAGGACGTAACGTAGTACTTGAAAAGAAATTCGGTTCTCCACTAATCACTAACGACGGTGTAACCATCGCAAAAGAAATCGAACTAGAAGATGCATTCGAAAACATGGGTGCAAAACTTGTAGCTGAAGTTGCAAGCAAAACAAACGACGTTGCCGGTGACGGTACAACAACTGCAACCGTTCTTGCGCAAGCAATGATCCGCGAAGGATTAAAGAACGTTACAGCTGGAGCGAACCCAATGGGTATTCGTAAAGGTATCGAAAAAGCGGTTGCGGTTGCAATCGAAGAATTAAAAAACATCTCCAAGCCAATCGAAGGCAAAGCTTCCATCGCACAAGTTGCAGCAATCTCTGCAGCGGACGATGAAGTAGGTCAATTGATCGCAGAAGCAATGGAGCGCGTTGGTAACGACGGCGTTATCACGCTTGAAGAGTCCAAAGGCTTCACAACAGAGCTTGAAGTAGTAGAAGGTATGCAATTCGACCGTGGATATGCATCTCCTTACATGGTAACAGACTCCGACAAAATGGAAGCTGTTCTAGAAAACCCTTATGTGTTAATCACAGATAAGAAAATCACGAACATCCAAGAAATCCTTCCAGTCCTTGAGCAAGTAGTACAACAAGGCAAGCCGTTGTTACTGATTGCAGAAGACGTAGAAGGCGAAGCGTTGGCTACATTAGTAGTGAACAAATTACGCGGAACATTCAATGCAGTAGCAGTTAAAGCTCCTGGATTCGGTGACCGTCGTAAAGCAATGCTTCAAGACATCGCAGTACTGACTGGCGGAGAAGTGATCACAGAAGAACTAGGTCTAGACCTAAAAACTGCGAACATCAGCCAATTAGGACGCGCTGACAAGATCGTTGTAACAAAAGAAAACACGACTGTTGTAAACGGACACGGCAACACTGAGGAAATCCAAGCTCGCGTTGGTCAAATCCGTGCACAATTAGAAGATACAACTTCTGAATTCGACCGTGAAAAATTACAAGAACGCCTAGCTAAAATCGCTGGTGGCGTAGCTGTAATCAAAGTTGGAGCGGCGACAGAAACAGAACTTAAAGAGCGCAAACTACGCATTGAAGATGCTCTTAACTCCACACGTGCTGCAGTTGAAGAAGGAATCGTAGCCGGTGGTGGTACTGCTCTTGTGAACATCTACAACCAAGTAGCGGCAATCCAAGCAGAAGGCGACGAAGCAACTGGTATTAAAATCGTTCTTCGCGCAATCGAAGAGCCTGTACGCCAAATCGCGCACAACGCTGGCCTAGAAGGATCTGTCATCGTAGAACGCCTGAAAAAAGAAGAAATCGGCATCGGATTCAACGCAGCAACTGGCGAGTGGGTTAACATGCTTGAAGTTGGTATCGTAGATCCTACAAAAGTAACTCGCTATGCACTTCAAAACGCAGCTTCCGTATCTGCGATGTTCCTAACTACCGAAGCAGTAGTAGCAGACATCCCAGAAGAAAACGCTGGCGGCGGCATGCCTGACATGGGCGGCATGGGTGGAATGGGCGGAATGATGTAATAATGCCCTAAAACCCTTGATATGAGTGGGTTTTTAAGTAAGGTGAGAGTGGAATGCTAACATTTTGATAACATAGAGGTATATTAATGAAGGCTTCTCAAAAGTTGATCTAACTTTTGAGAAGCTTTTTTTGATAGATAAGAAAGTATAAAAAATTTGGTCTACCACAGTCTCTTAGGCTGTGGTATTTTAGTGCCATGGAAACCAACATTTTAAGACGAATTTTCTTTGATAAAAATAACCATTGGAATAACTTTCAATGTAAATATGAGGCCAAAATCCGACCAGTTGTACAGAAGGAAATCGAAAAATTCAGAGGTTGTGGGAATCCTAAAAATGGTTTTAAACTTTTTGTATGTGAGGGTTGCCATGATGTTAGAAAGGTTCCATACCGCTGTAAGGGACGTTTCTGCACAACCTGTTCAGGGGGAGAAAGCGAGGAATGGAGTCGATTACTTACAGAAGATGTCCTTCAGGTCAACCACCGTCATGTCATCTTTACTATAGATGAGGGGCTTCGTGACGTGTTTTTACTTCATAGACATTTGTTAAAAGACCTGATGGATGAAGCCGCACGATTAATTATGGGGTTTTTCAAAAAGAAAGCCAAAGTGACTCCTGGAATCATTTCAGGCCTTCATACCTTCGGTTCTAGAGTGAACTTTAATCCACATGTACATATGCTTGTCACGATGGGAGGGATCACGAAAAAAGGAGAGTGGAAACAGTTTGATTTTCTGCCGTTTCAAATGTTAAGAAAGCAGTGGCAGACAGTTGTCTTAAAGTTAATACGTAGGGGTGTTTCAGATAAGGCAAGGAAGAAAATTCAGCCCAGATTACAAAAGGCGTTCAACAATAATGGGGAAGGCTTTTATGTGCATGCGCCAAAACAGAGAGGGGATATAAAAGAACAACTTAGGTATATTGGCCGTTATATTCGTCGACCTGCAATAGGACTAAATCGGATCGAGGCATATGACGGACACAACGTGACATTCAACTACCTAGATAAGACAGATGGGAAAAAGAAAGAGGAAACAGTAAGTGTGGAAGAGTTCATCTCCAGGCTTATTCGTCATATCCCGGATGAACAATTTAAGACGATTCGCCATTACGGTATGTATTCAAGAAGGTCCAAAAACTTAAGTAAAAAAATGTTGTGCGAATGGCAAAAGAAAGCAAGAAAGTGGATTCTGAAAGTAAAGAAAACATTACGTCGTCAGACGTGGCGGGAAAGGATTGTAGCTAGTGGAAAGAATGCCCCCCTCGTTTGTGGAAAATGTGAATATTACTATGAATACAAGGGAGAAGTCTGTCTAGAAAATGGTAAACTAGAAATAAAGGTGGCTTTGTGTGCCACTACAAGAGCTTATTTAGAAAGGGTGATCAATCATTTCACCAATATCCAAACATCGAAAAAAAGGGAAGAAAAAAAAGAAGAATATAAACCAATCTCAACAGAGCGTCAGCTATGTTTGTTTAGTGTGTCATGAAAAGGAAGAAATTCCATTCCAAGTTGTAAAAGACTTTGACTTAATGGACGATGGAGATCCAACAACGCCGCCTATGTTCTCCTGCGAGAAGTGTGGCGGACAAATGTACCCTGAGTTTTATAAAGGAGTAAACGGAATAGAGTACAAGATAACGGATATTCGCTAGACAAAAAAGGACCCGGCGGTTTTTGCCCGGTTTTTCTTATGTTAAATGTTCACCACATTCTCTCGGGCACACACTTACAGATTAACACTTGTTATACGTCATAGACTCTCACTGCGCAACAATTATCTGCTCTTACTCATTTAGGAAGTAAACAATAGGACTTTATGTGTTAAAAATTTGGAAAAATCATTAAACGTAGTCACTAGTAACTGATAATCATGTTACAATAAACATATGTAATATAATGAAAATTTTGGGATTTTCTATAGTGAAGGAGAGCAAAATGGACCAATATTATATAACTGATTATGATGTCATAGATGTATTAGCGCTTCATGGTTTAACAGCAGTATCTTTTAGTAAGTTACCTAAGAGTGGACAAAGGCAAGTCTTTGAAGTTGTTTTTGACTCAAGAAAAGATAGCATCCTCAAATTTGTTGATGTGTCCCCCTATAGTGCATATCAGAGATATGACTGGAATGAATTCTCGGATTCTGAACTTGAGCAGGAAAAGGCCTATGAAATTGAAGCTAATTCCAAAAGGATAATTAGAGAACTAGAAGCATCCAAAAAATGTGCAATCTTACCCCAACTTGAAATCTTGGATGATTATCAGATATACACAAAGGATAATTTTCATTTTATATATTACTTTGAAACTAAATTTGAGGGACAAACTATAGATAAAAGTGAACTGTATAAAAATGAACAAGATATTGATGTTGTTGTGCAGTTTTTATTCCAAATGGTAAATCAAATAAAGGTTATGCACGAAGCAGGATACGTACATAGAGACCTTACTCCACGAAACATCATCTTTAATCATGGTGAATTTAAAATTATTGATGCAGGTCTAGTAAAATCAAATGAAGAAGAGAAGTTAACTGCTACTAGGGCATTAATAGGAACACCGTATTACATGGCGCCTGAACAAGCAAGAAGAACATCTGATTATACATGGGATTTTAGAACAGATTTATATTCTGTTGGTTTAATTGCTATCGAAATATTCCTACCGAAAGCTCGATATTTTGATATGAAGAACAAAAGGGATATGCATTATGTGTTTCCAATTTGGAAAAGTAAGGATGCTAGTTCTAAGTCTTTATTTTTATTCAGTAAAGTAATTGCTAGGCTTGCTGTAGAACAACGATCTAGAAGATGGGCGGATTTAGACGAGTTACTACATGTATTAGAGGCTTTAATAGGGAGGATGAATAAATGATTTTTGCACAGCACGGCCCCGCATGGAAGCCGAAGTTAGAAAGGTTATTTTCAAATCAGTTAATTGATGGAGTAATTTGGGATCCTCGAGAAGAAAGGGTGGAAAGAATAAAAGAAATACGTAGCAATGATGATAATTATTCTTCAGTTGAGAATATGGTAGATCTGAAAGTGTATTACAAACAGTTTCCCTCTTCTATTCCCAAAAGGTTAAGTGAATTAGATTACTTTCCGGAAACCAACATAGATAGAGCTTTTTTGCGAAATACAGATAACCTAGAAACGTTAGTGGGAAAATCTATAGACTTCCAAATAGACTTTGATGTGGATGTGATAATGGCACCCTCCTTCTATCTTTATAGTTTCAATGATAGGATAGTTGATAAGCTTTTCGACACATGGGAGATTTTTTATGAACAACTAGAAGAAAAAGAAGTTGATAAAAGAAAGTATGTTTCGATAATATTTAATGAATCAGCACTTGAAAATAAATCATATATCGCTGATTTTTTGGATGACTTTAGTGATATTGCACAAAAATTTGAAGGGATTTATATTACTGTAGATAGAGAAAACAATAATAATCACAGACATGATTTTAATCCGAATCGCCTTAATGGTATGCTTCAATTAATCTATGACCTAAAGAACTTGGGTTTAAGAGTTGTAATTGGATATTCTGGAATTGAAAGTGTTGTGTATTTTGCAGTAGGTGCTGATGCAGTTGGTACAGGTTGGTTCTATTCATTAAGAAATTTTAATAAGGAACAAAAAGGGTTAGAACCAGTTGATGGTATGGGAAGACAGAAAAAGCGATATACTTCAATGAAAATGTTGTTTGAACTTGCTATTGAAGATGAGATATTAAGTATTCCTGATCACCTTAAAGGTGTATTACATGACAAAATTCTTACAGGGTGTGAATTGGATACTAAAATAATAGAGGGCAATGTAGAAGATATTAACTTAAATGAAATCTATCAACAATACTTTGAAGCATTAAAGCAAGTTGTAGATACTATTAATGAAAAAGATAGTATAGAGGAGAAAATTAGATTTGTAGAACAACTTCTCGATACAGCTGATTCAAATATAAAAGACTATAATGATTCGGAAACGTTGCAACGAATAAATGGCAAACACATCCAAAACTATCAAAGTGCTTTAGATCAATTTAAGGAAGATAATTTTATTTTTATTTGAAATAAAGAGGAGCTATTAATGATTAATCTAATAGCTCCTTCATCCCGTTTTAAATGAAAATGTTGAGGTTTCAAGTTGATATTTAGCAACGCTACTGATAAAAGAAGGATTAATATTTAGTTTTACTCGATCCTTTTTTGGTTTGTAAAAGTATTCAATGCTATCTTTGGACACCCCAATTAAACCTACATTTTGATTTCTAAAATAATTAATTTTACTTTCTCGTAACCTTTTTGCTAATTCTAAGGGTAAAACAACGTAGGAGTATGAAGAAAATTTCTTATTTATTGTTGCTTGAAGAATTGCCTTTTTCCAATTGGTTAATTTAGCTTCAAATGAAATGAATTGTAAAATTGGAAATTGAAATTCATTTGAAATGACATACCTTTTTGGAGTAACTTCTTTAATAATACTAGCCTTTATTAATTTTGATAAAAAGTTAGAAAGCACTTTATCATTATAATCAGTACGTTTCATTAGATAGTCAAAAGTTCGCACGGCTTTCTTGTGTAGATAGCCGATTACTTTTGCAAATTGATAATTTGAAAGTAGGTTCGCTTGTTCGGAATTCATTAAATGATAATCATCAACAATTACTTGAACTATATCTACATTCCCAAATCTAGCGTTAAATTCAGAAAGCACTTTTTCATTTTCTTTTAATTCATCTCTTTTAAGTTCTATAAATTTTTCTTGTAAACATAATTCGTATGTAAACATTTTAAGACACCTCTTCTTAATAATACCCTAAATTCAAAAAAAACTTAAGTGGAAAATAGCAATGATACATACATATTTAGGAGAATCGATCCATTTTGAGATATAATACAAAAATCGCAAATCTATTGCCATTCATATGGACGTCTATGGAAATGTTGATTTCCAGGCTAAAAATACACCGGATAAAAAAACGATTCAATTGCTGGAAGAATGGTGGGAACTGATTCAGGAAAAACAAAGGAAATGAAGAACAGACTGCTTGGGGAGCAGGTGAAGGAATACAATCAGGAGGAGAGGGTTCTTATGTCGTGTCTGATGAAAAACAGTTAAATGTATATGTAAAAAAATTGGTTGGCGCAGTCAAGTTGGAAGATGACTATTTAGGCAGGAGAGGCTTGCCATTATTTGATGAGTGGAAGCCTCTTTTCTATGTTACAACATATTAATTATCCTCATAATTACTTGTAAATATTAAAATAATTCCAATACCGTTATGGACATAATATCGGTTTCCTTATCGTCCCGAATGAAAAATTTGATTTGATGTTTGTAACCCTTTACGAAAACATTCAATGCAAAATAACCATAAGTGGAGAAAAAAGTAGTTATGTAGGATTTATTATCTTTTTGTCGAATAACACATAGACTTGAAGAAAAAAGGAGGAAAATAAAATGAGTTACTTAATCTTTATCGATACTAATATTGTTTATAACGATTTTTTCTTTAAAACAAGTGCAATTAAAAAACTATTGAAGTTCACTAAACATGAACCAATTACCCTATGTCTAACCGAATTAAATTATAACGAGATAATAAAGAAATACAAAGATAATGTCCGACCTGTTGTAAAAGAAGTGAGAAAAGTCAGGAAAAGTGTAGGGAAAAGAATTGATGAATTATGTATTGAAAATCTATTTGATAATGAGATGTTAAGAGCTGAAAAGCATGTTGAAAAATACAAACAATTTTTAGATAAGACAATTGAAGAAAATTCTATTCAAATTGTAAGTTATCCGACAGAAAAGAATGTTACTAGTCTAATTTCAGAGAAATATTTCAATGCAATAAAGCCTTTCGGGGAAGATAAATCATCTTTTCAAGATGCTATACTATGGCAGAGTATTGTAGAGTACTGTAAAAAAGAAAACCCTGAGAATGTAGTATTTATTTCTAATAATACTAAAGATTTTGCTGATGATAGTAAGGAAAATATTCACGAAGATTTAGAGGATGATGTAGATGGACTTCTTTTCTACAACTCAGTTGGATCATTTCTTGAACATGAAGAAGATAATCTACATGATTACTTCATTGATAATTATGAATACGACAAAGAACTACTGGAAGATAAATTAGCAAATTATTTCGATGGGAATTCTTCTTTGAATTATACAATTCATGATCTTTTATCAAATTCACAATTTGAAGGAGAATATTTTAGTGGTTGGGGAACTGATGCGTATATTGATAAAACTGATTTAGAAATACTTGAAGTCACTTTGGATATTGAAGAAAACGAATTATTAATCTCTTTTAGTATAGAGATGGATGTTAGTTTTTCTATAGAGACAATTGATCCGACTTACGAAAGAGGTGATGATGGAGATGGAATGCTCTCTGAAAGTAGCTATACACAAGTATATTTAACCGGAGATATAACATACTCTGTTGATAACGACGAATTGATCGATTTTGTAGAGAAAGATATAGATTTTATATAAGATAAGAGCAATATTAGAAACTAAAAATTAAGTGAAAACACGCAGAATAGGCTGCTTGTTTCAGCTTGTAGACCTGCCTAGTAACTAGACTTTGTCGACAAGCTGGGAGTATTCACAATTGACCGTTATGCCATTGCAGAATACACCACGGGGCTTGAGTACAATGAGGATGGCTCACTTGATATCTATATCCAGAAAGACCGGCCAATAAATAACGAATCGAATTGGCTTCCGGCACCTGAAGGAGATTTTAATTTAATGTTAAGAATGTATCAACCTGCTGCTAAAGTAGTAAATGGCTCTTACGAAATACCGGGAGTAAAACGTCTTTCATAACATTAAAGATCTTTAGAGTAATAATGAAATAACCAAAGAGGCATTCCATTTGTTCACTAAACAATGAAAAGCCTCTTTTGTTTATGAATGAAAAATTAACCGCTATCACAATTATAACAATTTACAGAAAATTGTTGAAAGTCGCCTATCAATAAATTATAATACTCTTAACCGATAATAGTTAACCGGTTAACCTTTTATGTAAGCGTTTTAATAGGGAATCATATGGGGTGTGAAAAGTTAGATAATGGATTTATAGGGGGGCTTTATGTTAAAAGAAGCGATTTATCACAGACCAAAGAATAATTTTGCCTATGCGTATGATAAAGAGACAATCCATATTCGTCTTAGAGCCAAGAAAGGTGATTTGACTAAAGCGTACTTAATATTTGGTGATCCTTATCAGTGGACGGACGAAGGGTGGAAAAACGATACAAAACCGATGGTGTTTGAAGGAAGCGATGAGTTATTTGAGTATTGGTTTGTAGAGGTTAAGCCTGAGTTTAGACGGTTACGTTATGGTTTTGAACTCCATTCTGACGATCAATGTCTTGTTTATGGAGAAGATGGTTTCAAAGAAAAAGATCCTAAGAATGCACATTTTTATTTTTGTTTTCCTTTTTTGAATGAAAATGATGTATTTACTGCACCGGAGTGGGTAAAAGATACAATTTGGTATCAAATCTTTCCTGAGAGGTTTGCAAATGGAAACCCATCTTTAAACCCTGAAGGCACTTTGCCTTGGGGAAGCGTGGAGCCAAAGTGGGATACTTTTTTCGGTGGTGATTTGGAAGGGATTATTAATAATATTGAGTATTTAAAGGAATTAGGTATTAATGGAATCTATTTAACTCCGATTTTCAAAGCTAGAACGAATCATAAGTATGACACGGTTGATTATATGGAGATTGACCCGCAGTTTGGGGACAAACAAACTTTTAAAAAGTTGATTGAAGTTTGTCATGATAATGGGATACGGGTAATGCTTGACGCTGTATTCAACCATAGTGGTTTTTATTTTGAACAGTTTCAAGATGTTTTGGAGAACCAAGAAAAATCTAAATTTAGAGATTGGTTTCATTTGAGGGAATTTCCTGTGATTCCTTTACCTGAACCAAATTATGATACATTTGCTTTCACACATCAGATGCCTAAGTTAAATACTGCAAACCCTGAAGTAAAAGAATATTTACTTAATGTTGGCCGGTATTGGGTAGAGGAATTTGATATTGACGGTTGGCGTTTAGATGTTGCAAATGAAGTTGATCATCAATTCTGGAGAGAGTTCAGGAATACAATTAAATCCATTAAACCTGATGTGTATATACTTGGTGAAGTTTGGCATGACTCCATGCCTTGGTTACAAGGAGACCAATTTGATGCTGTTATGAATTATCCTTTCACTCAAGCTGTAGTGGAATTCATTGCAAAAAATGAAATAGATTCAAAACAATTTGAACAGCAGTTAACAAAACTTCTTACTTCATATCCCCAAAATGTGAATGAAGTTGCCTTCAACTTATTGGGGAGTCATGATACTCCAAGGATCTTGACCATTTGTGAGGGAAATAAAGATAAATTGAAACTACTCTTGCTGTTACAATTTTCTTTTATAGGTACACCATGTATATATTATGGGGATGAAATAGGTTTAACAGGTGGTAACGATCCAGGTTGTCGAAAATGTATGGTGTGGGATGAAAGTGATCAGGATTCTGAACTGTTTAATTTTTTTCGAAGTTTAATAGCTTTACGAAAAAACTATCCTGCTTTTGGTAATAAAGGCCTGGTAGAAGTGATGGAAACAAATAGAGAAACAAATCATATTATTTATGCGAAAAAATCATCCCAAGAAACTATTATAATAGCCATTAATAATTCAAGTGAAAAAATTAAAGTGGACTTGCCACATGAGTTTAACGATAGAAAATCAATAGATATTTGGAACAATGAACCTTTCCCAAAAATGTCTGAGGTGGAATTAAACCCATGGGGATTTGCTATTCTTAAACTTGCTTAACGTTAACCCTTAATTAGCTAGTTAACCGGTTAACCACACACAGTGAAGGAGGTGATAATGAATTAATGCGCAGTGTATATGTTAACGGATAGAACCGGCAATAAGTGATTCAAGGGGGAAACAAATACTAGGATAGTTGATTTGGGTATTCGAGCTTTGTAGAAACAATATTCTTAAACTTAATCTTGGCTCAAATGGAGGATAGGAAGATGAAAATAAAAAATGTTATTAATGTACTAGCGACTGGTGTTTTATCAATTGGGCTCTTAGCAGCTTGTTCGGCTCCGCCGCAGCATGCACAGCCACCAAGTAATTCAGGAAACGATAATAATGTTGCCGATAATCATGAGGAAATCGAAATTACCCCAGAAGAGGGTGCGGAGCTACTTGTATGGGGTGGTGGTGACGAACATGGGGAGTGGGTAAAATATGTTGCCGAGAAATTCACAGAGGAATATGGTGTTCCGGTAACGATTGAAGAGGTGTCTCATACGGAAGCACCAGGTGTTTTACAAACGGATGGCCCAGCAGGTCTTGGTGCAGATGTATTTACCGCGCCACATGATCATGTAGGAAATATGGATAATGCAGGTCTGATTGTTGAAAATTTCTTTCCAGAGCATTATAAAGAAAATTTCATTGATGCAGCAATATTAGGTACAACGCTTGAAGATACTTTATTCGGATATCCTTATGCTGTTGAAAACACAGCACTATATTACAATAAAGATTTAGTGGAAGAAGTACCTGAAACATTTGAAGAATTATTGGAATTATCAAAGGATTTTACGGATGTTAGAACGGATCATTATGGGATTATGTTCCCGCCAAATGATTTTTACTTTGTTTATGGATTTTTGGGTGGATTTGGTGGCTATGTGTTTGGTAATGATAACACCGACCCGACCGAGATTGGTTTAAACAACGAAGGGGCAGTTCGTGCAGGGGAATTTTTACGTGAAGTAAGAGAGGTAAGTCTGCCACTTAATTCGGAAGATATTACCCCTGATATCATCGGAACACTTTTTAATGAGAATCAAGTTATGTTCCGAATTTCCGGACCTTGGGATGTACGAGCACACACGGATGCAGGAGTTAATTTTGGAGTGGCTCCATTTCCATTATTGAGTAATGGCGAACGTCCAACAAACTTCTCGGGAATCATATCATATTTTGTGAATTCCTATACGAAATATCCTGATGCAGCCGCTCTTTATGCAAAATTTGCAACAAGTGAGGAAATGCTTGAGAAGCGCTTTGAAATGACTAGTCAGCTACCACCACACTTAGCCCTGCTGGAAAGCGATGTTATTTTGTCAGATCCAATTTTATCAGGATTCTTAGAACAAGCACAATACAGTGTACCAATGCCGAATATTTCTGAGATGGAAGTTGTATGGAGTCCTATGGCTGATGCGTTAACAAGTATTTGGAATACAGATCGTGAAGTGAAGGAAATTTTAGACCGATCAGTCGAACAAATTGAAGAGTCGATCGAAAGATTAGATCATTAATTTTATAATATTTCCCAAGTTGGATGATCCAGCTTGGGAAATGATTTATTAGGAGGTACAAAGAGGGATGTCTACCCCACTAGAAATAAAAAAGGAAAACAAGCCGTTTTTAGATATTCTCAAAACAAAAGCTTTTATAGCTTCTCTTTTATCGGTGCTCTTTATGGGACTGGGACAACTTTACAACCGTCAAATTGTAAAAGGTCTATTTTTTTCTGGTTTATGGGTTTTTATTCTTATTTTTTATAGCCAACCCTTTATGTGGGCGATGTGGGGTCTTCGGACATTGGGAGAAACACCGCAGCTTCGTGAAAGAGGGAGGGTGGTTTTTGAAGGCCATCATTCCATCTTCTTAATGATCGAAGGGATCATTGCTCTATTAATGGCACTTATAGTTTTATGTATTTACATTATTAGCGTACGTGATGCTTATAAGGTCGGAAAAGAAAGAGACAATGGGATTTTACCTTTAGGTATTAAACAATCTCTTCAAAATAGCTGGGAAAAAGGATTTGCCTATATCCTTTTAACTCCTACCTTTATTTTTACACTGTTTTTAACTGTTTTGCCTTTGATATTTTCAGTAATGATTGCATTTACAAACTATTCCGCACCCAATTATTTACCACCAAGAAATTTAGTGGATTGGGTTGGTTTTCAAACATTTATCAATTTATTTAGTATGAGCGCCTGGAGCAGAACGTTTTATGGTGTTTTCACTTGGACGATTTTCTGGGCAGTGCTTACCACCTTCACTACATTCTTTTTAGGTTTTTTCTATGCTGTTTTGATAGAGTCCAAAGGTGTGAGATTCAAGAAGTTCTGGCGTAGTGTTTTTATTTTACCATGGGCAATTCCTGCCTTTGTCATGATATTAATCATGCGGAATATTTTTAATGGACAGTTTGGTCCGATAAATAAATACATTAATAACTTAATTGATCACTATCCGATTCTGGCAGAGTGGGGCCTCAGTGCAATTCCATTTTTCTCAGATCCAACATGGGCAAAGATTACATTGATCGGGGTTAATATGTGGTTTGGATTCCCATTCTGGATGATTCTAATGGCAGGTGTTATGACTGGAATCGATAAAGAACAATATGAGGCAGCGGAAATTGATGGGGCAAATGCTTGGCAGAAGTTTCGTAGTATTACCTTTCCGATTGTCATGTTCTCAACGTCACCTCTACTTATCATGAGTTTTGCTAATAATTTCAATAATTTTAACATGATTTATCTTTTCACGGAGGGACGACCTTCAAATCCAGATTATAGTTATGCTGGATCGACAGATATCTTGATTAGTTGGATGTATAAAATGACTTTAGAAAATAGCCAATTTGCAACTGCCTCAGCAGTGGGATTGTTGATTTTCATCGTAGTTGCGATTTTCTCCATTTGGAACTTTAGTAAAACACGAGCATTTAAAGAAGAGGATATGATGCGATGATGAGTAAAAAAACCAAAAATTTCATCCGAATGTTTTTCACATATGGGATATTGGTACTTACAAGTATCCTGATCTTGTTTCCGGTTTACTTTGTTGTAATTGGTTCATTAAACCCTGGTAATACATTATATGCCACAAAATTAATTCCAGATAACTTATCACTTAGTCATTTTGTCTATTTATTTACGGAAACCGATTATGCACGATGGTATGCAAATACGTTAAAGATTGCCTTTTGGAATATGATTATATCAACTTTCTTAATATTGACTGCTGCATATTCTTTTTCGCGTTTTCGTTTTCCTGGTAGAAGAGCGGGGTTAATGGCGATTTTGGTTCTGCAAATGTTCCCAAGCTTTATGGCTATGATCGCCATCTATATTTTACTTTTGCAAATTAATCTTTTAGATAATCATTGGGGATTAATATTGGTCTATGCAGGTGGATCGATTCCATTTGGTGCTTGGCTGGTAAAAGGATATTTCGATGGAATGCCCAGAAGTCTAGAAGAGGCTGCAAAAATGGATGGAGCAGGACACTTAACCATTTTCTTTAGAATCATCATGCCTTTATCTATTCCAATTATGGTATTCATCGCTGTGATGAATTTCATCGGACCATGGATGGACTTTATTTTTGCGAGGTTAGTACTCAGATCTGATTCGAATAAAACGTTAGCAGTAGGCCTGTTTGAAATGGTCACTGGTCGTGGGAACACAGAATTCACTACGTTTGCAGCAGGGGCAGTACTGGTTGCCATTCCTATTACGATTTTATTTATGGTACTTCAAAAACCATTGACAGAAGGATTAAGAGCAGGGGCGAATAAAGGTTAAGGCTGAGTATTAAATTTACTCGATAATAGACTGATTTACGATTCATGATTACAACACAATGGTCATACGTTGCTCTTTATTTGATAAATGGATGAAAGGAGAAAATATGTTTAAAATCAAACAATTATTACTTGTGATACTCCTTATAACATTAGTAGCTTGTCAAGCAAATGAACAGTCTGTTACAGAGCAAAACAGTATGGATGAAGAAGAAACAAATCAGGAATCAGTTGATGAAAAAGAGATCAATGAACCAAAAAAAACCAGCAATGCAAAGATTCCTGACTGGTCGAAGGATTCCGTTATTTATGAGGTGAATGTTAGACAGTATACTCCAGAGGGGACGTTTGAAGCGTTTAAAAATCATCTTCCCCGTCTTCAAGAACTAGGGGTGGACATTCTGTGGCTTATGCCTATTCACCCAATTGCGGAAGAAGAAAGAATTGGGACGCTAGGGTCATATTATGCAGTGAAAGATTATAAAGAAGTTAATCCCGAATTCGGTACATTGGAGGACTTTAAAGATTTAGTCGATACTGCGCATGACATGGGCATGTATGTCATTTTAGACTGGGTCGCCAATCATACAGGCTGGGATCATGTATGGATTGATGAAAATCCAAACTGGTACGAACAAAACAGTAATGGGGAAATCATTCATCCACAAGAATTTAATTGGACTGATGTTGCACAATTAAATTTCGAAAATGATGATATGCGCCAAGAAATGAAGGACACTATGCTATTTTGGGTAGAAGAATTCGATGTTGATGGATTCCGGGCTGACTACGCATCAGGTGTGCCTGTTGATTTTTGGGAGAACATCAGTGCTCAATTAAATGAGGTTAAACCTGTATTCATGTTAGCCGAGGATGATCGAGTTTTTGATTTATTGAATGAAGCCTTTTTCGTAAATTGGGGCTGGGGCTTTCATCACATAATGAATGATATTGCAAATGGTAAGAGAGGTGCAAGAGCGGTAAAATCGCATTTCGCTTGGGCAGAAAGTGCGTATCCCGAAGGTACGTATCCTTTGCAATTCCTTACAAATCATGATGAAAATTCTTGGCAAGGAATAATTGACGAGCGACTTGGTGAAGCGTCCGAAGCGATGGCAGCATTGTATTTCATGGTCCCTGGTATTCCGCTAATATACTCTGGACAAGAAGCAGGAGATAAAAAAAGTTTAGAGTTTTTTGAGAAGGACGAAATCGACTGGTCCGATATGAAGATGCAAGACTTCTATAAAGAATTAATACAATTGAAAAAGGAAAATCAAGCTTTATGGAATGGAAGTGCTGGAGGAGCTATCAACTTTCTAGATACGTCTGATGACCGTATCCTAGCTTTTATAAGAGAAAAGGATGATAGCAAGGTTATCGTAATTATGAATATATCCTCTGAGGATATTGAAGGCACTGTTGAAATTGGATTAGAAGGAGAGTTCCAGCTATTTCAGGGGGACCAAAGCGAAACATTAGGAGAAGAAGAAACATATCAGCTAGGACCGTGGGAATATCGTATCTTTTATAAATAATACGGAATTGTTCTATAGAAAATGTTACTAGGAAGTGAGATATAATGTTGCCTGATTCGCGAATGATAAATTGGTTAGAAAAAGCAGTGATTTATGAGGTCAATATAAGACAATATACACCAGAAGGAACCTTTGAAGCTTTTGAAACTCATCTACCTCGACTTAAGAATTTGGGTGTTGATATTCTTTGGTTTATGCCAATACATCCTATTTCTGAAAAAAAGCGTAATGGAACATTAGGTTCATACTACGCTGTCCAAGATTATAAAAAGGTTAATCCTGAATTCGGAACAATGAATGACTTCAAAAGGTTAGTAGATAAAGCTCATGAAATGGGGTTTAAAGTCATACTCGACTTAGTGGCAAACCACACAGGATGGGACCATAAATGGATAGAGGAAAAGCCTCATTGGTATCAATGCGATAGTAACGGTGAGATAATCCATCCGCAAGAGTTTCACTGGCCAGATGTTGCTCAATTAAATTTTGAAGATAATGACATGCGTTCTGAGATGATAAATGTAATGAAATATTGGGTTGCGGAAGTGAATGTTGACGGGTATCGTGCAGATTACGCAAACGGGGTACCTGTGGATTTTTGGGAAACGGCAAGAAAAGAACTGGATAAAATCAAGCCGGTATTTATGCTTGCTGAAGACGATAAAATGTATGAATTATTAGAGAAAGCATTTAATTGTAACTATGGTTGGCAGCTTACTCACATTTTAAAGGATATTGCTAATGGAAAGAAAAGTGCACAGGATATTAAGAATTATTTAGCTGATGTAGAAGAGATTTACCCTGAAGGTACATATCCGATGCACTTTATTACTAATCATGATATGAATTCAGGGAATACTACCTTCGAGCTTTACGGTGAATCGGAAAAAACGATGGCAGTTTTAACCTTTACTTTACCAGGTATTCCATTAATCTACTCTGGGGAGGAAGCAGGACTTAATAAGAGGTTGGAATTTTTTGTGAAAGATACAATTGATTGGTCAGACCTTTCCATGCAGTCCTTTTATACGAAGTTGATTCACATGAAAAAAGAAAACCAAGCCCTTTGGAATGGGAATTCTGGAGGAACGGTAATATTTCTTGAAAGTGGAAATGAGCAAATACTGGCGTTTGAACGAGAAAAAGGTGCAAATAAGTTACTGGTGATAATGAACTTGTCAGCTGCTGATGCATCTACAACTTTAACTACTAGTTCATCTGATGGCAGTTATCAATGTTATTTTTCTGAATCCAAATTTGATTGGGGCCAGAATCAAATGATTGAATTGAAGCCTTGGGAATTTCTAATCTTAGTTCAGAGTGGATGATTTTTTTTACGGAATAATTACTTTTAATTTTCTCTCTTGCTATAATACAAATATCATATCGAATAAACATTAATATCTTGTTTACCGGTTACCTTGGAGGGAGAAATGAATAAAAAATTAACAATTCGCGATGTAGCTAAACATGCAGGTGTCTCCCATGCAACCGTTTCTTATGTAGTGAATGGTGTGAAAAAAGTATCTGAAGAGACAAAATTAAAAGTCCTTTCCTCAATCAAGGAACTAAACTACTCCCCAGATTTCACTGCTATTAGCTTATCTAAAAGGAAATCTAATATTGTAGGAGTAATGGTTCCATTAATTGAGAATTCACCTGCATCAATGTTTAAAAAAAACCAGTATTATCATGATTTTCTCAGCGGAGTTGAAATGGTCGCAAGGGAAAATAATTTTGATACGATGATTACTGGTGTTGGAAACCCGGAAGAGTGTAGAGAGTGGGTAATTAAAAGAAACTTAGATGGATTGATTATTTTAGGCATTTTCCCAGAAAGATTATATAGGGAAATGAAGAAACTGGATATTCCGATAGTGTTGATCGATACTTACGAGGAATATACGAATCAGTATAACAATGTCAAAATTGATGATGAATTGGGCGGCTATTTAGCTACAAAACACCTAGTTGAATTGGGGCATAAAAATATTGGATTTGTGGGTACGAATCTTACATTAAGTCCGGTCGATATTAAACGATTTGAAGGATTTAAGAAAGTGCTCAAAGAGTCGGGTATCTCATTTAATGAACGACTCGTATTTGAAAGTTACGATATTACCTTCGAACACGGGGTTCAAGTAGGAGAGCATATACTGAATAGCGGGGAAGAAGTCACTGCGTTTGTAACTGTTTCAGATATATTGGCAATTGGCATGATCAAAGCGTTCCAAAAAAACAACAAACATATCCCTGATGATTATTCAATTGTCGGATTCGATGATTTGAGTATATGTGAATATATCTCACCTAGCTTAACTACCATTAACCAAGATATTTTTAATAAAGGGAAAGTAGCTACTGATTTAATTTTAAAATCTATAAATAACGGCGGAAGTTCAACTCAAATGGTTGAGAATAAAACAGTAGAACTACCAGTTAAATTAATTATCAGAGAGTCAACAAAGTCTATTTAAATTTGTTGATTCTTTGTCAAGTTAACCGGTTAACCTATAGGAGGAAGTTATATGCAAGATACAAGTTTTGCCATTATACCTGAAAATAATAACAAGAAGAAGAATAAGCTCTATCAAAATTTAGGTTCAATTATTAATTATGAATTAGAAGGAAATAAATTTCATCTAAACTGTAAATATGGATTTGTTTCCATTCTTTTTTATCGAGATGATATTGTTAGAATTATCATGAATCCAAAACAAAAACCTTCCCTTAAATCTAGCTTTGCAGTTGTTAAGGAGCCAGAAAGCTGTGAAGTATCAGTTCAAGAAGGTGGAGATGAGATTCATATTTCAAGCGGAAAACTTACTTTATTAATCAATAAGGATCCACTTTTAATCTCTATCTTTGATAATACTGGCGGTTTAATTTTAAGTGAAAAAGAATTTGGTATGGGGTTTAATGCAAAAAATGAAGTGATATGTTATAAACAAATGAACAAAGATGATCACTACTATGGATTTGGTGAAAAAACAAGTTTTCTAGATAAACGTGGAGAAAAGATGACAATGTGGAACTCCGATGTTTTTGCACCGCATAATCCTGAGATTGATGCACTATATCAATCAATCCCTTATTTCATGACAATTAGAAATGGCATAGCACATGGTGTTTTCTTTGATAATACATATAAATCAGTATTTGATATGAAGTCGTCTAAGGAAACGTATTCTTTTGCTGCTGAGGGAGGACAGCTTGATTATTATGTATTTGCTGGTCCTACGCCCAAAGCGGTTCTCGGGCAGTACACAGAAATTACAGGAAAGATGCCAATTCCTCCAAAGTGGGCTCTAGGCTATCATCAATCTCGTTATAGTTACGAATCAGAAAAAGAAGTAAGGGAATTAGTAAACATATTTAAGGAAAAAGATATTCCTCTCGATGCCATTTACTTAGATATTCATTATATGGACGGTTATCGTGTTTTTACATTTGATGAAGAACGATTTCCGAATCCAAAAGGGTTAATTCAAGATCTAAAGGAAGCTGGAATTCATGTAGTTCCCATTGTAGATCCAGGTGTAAAAGAAGACCCTGAATACGATATCTATCAAGAAGCTATTAGGGGAGACCGTTTCTGTAAATATATCGAAGGCAATATTTATTATGGTGATGTGTGGCCAGGTAAAAGTGGATTTCCTGATTTTACAAGTAGTGAAGTGCGTCAGTGGTGGGGCGAAAAGCATAAGTTCTATACAAACTTAGGTATTGAAGGTATTTGGAATGACATGAATGAACCAGCTGTTTTTAATGAAACAAAAACGATGGATGTTAAAGTCATGCATGAAAATGATGGAGATCCCAAAACCCACCGTGAACTGCATAATGTATACGGCTTATTAATGGGCGAAGCGACGTATGATGGAATGAAAAAGCAGTTAAACGGTCAGCGCCCATTTTTATTGACACGTGCTGGTTATGCTGGTGTTCAACGATATGCTTCAGTTTGGACCGGAGATAATCGCAGCTTCTGGGAACACTTACAAATGGCTATCCCAATGTGTATGAATTTAGGTGTTTCAGGTGTACCATTCTGTGGGCCAGATGTTGGAGGTTTTGCACATGATTCGAATGGGCAATTACTTGCACGATGGACACAATTCGGGACATTTACACCGTACTTTAGAAATCACAGTGTATTAGGATCCGCCCGCCAAGAACCTTGGTCTTTTGGTGAAGAATATGAAAAAGTGGTTAAAAAATATATCCAAGAGAGGTATGTATGGTTACCATACTTATACACTTTATTTAAAGATTCAAGTGTGACAGGGGTTCCGGTAATGCGTCCATTAGTCCTTGAATATCCACATGATGAAAATACGTTTAATTTATCAGACCAATTTATGATTGGTTCCGATATGATTGTAGCTCCGATTGTGACACCAGATACGTACCATCGTGTGGTTTATTTACCAGAAGGCAAATGGGTGAATTATTGGACAGAAGAAAAGTTAGAAGGTGGAAAACACCACCTCGTAGAAGCAAAGCTTGAAATATTACCTATCTTTATTAAAGAAGGGGCAATTATTACTCAAGGAACCGTAAAGAACTCCACCGAAACGGAAGAAACGGAATTGACGGTTCATTTTTATCCGACAGAAAATGGAACATCCTCGTTTACGTATTATGAAGATGATGGCAAAACGTTTGCTTATGAAGAAGGTTCCTTTTTTGAATGTGGCTTTCAAGCGGAACTGAAAGATAATAAACTTAAAATATCTATTACTGTCGAACAGGATCAGTATCAACCGGATTGGAAAAATGCAGTTTTCATTATACATGGAGTAAACAACGAAATAGAAGTGTCAATTAATGAAAAAACCCAGGGTGATGGTAAGTTGATTTCCGGTAATACTATTCATATTCCAATAGACTTCCAAGATTATATTAAGTAATTCAGTAGTACGATGCCTGATCCCAGTTTCGTCAAAGTATTGGGGGCAGGATTAATAAATGATACTCTAACAAAAATAAACTATAAGGATGCTTTCCACTAGTTGACTGAACTATGGAAAGCATTTTTGTTCAAAAACCTAACCAGCACACCCCGGATACCCATGTATATCCTGCACCGTAAACACATCATACTGCTTCAACGCAAACTGCGCCTGATATAAGTATTCCATCACCAATAGCTTCCCGCCAGAGACCCCACATAAAACCCCCGAAGTCCCAGTCCCATCCAGAAACGAAACCCCAATAGGCTGATTCATTAAGTACGGTATTTTTTGTTGCCAAGGCATAGCTGACACACTCCTCTCCCTCTAGTGTATAACCCATAGATCCATTAAGTGCCTGTACGATGTTGTGGGCTGAACATGTGTACAGCGCCCAGCATAGGTTAGTTGTAACAATCATATGTGTGCAGGGGAGGCGCTAGTATGAACAGGTATTATTACAATTCCAACTGGAGGATTACTGGGTCCGGGATCTACCATGCAGATACGGTCGGTACGATGGAATAGGCTTAAGTGAAATGGTTATATGTTTGTGCTGGATTATCAGGATTTGGCTATCTATGGGTCCACACTTTCATTCATCAGTTTTGATATCTGTTAGCGGTTGGATTTTAAGGTCATAATCGACTGTGAGCTCCATCTGTTCCCATCTGTTTGACCATTCCTCCCCATTAAGAGGTTTTGAGAAAGGTTTCAAGGTATACATTCTTAATTGGAAAGGATCAACCTTATTTTCTTGAAGCTTTTTTATAAACTTGGTAGTCTGTTCTTCTAAATACAATTCAATTTCCGTCTCTAATTTTGAAAATTCATCCGGGGTGAGTAAGTTATGTTCCCTGGCAATCTCGTCAAGCCGTCCGTTCAATTGAACGGTGAGCTTCAGTTCAGAATATGTCTTATCCATATACCAATTGACATCGGCTGTCACATGGCCTAGAACCAAAGATAAGTCACGGATCGGAAAATACTTTAAAAAGTGATCGTTGCCGATAAGCTGGTATATTTGCTCTTCCATGTAGTTCGTGGTTTCAATCAATTGGTCATTTTTAAAAATGCCAGTACCTTGATATTGGAAATTACCACTACTAGCTTCAAATACAGGCACTACAGGAGAATTCGCTGGTGAATGGAGAGCTTTCATGAATTCATGCAAATTCACAACGGTCAACTTGCCTTGACCATCGTAATGCTTGAACATTCGATAGAGATAGTAATCCAGGTCTTCTTGCGCTCCAAGTTGACTGTTGATGTACTCATCAAAATCCCCTTTGACAATGACTAGATACAAACGGTTAGAAATATCAGGATCTGTCAAAATCGTATCAATCAATGGAATGATCCCTTCTTTTGCAATTTCATCACTGATCAACAGCATTCGGAGTTGTCCAACTTTCAATTCTCTATAATACTTTAAATTAAACCCCTTCATGCCTTCTTTTAACAAGTCGACTTGGACAGTCAAAAGGCGTTTCTTTTCTTTTACAAGGGGAGGTATCAACGTGCTCAATCTGTAGTGCTCCTCCTCCCCTTTCTGAATCGACCAAAAAGTCACAGGTGCAATTTCTTCAATCAGGTTTTTTTCTGCAATAGGCGAACAACTTGATAGAAAGATTATATTAACTAAAATGACGAAATGTATTTTGATATGTTTATGTTTCATACTAGTCACGGACCTTTCGCTTTAAAGAGAGGAAAAGAAGTAATGGTACGAATAAATAAGTGAGTGCTCCTGCCCATATCTCTAGTTCCAACAAAATGTTTTGATCAGTTGCATTTTTCCAAAATAATTCATTTAGTAGCATTAAACAAAGGATAAATATGGAACAACATAATGCAAATCCTGATCGAGTCGTTTGACCTTTCGATTTTTTCAGAGTGATACGAATGGCACCATAAAAAAGTAACAGGAAGATTGATATGGCGAATACAAAGTGAAATAAGTATACAGAGATAAATATTATATCAATTCGCTCAAACACTGGAGAATTCAGGTAGCGTATCATTTCCATCAACGGCAATTTGTTTTCTCTAAGATAATGTGATCCGAAAAAAAACAAAGAGGCAATGAATATAAACACATATTCAAAAACGGTAAATGTATTTCCAATCGTCATGTATTTGAGGATTTTTTCTCTCGTATTGAACCAAGGTGCAAGTAAAACCAAATATTCTGGCCCAGAAAAGGCGGACCATATAAACAGCACACTTTTCCATGATTTCATCGTCCATTCATATGGTATTAACGGAAATAGATCATGTATAGTGGCAAAAGGCTGAAAAGGGAAGTTCAATAATAACAAGAACATTGGAGCTGTAAACAAAAAAGCGATGACGATGAAACGGATCGTACTGTCCATCCCTAGTGAAGCAATATACCAGCAAATAAGCAAAATGAAAAGGATCATCCAATTCGTATTCAATGAAGGGAAGATAAAATGTTGTACTACTTCTACATATCCGAGTGTGATTACTGTTACTTTTAATAAAATGAAACCGATTCCGATGAAAGAAAGTAACCGTACCATACGCTCACCGAAAAGATCTACAAAACCTTCGTAGCCTTTGGATGCATACTTGGAAGTAAACCATTTCGATAACATGAATATACTGACCTGTGATAGTCCGCCTACGATGACAATCACCCAAATCATATAGGGGTATATGAGAAAAACTGGCATGATGATCGCAAAATATAGCATTTGGATCCTGTTGACCATAAAAGTCATATAAACACCGTCATACGAAGAGGTTTTCTCGAACAATGAAAATTCAGTCAATGGGATTATCTCCTTCGGCTATAACGCCATTTCTGTAAAGGATGAAGAGACTCTGGCCTTGTTTTCATCCATTTCAATGGTCCACGAATAAATAGATCAATCCAATCTTTTCCATAAAAAGGTGCCACAGGGACTAAATATGGCTGTTTCAAGGAAGTAAGTGCGTTCATATGGACAAAAAGTAAAAGCATGCCCATGAAAATGCCCATTACTCCAAGAAAAGAAGCAAGGATCAATAGTATGAACTGTATAAAAGTGTTGGCTTTGGACATCAAATAATTCGGCACTAGAAACGAAGCGATTGCAGAAATACCTACCAAAACGATCAGAACTTGACTAGCGAACCCTGCTTCTACAGCTGCCTGTCCAATGACAATACCACCGATGACACCTAATGTTTGACCAGATTTCGTAGGCATTCTTAGACTTGCTTCTTTAATAATTTCAATTGTCACCAACATAATGAGCGATTCCCAAAACGGGCTTAGTGGCAATTGACTTCTCGTATCCACAAGGACGAATAAAATTTGCAAGGGAATCATCTGATAATGATGTGTCGTTAACGCGACATATAGTGGAACCATCAGTAAGGAGAGCATGAAACTTAAATATCTTATGATCCGCAAGAAGCTTGCAACAATCCAACGATTAATATAATCTTCAGGTGATTGGAATAAATGGAAAAAGGTGATTGGAGCATTCAGAGCAAACGGTGTATTATCGACAAGTATGACAAGTTTACCAACGCCAAGTGCGAAGGCACACACATCAGGACGGTCAGTTTGTTGAAATTGTGGAAAGACAGTATGTGTGTAATCTTCCATAAAAGCTGCTAGTTGGGAGGAGTCAAGAATTTGGTCATAATTGACATTTTTGATTTTCTCCCTGGCAATCGTAATGAATTTAGGGTTCGTTATACCTTCGAGATACATTAAGACAACATTTGTCTCAGTGAGTGATCCTACCGTGAATTTTTCTGTTTTCAAGGCTGTTATTGGCAGCCTTCTTCGAATCAATGCTATATTCTGTTCTATGTTTTCAGTGAAACTGTCCTTTGCTCCATAAAGAATTGTTTCTGTTTCAGAGGTTTCTATCCCTCTTCCTGATGGATCTTTAAGATCGACTGAACACCATTTATTTACACTGGTGTCAAAAATAAGGATGGATCCCAGCATCAATTGTTTTTCGGCCTCTTCCAGGGTTAAAATTTCTGTAATTTTGGAGGAGGAAATACATTCCAATTGATTTTCATTGCTGCAGCTCAGTAATGGTTGAATGACAGATTCATTCAACCTTTCGTTTTCAATCAATGTTCTTATGTATACCAGTATAATTGTCGAAACATGAGTGGATTGATGTTCTATTATTTCAGCGTCTTCCATATTGTCTACGCGATCAAGGATATTCTCTAGTGTGATAGGTGTATTTAGGGCTTGCTCTGTGTTATTACCTACCCCTGAACTCGTCCACTTCTTAAACATAAACATCAATCTCCTAATAAGATAATTATGTATTTACACCATTGATATTATGTTCTGTTTCAGCCAATTTATACCATCAGAAAAAGACGTAAAAACCAAAAAACCGCCAAGTGAATTTAGCGGTTACTCGCCCTTTTTTCTTTTTTTTCCTACACGGTCAAATGCTTATACTATACGCTTAGCACAGAAAACAATCTTAGAGAAAGTATTGGCCTTTGTTCAGTCATACATATGGTATTTTGTACGAACTAAAGAAAAAGAAGCAGACCATAGAATCTGCTTCTCAGACTGTTGACAAACTAAGAAATAGTTAAGTTATCTGTTGGAACAGTTGATTTTCGTTCCAGGCGCTCCGCTTTCCTGCGGGCGGTCCGTAAGCCTCCTCGGCTACGCCTGCGGGGTCTTACATGTCCCTTCCTCCCGCGGGAGTCTTCGCGCCTTCCACTGCAATCAACTAGAGAAATTTATTATATTTGAACTTTGTCTACACACTGAGAAGCAGACCATAGGATCTGCTTCTTTTTATGATGGATTTGTAGACCATAATCCAGCTGTTTTAACGAATACTCTTGGATTGAATTTTAAACTAGCCACGACTAATTCTGCAAGGTCTTCTGGGTGCATCACGTTTTCTTCATTGCCTTTAACAAGATTTGTATCAATCGCTAAATCTGTAACGACCGTACTCGGTGTTAAAGCAGTGACACGGACATTATGTTTTCTTACTTCTAGCATAAGTGATTCTGTTAGCCCTAATACAGCGAATTTAGAAGCACTGTAAGCACTTGTAACAGGAGCACCTTTTTGGCCGGCAGATGAAGAAATATTGATGATATCTCCTGATTTTCTTTCGATCATTCCTGGTAATGCTGCTCTTGTTACATTATACACACCCATTAAATTGACTTGGATGATTTTTTCCCATTCTTCTGGTGTTAGATCAAGGAACCCACCAAATTTAGCAACACCAGCATTGTTGATTAGGATATCAATTGGGCCTAGGTCTGATTTGATATGTTCAACAGCATGGGTCACGGATTCAAGATCGGTCACATCTGCTGTTGCTGCAGAAACCTTAACATCAAATTGTGCTAGTTCAGCAGCTACCTTTTCAAGATTAGACATACTTAAGCCGATTAGGCCTAAATGAACGCCTTCTTTGGCTAAGGCGATAGCAGTAGCTCGGCCAATGCCTCTTCCTGCGCCAGTAACTATTGCAGTTTTTCCATTTAAAGAAATCATTTTATCACTCCTAAAAAAATTACAAATAGTAGTTTATTCTAGCAGAAAGACCGCAAACTTGCATGAAAACAGTTGCGGTCTTTCCTATTTAGAACTCGAGGAATAATATATCTATTCTAAGTTGGCGTGTTTACCGTACATTTTATTGGTATCCAACCCTTTTTTCTCCATGAACCGAAGAATCACAGCGTCGTAAAATAGTAAAAGTGTTTGCTCAAATAATGAGCCCATTGGTTGAATCGTCTTAAAGTCACTCTCTGACTGATCTTTAGGTGAGCCAGGCAACTTAATGGTGATATCCGCTAATTGTCCAATAGTGGACTCAGGGAAAATCGTTACAGCTGCAATAGTCCCACCGATGCTTTTTGCCTTCTCAGCCATGGAAACTAAACCTTTTGTTTCTCCTGAACCTGATCCAATGATTAAGATGTCATCTTCTTCAAAGTTAGGGGTTACTGTTTCGCCAATCACATAGGCATCTATCCCCATGTGCATCATTCGCATGGCGAATGATTTGGCCATAAATCCAGATCTACCTGCGCCAGCAACAAAGATTTTTTTTGATTCAAGAATCCCATTAACTAGTTTTTCAGCTTCATCATTCGAAATTAAATCTACGGAGCGATTTAACTCTTTTATGATTTCAGCTAGGTATTGAGTTGTATTCATGATTTGAATTACCCTTGGTTAATCATTTGTTGCATTTTGGCAGCAGCAGCTTTTTTATCAGCTTGGCCAGTAATCCCGCCACCTACAATGACAAGGTCTGGTTGTACTTTGATGACTTCTGGAAGTGTTTCTAACTTAATACCACCTGCGATTGCAGTTTTAGCATTTTTTACAACACTTTTGATGGTTTGTAAATCTTCAAAAGAGTTCTTTCCAACTGCTTGAAGATCGTAGCCAGTATGAACACAAATATAATCAACGCCCATAGCGTCCACTTCTTTTGCACGACCAGCAAGGTCTTTAACCGCAATCATATCAACAAGGATTTTTTTACCTTGTTTTTTCGCTTCTTCCACAGCACCTTTAATGGACATATCTTCAGCAGTTCCAAGAATTGTCACGATATCAGCACCTGCTTCAGAAGCTTTCATTACTTCATAACCAGCTGCATCCATGATTTTAAGGTCTGCTAATACCTTTAAGTTAGGGAATGCTTCTTTTACTGCTTTTACTGCATGAAGTCCTTCATTGATTACAACCGGTGTGCCGATTTCGACGATATCAATGTGATCCTCCACTTCTTTAACTAACTCAATTGCTTCTGGAATATTTACTAAATCTAATGCTAATTGTAATTCCATCTATATTCACTCCTATAATTTTTTTTATTTTTGAACAGCGATAACTTCTCCTTATAGTGCACTATCTACCTGCAAGTAATAAGGAATATCATGGCCTCTCACTGAACAATTGCAAGTATATAACGTATGATTAAATATTAAAAGTACGCACTTTTAATTTACATAGTGCTAAAAAGTATACTGTAAGACCAATCGCTGTTTGTGACACCTCCCGTTTAAATAGCCCGCTTATTATGCCCAAAGCTTCAACACATAAAAAAACTGTTCTCAAAAAATTAATATCATATATGTTTGTGGCCAAGGAGAGGATCCTCACCCTGGCTTTTAATTTTTTTAACACTTAAATAGAAGAGTTTATTTCTTATAGTATACATTTTGTTAGTATGTAATTTTTTTAACACTATTTAAATAAAAAGTGCGTACTTCCATTTGAGAAATGTAGGTATTATACTTACATCTTGTTGCAACAATGTTTCACGAAATACTGAAATTTTTGGAGGTAGGTTAAATGGAGGCAATGACATTTGTCTTATTTGGGGCGACAGGGGACTTAGCAAAAAGAAAAATCTTCCCTGCTCTATATAATTTATTTTTGGATAAAAAATTACCTCTGCCCATCTCCATTATCGGGGTGGGCAGAGGAGAATTATCAGATACTGATTTCCAAAAACATGTGAAAGATTCTTTAAAAGGATTTTCTAGACGATCACTACATGACGATTCAAACCTTGAAGTGTTTATCCGTGCCTTTCGTTATAGCCATGTAGATGCTATCAAGGCTGAAGGATATAAAGGATTACTTGAACTCGTTAAACAACGTGAAGAAGAATTGAATATTCCAGAAAATCGTATGTTCTACCTATCTGTTGCTCCAGAGCTTTTTAATGTGATTGCTTCCAACATTAAAGAGAGTGGTCTAGGTTCTACTAATGGTTGGAAACGTCTAATTATCGAAAAACCTTTTGGGCATGACTTAAAATCAGCTCAAGAATTAAACGATAAACTAAGCAAAGCTTTCGATGAAGAAGAAATATTTCGCATCGACCACTATCTTGGAAAACCAATGGTACAAAACCTGGAAGCGTTAGGGTTTGCAAATCCAGTGCTTCAAGCATTATGGAACAACCGATACGTTGCAAATGTGCAAATTACTTCAGCCGAAACAGTTGGGGTTGAAGAGAGAGCTGGTTATTATGATAATGCCGGGGCTATTCGCGACATGTTTCAAAACCATATGCTGCAAATGTTGATGATGACAGCAATGCAGCTGCCAAAACAAATAAGTGCAGAAGAGATCCGCAATGAAAAGAGAAAAATAATAGAATCACTGCGTCCATTAAAGAAAGAGGATGTGGTGAATCATGTGATTCGAGGCCAATATGCTCCTGGTGAAATCCAAGGAAAACCAGTTGTTGGATATACAGGAGAACCTGATGTTGCTCCTTCTTCACTAATTGACACATTTGTGGCTGCCCGTCTATATGTGGATGATGATTTTTGGAGAGGGGTTCCTTTCTATATCCGTACAGGAAAAAGAATGACAGAGAAATCCACCAGAATTGTGATTGAATTCAAAAATACATCAAAGGATTTATACAGGACTCAAGAAGAAGAAACTGCCCCAAATCTTTTAGTGATTGAAATCAATCCAAACGAAAGTGTTTCATTACAATTAAATAGTAAAAATCCATTAAACAATGGAAAAATCGAACCAGTCAGTGTTGATTTTTCTTCTAAACAAGCAGATGTTCCTGAAGCGTATGAGCGTTTAATTTACGATGCAATGCGTGGCGACTCAACATTCTTTGCGCATTGGAAAGAAGTAGAATTGTCTTGGAAATGGGTACAGCCCATCTTAGAGGCTTTTGAGGAAAATACAATTCCCCTTCAAATATATCCATCAGGGTCAACAGGACCAGATGCTTCCCATCGATTATTGGCAGAGGAAGGATATAAATGGTGGTAGTAATAAAAAATGAAGTATATTTTTAGATTATCTTAGGAGGAAATGAACATGAAAGTTGGATTAATTGGATTAGGAAAAATGGGATTGAACTTAGGTCAAAATTTAATTGATAACAAGCACGAAGTAGTAGCATTCGATGTAAATAGAAGTTCCGTTGAAGAAATGAAGAACCACGGTGCTCAAGGTACATCTGATTTAAAAGAACTTGTTGAATCATTAGAAAAACCAAGAATTGTATGGATTATGGTTCCTCATGCTGTAGTGGATTCGGTAATTGATGAAATGACACCATTATTAAGTGCTGGGGATATCGTAATTGAAGCTGGGAATTCTCATTATAAGGAATCCATCCGCCGATACAACCAGCTAAAGGAAGTAGGGATTCACTTCATGGATGCCGGCACTTCTGGTGGAATGGAAGGTGCTCGTAATGGAGCATGTTATATGATTGGTGGAGACCCTGAAGCCTGGAGAATCGTGGAACCTATTTTTAAGGATACAGCTGTCGAAAACGGATATATCTATGCTGGTAAAGCAGGGAGCGGCCATTTCTTAAAAATGGTCCACAATGGAATTGAATACGGTATGATGGCAGCAATCGGTGAAGGATTCGAGGTATTAGAAAAGAGCGAATTCGATTTTGACTACGAAAAAGTGGCTAGAGTGTGGAATAACGGTTCCGTTATTCGTTCATGGCTCATGGAATTGACTGAACGTGCATTTTCAAAAGATGCAAATCTAGATGAAATTAAAGGGATTATGCACTCTTCTGGTGAAGGGAAATGGACAGTTGAAACAGCTTTAGATTTACAAGCAGCCACTCCTGTTATCGCAATGTCGCTTTTGATGCGTTACCGTTCATTAGATAATGATACTTTTACAGGTAAAGTAGTAGCTGCATTAAGAAACGAATTTGGTGGACATGGTGTTGAAAAAAACTAACAGAAATACATCTGTTAGTTGTTAGATGGTAATGAAAACAATGAATATGTTGTATGGAAGGATATAACAAGTACGGACTTATATATTATTTAGTGAAAAAAGTATACTATGGACTATAATAAATATGGAGGTGATGTGAAATGTCGCGAATGGAGGAAAAGGTGTTTAATTGTGAAAAAGAATTAACTCTTTCCGTTATCGGTGGTAAATGGAAGATGCTTATACTATGGCATCTAGGAAAAGAGGGAACGAAGCGATTTGGTGAATTGAAAGCTCTTATGCCAGGGATCACGCAGAGGATGCTAGTCAATCAATTGCGAGAACTGGAAGAAGACTTGATTGTAAACCGCGAAGTCTATCCCGTGGTTCCTCCAAAAGTAGAATACTCCCTTACTGAACAAGGAAGAAGTTTGATGCCGATTCTCGATGCTATGTATAATTGGGGAAAAGATTATATGGAAACTGCTGGGTTGAACCCCTTAATAAGATAAGAGTCAATTAGGTAAATTTTCATTGGTGATTTATGGTTGACTCCGGTCAAGGTGGTCAACCTTTTTTTAATTCCTACTAAAAATTGGAATTAAAGCAACTGATCATTTCATTGACTTTTTAAACTGTATTAATTATTATTACAGTACAGGTTCCAAGAGGAAGTGAAATCCAGTGAATAGTGAATTTACGATAGCCGTTCATAGCTTAGTTCTTTTAGCGCATTTGCCTGATCATATGGCAAGTAGTCAAAAGATTGCGGACAATGTTTCCACAAATCCAGCAAGAATTCGTAAAATAATGAGTTGTTTGCGTAACCATGGATTTGTACGAACAAAGGAAGGAATAGGAGGAGGCTACATTCTTCAAAAAGATCCTGATGAGATTACATTGGGGCAAATCTACCGCTCAGTGTCAGGTGCAACGATTAAACCCAATTGGTGCTCCGGAGATCCTGAAGAGGAATGTGTGGTTGCTTCTAATATTCAACTTGTGATGGATGAGGTCTTTGAGGAAACCGATCAATATTTTTCAGCGTACCTCGATCGTACTTCCATTGCATCCATCTTAAAGAAAATAAAACAATATTAATAAGTTGTTTTATTTTTGGTCTAAATGTAATATTTTTTGTTACAGATGATAAATGCTATTTTAGTTAGGTGATTTAAGTTTCCTTTTGTATAAACTGTAACTATTTTAAGTTCAGTTGACTTCGCTAAATCCTTTAAGGTTTCATTCAATAAAATAAAGAAAGGTATGATAAATATATGGTTATGTCAAATGCAAAACATAGACACGTTTGCGACAGATGCCTAACGATAACAAAAGAAAGTGGTTATTGTCCTAAATGTGGTCATTCCGAATTACGACCATTCATGTTTTTTTTACAGAGTGGGGGCAAATATCATGTCGTAAATCCAAATTCAGTAAAGCAAGGAACTGCATAATTAACTGGGAAGTTCAGTTAATCACATAGGAAAACTGATAGTTAGTTATGAAAGGGTAGGGTTAAAAAGTATGAATAAATTTGAAAAACACAATGGTTATTCACGCACATTCCAAGAAAACAAACTTTCACTTGGGTTATTCTTTCCTTTAGAAGCATATAAGGGAAGCATCCCGGTCATGGATTTAAAGCATCAGATAGATCTTGCTCGAATAGCTGAGGAGGCTAATTTCTCTTCTCTATTTGTTAGAGATGTTCCGTTGAATGACCCGACCTTTGGTGATGTTGGTCAAATATATGATCCTTGGGTTTTTCTAGGCTACTTAGCTGCTCAAACAAATGAGATTGCATTAGGGACAGGGAGCATTGTGACGACACTACGTCATCCACTTGATCTAGCGAAATCCGCTGCATCTGTAGATCAAATATCCAATCAAAGGCTTCTTTTGGGTATTGCAACTGGGGACCGGCCTATTGAATTTTCTGCATATAAAGTTAACCAAGAAAAACGAAGCGAATTATTTCAAGAGTCTTTTTTTGTTATGAAAGAGGCATGGAAGCAGTCATTCCCAAAGATCAACTCACAAAGAGTTGGATTAGAAAAAGGAGACCTCTTGCCAAAACCAGTATTATCAGATATTCCTGTTTTCGTGACAGGTCGCTCAGGGCAGTCACTAGAGTGGATAGCAAAAAACAGTGATGGTTGGATTAGTTACCCGCGAAATATTGATGTACAAGCTAAACTCATTGATGATTGGCGTTCCTTAACGTATGATTTCCAGCCATTTTCTCAATCGCTTTATATTGATTTAGCAAAAGATCCGGATGAAGGTCCCACTCCTATGCACCTTGGGTTTAGGAGCGGATACAAATTTTTAATTGAATTTCTGAATCGCTTACAGGAAATTGGAGTTAATCATGTTATTTTGAATTTAAAATATGGTCAACGTCCGGCAGAGGATGTCATTAATGAATTAGGAGAGAAGGTGGTACCTCAGTTTCCTGCATTTAAACAATAGATTAGAGCATTCGTACAATAGAGCTGATGTATTAGGGATCTAAGAATAAGTACAATAAAGATCCTCTCTTTCAAGAGGATCCCAGTGTGTAGACAAAGTTATTTTCTAGTTAATAATCCCCTGTTGATTGTAGTGGAAGGAGCAGAGACTCCCGCGGGAGGAAGGGACATGGGAGACCCCGCAGGCGAAGCCGAGGAGGCTCCCGGACCGCCCGCAGGAAAGCGAAGCTCCTGGAACGAAGATCAACAAGAAAATGCGATTTCTAAAGATGATAAGGGTTTGTCATCAATCTAAGCTCCTCTCTTTCAAGAGAATCCGTAAAAGTACACTATTAAAATGAAAAGTATATGGAGGAATAACATATGAAAATGTTAGTTACAGGAGCAACAGGAAAATTAGGTTCTAAAATTGTAGAGGCTTTATTAAAAAAGGTACCAGAAAACCAATTAGCTGTTAGTGTTCGTAATCCAGAGAAAGCAGAAGGGTTACAGGCTCGAGGAGTAGATGTCCGAAAAGGAGATTTTGATTATCCAGAAACACTAGATGCGGCTTTTGCTGGCGTTGATCGCTTGCTGATTATCTCTGCGGATGGGGATAATGAAACAAGAATACGACAACACGCGAATGCAATAGCTGCGGCTGAGCGTGCTGGAGTGAAATTTATTGCCTATACTAGCATAGCGAACGCTAAGGAAAGTGAAAACATCCTTGCTCCAACGCATAAAGCAACAGAAGAAGCTATCATGAAAACAGGTATTCCTTATTCTTTTTTAAGAAATAATTGGTATTTGGAAAATGAAATTTCAAGTATTCAAGGTGTTCTAGCAGGTGCTCCTTGGGTGACATCAGCAGGAAATGGTAAGGTAGGATGGGCATTACAACAAGATTATGCAGATGCTGCGGTTGCGGTATTGACTGGTAATGGGCACGAAAACACTATTTACGAGCTTTCTGGAAAACTATTAACACAAGAAGAGATTGTATCAGCTCTTGGAAATGTATTGGGTAAAGAAGTACCTATACAACAAGTGGATGACAATATTTATGCAGACATAATGAAAGGTGCGGGTGTACCAGATTTTCTTATTCCTTTTCTTGTGGAAATTCAAGCAGGCATTAGAGAAGGTACGCTTGAAGTCGAAAGCAATGACTTCCAAAAACTTCTTGGTCGTCCAGCTACACCAATTAGTGACGGACTCAATCAAATTGTTAATGGGATCTCTTAAACACTTAGAATGATAATATAAAATTTAATGAGGCTTTCCATAGGTTTATTTAACAATGGAGAGCCTCTATGTTTATTTTTCATGTTGGGATAAGGAATTAATCCCCGCTACTTTTTCCAGGCAAAATCAAATATAATTACTTGGAAAAGTAAATGATGCAGGGTGATAAAATGATACATACATATTCAGGAGAAACCATCCATTTTGAGATAAAATACAAAAATCGCAAATCCATTGCCATTCGTATGGACGTTTATGGAAATGTTGAGGTCCTGGCTCCTAAAGGTACGCCGGATGAAAAAGTGATTCAATTGCTGGAAGAAAGGTGGGAACTGATACAAGAAAAATCAAAGGAAATGAAGGACAGACTGCTTGGACAGCAGGAAAAGGAATACGGTCAAGAGGAGAGAATTCTTTATTTAGGAAACTCCTATCCTGTAAAGGTTTATCAAGATACTACTATTGAACAAGATTATGTCGTTTTTGATGAGAAACATATACATGTATATGTGAAACAGGTGGAGGACGGAAGGATAAAACAAGCGTTAAAGAGATTTTATTACCAGCAATGCAAAGCTATAGTGGAGAAGAGTGTAAGATCCTATCAAAGTAACTTTAAAGTAAAACCACGGTCTATCCGTATATCTGATAGTAAGAGTACATGGGGTACCTGTGATTCCCAATTACAGTTAACGTTCAATTGGAAGTTGGCGATGGCTCCCATGAAAGTAATCGATTATGTAGTAGTACACGAAATGTGCCATATGATTCATCTCAATCACGACCGCTCCTTCTGGCGGCTTGTAGGAAAAATATCGCCTGATTATAAAGAGCAGGAAAATTGGCTGGCGCAGTCAAGTTGGAAGATGACTATTTAGGCGGGAGAGGCATAGTAGAGGGGGGATAGGTTTCATGCATCCAACAGAAATAATAGAATTAATGTTTGTCGGTGGCATAATTGTCTCAATCCTAATTGTTGCACTCTTTCAAAAAGGCAGATGGCGAAAAGCTGGTTGGTTAGTAGCATTGGTTGTATTGGTAGCTTATTGTATATTTTATGTCACTCGTCCTTTTTGGATCGATGCACAAATTGATAAGAAGGTGCAATTACTAAGACCATACTTAGAAGAGCATTATCCAGATGAAGAATGGACGATATCCACTGTCCCTCACCGTCAGGACGGCTATAAACATCGAAACCCATACTATATTGGTGTTGTTTTTGAAAGTGAACCAGATGTTACTTATGATTATTGGGTGGAAAGTAAGGATAATATCTATCAGATTAGTTTTTTAACAAACAAAATGTTAGAGGAATTAGAGCATGTAGAATGATTCAACCTACTGCTAAAAGTACCTCAAAATAGTTTGTGAAAGTAGGGCCGTCCTTCTAAACCTGAACGCTCTGCAGGAAAATTTTCTACATATAATAATTTTTAAACAAGCGTTTGTTTAACCCAAAATTTAATGTTGTTATTAAGAGGATGAGAGCAGTACGAGCAATATCGACTATTTTCGCATGGTATATTGATATATTGATAGTTTCCTATGGTATGAGGAGACTGTGAGTTAGCCATCTTTTCAATTGAGCCGAGAAAAGATGAATTAGTCAATAAACTAGAAGAATTATTCAATAAAAGCCCAGAAGTATTGTAAGCGTCAATGCAAAGACACCTTTCACCCCCGTTTCATCCATGGCATAATCCAATTAACAAAGAAAGGGGTTATGATATGGATATAAAAAATAATTCCCAACCCACTTCCTTAGATGAGAAAGATCAGAACTGGATTCGCATCATCGAAGAGTGGCGTAGAAGCGGTATGTCTATTGCGGAATGGATTAGAGCTTATGAAGATGAAGAAATCACTTACCAAAAATTTATTTGGGCAAGAGAAAGACTTTTCCCTGATGAGGTCAAAAGAAGCAATTTCATGGAAAAAGAGGTAACCTGGTCTACTCTTTCTATGGAAATCCCTTCTTCTTCTCTGAATGTATATGTAAATGATTATCGAATTGAAGTCCAATCAGGCTTTGACCAAGAATTACTTCAGGAGATTGTGGAGGTGCTGAAAAATGTTCATTAATCCAGGAACAATTAAGGGCATATACCTCGCTCATGGAGTAACAGACATGAGGTTATCCATCGATGGCTTGGCCGCAAAAGTTCAAGAGACGTTTCAGCTGGAACCTTGTTCCTCAAACCTCTTTATATTTTGTAACCGAACTTGTGACAGAGTAAAGATTTTACACTGGGATCATAATGGCTTTTGGTTGTATTATCGCCGCCTGGAGAACGGTACGTTCCATTGGCCCAATGGGCCTGAGGACCAAACCACTTCCATCAATCCTCGTCAGTTGAGATGGATGTTAGAAGGCTTAACCTTGGAAGACGGAAAAGTTTTCCCTAAAGTTACGGGTGCGAAGGTTGTTTGATGGACAGAAACAAACAGAAGGTGTCGGATAATATAGTATGAGACATTTACTGACACCTTCCACCAACCAAACTACACAAGAAAATCGGATGAAGGCTCTTGAAAAGCAGAACGAGGAATTAAAAGCCTTGGTCGCCTGGTATGAAGAGCAATTCCGTTTAAAGAAACACCAGGAATTTGGTGCTTCCAGCGAAAAAGCTCCTAATGGCCAATTTGAACTTCCCCTCTTTAATGAGGCGGAGATTACCGCCAATTCTACCACAGAAGAGGAAGAAGAAGACCTTCCTTCAACAAAGAAAAAATCCCCGAGAAAAACGCTTACGAAAGATCTTCCCGTTGAAATCATTACCTATGACCTGCCAAAAGAAGAGCAGGCTTGTTCGAGTTGCGGAAATGATTTTCATGTGATGAAAAAGGAGATTCGCAGAGAAATAAAGATTATCCCAGCTGAAGTGAAAATCATTCAGCATGAACGGGATGTCTATGCTTGTCGTTCATGTGAAAAGGAGAATATTCATACTCCCATCATTCAAACACCAATTCCTAATCCGGTTTTTCCGAAAAGTATGGCTTCCCCTTCCGCGGTCGCCTATGTACTAACTCAAAAATATATGGCTGGTGTACCACTATACCGACAGGAAAAACAGTGGGAACAATTAGGAGTGCCTCTATCCAGACAAACGCTTTCCAATTGGATACTGTATGTTGCCGAAAATTGGTTAGAGCCACTGGCGCAACAAATGAGAAAAACCCTTTTGAAGCAAGGAGTACTTCATGCAGATGAGACAACACTTCAGGTTCTTCAAGAAAAGGATCGTTCGACTTCTTCGAAATCTTACATGTGGTTATATCGAACGGGTCGCGAGGGTCCAAAGTGTGTGTTCTTCGACTATCAGACAACTCGTGCAGCTAAACATCCTAAGCGTTTTCTAGAAGGCTTTAAGGGGAAGATGCATGTGGATGGGTATAAAGGCTATGCAGGTTTGCCAAATATTACCCTCTCTGGTTGTTGGGCTCATGCCCGGAGGAAGTTTCATGATGTGAAGGTTTCAACTAGCAAACCACCATCACCATCCGGCAAACTTACGATTACAGAGCAAGCACTACAAAAAATAGGTGCCATCTATAAAATCGAGAAGCAGATTACTTCCGAAAGTCCGGAGGACAGACTCAAGATACGCCAGGAGCAAAGTATCCCTTTGGTGAAGGCTTATTTCATTTGGCTAAAGAAAGTAAAATCCGAGGTATTACCTAAAAGTAAACTTGGGGAAGCCATTCAATATTCACTTAATTTACAGAAACAGTTGGAAGAGCCATTTAATGATGGACGACTAGACATTGATAATAATTTAGCCGAAAGAAGCATCAAGCCTTTTGTGATTGGACGGAAAAACTGGCTATTTTCCAATTCCTCCAAAGGGGCAAAGTCCAGTGCATTAGTATACACCGTGATAGAAACAGCAAAAGAAAACAACTTAAATGTCCTTCAATATCTAATATATCTATTTGAAACTTTACCAAATATAGATATAAAGGACAGCAAAGAGCTCGAAAATTTAGTCCCATGGGCATCTACACTACCGGCAAATTGTTACCTTACTAAAACTGAATAACATAATGATAAAGGATCCATACCTACAATTACAGGTGTGGATCCTTTTACGCTTACAGAAGTATTCAATAAAACCGTTCAAGTATACAATAAATCACTTTAAATGATCGATAATCCATATATTTACAAAAGAAGTGTCGTCCAATACGTTGAAATGCACCAAAATGGGTCTGCGTCCCCTCAGCCCACACTTTTAAAACCCCACAAATCTGGGTATAAAAACCCTATAAGAATGTGAGGGAAAAGCCATATGATAAGAATAGCCGGAATGACAAGGGATCATCAAATCACCAAAAACCTAACCATCAATAACCTCGATATAAACGCCTACAAATGGATCTGGGTTGACTTCAACCAGCCGACGGAAGAGGAAATAAGGCATTTGGACAGTACTTTCCACTTCCACCCATTGGCGATAGAGGATTGTATACATAGACTACAGCGGCCGAAGCTTGATCATTATGAGGATCATACTTTTTTCGTAACGCACAGTATTCAACAAAGAGAAGACGAACTTCATAAAGAGGAAGTGAATTTTTTCTTAGGAGGAAATTATGTCGTGAGCTTTCACCAGGCACCTTCTAAAGAGGTGGAGGAGGTGTGGGGGAGCTTGGACAAGGCGCCAAAAGATGTGGGAAACTGGGATGAATATTATGTGTTTTATGAGATTCTTGACAACATTGTCGATAATTATTTTCCGTTCCTTTATATCCTGGAGGATCAGCTGGACAATATTGAGGCAAACACCCAGGATAAATCGATGAATCAGCTGATGGAAGAGCTTTTCGATACAAGGTATTCTTTATTGGACCTTCGACATACCATCAACCCGATGCGGGATCTGCTGTACCGCATGCTCAATACTCATCGCCTGGATGGGGTGATGAAGAGGAAAGAGTACTTCGCGGATATTTATGATCACCTTCTGAAGCTCTCTGACATGATCACTTCCAACCGGGAATTGACGGCGGACATTCGGGATAATTACCTTTCCTTGAACTCCCATCAATCCAACAATGTCATGAAGGTCCTTACCATCATCACCTCAATCTTCGCACCATTGACTTTTATTGCGGGAATCTACGGGATGAACTTTCAAAACATGCCCGAGCTGACCTTTCACTACGGGTACTTTGTCGCACTTGGATTCATGGCCGTGATGGGGGTAAGCTTGTTTATTTGGTTTAAGTGGAAAGGCTGGTTTAAGTAGACTATATAGCATGAAGCGAGTACAAAACCCATCAGGTTTTATACTCGCTTTTTTATATTGAAAGCTCTATTGCAACCACCTAGCTGATGATTGGAGCAATAGGCGAAGACTCCTTAGGGAGATAGCGCTAGGTGGAGACCCCACAGGCGAAGCCGAGGAGGCTCCAGCAGCGCCCCTAGGAAAGCGAAGCCTAGTGCGGAAATCAACAGCGGTGTTAAACAGCGGCATCTTGAAAATCCCTTTATCATAGCTCCCCGTACCTTCCTCACCATGTTCAAGCACCATTCAGCCTAACGGATGCATAGACTATAAGAATCAAAGAGAGGAGGAATGGGTATGCCGACAGTCATCAATATTTATAACATGAAGGTCAATAATATTACGAACAATGGCTCTGTTAATATCGGTGAATCGTTTCACAATGCGCATACAGCAAATTCTAAATCTCAAGGGAAGAATGCTTCATATGGAGATCTTGCACCGTCAAGCTCAGGAATGGAGAATGTGTTTATTGATCCTGATGTGAATGATCAAACAGATATTGCAAATCCAGCTGTTGTGAATGCAAAGCAACTCTAGTTTCATGGATGAAAATGAGGTGAAAATAGATGCCGTATTTTTTCAATATCATTAATGTCAAAACTAATACTGTATGCAACAACGGGAGTGTGAGCTTTGGAGCTGCAGTTCATAACAGTCATACAGCAAACTCAAAAAATAGTGGGATCAGCTTGTCGGCTGGAGATTTTTCCCCGAACACTTCTTGGATTGCCAACTGTGTGTTTGACCCGGATGTTAGTGATCAAGATCAGATTGCCAATCCATCTTTGCCGATAGCAAATCAACTATAAACGTATAATGGAGGTTTTAGTATGTTCCCATTTATGTCGAAATTTCCTTTTTCAAACGGCATGGATGATTGGTTAAAACAAAGCAGCAATCAATCAAATGACATTCAAAAATATATACAGGACTCCATCCAAAAATCCATGGCAAATCCGTTGGACATCATCACAAGTAACTTACATCCAAATCAGGAGTATAACGGAGAAAGAAAAGACAACAAGCAAGATTGGCATGAACCAGGTTCATCAAACGATGGGTTGGATGCTTCAGTAGTGGAGACCTTGGATGATGTATATGTAAAAATACCGGTACCAGACAAAACCGCAATAAAACAAATAAAGGTATCTTATACATCCAATCAAGTTACCATCAACGGTTACCCAACCACCAATAATCAACACACCGTGATACTCCCGGCTATTGTAAAAAGGAATGGGGCCAAAATCATGTATCGAGATGGACTTCTGCAGCTGAAAATCCCAAAGGCGATCGATTTGCAATTTACAGAAATAGAGGTGCCTGATTTAGACTGATACAGATTTCCTTTGACCTTTCCAAAGGAATGATTCGTGAATTTTACAATATAAATAATATTATAGAGGTGGATTGTGCCTGAAGGAGGGGAAATCCTTGGATGTGGATAAATTAAAACAGTGGATGGAAATTGCGCAGAAATACCAGGTGGGTGATTTCTGGTCGAATGTTTTTGAACACAAGTCAGCGGACTCATTTATGCAGGATCCCTCAGATGAAGAAAGCCCGCTGCCACCATCCAGGCAGGAGAAGGATTTCCCGCTTATTGATATGTATATCATCCAATCACAGATTGTCCTTTTAATCGAAATACCCGGTCTAGAGAAAAAAGATGTTCAATTGACCGTTAGCGGAAACAAATTAACGATAAAAGGAAACTCATTTTTACCTTTCACTCCTGACAAAACCATTTTAAAAGAACGGATGTACGGAGAGTTTCAGCGGTCCATTGAATTGCCGGATTTAACAGAAGACAGTCCATTAAGGGCGAAGTTTAATCATGGGTTAATCGTAGTCACCTATCCTAAAAAATTTGAACGAGAAGAAATATTGGATATCGAATAGTATTTTAAAAGAGTGTGGTGATGCACGAATGAGAAGACGCATATTTTGGACTAGCGGAAAAGAGAAGCTGAGCAAGAGAATGGAACACATGGAAAAAGAGTTCAAAAGAGTGAATACATTAGAGGTTCATATAAAGAGACTTTTGAAATTAGAGGGTGATCTTTCCGCATTGCGATATGATAATAAAGTTGAAAAAGATGGAGAAAAGGCTTTTTTCAGAAAAAGTGAAGGCAAAAATGATCAGCTTCTATTTAAAAGAATAGAGGCGATTTTACATACAAAAATGGAACAGCAAGAAAAAGAATTTAAAAAAATGAATGAAAAACTGATCACACTCGAAAGAAGATTATCCGAAACCGAAACACAATTACAGAAAGAACAATTGCAAAATAAACAACTAATGAAGCAGATGGAACAATTAAATAGGAAAGTGGAAGACCAATCATCCTTGGACAAACAGCCTATTGTGTTCCAAGAAATAAACGTGGATCATATGATGATCGATAAATATGAATTATACAATAACATTGCCCAACTTGGTGTAAAAGACTTAAGCGGAAGCCTAAACATTGGTCCCACTTACGGAAAAGGAATTTTACCAGATGAACTAACAGAGGATTTAAAAGAGAAGTTTGATGAAATGAAGGATAAGGTGAATGAAAAGAAATCGCAAGACGTTAGTGATCAGGAAGAATAAACAGCATACCCGATCACTAAGTGTAATCTGCAATTATTTTTTTAGAAAGTGCAGCTCCGCAAACTGGGCATACTTTTTCACTTGCTCTAGTTGAAGATGAATATTGCTTTGGAGTTCTTTGAATAACGGAATGCCGCTCCCAAGAATGATTGGTGCGATGGTGATGATATATTCATCGACCAGGTTCTCCTTGATATAGTGATGCAGCAGCTCGCCGCCACCGACAATCCAGATATTTTTACCCGGCTGTCGTTGAAGTTGTTGGATAAGTTCGCTGACCTCCCCTTGAACGAAGGTAACATCCTCATTGTTGACAGCTGTGTCAGAGCTTGTGTACACATAGCAAGTCATCCCCTTATATGGAAACTCCTCTAGCTCTTGATTTACCACCCAATCGTATGTATTTTTCCCCATGATGACCGTATCAATGGTTTCGTAAAACGCTGCAAATCCGTTATCTCCCGCTGCTTCTGTTTCATCTAACCAATGGACGGATTCCTCTTTTGTTGCGATATAGCCGTCCAGGCTGGTTGCAATATATACAATGACCTTTCGGTTATGCTTCATAATTTATCTCCTTTTACGTGGATTTCATTAATAGTATATACCATTTTGCAAGGTCACCATATTGCTACGCCAGCTCCATGATATCAGTAGTATTCTCCTCATAACGGTATTCCCAAATATAAAAGCGCTAGGCAGAGTGTGCAAATCTCCGCCCCGACAGAAGTTGGAGAGAGGGGACTGAACATTAAATAAGACATTTTAAAGCTATAACAATCAATCTAACACCATTTTCTTCATAGGATGGTGTTTTTTTATTTTATAAACCGGAAAAATGTTATAATTTAGAAAATTACAACGGAAGGATGGGCTAGCATGACTCTATCAAGGTTAGATGAAAGGCTGCATTTTCAACAAGAAGATCTTTTTCAAGTGAAAAATTGGATGACGCCAAGCCCTTATACTATTTATCCAGGTAAGACATTGCGAGAGGCTGCGGAGATGATGGTGCATTTTCGAATGGATAGCCTGCCTGTAGTGGATGAAGCCAATCATTTAATCAACATAATTACTTCGAGAAAACTCCTTCATTATTTTGCTCAGGGTAATGGCGGGGAAGAATTAATCAGCAGCATTCCAAAGGCAAATCTCGCTATTGTCCATCCGGATGAGTCCATTCTTCAAATATTATCACTTCCATATGATCAGTTTCCTGTGATGGATAAAAGCGGCAAGCTTGTCGGCATCCTGACAGCGAGGGATATACTCGATGGGGTGTCCAAATATATGTATAAACTGAATCAACAACATTCAACAGGGGCTCTTGGGGCCATTTTAGAAACGGCGTATGAGGGGATCGCGGTAGTCGATGAAAATGGTATTTTGCAAGAATTTAATGAAGCATATAGCCGGTTTACGGGAATTTCGCGTGAGGAGGCCATCGGGAGGCATGTGACAGAAGTAATTGATAATACCCATCTGCATGAGACCGTGAAAACGGGAATTGCAGAAAGGGGGGTTCTCCAAAACATTCAAGGGCATGACATGGTCGTCCATCGGATTCCTCTTTGGCAGGATGGCAGGATTGCTGGGGCTATTGGGATGCTTATATTTGAAGGAGTGACAGAAGTATATAAAATCTATGAAAAGCTGCAGGGAAATCAGGAAAAGGAACAAGACTTGCTGACTAAAAAACAGGAAAAAGACAGCCGAATCACGATTGATCAAATAATTGGTACAAGTGATGGTGTGATGGAAGTCAAAAGGCTGGCTCGTAAGGCGGCAAGGACCGCAGCTACGGTCTTGATTACTGGTGAGAGCGGAACGGGAAAGGAGATGTTTGCTAAAAGCATACACCATCTCAGTCCCTTTTCAACAGGTCCGTTCATTAGTGTGAATTGTGGGGCCATTCCAGAGCATCTCTTTGAATCGGAACTATTTGGCTATGAAGAAGGGGCATTTACCGGAGCAAGAAAGGGCGGGAAACCGGGGAAATTCGAGCTTGCCGACAACGGGACGATATTTCTCGATGAAATTGGAGATATGCCGCTTGTGATGCAGACAAAGCTATTGCGGGTGCTTCAGGAGAAGGAAGCGGAGCGGGTAGGGGGTCTGAAAAAGATTCAAATCAATGCAAGGGTCATTGCTGCGACCAACCGCAACCTAAAGCAATTGATTGAATCGGGGAAATTTCGTGAGGATCTTTACTACCGGCTTAATATAATCCAGTTGCATATCCCTCCGCTCCGTGAAAGGAAAAAGGATATACCGGTCCTTTTGATTTATTACTTGAGAGAAATATGTGAACGTTATCAGATGCCGGCTAAAATTTTCACGTCTGAAGCAGTGAATACCTTTGTTAAATATTCTTGGCGGGGAAACATCAGGGAGATGGTGAACACGATCGAGCAACTGGTGACACTTGTAGACGGTAAGGTGATTGAGTATGATCATTTGCCAGATATGTTGAAACGCTTGGAAACGACGAAACCGAAGGAGGAACGGGGCTTTCTTGAAGAAGCAAAATTTTTGGGAAACAAAAAAGAGTCGGAATTAATTCATGAGGCACTAAAGAAAGCTGGTGGAAATAAATCCAAGGCTGCAGAATTGCTTGGAATCCATCGAACAACTCTTTATCAGAAACTAAGAAAACACGGAATCGTGTGAGGAGAGTGTAGTGATTTCGCTACAATATATCTACACCTGTAGTGTAGGGGCTACACTTGTATGATTATAAAACTCCGGAATGTAAGGGTTTCCATGTTGGCACGCTTTTTGCAAGTATGAGAGTGACAGAACAAAAGGGGTGGAAAGTTCAATGGAGAAACCAGCAATTTTTCGTGTTCCGGAAGCTATTTTTTATGGAAGAGGCTCTTATGAAAAGGTTGGAGTGGAAGCTGCACAAAGAGGAAGCAAGGCTTTGATCATTAGTGATCGAATAATGGACCAACTGGGATATATCAATGAATGCAGAGAGTATTTGGAAGCATCAGATGTTCAAAATGTCGTATACCTTGGAATTGCGTCCGAGCCAACCGATGATTATGTAGCAGAAGCGTTAGAAATCTTTCAAAAAGAACAATGTGATTTGGTCATCTCTGTTGGTGGAGGAAGCTGTATCGATACGGCAAAGGCCATTGCGGTTCTTGTGACGAACGGGGGCTATATTGGCGACTATATGGGTGGAAAGAAGCTCGCAATGCAAGCACCGGTTCCTCATATTGCGATACCGACGACAGCTGGGACAGGCTCTGAGGCGACAGATGTTACGGTGATCACGAGTTCTTCCACTGAAGTCAAAATGATGATCAAACAGCCTGCTTTTATGCCAAATGTGGCAATTGTCGATCCTTTGCTGACCTTATCTTCACCAAAACATGTAACATCAGCAACTGGAGTGGACGCCCTGAGTCATGCTGTGGAAGCTTATCTGTCCAAAAAAGCACATCCGATGACAGACACGATAGCCCTGTCAGCTATGAGGTTGATCGTGGAGAATATTTTAACCGCTTACAAGGATGGGGGAAATATCGATGCGCGTGAGGCGATGAGTCTGGGGGCGCTTCAGGCTGGAATGGCATTCTCCAACGCATCTGTATGTCTAGTGCATGGCATGAGCCGACCAATAGGGGCGCTGTTCCATGTGCCACATGGAATATCAAATGCCATGCTGTTGCCTGCGGTATTGGAATTCAGTCAAGATGCATGTGTGGACCGCTTGGCTGATATCGGAAGGATTTTCAACCCTAATAATGAAAGCCTTTCCAATAAGGATGCAGCTGAGATTGCGGTTCAATCTATTAAAGAGCTTTGCTTAAAATTACAGATTCCTAATTTGAGAGGCTGGGGAATCGATGAAGAAGCATTTCAGCTTGCCGTGGCAAAAATGACAACAGACGCAATCGACTCTGGGAGCCCGGCAAATAACCCAAGAGTGCCGACCCAGGTGGAGTTGGCAGAACTGTACCATGTTTGCTATGACTATCAACTTGCCACTGAGGAAGAGAAAGTCTAATTCATAGATTCTAAAGGTGAAAGGGGAAATGAAAGATGACAACAACAACACAAAACAAATTAAAAAACTTTATCAATGGGGAATGGGTGGACGCCAATACGGAAAAATTCGACGCTGTCCCAAATCCTGCAACTGGCGAGGTGCTTGCACATACACCGATATCCACTAAATTGGATGTGGACAAAGCTGTTCAAGCAGCAAAAGAAGCCTTCAAGACCTGGAGTAAAACGCCGGTTCCGAAGAGAGCAAGAGTGTTGTTCAAGTATCAGCAGCTCTTAATAGACAACTGGGATGAGTTAGCGAAATTGATCACACAGGAAAACGGAAAAAGCTTTAAAGAAGCATACGGCGAAGTACAACGTGGCATAGAATGTGTGGAATTCGCTGCAGGTGCCCCGTCCCTGATGATGGGTAAGCAACTTCCAGATATCGCAACAAATATTGAATCCGGCATGTACCGTTATCCTGTTGGGGTCATTGGCGGCATTACACCTTTTAACTTTCCGATGATGGTTCCTTGCTGGATGTTCCCCCTTGCCATTGCCTGTGGAAATACATTTGTTCTAAAGCCATCAGAAAGAACGCCAATCTTAGCGAATCGCCTGGCAGAATTATTTACGGAAGCTGGCCTGCCTTCTGGCGTATTCAATATTGTACATGGTGCCCATGATGTAGTGAACAGCCTAATTGACCATAACGATGTACCTGCCATTTCTTTTGTTGGCTCCCAGCCAGTTGCAGAATATATTTATAAATCTGCGACAGCAAAAGGCAAACGAGTTCAGGCGCTTGCCGGTGCGAAAAATCACTCCATCGTCATGCCGGATGCGGATCTTGAGATTGCTGTGAAAGAAATCATTGGTGCTGCATACGGTTCTGCAGGGGAAAGGTGCATGGCGTGCTCCGTTGTAGTTGCGGTGGACTCTGTTGCGGATGAGCTTGTTGCGAGATTGAATAATGAGGCAAGCCAGCTGACCATTGGAAACGGAATGGACGAGGATGTCTTCTTAGGTCCAGTAATCCGCCAGGAAAATAAAGACCGTACAAGCAGCTATATCGAGAGTGGCGAACAAGAAGGCGCTTCCCTCATCCGCGATGGCCGCAAAGACGAAGCCTATCACGAAAAGGGTTACTTTATCGGCCCGACTATTTTTGATAATGTTCAACCGACTATGAAAATCTGGAAGGAAGAGATCTTTGCCCCGGTCCTATCCATCGTTCGCGTAAAGAACTTAGAGGAAGCAATCGAGCTTACCAACAAGTCTGATTTTGGAAACGGTGCATGCTTATTTACCCAAAATGGGAGCAGTGTCCGTTATTTTAGAGAAAACATTGAAGTCGGCATGCTTGGTGTCAACATAGGTGTTCCTGCCCCAATGGCCTTCTTCCCATTTTCCGGCTGGAAAAACTCCTTCTACGGCGATCTTCATGCTAATGGTTCAGACGGAGTAGAATTTTATACAAGAAGAAAAATGCTGACCGCCCGTTGGTAAAAAGACAGAAGAGCTGCTGATATATAATATCATGCAGCTCTCACTGTGAAGACAATAAAGAATACCCATTACCCAGTTGATTGTAGTGGAAGGCGCGAAGACTCCCGCGGGAGGAAGGGACATGGAAGACCCCGCAAGGCGAAAGCCTGAGGAGGCTTCCGGACCGCCCGCAGGAAAGCGAAGCGCCTGGAACGAAAATCAACAGTTACTTTCAATTCTAAAAATATATAAAGTTTATCAACTGTATCCGAGAGCTGCTGATATATAATATCAAGCAGCTCTTTGACTTTTATATCAATTACTTTTTTGTAAGATGTATTGACATCTGAGAATTAGAGAACAAATTTAATTTTTGATATTTATAGATTAACTTATCTAATTCCTGGCTTAGTTTAATAATACTCGGATCGTGAGTTCCTTTAATCAAGCTTAAATTAGTTAATTCTTCTTTGCGATATTCAATAATACATAGTAATCTTTCAATTACCGTCACCATGATTACCTCCATTAGATAGGAAAATTCACTATAAGAATTATCATGGATGAAACTAACTAAAATGGAAATAGTTTCGACAGAAATAGTCAAGAAACAACAAATTTCTCCCCTCTTGAATACTAAGTAACCATTGAAATCTAATAGACCACCCGTAGAACAATAGTTGTAATAGCTGTTCCAGTGTGTAGCAAATAAATATACACTAGTTAGGTTATCATTTGGAACAGTTGATCTTCGTTCCAGGCGCTTCGCTTTCCAGCGGGCGGTCCGTAAGCCTCCTCACTCTGTTGCGGGGTCTTATCTGTTCCTCCACCCCGCTGGAGTCTGCGCGCCTTCCACTACGATCAATAAGGATAATGCATATTCCTGAAGGAAAAATATCTTTGTCTATACATTGCATCAGTTATAATTACTTCTCTATTATTACTTCTTGTATGAATATAAAATGAAACCATATATTATAAAAATAACTAACTTTAAGGGGCATATGAATGAATATTAAAATTCCTGCTTATTTGCATGAGGTCTTTGGGGAAAGGCAAAACATACTTCAATTAGCAGCTATATTTTTCTTTGGAGTAATATTTACATCAATATTATATATTTATTACTCTAACAATTCGTACGAGGTAGCATCTTGGCGAAAAATCCTGGCTTTCCTGATAATATTTGATATTTTATGTGGATGCATCGCAAACTTCACCAAGTCTACGAGTAATTACTATGCAAAAGACAAAAAGAAACAAATTATATTCATATTGATTCATGTGCATCTACTTTTTGTTGGATTCTTATTAGGTACATCGAGTTTAGCTGTTACTTTAGTTTGGATCTATACTGTAATCTGTTCTTTTATCGTAATTTCCATAAAAGGAGCTAATCAGATTTTTGTGGCGGGCTTGTTATTATGTATCGGTATAGGGGTTACCCCAATGCTTGGGATGGAATCATATATGCTGATTATCAGCATGCTATTTATGATTAAAGTAGTGTTCAGCTTTAGTGTTGATCATTATCAAAATAGAATTAGTTGATAAAATAAAAACAGCATATCTAACCCCGCCAGATTAAATATGCTGCCATGTCTTTCCCCTAAACCTTAATATACCTTATCCCCATTAAAAATGGAGTTCTTCACAATCACATAATCTACGTGACGGATCGAGTCTAAAGTCGTTCCGCCAGCGTAAGAGATGGAGGATTGAAGGTCTTGTTCCATTTCCGTTAATGTATCCTGTAAGGCACCTTTATGCTCAACGAACATCTTTTTACCTTCTACGTTTTTCTTTTCGCCTTTTTGGAATTCAGAAGCAGAGCCGAAATATTCTTTAACCAGCTTTCCGTTTACTTCGGTAGTTTCTCCTGGTGATTCTTCATGGCCTGCAAAAAGGGAGCCAATCATGACCATCGTTGCACCAAAACGTACGGATTTCGCGATATCACCGTGTGTACGGATTCCGCCATCGGCAATGATCGGTTTGCTTGCAGCTTTTGCACATAAGCGAAGTGCCGCTAACTGCCAGCCTCCAGTTCCGAATCCAGTTTTGATTTTCGTGATACATACTTTACCAGGTCCGATTCCCACTTTTGTTGCATCTGCGCCGGCATGTTCCAGCTCGCGCACAGCTTCAGGAGTACCGACATTACCGGCAATGACAAAGCTTTCTGGCAGGTGTTTTTTAATATGCTGGATCATATTGATGACAGCATTGGAATGCCCATGGGCAATGTCGATCGTGATGTATTCAGGAGTAAGACCTGCTGCTGCAAGCTCTTCAACGAAGGAATATTCTTCTTCTTTCACCCCGACACTGATGGAAGCGTAAAGGCCTTTTGCATGCATGTTCCCGATGAATGCCTGACGCTTTTGTGGCTCAAAGCGGTGCATGATGTAAAAGTAGTTATTTTCAGCAAGATACAGGGCAATCTTTTCATCAATGATCGTCTGCATATTTGCTGGCACAACAGGAAGCTTAAATTGACGGCCTCCAAGTGTCACTGTTGTATCACATTCAGAACGGCTGTTTACCACACATTTATTTGGGACTAACTGAATATCTTCATAATCAAATACATTTTCCATGAGACACACTCCTAAAAAATAATTTTCATAGTAAAGTTCAATAAAATCTTAACGCAATAAAAAAATCCACACTAAAAATGGGCAGAGCAATCCTACCCATTCGTAGTTAGGATTTTACGGCTCCTAGTAGAAACTCTTAGACCATATCACTAAGAATATACGAATGAAACTTTATAAGTAACTTCAACACAAATTTGATTATAAACGAACTTTATTGTTATGTAAATAATAAAATGTTCGTATTTTATTGTAAACCATCTAGAATTTTAAATGTTTTTAGTCGAGGTAGAGTTTTTTTCGCTAATATAGCATATAGAGAGCACCATTGAGATCGTGGAGTTTTCGTATTTGTCTTTTTACTATGAACTAGCTTAGACTTAAAGAAAGAATGAGTACGATTATAAAACTCTCGAAGCTTATCGAATAGTAAATTTCAAACAAACGTTTGATTAAATGAAATTTAAATACTATTTTATAAAGGTATAAGAATGCGTCGGCATACATCGACTATATTTGCATGCTATAGTTAAATAATCTTAGAGAGTAAATCTACTATTGAACTTAGTGGAAAGGTTAAATAAATTAGTGGGAGTAAGGACTTAAATTATTTCTTTCTTGGTAAAGATGTAAACAAGGGGAGTTTGTCATGAAGAAAAAACAGAATTCGCAAGCTTGGGCAGAGGCTAAAAAGAGATGCCGGTTGAATGCGAGTGATATACAAATGGCGAAGGAGTTGGGGATGACTCCAAAGGGTTTAATAAAAAATATCCCTGCACCTAGTCAGAAATGGAAAGCGCCAGTTAAGGTTTGGATTCGTGATTTATATGAGGAGAAATTTGGAAAGGTCCTGACACCAAATAAACTGGAAAAACCGGTTGTTTCCGAAGACTGGTGGTATGATGAGGAGGATTTGCCGTTTTGATGAAAACAAAGGTCGATTCATTATCTCATGAAGAAATTAAAGCTATTTTAAGGGCAGCAGATGAAATAATTGCTAGTGGGGGAAGGACACTACTTGCGAAAATTTTGAAAGGTTCAAAGGAGAAGAAGGTCCTGGAACTGGAGTTGGATAAATGTCCGACCTATGGTTATTTTAAAGCAGAAAAAATCAACGATATAATGAAGAAAATTGATTGGATGATAGATTGCGATTTTCTAGAAATACAGTACTCCGGGAAACTGCCAATGATTGTTTACACAGAGCGCGGCTGGCATATCGAGTCCGATCAATACGCAGATGAACTATTGAATGAATGGCGGGAATGGGTCCGCAAGGGAAAACAAAATCCTGACATGAGTTATTTAAAGGATCGCAATAGAGGGATGATTCTATTGTTGCTTCAGAAAATAAAAGAGTCTGGAGAGCAAGCATTTATCCCGTATTTGGAGTTATGGGAAAAGGTTGATTATAAAAAGGTAAGGGAAGAAATCCGGAAAACGATAGATGTATTGAACGGAAACGAGCACGTTAATTTTTCAACTGTTCGGGAAAGAACAGAATCTATTGAGGAAGCTCTTAAGGGAGTGGAGCCATCTGACTTGTTATTAAAATGTTGGGGATGTGGAGATCGATTTATATTTTCACTAGGAGAGCAACAGTTTTATAAGAACAAGGGCTATTCGCACCCTAAAAGATGTAAAAAGTGCCGGGATGATGAGAATAACGAATTCTACTTGTAATTAGATACATTAAAGGTTTAAGTGAGTGAATACAGGACTACTCCCTTTCATAGGAAGTAGTCCTCAGTGTGTAGACAAAGCTCTTTTCGAGTTATAAATTCCCTGTTGATTGTAGTGGAAGGAGTGTAGACTCCTGCGGGAGGTAGGGACTGGTAAGACCCCTGAAGCGTTGTGAGGAGGCTTACGGACCGCCCGCTGGTTGAGGAACCTGTTCCTGCGATTTCAGAAAAACATAAAAAAACAGGCCCTCTACATAGAGGGCCTGTTTTTAAGGCTTAATATTAAGCTTTTTGAACGTTAGAAGCTTGAGCTCCACGAGCACCTTGCTCAACGTCAAAAGTTACTTTTTGACCTTCGTCTAAAGATTTGAAGCCATCACTTTGGATAGCGGAGAAGTGTACGAATACATCGTCTCCATTTTCGCGTTCGATAAAGCCAAAACCTTTTTCTGCATTAAACCATTTTACTGTACCTTGTTCCATTTTTGTTGCCTCCTAGTGCGTTATCACACATTGTATTACTATCCTTGGTCAAAGTAGATCAAGTTGAAAAGTTAATATTCATACTATCCTTTACACCGAACAAAAATAATTCTCTTAATCATATCAGGAAATGAAAAGAATTGCAAATTAATAATAGTAAATTTTATGGGTTACATACTGAGTTTTTCCCTTTTTTGGTAATTCGACTTAATTTCTACTACTTTTTATGATTTCTTAGATAAAATAGTTGACGATGAAAATAAAATTATGATATTATTAAAATTTTTAAAAAAATAATATATGTGTTAAGGTTAAGAAGGAATACAAACTATGGAGGTGGATTATTTGTTTCAAATTGGCGATAACATTGTTTATCCAATGCACGGAGTAGGTATAATTAAAGGCATAGAAGAAAAGGAAATCTCAGGGGAAAAACAACAGTATTATGTCATAAGAATGTTAATCAGCAATATGCAAATCATGATTCCTACGGGGAAAATATTAAATTCCAGTGTACGCCCTGTTACTGACATCATTGCATTGAAACACATCATGCACATTTTCCAGCATGGAGAATCAGATAGATTAATGCCGTGGAAACAAAGATTCAAATTGAACACGGAAAAAATCAAAACAGGCAAAATACAAGATGGTGCTGAAGTTGTACGTGATCTACTGCGTATAAAGAAAGAGAAAGCACTTAATTCAAGCGAAAAAAGAATGCTGATTAATGCAAAGGAATTTTTGATTAGTGAACTGAGATTAATTAAAGGAATCACTGAAAATCAAATAAATAGCTTTTCTTAAAGTTAACTTTTAGGAAAGTAAATAATTTTTTAAAGTTCAAAGACACTCACTCTACTTCTTAAACTCACTTTTGGAGCATTAACCTCTTTTGTTATTTCTGCAACTTATTCCATTTTGACAGTAACACCATATAATCAACAACAAAAGTGGTTTCCAGACGAGGAAACCATTCAGACTGTTGAAAACTATAAACTAGTTAAGTTATCAGTTGGAACAATTGATCTTCGTTACAGGAGCTACGCTTTCCTGCGGGCGGTCCGTAAGCCTCCTCGGCTACGCCTGCGGGGTCTTACATGTCTCTTCCTCCCGCGGGAGTCTTCGCTCCTTCCACTGCGATCAATTAGGAAATTTCATTATTCTGAGGTTTTGTCTATACACTGAGTGGTTTCCAGACTTAAAAACCATTTTTATTTATGACTTTAAATAAAGCCGGAGCTCGTTTCTTCTGAAGATGATGAATAGGAAGTCTCAACAATTTTAGCCAAATATCAACAAATTTTACAACACCTTCATACTCACTTAACAATCCATCTGTAAAATTTTAAATGTTCAAAATAGTTTGGTGGAGGTTAGTGATGAAGAAAGTGAAGTGGAAGTTTGCTAGGAAACTGTTGTCTTGTTTGATGATTTTTGCAATTATAGGTACGAGCTTTCAGCCGATAGTGCCGCTCATGGTGGTAAAGGCGGAGGGTGAAGTGCCGGTGACACCTACTGTAGAAGAGACAGAGGTAACAGAGCCGGAGGAAGTGACAGATCCTCCTGAAGATGAACGGACAGAACCGAAGCCACCTGAAGTGGAACCGGTGGAAGAGGAGGTAACGGAAGAACCTTCAATTGAAGTTGAAAAACCCTTAAAGGAAGAGCAGGTAAAAGAAGAACAACAAACAGAAGCTGCCTCATCTTCCAATCAGGAAGAAAACGATGAATCAACGGAAACAGAGCAACCAGAAGATTCTACTGAAGTGCAACAACCGGAAGAAGAAACCATCACAGAAGAGCTGGATTATAACCTGCTCCCACATCTACTCATCACAGAGATTTCTCCCAATTCAGCTGGTGCTGGAACTGATTATTATGAGTACTTTGAGCTCTACAATAATACAGATCAGGCGATATCTACAGCGAATCTGAATTTTATCTATACATATACGGATACTGGAAGGGAAATTCCTTTCGCTGTCCCTGAAACGACGATTGAATCACAGGAAACCCTTGTGTTTTGGTATAACAATGGAGACCGCATCTTAGCTGACTTTAACCAGAATTATGGTTTAGCGCTGACAGAAAAGCAGGTGGTTTCTTTTAAGGATGCCTTCCCTGGCTTTGCGAATGGCGGAAACCGCGCATTGGTGATAAAGGATAAGCAAGGGAAGGGATTGGTTTCTGCCAGTTATCTTGGAACGGAAAATGATAACAATGGGGCAGGGATCGAGTATAAATATCCATCTAGCGGAACGGTGATGGACAAGCATGCAGTTCTTGCGTTACCGACACCTGGATCGATTGATGCCGTTCAAGTTCCTGCGCATCCTGTGACAGTGGAGGAAGAGGAAGCTCCAGTTGTTGATCAAACACCGCCGGTTATTGAGCACACAATGATCACGGAAGCGGAAAGGTTCACTGCCATCCCCGTTCAGGCAACGATAGCGGATGACGTTGGCGTGACTGCCGCGACACTTTTTTATAAAAAAGAGTCAGAGGGAAACTTTACAAGCGTCAGTATGCAACTGCAAGAGGCGACATCAACGTACATCGCCGAAATCCCGGCTTCTAAGGTGGATGCACCAATCACTTATTACATAGAAGCAACAGATGGGACCAACACAGCATCCTCTGAACCGTCCACCATCATGGTAGATGTACCAGAGGAAACATACAGTGAGCTGCAGGTCCTGATTACAGAGCTGTCCCCGAACTCCAAAGGCGGCGGGACGGATTACTATGAGTTTTTCGAAGTATATAACAATACAAATCAACCAATGAATCTTGCAAACTATTCTTTTGTCTACAGGTATACAGACACGGGAAATGAGCTGCCATTTCAGGTTCCTGCAGCGATCATTGAGCCTCAAGGGCATGTTGTATTTTGGTATAACAACGGCAACAGGACGCTTGCTGATTTTAATGAAAACTTTGGACTGGAGCTAAACCGTGACCAGGTGGTGGAATTCAGGGATGTGTTCCCTGGGTTTGCGAATGGTGGCAATCGTGCACTTGTACTGAAGGATGCAGAAGGTGCGGAGGTTGTTTCAGCGAGCTACCTTGGCACTGAGAATGACAATGACGGGGCGGGGATCGATTACCTGTTTCCGTCAAGTGGAACGGCGATGGAAAAGCTGGAGGTATTAGCAGCACCGACGCCAGGAACGGTAAAAACGAACCAGGTGCCGACAAAGCCTGTGGACCTGGAAGAAATACCGGAAGATACAGAAGCGCCAGTGGTGGAGCATAAGCCGGTCATATCTGGCAATACGTATTCGGCAATCCGCATAGAAGCGACGATTACTGACAATATGGCAAAACCTTTTGCAACCTTATTTTACAAAAAGCAAGGAGACGAAACATTTACCTCCTTATCGATGAATCCTGGTTCTGGAAGTTCATCTGTTTACACAGCCGAGATCCCTGGGGCAGAGGTAGCAGGGGATATGGTGTATTATATCGAGGCGACGGACGGATGGAATGTGTCCAAAACGGAAGAATTTACGATTTCGGTAGAACAATCCGAGGTTGATTATCAATCCCTGCCGCCATTCTTGGTGACAGAAGTGGTTCCGGATTCGACGAATGTCGGGTCGGCGGATGGATATGAGTTTATCGAAATTTATAATAATACGAATCAGGATCTGAATTTTAAAGATTACAAGATTTATTATCGTTACGGGGCAGAGAGCGCAACAGATGTGGTGTGGCCATCCATTCCGGATGATGTGGTCATTCCTTCAAAAGAAACGCTTGTGTTCTGGATCATCAATGCGCAAAACCGCAATCAGACTGTGGCCGACTTTAATGCCAACTATGGTTCTGATTTGGTGGAGGATCAAAATATCGTGCGCATCTACAGCGATGGCATGGCCAATGCGGCGATGCGAGGACTAGTTGTTGCTACAAATTCTAAAAAGGAATTAGCGGTCGCTTATTATAATGATGTTCCGAATGTGAAGGATACAGCACCTGATATGGCGGTTTTATATCGTTATCCGCTGGATGGCTCTACACAAATGGTCAAGATCAGTGCAGCGGAGAAAGCAGCAACGCCTGGTAAGGTCGATCCTTCACAGGTACCTGTTGAAACCGTGCAGCTTGAAGCGGATCACGTCCCACCGACCTATGAAAACTTAACAAAAGTAACCGAGGTCGACCAGACAGAGAATATAGAAATTATCGTGGACGCACAGGACGACAAAGAAGTGAAGACGGTTCGGTTGTTTTACCGCACAAATGATCAGGAAGAGTTTTCACAGGCTATTCTGATCAAGGATTACAATGATTTGCTTTACCACCATACGGTGTACTCACCAGAGATTATTGCCAAAGAGTATGTGGAGTATTATTTTGAAATATCAGATGGAACGAATGAAGTGACAACCGAGAAGTATCGGGTGAATGTCACATCAGAACTTGATTTCTCAAGCCTCCGTTTGAATGTAAAAGAAGGGGAGATCCTAGCTGGGGAAAAGATCCTGAAAGGGACTTCCAGCACGGATGCTCCGGAAGATGTGAAACTTCTGATAGATGGAGCGGAAGTGGAAGGGGATACATTCCAAGCTGTCGAACACACCTCCTATTTTGCCTTTGAGGTGAGCGGAATCAATACCTTTTTCCAAAATGGTGTCACCATGGGAGATGAAATCCTGCACATTTTCGATGATTGGATTAATGAATGGCAGACGATCACCGTTCCGATCCATCCGGATAAACTGGAGCTTGGCGACAATACCATCACGATCCGAGCGGGGAACAAGGCTTCTCCTTTTGACTTGGAATCACTGGACAATCGTGATGATTACAACTTAAAGAACGTCCGTCTTGTCTTGGCCGATGGAACCATTCTTCGCGATCCGGTGAAAAATGACCCGGCCCAAGTGTTCGACATGGGGGATGATGGAACCTACCGGATTTTTGAAGACTTTACTTTTACCATCACGGGAGAACAGGCTCCGTCCAAGTCGTATAAGTGGGATACGACTACCGCTGAGGATGGCGAGCATGTGATTTCCGCCATCGACAAAGATGAGGAAATTGTAACGAACGTACTGGTAGATAATACAGCCCCTAGCATCACCACTTCCTTAGAGGAAGGAAAGGAATACAAAGGTGCTTTTACCATCGATGTGTCTGCTACTGATGCCATTGCTGGTGTAAAAGAAGTGAAGGCACTACTCGATGACAAGGAGATTGCCACGCCATATGAAACGGCTTCTTCCAAGCTTTCTGCCGGTGAGCACTCGTTAAAAGTTGTTGCAGTGGATGAGGCTGGAAATGAAGCGATCAAGATCGTGCATTTTTCAGTCGTAAATGAAAATCCGTTTAAGCCAGAGCTTGTCTCCCCGGCTGACGATGCCCAAACACCTGTCGATGGAGACCCGACATTGAAGGTGAAAGTAGCCGATCCGACCGATGATGACTTGGATGTTACTTTCTACGGCGGGTACAAGTATGAAGCAACACAAAATGATCGCATGAAGGGCTTTAAAAACAGCAATGAGATAGAACCGCCACAAACGATGGTTCCAGATGGCGAGGAAGCTTTCACAGAAGAGGACATTGCTCTTGTATCAACAGAGGATGGTGAATACCTTATCACCGACTCCTCCACTGAATTCCCGTACCACCGTTTTGATGTGACAGTGGATTCTTCCATTCAAGAAGGGGACACGATCGAACTTGTATGGAAAGGGAACTCTCTTGAGGGCAGAAAGGTGACCATGTATGCATGGAACCACACGACTCAAAAATGGCAGATTGTTGATTACAAAATTGCCGGCACAGAGGATTTTGGTTTGCAGGGTGAGGTGGCTGTAACCGACTTTGTTAAAGACCAAAACATCAACGTGCTCGTCCAAGATGAAATACCGGCCTCTTCTGAGGATTACGATTATACCTTTGTCTGGATGACAGATACGCAGTATTATGCGGAGAGCTATCCTCACATTTTTGAAAGACAGACGAACTGGATCGCAGAAAAGAAAGAGGAAATGAAAATCAAATACGTATTCCACACAGGAGACCTTGTGAATACGGCCAATCAGGAATACCAATGGATCTATGCAGATCGTTTTATGGGTGTCCTGGATGAATCAAACATTCCATATGGCGTGCTTGCAGGAAATCATGATGTGGACCATAAGACCAATGACTACACGGAGTATTACAAATACTTCGGTGCGGACCGCTTTGAAGATAAGCCATACTATGGCGGTTCTTATGAAAATAACCGCGGACATTATGACCTTATATCTGCCAATGGAAATGACTATATTATGGTCTATCTTGGCTGGGGTGTGGAAGACGAGGGAATAGCCTGGATGAATGAGGTGCTTGCTGCCCATCCAGACCGAATGGCGATCTTAAGTTTCCACGAGTACTTGCAGGCGACGGGTGTCCGTCATCCGCTTGGTGACAAGCTGTATGAACAAGTTGTATTACCAAATGAGAATGTCATTGCTGTGTTGAGTGGTCATTATCATGAGGCTCAAACACTGATCGATGAAGTGGATGATGATGGAGATGGAGTACCTGACCGCCACGTCTATCAAATGCTTGCCGACTATCAGGCAGGTCCGGAAGGTGGCCAAGGCTTCATGCGCCTGCTGCATTTTGATATGGATAATAACCGAATCATCGTGAACACCTATTCTCCATATTTAGATCAATATAATTATTATGATACAGAAAACTACCCTGGCAAGGACGAGTTTATATTAGAGCTCGACCTTCAGCCAAAAGAAAAGCGCGTGGCAACTGACTATTTTGCAGTGAATGTCTACACAGAAGTCGAAATCGGCAACCAAGAGGCTGTTGAGAGCGGAAGTGTAGCGGAAATGGTCTGGGAAGGACTTGAAGAAAATGAGCGCTACTGGTGGTATGTAGTAGTGGAAGATGAGCATACTGGACAAACAACTTCAGATATCTGGACCTTTACGAAAGGTGTGGCGACGGACGTTCCATCGACGCCAGACCCGACTAATCCTGGCAATCCGGGTAACCCGGGTAATCCAGGTAATCCGGGTGGGCCGGGGACACCGGGTGATCCTGGAGGACCAAGTAATCCGGCTAAACCGGGGACGGATCCAAGTAAGCCGAATCCAGTTGACCCAAAACCAGGAGAGCCTGGAAAACCATCAGAACCTGTTAAAGTGAACAACCCGGGAGTGCCTGGTAAAGGGGACGGAAAGAAAAACCAGAGTGGAGAAAAGCTTCCGAACACAGCTAGTAATCTATATGACATATATGTTATCGGGTTTATTCTACTGCTAATAGGAGTAGGGTGCTTGGTGTTTGTGAGAAAGAGAAGAAGAGTGATATAGGTTTAAAAGGAGACACATGGAATTTTCCATGTGTCTCTGACCGTTGACGAACTATAAATTAGTTAGGTTATCTGATGGGACGGTTGATCTTCGCTGCAGGAACTTCGCTTTCCAGTGGGCGGTCCGTAAGCCTCCTCACTCCGCCTGAGGCCATTGAAAAAGTAGAATATTTTAGTTATCTGTTTCAAACCGCTGTTGATTTCCGCAAACGGCTTCGCTTTCCGCGGGGCGACCTTGAGCCTCCTCGGGCTACGCCCTGCGGGGTCTCAAGAATGTCGCTATCCCCCCGCAGGAGTCTTCACCTATTGCTCCAATCAACAGCTAGAAATTGAAAATAAGATTAGTTATTGGGTTTTTCAGTGGCCTCCTCCGTTGCGGGGTCTTACCTGTCCCTTTATTGTCCCGCTGGAGTCTACGTTCCTTCCACTTCGATCAACAGGGAATTTATAACTCGAGTATATCTTTGTCTACACACTTAGACGCATGGAATTTTCCATGTGTCTTTTTCTATAGAAATTTACAAGCAGTGTTCTTAACAAAACAGGGGAAAGAGCACGATAGTAAGTAATATAACGAAACAGCATCAAAGTATACAAAACAGCTTTTCTATAAGAGAGTGCTTGAATATAAACACTATATTTATGTAGTAAATTTAAAACAAACGTTTGATTAAATGAAATTTTGATATTGTCCTGCTGCAATTCATACAGTTATGCCGTACATCGACTATTTCTGCGTGCTATATTGGGAAACTTTCTTTGCTTTTGTTTTGGAATATTTTACATGTGGATTTTGAAAAGTGATAAAATAAGTGCAACTTTTTAAATTTTCATTCGACTATTGTATGAATATCCCAAACTGGAGGTGTGTATATGACTTGGGAAGCATTATATATGGAATATAGCGATAGGATTTTTCGATTCATTTTGTTAATGGTGGGAAGTGAGGAAGTGGCAGAGGATCTGACACATGATACATTTGTCAGGGTGGAAAGTGCCTTAAATAATTATAGGGGAAATGCCAGTCATTATACATGGCTCGTCTCCATTGCACGGAATGTGACTTATGATTATTGGCGGAGGAAGAAAAAAATCCGATTCTATTCTATGACAAAGAATAATGGATTTGAAGCCAAAGAGATGCCTGAGGAACTCTTGGTAAAGGAAGAAACCGTTCGTGAATTATATATAGCAATTAATAAATTGAAGCTTACTTATCGTGAAGTCATCATTTTAAGGAAGATTCAATCGCTTTCCATTGATGAAACGGCTGAAGCTTTAGGTTGGTCTAAAAGTAAAGTCAAATCAACCCTTTTACGTGCATTGGAAGCGTTAAAAACAGAGTTGGAAATTCAACAAAAAAAGGGAGGGGTACAAGGTGAACAAAAACAGGCAAAATGATTTCCCAATAGCCGATGAGGACTTTTCTAGTCTGGATGCATTGGATAGAAGTCAGGAAAATAAAGAACGGACCAAACATAGAGTAGCTAATACTTTAAGAAAACAAAAAGCCTCGTATCGCCCATTTATTTTAACCCTCGCTAGCGCATTGTTGGTTGGTATTCTGGCATTGTCTATAATTCCGACAATGACAGAACAAAAACAACTTAATTATAACAGTGATAAAACTCAAGAATACTACACGACAAGTCATCAAAATGAAAATGTGTGGGTAGCAACGATAAATGTCATTCCAGCAGAAATAAAATATGAAGATTATAACCAAAGGGAATATGGAGATGTCATTATTTACTACAAAAAAATAGGTGAAGACATATTAAATCTAGCATTCCATATGGAGGGGGATACATACACGATCATGTACAACCTAGCCCATGAAAGAGATGAAAATAAAGCATTTCTTTTGGCAGAGAAAGAAATTGATAAGATGAAAAAATAGATAATTGGAGAAGGGGGAATGTAGGTGATTAGAAAGATAATTTGCAAAGGTGTAGAAAAATCGTTTGAAGGGGACGGAACAAGAACGGTGGCACTAAGAGAAACTGATTTGACATTTGAAAAGGGGGAGTTCACTGCTATTATTGGTCCTTCTGGATCTGGTAAATCAACATTATTAAGTTTAATAGGAACGTTGGATAAACCAACAGAAGGTCAAATTTCTTATGACGGTGCAGAAATTTTATCGAAACGAAAAAGTTTTATCGCAGACTTCCGTTTCCAAGAAATAGGATTCATCTTTCAACAGTTCCAGCTACTTCCTACCTTAACTTCCCTTGAAAATGTCCTCACTCCACTATTTGCTCGAAAAGTTCCATACCATAAAGAAAAGCGCGCCAAAGAGGTTCTAGAACAAGTAGGACTGATAGACAAGCTTCATTCACTGCCTTCCCAACTGTCAGGAGGTCAACAGCAACGTGTCGCAATTGCGAGGGCGTTGGTACATAAACCAAGCTGGTTATTAGCGGATGAACCTACTGGAAACCTTGATACGGAGACTGGAGAAAGAATATATGATTTGTTAAGAGTTTTACATGCTGAAGAAGGTTGTGGTGTTTTATTTGTAACACATGATCCGCACCTTGCCGAGAAGGCGAATCGAATCATCACCATGAAGGATGGGGCCGTTATTTCGGATAAAGTTGGTATCTCCCGATGATCCGATTTATTTGGCAGAATTGGTGGAGGAGAAAAGAAAGGTTTCTGCTGTTAGTTATCGGGGCGTTTATCATTAGTGGTGGTCTTACTTACCTTATCGGATTGTCAGATGCGAATAAAGGGACAATAGTGGAGACTTTGCAGCAACGGTGGTCTGCTTCCTATGATATTGTTGTCAGGCCGGAAGGGGCAAAAAGCCTGACAGAGAAGAAAAAATTATTAGTGCCCAACTACTTAAGTGGTTTAAGTGGCGGTATTAGCATAGAGCAATACCAAATGATCAAGAACATCGAAGGAATTGAAGTTGCTGCTCCGATTGCGATGATTGGTTATGCTGACTATAATGTGAACTTTGGAAAGGTGGAGCTTGACGAAAACGGAATATACAGGAGGAAAACTACCACCACTATTGATAACGGCTTTAAACAAGATACCACTGTGAATAATTACTATTTTCCAATGAATGTATGGGATATCCATAAAGAAGGTCCAGAATATGGGGTGGCAGCACCATACCAAGATTTAACTGTCTACTCCCATGCGCTCCTGGCTGGAATTGACCCTGACCAAGAAGCGAAATTAGTCGGATTGGATGGGGCTATCATGGATTTAGGTACAAGTAGGTATTTTAAAAATACGGATGAGTATACGTTTAATCATAGTGAGGGGTACCACGAATTCCCGATCATCGTGAACCGTCAGGCCTTCGTTGATAAAATAGAAACTATTCAGTTTGAACGCCTGGATATTCCTATCAATAATGAAAATGCCGATAAGTTGATGGAATCGGTTAAGGAACAGGGCGGGGAAGAATATTTGGATACGGTGGAGGGAAAAGAGAAACATTCTTTCACCATCACGGCCGAAGAGGTATTCCGTGAATTTGTCCGTAACATGACCGGGGTGGATTGGGTAACAGGGGAACTCCACAATGAAGCCGCGAAAAATACTACACTTTCTGGCATCGTATTCAAGCCAACACCAATTGAGTATCAGGAAATTACTAGTCCTTCTATCGACCGCTGGCCATATTCCTATCAGGTTGCACCAATTGTAAATGGAGAGGATGCAGTTGGAGTTTATCGAAATTTAGAATCTTATAGAGAACCTAAAGTTATGGCAGAGGAGTTTTTGGATTTACCAAAGATTAAACCAAATTGGATTGGATTTTACGATGCTAGCAATCTCGCTATTTCCATGGATCCAATGAATGAACTTCCTATGGAGACCTATCGTCCGGCAACCGCGGAATTTGTGATAGACTCTGCTGGCAATCCAATGAATCCTCCCAAACAATTAAAGCCTGACGGTGACCCTTATAGTTTTTTATCCAATCCACCTGGAATGCTGACGACCATTGAGGCTGCAGAAAAATTACTCGGAGATAAACCCATTTCCTCTATTCGTATCAAAGTGGCTGGTGTTTCCGATTTAAGTGTAACAAGCCAGGAAACCTTAAATAAAATAGCAGCAGAAATTGAAGAGAAAACAGGTTTGATAACAGATATCACAATGGGATCATCTCCGCAGCTTGCCTTAACTTACATCCCTGGAATAAATGGGGAAGAGGAGATTGGTTGGATTCAACAACCATGGGTGAACATAGGCTCCTCCATTTCTATCTTCCGAGAAACCAAAGTTGGTTATGCTGGCGTTCTTTCCAGTGTGATAGCGGTAGCCATTGTGTATGTATGGTCTTCTGGAATTGTAAACCTTCTAGCAAGGCGAAAGGAATTTGCTGTTTTGCTTTCCATTGGCTGGCGGCCAGGTCAGCTAAAGCGGTTATTGTTCTTAGAAGCTGTCATAATTGGTTTGTTTGTTGCTGTTATATCATGGATCATGTTGGGGATTATTTATCTTTCAAATGATTCAACCATTCCACTATACCGTTTTATTATCACGGGACTAATCGGATTTATCATCTATATGATCGGTTCGATTATTCCGATGATGCTTTCTCAGAAAATATCACCGTATGAGGCAATGCGCCAAGGAGAAATATCCATTCAAGGTAAACGTCTGTTTCAAGCAAGAGGCATCTATCGGATGGCATTCAACCATTTTATTGGTAAGTGGAAGAGGAGCATCCTTTCCGTCATTTCGATCGGTTTGCCAACTGCCCTCTTGGCGTTTTTCTTGTATATCACTTTCCGGCTGAAAGGCATCATGTACACCTCTTTATTAGGTGAATATGCAGCATTGGAAATTGGCCCATCCCATTATGCTGCAATCATCATTGCCTTGATCATCGCCATTCTAACAACATCCGAAATCATGTGGCAAAATGTATCTGAAAGGCAAGAGGAGATATCTTTACTACAAGCTATCGGATGGAAGAGGTGGAGTATTCGTAAGCTGATTTTAGCGGAAGGTATGTTCAGTGGTTTGTTTGCAGCATGTATTGGAATATCTTTATCCATTTATCTGATATTTGTCTTCTATGGCGGGTTTCCGACAGAAGAAATAGGATTTATAGTTGCGACTGGATTGATTCCGGTAGTGATTGGGATAATGGGGACCCTGCTTCCCGCAGAAAAGGGAGTAAGAATCGTCCCTAACCATGGAATGGCCGGAATTCTTACAAATCGCAAAGTAACAGAAAAACGGATGAGGTGGACCATAGTTGCGAGTATCTCTCTCCTAGTGGTAACTTTCTCATTCATGGTGGTAAATGTCGCATCCAATTTGAAATTAGCAGAGTCCAGCGCGGAAATCATCCCGAATGAAGATTATACCACCGGGAGTGTTTTGGAAAGGGACGATTTAACTGATAAAAATCCTGAAGCAGTTCCTTCAAAAAAAGAACCTGTAATTGAAACACAAGTAGAGTACACCTTGGAATTTGATTCGTCACAATCCTCACTTGATACATCCATGAAAAAACTTCTAGATTACTCCGCAAAAGAGGTTGTTAGTGAAGCACCTCAAGAACCGGGGATGAAAAATATTGCAATAGAATTTACATTTGAGATACTTGAGGAACATACGTTATATGGAATGTCGTTAAAACATGACTTCACCCTTCATGCGGAAGGGGAGAGGTACTGGCCGGTCGAAACTAGATTACTTGAATCACAAGGCTTTGATGAGAAACAAATATTATGGGGAAACAAAAATGGGAAAGTCCGTGCAATCATTGAGTTTAAAGTACCTGAGAATACTCAGGGGTTTGGTTTCCTATTTAGAAATAATCATACAGGTGCAGGATACATGATCCGTTTTTAAGTAAAAGAAGAGCCAGAGTCCTGATGGGGAGAAGGATTCCGGCTCTTCTTTCAATTGGGAATAATATACCTTCAAAGCTCCTTCACTGCCCCCAAAGCGCCTCTAAAATCTCCAAGTTGAGTAAATTCATAGACTAAAGAAAAAAGGCTATATCTTAGAAAGCATCCCTGCTAAGATAAGAAAGGAAGGAGATGGAAGAAATGAACATATTAAGAAGAATTCTGTTAGTTGTAAGTTTATTGTTAGTAGTAAATGCGTTGACCGCTTGCAGCCAAATTGTTGACAAAATGAATGGACAGGCTGAGGCGCAAGATGAGATCATCGCTTACATTGAGGAAAGCAATCCAGTCATCCAATCTGGAGCGGAGGCGGAAATTGCAGCAGATGAATTTGTTTTTGGAGAAGAGGATTTGGATCGTGCTCACACATTTTTAACAGAGAAGACCATTCCTGCACTTGAAAAAGTGGTTGTAGATACAGAGGCGATAGAGCTTACGATGGAAGAGTTGCAACCATCCCATGATAAATTGATTGCGGCCCATAAGAAACTCTTAGAAGCCTATTCCGCCTATGCAGAAGGATATTATGATGGAGACGAAAGCTTGTTGGAAAAAGGAGACCTGCTCTACGAAGAATATATAGCCATATTTGAAGAGCATGAAACCATGTTCACTGAATTAGCGGAAGAGTATAGATTAGAGGTGGAAATAGAAGAGGTAGAATAAGAGGGGGGATTGAGAATCGAGCCGTGTTCTATCAATAAATCACGAAAAGTCCAACTTCTACAGAAAACTATATTTAAGTAATTCTTTTCAAACAAACGTTTGATTAAAGAAAATACAAATATTGATTTAAAGCTTTTTTTAATGTCCCGGGAAATATCGACTATTTCTGCGGACTATATTGCAAAAATACTTCCTTGCTTAGTGACAAAAAACACTTTGTTGTGTTAAAGCGATTTTTGACGCGAAGCAAGAGTTAAAATATGATAGAAGAAAAGGCTACGGTTAGGGTGTTTGAAATGAGAGTTTTATTAGTGGAGGACGATAGGACGATTGCTGCTGGGTTGGAGTATTCGCTTCGCCAGGAGGGGTATGAGACGATTCTTTGCCATGATGTCAAATCGGCTGAGTCGGCGATTGGCAATAGTCTTGATAGGATAGATTTATGCTTATTTGATTTGTCTTTGCCTGATGGAAGCGGCTATGACCTTTGCGGCCAGGTGAAAAAGCTCCAGGACAAACCGGTTATTTTTCTAACGGCCCTTGATGATGAGGTAAATGTGGTGATGGGTCTTGATATGGGAGCGGACGATTATATTACGAAGCCGTTCAGGGTCCGTGAGCTCCTTTCCCGCATCAAGTCGGTCTTACGGCGCTACCATAAGCAGCCTGAACAGGCAAAAAACTACATAGATATTGAAAATATCCGCATCAATACATTGGAAGGCAAAGTATTCAAAAACGGGGAAGAGGTCCTGCTTACTGCATTGGAGTACAGGTTATTGATGATCTTTGCCAACCATATCGGGCAGGTGCTGACAAGAGCTCAACTTCTTGATCGGATATGGGATGTGGCAGGGGATTTTGTCAACGACAATACGCTGACCGTTTACATCAAGCGTTTGCGGGAAAAGTTGGAGGACAACCCTCAGAATCCCGTGATTATCAGAACCGTGCGTGGCATGGGCTACAAGGCGGGACAGTGATATGTGGCGAAACAGAGAAATCCGATTATACCTTATCGTCATGATTTTGATCGGCATTGTACTCAGCTGGGCAGCGGCTTACTTCTTGTCCATATCTGCAGCGATGTTTGTTCTGATTACAACCGTACTGCTTATTGCTTGCAGTGTGGGTTTCACCAAGTGGAGATACAGGGAAATTGAAAAACTGTCTGGGTATTTACGGCAGATCAGCAATGGCGATTATAATTTGGATGTCCGCGACAATCATGAGGGCGAACTGAGTATTCTAAAAAGCGATATTTATAAAGTCACTTTGATGCTTTCCGAGCAGAGCTCCTACTTGGAAGAGGATAAAGTCAAATTGACGAATGCGATTTCAGATATCTCCCATCAATTGAAAACCCCGCTTACCTCGATGATGGTCATGGCGGACCTGCTCAGCGGAAATCAACTGGATGAATCGAAGCGGGCCGAATTCACCCAGAACATCCGTGTTCAATTGGAGAGAATCGAGTGGCTTGTATCTTCTCTACTAAAATTATCAAAAATTGATGCAGGTACTGTCAGCTTTAAAAAAGACAAAGTTTCAGTCAGGGACCTTATCGAAAGGGCTGTGCAGCCGGTGTTGATTCCGATGGATATAAAGGAGCAGACTTTGTTGGTGGAAGGGGACGAGTCTGTCACTTTTACTGGGGATACCCACTGGACAGCGGAGGCATTGATCAATATTTTAAAAAACTGTGTGGAACATACTTCTGAAGGCGGCCAAGTTTCCATTTCATTTTCAGAGAATCCGCTCTATACAGAGATACAAGTAAAAGATAATGGGCATGGAATTCCCAAGGAAGACCTCCCTTATATTTTCAGGCGTTTTTATAAAGGGAAAAATGCAGGTGAAGACAGCGTTGGCATTGGGCTTGCCATGGCATATAGCATCATCACCGGCCAGCAAGGGGATATAGAGGTCAGAAGTGAACAAGGCAAAGGGACCGCATTCCATATTAAGTTTTATAACAAGGCTCGTACCTGACAATAAGGGGATAGGTTCGTCCGGTGGGACATGAACCTGTCCCCTTAAGTGACTAAATTGTCATAATGGAAGTCACTTTAAAGTCATCTTAGGCAGATATACTGAGGCTACAATTAAAAATATGGAGGGAATGCAATGAGCATTTTACAAATAAAAAATCTGTCTAAGGTTTATGGTAAGGGAGATACAGCGGTAAAGGCATTGGATGATGTATCATTTTCGGTAAAAAAAGGAGAGTTTGTCGCAATCATCGGTCCATCAGGATCTGGTAAATCAACGCTTCTTCATTTACTCGGGGGAGTGGACAGACCATCAAGTGGGAAGGTGCTTGTCGATAACACCGATATCTATCAATTGAATGAAACGCAGCTTGCGATCTTCAGACGCAGGCAGATCGGATTGATCTATCAGTTTTATAATCTGATCCCGATCTTGACAGTGGAAGAGAACATGACATTGCCATTACTGTTGGATGAACACAAAGTGGACCAGAAACAATTCAGTGATATTGCGTCCACGCTTGGATTGGACCATCGTCTGAATCACTTGCCAAATCAGCTTTCCGGGGGACAACAGCAACGTGTATCCATCGGCAGGGCGCTCATCAGCAATCCGGCAATCATTCTGGCAGATGAACCAACAGGGAATCTTGATAGTAAAAATAGCGGCGAGATCATGGAGCTATTGAAAATGTTCAATAAAACCTATAACCAAACTCTTATCGTCATCACCCATGATGAAAGGATTGCCCTGCAGGCTGATCGTGTCATTGAAATCAATGATGGAAAAGTGTCCCGGGATGAGGTGATTCGTCCATGAACATCATCAACAAACTGACTATAAGGCATCTGAAGAAAAATAAGAGAAGGACGATGGTCACCATCATCGGGGTCATCATCTCGGTCGCGATGGTGATGGCTGTCGCCACGCTTGGGGTCTCTTTTCTAGATCTTTTGAAAAGACAAACCATCGCAGAAAATGGCGAGTGGCATGTTCAATATAAGAGTGTCACCAGTGATCAAATAAAAGCCATCGAAGAGGATGAGAACACAGAAAATCTGATTCTTTCAAGCGACATGGGATATGCAACGTTGGAGGGAAGCGTGCTAGAAGATAAACCTTATCTTTTCTTCAAAGGCTATAATACAGAAGGCTTGGAACAATTTCCTATCGAGTTGAGCAGTGGCCGCCTTCCTAAAGCAGCAAATGAAGTGGTCGTTTCTGATCATATTGCTAAAGACGCAGGGATTACCTATGAAATCGGCTCAGAATTGACCGTTGAAATTGGCAATCGCGTGGTGGAAGGTGAACCAGCCCCTCTGTTACAGAACTATTCCATTCAAAGAGGGGAAGAGGGAGTTCGTGAAAAGCTGGAGATCCATACCACAGAAATATTCACCGTAGTGGGAACAATCGAAAGGCCATCTTGGGAGTTTCCGTGGGCACCTGGATACACGGTGATCAACTATATCGATCAGGAAAAAATGACTCAAGAAGTGGATGTTGATGCGGTTGTGGTGGTGAAGGACTTGAATCGCTCCATTTTCAAGCAAGCGGAACAACTGGCACAACAAAATGATATTGTCGGGGTGGGTTTCAATGATGAACTGCTCCGCTATCATGGCATCACAGATAATGATAATCTCCATACGACCATGTATTCATTGGTAGGCATCATCATGGTAGTCATCGTGATTGGTTCGGTATCGCTGATTTATAATGCTTTTGCAATCAGTGTTTCCGAACGGGCGAGACATTTGGGTATGCTTTCAAGTGTGGGGGCAACCAAAAAGCAAAAACGAAATTCGGTCTTTTTTGAAGGTGCAGTAATTGGGTTGATCAGTATCCCGATCGGTGTCTTAGCTGGGATTGGCGGTATAGCAGTCACCTTTCTATTCATCAACAGTTATTTGGCTGGTGCTTTGGGAACAGATGTAAATCTTGAGCTAGTGGTCACACCGGCTTCCGTCCTGGTTGCCTGCTTGATTTCAAGTGCTACGATTTTTGTTTCCACCTATATGCCTGCCCGAAAAGCATCCAAGGTCTCAGCCATTGATGCAATCCGCCAGACTCAGGATTTTAAGCTGACAGGTAAAGGCGTCAAAACCTCCAAACTGGTCAGAAAAATATTCGGCCTGGAAGCGGAAATCGGATTGAAGAATGTAAAAAGGAACAAAAAAAGATACTATGCAACACTCTTTTCACTCGTCATCAGTATCATCCTTTTCTTATCTGTATCGTTTTTCACGAATAATTTGAGCAGGTCTGTGGAAATGTCCCAGGCTGGAACCGATTTTGATATTTTAGTTTCAGGAAGCAATGGAGATATTTCCGACCTTGAGTCCTTGGTTCATACAGAAGGTGTAACGGGTTATAGTCTCCAAAAGACGGTTCAGTTAACATCATTAATAGAGGAAGATAAATTTACTAAAGAGTTAATCGCGGTTATCGAAAAAGAAAATATTGAACTTCAAGATGGCAAATATCCATATTACGTGAATGTATATGGGTTAAGTGAAAGCAGTTTTCAGGAGTATGCCGATAAAGTCGGGACGGATGCAAAAACCTACCAGGATTTAGAAGACCCGAAGGCCATCATTATTGAAAAAATATCTTTCCAGGATTACGAAGCATCCAAGTTTGTGGAAACAAAATCGATCAACACCAAATCAGGTGAGAGATTCGACCTTCAATTTCCCGATTATGAAACAAACGAGCATACCAAGCTTGCGGAAATTGAAGTCGGTGCACTGACAGATGAGCTCCCAATGGGAACTAATACAGCAAGGATTGGCGGCTTGGATATAGTGGTACCAATGGAAACCTTTGATGCTATCCTCCATGACAAGGCACGTAATGAGGTGCAATCCTACCTTTACATGAATAGCAGTGATCCAATGAAGACCCAGGAAGCACTCGAAGAAGTCGTCCCCTCTTCCATGTATATATATAACGTCTTTCAAAACAGAGAGCGGGAACAACAAATGATCATGTTCTTATCGGTATTCACCTATGGATTCATTGCATTGATTTCTTTGATATCCATTGCCAATATCTTTAATACGATTTCCACCGGCATTTCCTTACGAAAGAGAGAATTTGCGATGCTGAAGTCTGTCGGGATGACCCCGAAAGGCTTTAACAAAATGATCAATTACGAAAGCATCTTTTATGGAGTCAATTCCCTCATGATTGGTTTGCCTATCAGTATCGGTGTCATGTATTTAATACATCGCTCTGTAAATGAAACATTCGAATACGGGTTTAGCCTGCCATGGCTTGATATCTTGTTTGTGATAGCGGCCATTTTCATCATCGTCAGCTCGGCCATGCTATATTCCATCTCCAAAGTCAGAAAAGAGAACATTATTGATGGATTGAAACAGGAGAATATATAAGAAAATTGGGTGAGCCGGACAAACCGGCTCATTTTTATTGTATGGATATGTGGGGAGCGATTTGAATTTTCACTGGGAGAGCAGCGGTTTTATAAGAGGGAAAGCTTTAGTTATCCCAAAAGGTGTCAAGAAGTCATGATGAAATGGAAGGAGATCTATGATTAATCTAATAGTGTGATAGCACACTCCTGCCACACTACCGGCATAAACTGTTTTGAGGTGATACAGGTGGGTGACTTAATCCCTTTCCCTATTCGAGGCAGTGATTTGACAAAGGAAGAATTATTGGAACTCTATCAATTAAAGCAACATATTGCTCAAGCCCAAACATTCCGAGAAGTACGTGTCTGCAAAAAGATGTTAGAGGAATGGAAGACAAAGATTCTAGCCCGTAGACAACAAGAATAAAGATCAAAGGTGGTGCACATATGGCGCCACCTTTAAAATTTGGGAACTTTTTGTTAGCTGCTTCGTAGACCTACTAAATGGGATTCATATGAAGGGAGGGGTAAATGTATGACTTACGAACATATCAAACAATTAAAAGTCATCATCACACTTCTAGTAATAGTCGGCTTGGGATTAATGTTTTTAAGTGTAACATTCGGGACGGCGATAGGGGATTCCTGGTTGGAAACCGTTGGCGGCATGGTAGACACAAGCAACTATGAAAGGAGGGTCGAAACCCACACCAATAATTTTGTGATCATAGGAAGCATCTTGTTTGGTGCAGGAGTCCTTACGGCGCTCGGAACGTTTTATTTATCCGTTCGCTTTGTAAAACTAGAAGACCATGAGGAATAAATTAGCTTCAACGCCCTAATAAGATAAGCTTATAGGAATTCATAAAATAACAGTCATTTCTATTATGGTCCCACTTGAGTAAGATGGAAGTATATTCTAACAAACCAGGAGGGATACACATGTCATTTACCATTAATAAAATTGACCATGTTCAACTTGCCATGCCGAAGGATCTTGAGGAGAAAGCACGAGGGTTCTATAGGGACACTTTAGGCTTTGAAGAAGTGGAAAAGCCCGAGCCGCTTAGAAAAAGGGGCGGTGCGTGGTTTACTTTAGGGGCCGTACATCTTCACCTAGGGGTTGAAGAGCCCTTTTCGCCGGCAAAAAAAGCGCATCCTGCCTTTGAGGTTCGGGAGATTGAAGAGCTGAAAAAACATTTGAAGTCACATGGAGTGGATTACACGGTCGATGACAATCTCCCTGGTGCAAATAGAATTTACGTGGGTGATCCATTCGGAAACAGGTTGGAGTTTTTGGAGTGGCTCTAATCTTTGTCTGCACATGCTCTTAACCTGAAGGGCATGTGTTTTTTATACGTTATGGCTATCAACCTGTTATTAAGTTTTTGTGGGAAAGAGCAACGAAATGAACAAAAATATTTTTAATATAGAAATTATTAAACAAACGAATCAATTTCATAATTGCTCTTTTAAAAAAATCATAGACATACAGAATTATGATTCCTTATACTTTTTTGGTTTTATACAGCTTGCTGGCTATTTAATAAGGCATTAATACGATCGGCCGCTAATTTTGCAGCGTTATAAACTAACGTTACGAGATCAAAATGAACTTTGGCACGCTTTCCGGTGCGATAACGAACATTGTTTAGCTGATAAAATTCTTTAGGTATGCATTAACCCGTTCCACTGCAGTTCGCCGTTTAAAGATGTTCTTCCAGGTCTTCGACCCACGCGCAGGTGCGGTGTATTTTCTAAGGTCTGTGGTTATCTTTACTTTAAATACTTTTTGGCA
>LQXN01000053.1 GCA_001648575.1 Sutcliffiella horikoshii DSM 8719 | reverse complement strand
GTTTTGTAAGATGGATGTGTCTAAATCATTGATTCTTCGGCTTAATTGAGAACTACTGATACTCTCAATTCCAATATCTTTCATGAGATCGGAATACGCACGCATTTTGATATCAAATTCCGGATATGATTCCCAATGATCTAATTGAGCTGTGATAAAAAGCTTTACCAATTGTTCTACAGATAGCTTTTTCATCTCATAATTTAGGAGGGGACAAGCTAAATCTTCTGTAGGTAATAAAGATAAACATTGACTTATAACTGATTTATGAGCTATCATAATATTGCTTTTGTGCTCCTTTGTAGGTGGATTGTTTATGGGAACAAACATCCAACATACCTACAATAGGAGCTTTTTTTGTATTTGTCTAGAAATAATATGGATAATTTTACATATAAAGGAACTCATGCAAAGCTAGTGGGTCTTACCTGTCCCTTTCTCCCGCGGGAGTCTACGCGCCTTCCACTACGATCAACTAAGGAATTTCATTATTTTAAGCTTTGTCTACACACTGAGAGAGGGTATCATCCCTCTCCCTTCGATCTATATTACTTCGCAATCTTCTGTTTTTCTTCATCCACAAGTGCTCTTCTCAGGATTTTTCCGACTGCTGTCTTTGGAAGTTCTTCTCTGAATTCATAAAGCCTTGGTACCTTATAGGCAGCGAGATGCTTGCGTGCAAATGCATCCAGCTCTTCTTCAGTCAAAGTTGCCCCGGCCTTCTTCACAATATATGCCTTTACCGTCTCTCCACGATATGCATCGGGAACCCCGGCGACAACCACTTCCTGTATTTGTTCATGCTCATATAGCACTTCTTCTATCTCTCTTGGGTAGATGTTGAAACCGCCTGCAATGATCATGTCCTTCTTACGGTCCACCACATAAAAGTAACCCCGTTCGTCCATATATCCTAGGTCGCCTGTCAAAAGCCAACCATCTTTCAGCACTGCCTCGGTTTCTTCCTTCCTGTTCCAGTAACCCTTCATGACTTGGGGTCCTTTTACGGCAATTTCACCTATCTCGCCAGTTGGGGCCATCTCTCCGTTTTCCATGGAGAGGATGATAGATTCTGTGTTGGGCCATGGGATGCCGATGCTTCCAGAGACCCTTTCATCCCACAGAAAATTGGCATGGGTCACAGGTGATGTTTCTGAAAGCCCATATCCTTCCACCAGCTTTCCACCTGTTACTCGTTCAAACTGCTCTTGTACTTCGACCGGTAAAGCTGCCGACCCGCTGATACAAGAATCGACAGAGGATAAATCAAATTTTTCAATATCAGGATGATTCAAGAGTGCGATATAAATGGTAGGGGCTCCAGGGAAAAGCGTCGGCTTCTCTTTTTGGATGGTTTTCAAGGTGGTTTCTGGGTCGAATTTTGGCAAAAGTACCATTTCGAATGCCTGCATGATGGAAAGGTTCATAACGGCTGTCATGCCATAAACGTGGAAAAATGGAATAATGCCGATGACTTTCTCCTTTGCCCTTTCACAACGATACATCCATTTCACACACATCATTGTATTAGAAACTAGATTCATATGTGTAAGCATGACACCTTTAGGGAAACCTGTTGTGCCTCCTGTATATTGAAGCAATGCAAGATCTTCTTTCGGATCAATCGGAACATCAATTGTTTGTGCTTCTGATTGTTTGATGATTTCCGTAAACAAGTGATTCTCTCCACTATGTTCCACCTTCACGACAATTCCATATTGCTTCTTTTGTACAAATGGATACAGCATGTTTTTTGGAAACGGAAGATAGTCCTTTATTCCCGTGACAATGACATGTTTCAGTTTTGTCAGCGCTTTCACTTTTGATACTCTTGGATAAAGAATATCTAATGTGATGATGATCTCCGAACCGGAATCATTCACCTGATATTCTAGTTCACGTTCCATATAGAGCGGGTTCGTTTGCACGACTATGCCGCCAGCAAACAGGACTCCATAATAGCTGATGACCGCCTGAGGACAGTTCGGCAACATGATGGAAACCCTGTCACCCTTTTCGATACCTAGTCCTTTTAAGTAGTTTGCAAGTTTTAAAGATTGATCATATACTTCTTCAAATGTCAGTTTCTTGCCAAGAAAGCTTATGGCCGTTTTTGACGGGTATTCTTCAGCTGCTTGCTTTAAATATGACTGCAATGTGCGCTCTTCGAAGTTGATCTCATGAGGTATTTCATCTGGATAAAGTGAAAGCCATGGCTTATTCACAACTTGTTCCATTCCATTCCCTCCTCTTTATCGGCCTGTACTACTACAAAAGGCCCATATCTGTTTGTTATAGTATATCAGTTATCTATTAAAAATTATAACACTTTTTTGATTTTTGCAAAAAATTAAACATAAATTATTACAAAAAAGGAAGAAAAAGCAACGATATTTGCCTTTTCTTCCTCCTACTAATTTACTAAGCAATAAACAGATATATAACACCTATTAAAATAAACAGCGCACACAAACCTATTAGTACTTTCGCTAAAGTTTCCACAGTTTCCTTCTCCTTACCCGATACTTGCTCCCACTATGAATGAAAGGCCTAAAGAAATGACAAAAGAAATAAAGCCCACTGCCCTGTTGTCCTTTCTTATTTCTTCATCAATATTGAAGCTTGGTGTTAAAAATTCAAAGATGAAATAAGCAAACAGCAATAGCACAAATCCTGCCGCACCCCATCCAATCATCGTCAACAATGTGTCATGGTCACTGATGGAGTAGCGGAAGATATTCGCTATTCCCAATATCTTTCCTCCAGTGGCCATCGCGACGGCAAGATTCCCTTTTTTTATTTCTTCCATATTCTTATATTTTGTCACTAATTCAAAGATTGCCAGAAATAAAACAAGACACAAAACCACCACACTGAAATTTGCAGCCGTTCTGACTAATTCATTTTCCCAAAAGCTGGACATAGCTGGCTCCCTTCCTACTTCAGTTCGACGACGGTAACGCCAGTGCCACCTTCAGACGCCTCACCAAATCGATAATTTTTGACAGAACGATGATTTTTCAGGTAATTTTGTACTCCGACACGTAATGCTCCTGTACCTTTTCCATGGATGATGGATACTCGGTGGTATCCCGCCAATGTGGCATCATCCAAATACTTCTCCACCCGCATCAATGCGTTTTCAAATCGTTCACCCCGAAGGTCTAGCTCTATGCTAACATGATAATCCTTCCCTTTGATTGTTGCCAAAGGCTTGGTTTCCACCTGTTTAGGACGGCTGACATATTGTATGTCCTTTGTTTTCACCTTCATTTTCATGATGCCGATCTGAACCTGCCACTCTTTGTCCCCTGTTTTTTCTACCAAGTGACCTTTTTGATTAAGGCTTAGAATTTTAACTTCGTCCCCTTGCTCAAGGGTGTGATTGGTCGCCTCCTGCTTTTTGGTGGAAGCGGACTTTTTCACATTGGGTACGGCACCTTCTAGACGTTTCTTAGCATCAATTAATTCATGCTCTTTAACATTGGCATGCTGTTCAATCCGCATTTTGCGCAATTCGCGGATTACCTGCTCTGCTTCTTCCTTGGCATCTTCCACCATCTTCTCCGCTTTTGCCGCCGCTTTTTCATAAAGTTTGTCGCGCTGCTCATTCAGTTCCTGCATTTGTTGTTCAAGATCGTCATGAAGCTTTTGTGAAGTTTTTCTTAGCTGTTCCGCTTCTTTCCATTCCTCTTCGGCCCTTTTTTGAGAGGACTCGAGTGAAGCGATCATGTTCTCGACTTTGTTGCTGTCCTCACTGACAAACTCTTTTGCACGTTCTATGACACCAATGCTCAAACCCAAACGTTTGGATATCTCAAATGCGTTACTTCTTCCAGGAACCCCTATCAGTAATCTATAGGTAGGACTTAAGGTCTCTACATCAAATTCCACACTCGCATTCACCACACCCTCACGGTTATAGCCATAAGCCTTCAGCTCAGGATAATGGGTGGTTGCAATGACACATGCCCCTCTTTGGTACACTTCATCCAGGATGGAAATAGCTAAGGCTGCCCCTTCTTGCGGATCTGTTCCTGCACCCAGCTCATCAAAAAGAACAAGGCTATTGTGATCCACTTTCTTCAGGATATCCACAATATTCACCATATGGGAAGAAAAAGTACTTAAACTTTGCTCAATGGATTGTTCATCGCCGATATCTGCATAAACTGCAGAAAATACCCCAACTTCCGATCCGTCCTGAGCTGGTACATGCAAACCGGATTGTGCCATGATGGTTAACAGTCCCAATGTTTTAAGCGTAACCGTTTTACCACCTGTATTTGGTCCGGTTATGACAATGGATGTGTAGTCCTTCCCAAGCTCAATTGTGTTTGGGACCACTTCATCTTCTGCAATGAGGGGGTGTCTTGCTTGCACTAATTTCACGTATTTCTCATCATTGATTTCCGGCTTGGTTCCCCGTATTGATTTTCCATATTTCGCCTTTGCGAACATGAAATCAATTTCCGCCAAAATTACAATGTTTCCAAGAAGGTCACGGGCTACTTCCGCCACTTCCCCTGACAGTTCAGCCAGTATACGGTCAATTTCGAGCTTTTCTTTTACCTTTGCTTCCTGAAGGACATTGTTCAGGTCCACTACTTGCTGGGGCTCAATGAACAATGTCGCACCTGAAGAAGATTGGTCATGGACAATTCCACCATATGCACTGCGATATTCTTGCTTCACCGGAATGACATAACGCTCATTACGGATGGTGATGATAGCATCAGAAAGCATCTTCTGCGCATTGGAGGAACGGATCATGTTTTCTAATTTTTCTCGGACCCGTGATTCCGTAGATCTTAATTGCTGGCGAATCCCTCTTAACTTATCACTAGCCCCATCCAATACTTCCCCGTATTCATCGATACAGTTCTTGATATTACGCTCAAGTTCCGGATAGATGATCAATTGATCCATGTAATTCTTCATGATCGGGATGGAAATTTCCTCTTCCAATACAGCTTCCACAAAACGGTCTAGCTTACGTGCCGCATAAATGGTTCCAGCAATATCCAATAGTTCGTCGGTGTTCAATGTCCCGCCGATCTCTGCACGCTTCACATGTGCTCGGATATCTGTGATGCCACCAAGTGGAACCTCTCCTTTTAACCTAAGGATGGTTGCTGCCTCATCTGTTTGCAATTGCCGCTCCACTACCTCTTCATAATTGGTTGCCGGAGTCAGCTGGGAAACCTTTTCTTTCCCTAAAGACGATGCTGCAAATGTAGCCAATTTATCTTTTACTTTATTAAATTCCAATACCTTTAAAACTCTCGGTTGCACGTACCCATAACTCCCTTCTTTACTTGCTTACGTATGGTGTCGTGTTAAAAACTTCTTTAATTCTTCAAGTGACCATGTATTGATGACATTTTCTTTTTTGATCCAGCCTTTTCTTGCAGTCGCCACACCAATTTCCATATGGTCAAGCATATCCATGCTATGTGCATCTGTATTGATGACAAGCTTCACCCCTGCATCCTGGGCAAGACGCACATAATGGCTGGCAAGATCTAATCTATTAGGGTTCGCATTTAGCTCAAGTGCCGTATTTGTTTCTTTGGCAAGTTGAATCAACATTTCCACATCCACATCATACCCTTCCCTGCGACCGATCAGGCGTCCTGTCGGATGGGCGATGATATCCACATGATGATTCTCAAGCGCTGTCTTTAAGCGATCCATGATGACTTCCCTTTTTTGTGAAAAGCTTGAGTGAATGGAAGCAATGACAATATCCATCTCCTCCATCAGCTCGTCATCATAATCAAGGGAACCGTCTGGGAGAATGTCCATCTCCACACCAGACAAGATGGTGATATCGTCGTACTTTTCATTTAACTGCTTGATTACTTCCTTTTGTTGTCTTAGGCGTACAGGCGTCAGACCGTTCGCCACCTTCAAATATTGAGAATGGTCGGTGATTGCCATATATTTATACCCTTTTGCACGGTTGGCTTCAATCATCTCTTCTATCGTATGGGCACCATCGCTCCATGTGGAGTGCATATGGAGGTCGCCGCGGATATCATTTAATGAAACCAAAGGGGTTTCTCCGTTTTCTAACACATAATCCACTTCCGCTCCATCCTCTCTGACTTCAGGTGGAATAAATGGCAGATTAAAATGTTCGAAGAATGCTTCTTCTGAACCAAAATGTTTGATTTCTCCAGTTTCTACATCCTCCACACCATACTCACTGATTTTCTCTCCACGCTCTTTAGCGAGCTGTCTCATGCGGACATTATGATCTTTTGAGCCGGTGAAATGATGAAGGGTCGTAGGAAAACTCTGTGGTTCTATCATGCGGAAATCCACAGATACATCATAATCATATTTTAGAATGATGGATACTTTCGTATCACCATTGGCGATAATTTCTATAACTCTGTCCATCTTCACTAACTGATCACGGACTTTCCCCGGTTCGGTCGTGGAGATGATGAAATCAAGATCCTTGATGGTCTCTCTATATCTGCGAAGGCTACCTGCACGAGAATATTCTTCTATTCCATCCACCGTTGAAAGGAATTGTTCAATTTGCTCGGCAATTACTGTCATAAAGGAGATCGGCAATCGGTCAGGGCGTTTGCCGACTTCCTCGATGGCAGCCAGGATTTTCTCTTCCGTTTTTTTACCGAATCCCGCTAGCGCCTGGACCTTTCCCGCTTCACAAACTTCTTTCAGGCTTGTGATATCTACTACGTCAAGCTCTTGATAAAGTTTCGCTATTTTTTTGCCGCCAAGTCCCGGCAGCTTTAACAAAGGAACCAATCCCTCTGGCACTTCCTGCTGCAGCTCCTCTAAAACGGAGGACTTGCCTGTTTCCATAATCTCGTGAATGACAGCTGCCGTTCCTTTGCCAATCCCACTTATTTTTGTGAAGTCATCAATCTGACTCAGGCTTCTTTCATCGTTTTCAAGGGCCAGCGCGGCTTTCCTGAAGGCGGAAACCTTAAAGCCGTTCTCCCCTTTTAATTCCATATATGTCGCGATCGTCTCCAGCCATTTCACGATCTGTTTTTTGTTCATCCTTATCACCTAACCTTATGTAAACTTATCCTATTAGAATCATACAAATAATTAGAGGAAATGTACAATCGAAGTTACTCGATGGAAGTGTAAATTCAGCTCTTCCGTAAATTTTCAAGAAAAAATGAAACCTTTACACCTTGTATCCAGTATAAACTACTAAAGAGTTTCTTATTTTGTTTGCTTAACCTAAAAGGAGGAATGTATGTATGAGTATTATCGCGAGATTCAGAGATATTATGTCAAGCAACATCAACGCTTTGTTGGATAAGGCGGAGAACCCTGAGAAAATGATTGATCAATATTTACGGAACCTCAACAGTGATTTAGGAAAAGTAAAAGCGGAAACCGCATCCGTCATGGCCCAGGAGCAACGTTCCAAGAGAGAGTGGGATGCATGCAAAGACGATATGGAGAAAATGGAAAGGTATGCGATTAAAGCATTGGAAGCAGGAAATGAAGATGATGCCAGAAAGTTCCTGGAAAGAAAAGGTTCACTTGATTCCCAATTCAATGAGCTTGAAGCTTCTTATCAACTGGCAAGGACCAATTCCCTGCAGATGAAGCAGATGCATGATAAATTGGTTTCTGACATCGGCGAATTGGAAGCACGCAGGAATATGCTAAAAGCAAAATGGTCCGTCGCAAAAACTCAAGAGAGAATCAACAAGCTTGGAGATTCTGCTGCTCGCACAGGCGGTTCCATTTCCGCATTTGGGAGAATGGAAGATAAAGTGAACCGGGCACTCGATGAAGCAAATGCAATGGCAGAGCTTAATGCAGGAGCGAAGGATGACATTGAAGACCTTACAGCCAAATACGACCAGCAGAGTGCAAGTGTTGATAATGAGCTTGAAGCATTAAAGATGAGATTAAAGAATAATAATTAGTCATCGTCCACAAAGCTGTAGCATACTCGCTACAGCTTTGAAATTCTGTGCAAGAAATGCATGAAGCAATGAGGAAAGAGGTGAATTTCAGATGATCCTTCATTACAAATGTCCCAGCTGCGGAAGCGATATGAATTTTGATGCAGATTCTGGCAATTTGTCATGTCAAAGCTGTGGCCTAAAAGAAAATATTGAAGAGCATCCTGAACAGTTAATTACCGCAACATTCACAGAAGATGAGGTAAAGGAATATCAGTGTGAAAACTGTGGTGCAGTCTTAATGACGGAAAAAGAGACCACGGCAACAAGCTGCAGTTTCTGCGGAGCTGGTGTGGTCATTGCAGACCGATTGTCAGGCAACCTTGCTCCCGCCAAAGTCATCCCTTTTACAATAAGTAAAGAGGCAGCGATCGCGGCTTTTCAAAAATGGTGCGGCAAGGGCCTTCTGACACCAAAGGGCTTTATGAGCGCAGACAGAATCAAGAGCATCACTGGAATTTATGTACCATTTTGGCTTTACGATTTAAATAGCAAGGTTCAGGTTCAAGCTGTCGGCACAAAGGTAAGGACCTATAGCCAAGGGGACTATATTTATACAGAAACAAAATATTACGATGCCTTTCGAGACATCAATTTAGATTATGTTAAAATTCCAGTGGATGCGTCTGAAAAGATGAACGACGAACTGATGGACAAATTGGAGCCATTCCCCTACGATCAGCTTAAGGAATTCAAGACTCCATATCTCGTAGGATATGTGGCAGAAAAGTACAATTATGACGACAAACAACTCCTTCCAAGGGCAAAGGATAAAATAAGCGGATATATCGACTCTTACATACATTCCACTCTATCCGGCTATCAATCCATTAACTTCAAGGAGAAAAAGATAGATACGAAAAGTGTCCAGAACCACTATGTGCTTCTGCCTGTTTGGATGATCAGCTATGATTATGCTCAATCAGAGCATACTTTTGCCATGAATGGACAGACAGGAAAAGTGGTAGGCAGACCGCCTATCAGTTCGGGCAAAGTGGCAATGTGGTTCAGTGGCATTGCAGCCGGTACCCTCCTGACGTTGAAATCCATAGCCTATATGATGGGAGGCGGTTTTTGGTGAGATTGTGTAAAAACATCTTTCTTCCATTGATGATGGCTCTTTTACTAATGGTGACTGGCGGATTCTCCATTCACGCAGAATCAATTAACCAGAAACAGTTTGTATTCGATTATGCCGGGCTATTGACAGACCAGGAAGTCACACAACTCGAATCGTTAGCAAATGAGCTCGGTGCAGATTCCGATACTGCTTATCTGATTATCACAGCAAATGGAACAGATGGGATGGACATCGTAGATTATGTAGAAGACTTCTATGACGAAAATGCTCCGGGATATGACCAGCCTCATGGAAATACCGCCATTCTTGCCATCGATATGGAAGAACGAGATATATATTTAGCGGGTTTCAAGAAGGCTGAACAGTTTCTGAATGATCAACGCTTAGATGTGATCCTGGAAGAGATAACCCCTGCCCTTTCTGAAGAAAACTACTATGAAGCATTCTCTGAATTCATTTCAAGTTCCCATTCTTATATGGGGATTGAGCCGGAAACGAGTGCCGAAAACCCGGGTTCCTATCCTGATGATAATGATGGATACCAACATTATGAGGAAGAGTACTATGCTGGAGAAAACTCCTCAGACAATATCTTTTTCCAGCTATGGTTCCAGCTTATAGTCTCTTTCATCGTTGGAGGAGCCGTTGTTGGCATCCTGACTTATAACTCAGGTGGAAGGGTCACTGTAAACTCCGGAACCTATATGAACAGCAACAGTTCCAAAGTACTTGAACGACATGATCGATACCTCAGGAAGACAGTGACAAGAGTCAAAAAACCGTCCAATAACAATAATAATAGCGGCGGGTTCACAGGTGGTGGCGGTATCACAGGTGGCGGGCATTCCCACAGTGGCAGCCGAGGGAAATTTTAAGTTATCGTTTGCCTGGCCTGTTAGGAAATTCTACTAAGTAAGGAGCAGATGTAATATGTCATTTTTCAGAAACCAATTTGCCAATGTCATTGAATGGCAGGAATTCAGAGAAGATATGATTTTCTATAAATGGAACAACAAAGAAATCAAAAAAGGAAGCAAACTGATCATACGTCCCGGGCAAGATGCCATCTTTTTTAACAATGGGAAAATAGAAGGTGTATTCCGTGATGAAGGCACCTATGATGTGGAATCCCAGATCATCCCATTCCTATCGACCTTGAAGGGATTTCGTTTTGGCTTCAACAGTGGTATGCGCGTGGAAGTTCTTTTCGTCAACACAAAAGAATTCACCGTAAAATGGGGAACCAAAAACGCTATCAACATTCCGGCACCTGGCCTCCCGGGTGGTATGCCCATCCGGGCTAACGGCACATTCAACTTCAAGGTTGATGATTATATCGCCTTGATTGATAAAATTGCCGGAGTCAGGGAGCGCTATCTAGTAGAAGATGTCAGAATCCGGATTACCTCCGTCCTTGACCAGCTGTTAATGAAATGGATCACACGGGAAGGCAAGGACATGTTCAATCTGCAGTCCAACTCCTTTGAAATATCAAAAGGCATAAAAGAAGATTTGGATATGCAAGTCATTGATAACGGCTTGACCGTGACAGGCTTCAATGTCATGAGTTTCAATTATCCGAAAGAGATCCAAGATATGATTTCCAAAACAGCCTCACACGGTATGGTTGGCGATGTGGACAAATACCAGCGACTATCCATGGTCGATGGCATGTCCTCCGGGAAGATGAATGGCAGTGGAGCTGCCTCTGATATGGCAGGCATGATGATGGGAATGAACATGGCCAATCAAATGATGAATCAGATGAATCAACAAAACCAAAACAATAACGGCCAAAATCAGCCACAGACTCCTGCTCAACCTGTGACTCCCCCAGCTACAGAAGGCAATTCTGCCACATCAAGTACCAAACCGAACTTCTGCCCTAATTGCGGCACAAAAACCACGGGCAGCAATTTTTGCGGCAACTGTGGGCATAAGCTGGTATAGAAATACAGCCGGATAATGAGGAGAACCTAGTTTTGGTGAATTATGACTGTAATAAGACATTATTTGACCTTTCGTGGATTTCCTATCTGTAGCACACATTATGAGACGATAAAAGCAGCAGGCACATAATGTGTGCCTGCTGCATTTATTTTATACTTGCTATCTGCTTGCCATATACCCGTTCCATAATTCCTGCAATTTAGCAGAGAAAATCGGAGTGTTTTCCACTATTCCCTTCGCCATCGATGAATCGCTGATGGAAGTCTGCACCATCTCTAAAGGTACAAGCGCACCGATGTAAAGAAAAATGAAGACAATCAGATACACCTCAACAAATCCAAGTACAGCACCAGCCCAACTGTTCAACTGCTTCAATATCGGCAGATGGGACAGGAAATCCAGCATCGAACCGATGATTTGTGCGGCAATTCTTGTCCCGAAGAATAGAATTGCAAAAGCAATGGCTCTATAATAGGCAGTATCCAAACTGATCGTTTCAAAAAACATCGAGAATTCTGCGTTGCCAAAACTCGGCATCGGTACCCAAAGCTTTAATTTTGGCGCCAGGTCCGCATAGAACATATAAGCAACCACAAAGGCTGCAATGAAGCCTGAAAGGTGAACAATTTGCATGATGAACCCTCTACGGATCCCAACAATAAGCCCTATAATAAATAGGAAAATAATAATCAAGTCTAGCATCGTACTCAACCCTTTTTCTTTAATTCTCTCTCAAGCATATCGTATTCATCTTTTAATTTGATATAATCATGTACAACGTTAACTGCAGTCAGAACTGCAAGTTTACTGATGTCCAGGTTTGAATTTTTACCATTGATTTCTCTCATTTTTTCATCGACAATGGAAGCAACAAGTCGTATGTGACTTATACTTTCCGTACCAACAATAGAGTATTGCTGTCCATATATGTCGACAGTTGTGCGAGTTTTCTGCTCTGACAACGTGTATGCCCCCATTCATTAAAATCCTAATCTTTATAATACCACGAAACGTTCTAAAGTGGAAAAGAAACATGGAAAAATGTAAAAATTTGTAGTAGGAGTGAATTAATTGTCATATCAAGTCATTCAGGTATCTGGAACTATTTTAAACAAAATCGAGAGTTTCTATAAGGAACATAAGATTGACAAACTGCCGACCGGAGCCGTGTTTGTCGCAAAAGCACCTACTTGTAATATTACTGCATACAAGTCTGGGAAAGTGTTGTTCCAAGGAAAAGGAGCGGAAGAGGAAGCACAAATATGGAAGGGTTTCGGGGCTTTGGAGGCACCTTCAAAATCAGGAAAAAAGGCTACCACGGTTTCATCCTCGGGGAACCATGTGAAATCCTCCTTGCCTGCAGGGTTTGCCTCCCTCTCTGTCATCGGATCTGATGAAGTAGGGACTGGGGATTACTTCGGTCCGATTACTGTTTGTGCCGCTTATGTAAAGAAAGAGCACATGGCAAAGTTGAAAGAACTCGGAGTCCAGGATTCAAAAGCATTAACGGATGAAAAAATTGTAAAGATCGCAAAAGCAATATTACCGCATGTCCCTTACAGCCTTTTAGTTTTACATAACGAAAAATATAATGAACTGCAGCAGAGCGGAATGACACAGGGGAAAATAAAGGCATTGCTGCATAATAAAGCATTGCAACATGTGTTGGATAAAATCGAACCTGAAAAACCTGATGCTATATTGATTGACCAGTTTGCTGAATCAGGCATCTATTATCGTCATGTGGCTCAACAGAAAAAAATTGTTCGTGAAAATGTTTATTTTCATACTAAAGCGGAAGGCCTGCACCTCTCAGTCGCAGCGGCATCTATCATTGCGAGGTATTCCTTCTTGAAAGAAATGGATAAGCTGAGCGAACTAGCAGGTATCACTATACCTAAAGGAGCGGGTTCAAAGGTGGACTCTGCAGCTGCAAGAGTAATTGAAAAGCATGGGGAAGGCTTTCTGAACAAAGTGGCGAAAGTCCATTTTGCAAACACACTAAAGGCAAAAAAACTGGTAAGATAAGATTACCATGCGAAAGTCCGTTTACAGAAGCGGGCATTGTGCTATAATTTGTTTATACACATGATTGAAGAAGCCAAAGTGTTGGACGCACTTTGACTCTTGACAGAATAAGTTCCGCAGAAGCACGGCTACTGTGGAGTCGAACGTAATAAGTAACTCACCCGACTGCCTAACAGCGAATTAGAAGTCACGGGTGGGTTATTTTTTTGTCATTTCTTTTATTAACACGATTACTAGATTTACAAACGCAAAGAGGAATAGTCCTGCTGTCAAGAATAGCTGCATTTCGCTCATACGGTCACCCCCGTTCTCCACAGGGATTCACCGCACCACCCGTTCCTATTATACTGTCCACTCTATTATACCATTTTATCGGAAAAACAGAACACTTGTTCTTATAATTCCATCCAAATACCTATTTTCTATAAAAAAATAAGATGGAGTTAAGATGTGTATTCGCATTTAACAGTGGATCTTCGTTACAGGCGCTTCGCTTTTCTGCGCGCCTGTAACGAAGATCAACTATGGTTTTGTATTTTCAGATAGAACATAAAAAAGGGATCCCGTTTGGAATCCCTTTTTCATATATTTTAGCTTCTTAGTACGGCTTCGAATTTTTCTTCGACTGCTTGAAGCACTTTGGTGTGGACTTTAGTTACTTCTTCATCTGTCAGTGTGTGTTCTGGATGGTAGTAACGCAATGCGAAAGCGACTGATTTTTTGGTTGAGTCGATTTTGTCTCCTTCGTATACGTCAAATACCTGTACTTCTTTTAATAGCGATCCACCTGTCGTCTTGATGACTGCTTCTAGTTCCCCTGCTGGAGTTTCACGATCCACTACAAGTGCGATGTCGCGGCTGATCGATGGGAAACGCGGGATTGCTTCGTATTGGATTTCTCCGATACTTTCTCCAAGTAGTGCTGTTAAGGATAGTTCGAACACATATGTTTCAGGCAGGTCCAGTTCATTCAATTTTTCAGGATGAAGCTGACCGATGAAACCAATGCTTTCTCCGTTCAGTAAAATTTCTGCTGTACGTCCAGGGTGCAAACCATCTTTTTCAGAGCGTGTGTAAGTGATCGTTTCACTCACTCCAAGCATAGAGAACACGCCATCCAAGATTCCTTTGGCTACAAAGAAGTCTACTGCTTTTTTCTCACCCTGCCATGGATGTTGCTGCCATAGACCTGTTAATGCACCAGCAAGTCGTTCTTTTTCTTCGGGCAATACTGCATCATTTTTTCCGATGAATACAGAACCAATTTCATAAACAGCGTTCGATTGTATGGAACGGGCGATATTGTGCTGAAGCGCTTCTAGAAGATGAGGCACAAGGCTTAGACGCAGCGTGCTCCTTTCTTCACTCATCGGCATCGCAAGTCGAATCGCTTTTCCGTCTTCAAGGGCGAATTGTTTTGCGCGCTCTTCACTTGTCAGGGAGTAAGTGATATTTTGAATCAAGCCTGCACCTTCAAGATAACGGCGAACTTTACGACGTTTTGCTTGGTAAGGAGTCAACACACCAGGAGTAGCTGCACTTACTGGTAATGTCGTTGGGATATTGTCATATCCATAAAGACGTGCAACTTCCTCTACAAGATCCTCTTCAATTGTGATATCGCCGCGACGAGTCGGTACCGTTACGGTGAAGCTTCCATTGTCTTCAGATACCTCGAATTTAAGCTTCGTGAAAATTCCTTTCACTTCTTCAGCAGTAATGGAAGTTCCCAAAACTGAATTTATCTTTTCTACAGTAGTCGTCACAACTGCAGGTTCTATTTTCAATGTGTTTACTTCCACGGAACCTCCGACTACTTCTCCGCCTGCGTATTCGGCCATCAGCGCAACCGCTCTTTCAGCCGCTTCACGTGTACGGTTCGGGTCAATGCCTTTTTCATATCGGGCACTTGCTTCACTGCGAAGTCCGTGGTCCTTAGATGCTTTTCTGACAGTCACTCCGTTAAAATATGCGGACTCCAACAGGATTGTCGTTGTTTCAGCTTGAACTTCCGAATCCGCCCCACCCATTACACCGGCAAGTGCAACTGGCTCTGAGCCATTCGTGATAACAAGATGATCTTCTAATAACGTACGTTCTGCATCATCAAGCGTCTTGATTCTCTCATCCTTGCGGGCACGACGGACAAGGATTTCTTTGCTGCCAAGTCGATCATAATCGAACGCATGCAATGGCTGACCGTATTCTAATAAAATGTAGTTTGTGATGTCGACCACATTGTTGTGTGGACGGATTCCCGCTGCCATCAGACGACCTTGCATCCAAAGCGGTGATGGACCGATCTTCACGTTTCTCACTACTTTCGCTACATATAACGGGTTGTCTTCAGTAGCGTCCACATTTACGGAAATATAGTCAGAAGCTTCTTCACTGCTTGCTTCATATTCAGTAGATGGCCATTTTACGTCACGGCCAAGGATTGCACCTACTTCATAAGCCACACCTAGCATGCTTAATGCATCTGAGCGGTTTGGAGTAAGCCCTAGTTCCATCACTTTGTCGTTGCGGTTTAAATAATCTAATGCATCTGTTCCGACTTCGACTTCATTAGGGAATACGAAAATCCCTTCAGAGAATTCTTTGGCAACAAGCTTAGAACCAATACCCAATTCCTGCAGCGAACAGATCATTCCGTTGGACTCTTCACCGCGAAGCTTTGCACGCTTTATTTTAAAATTACCAGGAAGCACTGCCCCAACGGTTGCAACTGCCACTTTCTGTCCTTTATCTACGTTTTTAGCTCCGCAGACAATTTGTACAGTATCTCCGTTTCCAAGGTCCACTTGGCAAACGTTTAATTTATCCGCATTTGGATGCTGTTCTTTTTCTAAAACGTGACCAATCACGACACCTTTGATACCGTCGTTCAGCACTTCCACGCCTTCTACTTCAATACCGCTTCTTGTAATCTTCTCTGCCAAGTCTTCGGCAGAAATATCATCTATATTTACGTAATCTTTTAACCAATTGTAAGATACTAACATGGTTTCCCCTCCTCTTAAACTCGATTGAATTGCTTCACGAAACGTTGATCGTTCGTGTAGAAATGGCGGATATCGTCAATGCCGTAACGAAGCATCGCAATACGCTCAGGTCCCATTCCAAAAGCAAATCCTTGATATTTTTTCGGATCATAACCGGACATTTCAAGCACGCGTGGATGAACCATACCTGCTCCAAGGATTTCAATCCAACCAGTTCCTTTACACATGCTGCAGCCTTTCCCTCCACATTTCGCACATGTCACATCAATCTCAACGGACGGCTCTGTGAATGGGAAGAAGCTCGGACGCAAACGGATTTCGCGATCTTCACCGAACATCTTTTTCGCAAATGTTTCAAGCGTCCCTTTAAGGTCACTCATGCTGATGTTCTCGTCAATGACAAGCCCTTCAATTTGCGTGAACTGGTGGGAGTGGGTCGCATCGTCATCATCACGGCGATACACTTTACCAGGACAGATAATTTTGATAGGTCCCTTTTCTGTGTTTGCTTCCATTGTTCTTGCTTGAACAGGGGAAGTTTGCGTTCTTAACAGTACCTCATCAGTAATGTAGAAAGAATCCTGCATATCTCTAGCAGGATGATCCTTCGGCAGGTTCAAAGCTTCAAAGTTGTAGTAGTCCGTTTCCACTTCCGGTCCTTCAGTGATCGTGTAGCCCATTCCAAGGAACAGGTCCTCGATTTCTTCAATGACTTTTGTTAAGGGATGAGGATTACCAGTTGGTGCGGGGCGCCCAGGTAATGTTACATCAATCGTTTCAGATGCAAGCTTCTTTGCTACTTCCGCTTTTTCCATTTCAGCTTGTTTCGCTTCAATTTTTTCTGCAACATTTCCACGAACGACGTTAGCAAGTGCTCCCATTTTCGGTCGATCTTCTGCTGAAAGCTTACCCATTCCTTTTAAAATTTCCGTGATGGGTCCTTTTTTCCCAAGGTACGCCACACGGACTTCATTCAGTTGCTTCAAGTCTTGCGCTTGTTCTACCTGCTCGATGGCAAGCGTTTCTAATTCCTTCAATCGTTGTTCCACATCTATTCCTCCTTGGTTCATTTTCTAAAAAAATCAAATTCTGTTATACGCCGCTGATGATTTCCGCACTGGGCTTCGCTTTCCGAGGGGCGGTGCTTGAGCCTCCTCACTCCGCTTCAGGGGTCTCAACCTACCGCTACCTCCCTCCGGAGTCTTCGTCCATTGCTCCAATCAACAGCTAGAGTATGCTAAGTCCAACTATTGTCTTTTAACAGAAAAAAACAAAAAAACTCGCCCCTCAAAAAGGGACGAGATATTCGCGGTACCACCCTAGTTAACAAAGACAAAATACTCTTTGTTCGCTCTGTTCCAGATAACGGCTATCTAACCGGTCCACCTTTACAACATCGCTTTTCGCCTGCTGGTCCAAGTGTCACTCAAGAGGTGAAATGTTCACTCTTTCTTCCTTTAAGATGCTTTCAGTCTACGGCACCTTTTCCCTGATAAGGTCTGAAATGAGTTACTTGCCTCTCTCATTGCTTTGGTTTGTATGTAACTATTTTTATATTATATTGAAAACACGTGCCAGATGCAACTCTATCCGCGTAAATAATACATTAAAATCCCTGCCGCAACACCGACATTCAAGGATTCGCTCTGTCCATGAATCGGGATGTAAAGATTTTGGTCTGTCATATCGAGATGTTCCATGGCGACTCCTTTTCCTTCATTGCCAAGGATCAGCGCGAAAGTTCCGGATGGTTGGACTTCGTGGAACGGAATACCGTTTTGCAGAGATGTCCCGTAAACAGGTGTTTGAAGTTCCCTACATTGATTAATATAGCTTTTAAGATCGCCCCTTACTATTGGCAGATGAAAAATCGAGCCTTGTGTGGAACGTATTACTTTGGAGCTGTATAGATCTGCGCATCCTTCTCCCAAGATCACCATGTCCATTCCCGCAGCGTCTGCGGTTCTTATCATCGTGCCCACATTTCCAGGATCTTGTACATTATCGAGTAAAAGAATTTTTTGGTCAGGTAGTATAGAGTGTTCATTTTCTTCTGGAATCCGGCAAATAGCTGCGACTCCTTGCGGGGTTTCCGTCTCACTAATCTCTTTAAAGACATTTGGAACGGCATAAATCAGCTCCACATGGTTGAGATCCCATTCTTTCGGAATGGTGCGATCTTCGGAAATGATGATTACCTCCACAAGGTTGTCCACTTTCAGCGCCTCTTCCACCAAGTGAAACCCCTCAATGATGAAAGTTCCCGATTGTTCGCGTTCTTTCTTTTTCTGCAACTTTTTCCACTGCTTCACTTTATTATTTTTAATGGATTCTATATGTTTCACTGCTTGTTTCTCCTTTTCCGCTACTCAATACTGCTATTATACGCATTTTGAACACATAATTAAACCATATGTTGGACATGCTAGGTGTTGATACTATTTTTCCTACGAGGTGATAAGGATGAATTTAAATTTACGTCATGCGATCCGTGAAAATGTGGAAGGTAATTCCCAAGAACAGCTTAGAGAGACAATCTTAGATGCCATCAATAAAGGCGAGGAAAAAATGCTTCCAGGTTTGGGCGTGTTGTTTGAAGTAATTTGGGAGAATTCTTCTGAGCAGGAAAAAGCCGAAATGCTCTCAACTTTAGAGGATGGATTGAAATAGTATTAGCTTGAGGCAGCTCCTGTGGGGGCTGTTTTTTATTTGATTTTATACGTTCTCCTATACTTTGAGCCGCAATGTGTTAGTTCTAGAGAGTAGATAATTTTAGAAGTGGTTGAATTCGTTGCTAACCCTAAAAATTCTTTTAATTCCTGATGCGTGATGTTTGAACCGAATAGTAAGCGGTAATCTTCAAGAGTGGAGATATGACCGCCTTTGGATTTCAGATTGCAATTTTTACAGAACCATGATCCACTTTTCCTGTTCATTGGAATATTCGAACAAACTGGGCATTGAACTCCTTTTATTATTTCATTACGTTTTATATCGTAACGTTCAAGGATATTAACATCTTCCTCGAAATGCTGTTTTAATAATTTTCGGCAAATCTTTAGTAATTCTTTTTCAGTAAATATGGACGAGTCGAATTGTTGATTTAAATCTTCTAGTTTTGAAAAAAGATTATGTGCATGCATGACGGATTGAGAATCCTTCACTCGGGAGTCTGATCTGATAATGGTTTGAGGGTTGGTAAAACAAACAAGGGATATTATTGGAGGACGTTTCATCTTTTGACTTTCAATAAAAGAATCTAGTCTTAGTTTCTGTTTTTTCACTTGATCTAAGGGATTATAGAAACCTTCTTCTATGCCATTTAATGTCCGAATAAATTGAGCGAAATGATTTTCAAATGTGACTTGGCCAATGATGTTTTTAATTTCAATGATGAGGAAGTATTTTGAGGTTAAGATGAGGACATCCATTTGAAAGCAGTAGTTACTAGATGATTGTATTCTTAATGCATGCAAGATATAGTATTTGCGCTGATCCAAAAACGATAAGTGATACTCCATGGACTGCTCACCTTTGAAGCCTGCCGTTCTTTTAGCCAGATCTTGCTCAATTTGCGGCCTTTTAGGGTGGTTTTTATCAATTCTTCTGAGCAATGCTTCTAGCTTTTTGATTGTTAGCGGTTTTTCTAATGGTTTTATTATCATTTTTCCCTCCAAATAGTTTAATTAGGTTAATGTTACCATAATATAACAATGGTGTGCAGAGAATATACCAGAGTTGGTGCCGTTTTATAGTGAGTTCGTGCGGAAATGGACCAAGTTCGTGCCGAAATTGCCCGAGTTCGTGCTAAAACACACCGAGTTGATGCCAAAGTATTTTTCCTCCTAATTCATACCAAAAAAGATGCCGACAACCTAACTTCTTATCTAAAACGAAAGGCCCGCCGCGGCAGGCCAATCAAACTAACTATCAATCAAACGTCAATCTGCTTACAGTATCAGCATCTAACTTCTTGATCACTTCTGCAATCAGTTTCACCGCGTTTTCGTAGTCATCGCGATGCAACATTGCTGCGTGAGAGTGGATGTAGCGTGTTGCGATGGTGATGGACAGTGCAGGTACACCTTGAGCTGTCAGGTGGATGGCACCGGAATCTGTTCCGCCTCCTGCAACAGAGTCGAACTGATATGGGATGTCCATTTCGTCGGCTACACCTGTTACGAAATCGCGTAAACCCTTGTGGGAGATCATGGATGCATCATAAAGGATGATTTGTGGGCCTTTCCCCATTTTGCTTAGTGCTTCTTTTTCTGTAACGCCTGGAGTATCTCCGGCAATACCTACGTCAACGCCAAATCCGATATCAGGTTGGATAAGGTTGGCGGATGTTTTCGCACCGCGCAAGCCGACTTCCTCCTGGACAGTTCCTACTCCGTACACTACGTTCGGATGGTCCGCATCTTTCAGTTGCTTCAATACGTCAATGGCAATGGCACAGCCAATGCGGTTATCCCATGCTTTTGCAAGCAACATTTTTTCGTTGTTCATTACAGTGAATTCGAAGTAAGGTACAACCTGGTCACCAGGGCGTACTCCCCATCCTTGTGCTTCTTCACGGCTGGATGCACCGATGTCGATGAACATGTCCTTGATGTCTACAGGTTTTTTGCGCGCTTCTGGAGGCAGGATGTGCGGTGGTTTGGAACCGATCACTCCAGTTACAACTCCTTTAGAAGTTACGATCGTCACACGTTGAGCAAGCATTACTTGGGACCACCAGCCTCCAACTGTTTGGAAGCGAAGGAATCCGCGGTCATCGATATGTGTGATCATGAAGCCCACTTCGTCCAAGTGTCCGGCCACCATTACTTTTGGACCGTCCGCTTTACCGATTTTCTTGGCGATCAAGCTTCCCAATCCGTCTGTGAATACTTCATCAGCAAATGGCGTTATGTATCTTTTCATTACGTCGCGTGGTTCTTTTTCGTTGCCCGGAATACCCTTGGCATCTGTTAAATCTTTCAGCATAGTCAAAGTTTCATCTAACTTTGTCATGTATTTCGACCCCCTTAATAATTTCAATCCAACAATCATTATACAGAAAACTCTTACTAATGTAAAAAGGATTAATATCCTTGCTCTTGACGGTCATGATTTACTTTGTTTTTTGCAAGGTAGGCATCCTCTACTTCTCCCCAAGAGAAGCCAAGCATTTCGCCGAGTTGCATATAGGAATCAACTAATACCCTATAGTTTTCTTCAGAAATATCGTTCTTAAATATAGAAATAAGATGATACACGCTATTGAATTGACCAGTAAGCGACTCTGCTTGCTCGGCAAGTCCTCTTGAAACTTCTTCCCCATATCCGAATGTCAGCCCAAGAGACAAAATAAAGTGCACCCCGTCCACATATTCTTCCAAGATCACCTTTTGTTCAGCAGGCGGCTTTACACTCCAGAACTTGAAACATCTAGTTTCATTTGCCAGTTCACCCAGCTCCACAAGCAAGGCAAGAATCTTTTCCTCTACTAAATTCTCTTTTAGTAATCCGTGCTGTGTTTCAATTTTTTCATCAAGTTCCTTTTGCATGTCATATAACTTATGTAAATTCATAAAGTACCGCCTTTTTAATATTTTTTATAAAAAAAATGAAACCTTTTCATACCTCTACCCGTATATTAGGTATTTTATAATAAATCTTTTAATTTTGCGAAGGAGTAACAACTATGTTTATGATTCTCATTCGTCTCGCTTTACTTGCACTGGTTGCGTTCATCATCTATTCCATATTCAAGTATCTCCTGAATCCGAAGCGGAAGCTCGAAATTGCCCATGAACAGAATAATTTCTTCATGTTAGATCAAAAAAGCAATGTGCGAAAGAATTTCCTTCTCACATACAAAGGGGTTATGTTTGAAGGGGAAAAGTATTTAGGGACGACCGACAGGGCTTTTGAGGTGATTTCCATCTTTATTTGGCCAAAGAACACTGAAAAGCTTCAAGGTCTAAAGAAACATGATTTCGAGTTTATCCAAAAAGAGGTCCGAAAACAATATCCAGATGCATTAATCGACTGGAAAAGTCCTATAAAAGAATTTTTAAAAGAAGAAAGAGGTTAACGCAGGATTCCCTGTCATTAACCTCTTTTTTCCTTTGGATCATAATGATAATCTGTGAAATTTAAACCAGGTGCGGCTTTAATGCACCATAATGATATATCATAGTATATAGAGATAAAATATTGAGCGACTTGTATACAAAAGTAAAAGTATCTGTCAGCTTAATCCCGCCTTAGTCAATCCAAACGCTCTGTCAGCAGAACCAGGTACCGACTTAAAAGCGACGTTAAGGCGGTTCCAAGCATTGATGGTCATTATGGAAAAGGTGAGATCTGAAATTTCCTTCTCTGAAAATTGCTTACGAACTCGGTCATATATCTCATCAGGTACACCTTGTTCAGGGATCTTAGTCAAAATCTCAGTCCATTCCAGTGAAGCTTTTTCGCGTGCATTGAAAAGCGTGGATTCGCGCCAAATAGGTATATGGTAAAGTCTAAGTTCACTCTCACCATGTATCTTTGCCTGTTTAATATGCATGTCTAGGCAAAACCCGCAACCATTCATTTGTGAAGCTCTGATGTGAACGAGGTGGAGAATTTCCTGCTCGACTGTACTTTCCTGCTCAGTAATACTGAGTTCCATCATTTTTTTGAAAAAATCTGGTGATTGTTGCATGTAATCAATACGTTGTGTCATCTTTGTTCCTCTCCTTTTCTCTGTATCGGCAATAAAGATCATCCATGATTGAAAAAATTCTTTAAGTGCCATCCTCATCTTTATTGCTCATAGATATAACGACTCATCTATTCATTTTGTGACAAGTGAGTAATCCGACGACCTTTAGGACCTACTTTTAGATTGGATGTGACAGTATGCAAGAATTGTACAAGCAATACAAGGGATTGCTTTTTAAGCTTGCCTATCAACTGACTGGATCCGTTACTGATGCGGAAGATGTTGTCCATGACGTTTTTTTGAAGATATATGATGTGCCCCCTGAAAAATTGGCAGAGCCTAAAGCTTATCTATGCAAAATGGTTACGAATCGTTGTCATGATTTGCATAAGTCAGCTCGCAAGAAACGAGAACATTATTTCGGGGAATGGCTACCTGAACCTCTGCAAAATGCTTATGATGATTCTATGGACTCAGTTGTCCGCGACGATTTATTGTCTTATGCAATACTTGTGTTACTTGAAAGGTTGACCCCTACAGAACGAGTTGTATTTGTTCTTCGAGAAGCACTTGGATTTGAATATCATGAGATTGGATATCTAGTTGAAAAAAACGAAGGGAATTGCCGGAAACTTTACAGTCGTGCCAAGGCAAAGATGGGGATTACCTCTGAGGAGTTTGATGCTATTGAGAAAGCTTCTGAAGAATTTGTCCATGTCTTTATTGCAGCTTTAAAGCAAGGAAATATGAACCAAATCGTATCCATGTTGGATCAAAATATAGTATTGGTCTCTGATGGTGGAGGTAAAGCTAAAGCCGCGGTCAATCCAATTAAAACAAGAGATCATGTTGCTCGATTTCTGCTTGGTGCATTACGAAAAGCATCTCCTGCCGACGGTATACCACCTATTGAGATCAACAAAATTAATGGTCAAGCAGCTATTGTTCTCCGTTCAAGTGAAGGCATTCATACAGTGGGGTTAATTCATATTGAAAATAATTTGATTCGGAACATATATATTGTCAGGAATCCCGATAAACTCATTCATTGTGAATAAAATTGCACGAAAAAAGTCGATTCCATGCAGTCTGAAGGAATCGACTTTTATTCATAGAGTTGTGCAGCTAAACTCAATATTGAAGAGACATTATGCCATATACTCGTGTTATGCGTTAACCTCTTTTATATTGCTTTTCCTTATGAAAGAACTGTTCCCATTTCATGACGACCACTTTCTGCCTCATGATCAACATGAGGAGGAGGAGACCGATCAACACAGCTAACATGGCGGTAGGGGAGAAGTCCGTGATAAATTGTCCAAAGACTGTATATATGATGGCGAGGGGAATATTGCTTAGAAGAGATGCTTTCGCATATTTTGGGAAGCTTTTCGTCGCTTCGATCAGACAGAGGGATAGCAGGTGAAAGTGAATGAACGGAATGAGGCGCATAATAGTTACTTGGCCAACTGTGAAATTGGCACGGTTGCCGAACAGTCTTTCTTTCATTTTTAAAACCTTTCCAAAGATACCGGGAAACTGTTGATAAAGGAAATAAAAAAACAGACTCGATAATGTCAGTCCCACTATCGAATAGATGCTTCCTACAAGTCCTCCGAATAAAGCCCCACCTGCAATACAGATGATGACAACCGGAATGAATAAGACTTGTCTTAAAATATGAAAAAGAATAAACCCAAGAGAAGCGAGCCACCAGTGACTTTCAATGACGACAAAAAGCACGTCTAATTTTTCGTCCATTCAGCTTGCCCCCTTAGATGTAATAATAAAAGCTTATTCAAATAATAATGATTTATGATAGCATATCAGACAAGCAGAAGGTACCCCATCAGACCAATATATATAAAGGTGACAAACGGAAGTCCAAAACGAAAAAGCGGCCTTTTGGTTTTATGGCGGAATGTCCTCATCCCCATCCATGTCCCAAGCGCTCCACCAAGGAGTGTTATTCCCCAGAGATGCAACTCCGGTACCCTCCAACGATGCTCAATAGCCCTCTGTTTATCCACTTTCATTATAATGAAGCCTACTATATTAATCAGAATGAAATAACCGATGAGTACTTCCATCATATCCTCCAGCATAGAAATGTGTGCATTATTTATTTTGCATAAACATTGTGACGACAGGTTTGTATATCTTCATTTTATCAAATACAAAAGAGGCTACCAAATCGTTAGCCTCTTTTGTTTAAGAAATTATTTATTTAAGCTGTTTTTCGCAGCAGATGCCAATTCAGCAAATGCTTTTTCGTCGCTAACTGCTAGCTCAGCTAACATTTTGCGGTTTACTTCGATTCCAGCTACTTTCAAACCGTGCATTAGACGGCTGTAAGAAAGACCGTTCATGCGAGCCGCTGCGTTGATACGAGCGATCCAAAGCTTACGGAAGTCGCGTTTCTTTTGGCGACGATCGCGATAAGCGTACATTAGGGATTTCATTACTTGTTGGTTAGCTACTTTATATAAAGTGTGTTTAGAACCGTAATAACCTTTGGCTAATTTAATGACTTTTTTACGACGTTGGCGTGTTACTGTACCGCCTTTAACTCTTGGCATTATGAATACCTCCTATTTTAAAAAATATTATCTTAAGTTGTCTAACATGTGACGGATGCGTTTGAAATCACCTTTGCTGACCATAGCTGACTTACGCAATTTACGCTTTTGCTTTTGAGACTTGTTAGCGAACAAGTGACTTGTGTATGCGTGAGAACGCTTTAAGCTACCAGATCCAGTTTTTTTGAATCTTTTCGCTGATCCGCGATGAGTTTTCATTTTAGGCATTGGAGTTCCTCCTCATATGAATTACTTTTCGTTTTTAGGTGCTAAAATTAAGAACATGCTACGACCATCCATTTTTGGATGGGACTCAACTGTTGATACTTCTGCACATGCAGCAGAGAAACGGTCCAGCACTCGCTGACCAATCTCTTTATGCGTAATCGCACGTCCTTTGAATCGGATCGATGCTTTTACTTTGTCTCCTTTTTCAAGGAATTTGATTGCATTGCGAAGCTTCGTGTTGAAGTCATGTTCATCAATTGAAGGGCTTAAACGAACTTCCTTTAAGCTGATTACTTTTTGGTTTTTACGCGCTTCTTTATCTTTCTTCTGTTGCTCGAAACGGAATTTTCCGTAGTCCATAATTCGGCATACAGGAGGTTTCGCATTAGGCGCAACCATTACTAAGTCAAGGTTTGCACGAGCTGCAATTTCCAGCGCTTCCACTTTTGACTTAATTCCAAGCTGATCTCCATTTTGACCGATTAGACGAACTTCACGAGCACGAATGCCATCGTTTACCATCATATCCTTGCTAATAATTAGCCACCTCCAAGGTTTATTCCGAACACCGTTTGACGAACAATTTACTGCACTTTGTACAAACAAAAAAGTGCGGATGTACATGTACACCCACACTTTACGATTACATAAGTAAAAGATAAAATCTTTCTCGTAAAACCTGCCAACTGCATGAACTGCGTCAATCAGGTGAGAAGCGGGTGCTTCTTCTTGTCCTCAAACAAGTATTCAATTTGACCTTGTATAATATATCATTAATGATGATTGATTGTCAAGAATTCGTATCAAATGAAACAACGTTTTAAATGATATCAGATAAATTGCGTTTGTGCAATAGTTTTTTTCTTAAGTGTGAAAAGATAGGGTTGTTGCGTTAACCTCCTGCCTCCTTCCGTTCCGGGTGGTCGCTTTCCGCGGGACGGTGCTTGAGCCTCCTCACTTCGTTGCGGGGTCTCAACCAACCGTTAATCTCCCGCAGGAGTCGACCACCCTGCACTTCAGTCGACAGGGGGAATTTGTAAAAACATTTCAATGATTTAACTTACTGTCGAAAAACACTCATTTACTGTCCGTTTCGGTTTGGAGGGAAATACTGTCCAAACCTTAAAAATACGAGCGAAAGTGACGCACTTCTGTCCAAACTAGCTGGAATACAAGCCAAACGACTAACTACACTGTTTTTAGACAAACAATGAAATAAAGGGAATGCCGTGGCATCCTCAGCCAAGGCACTCCCCTATCTAAAAAGCTTATCTCTTCGCTTCTTTCACTATGTCATCCACAAATTTCTCCAGTGAAATTGTTTCTGATTTTTGTTCGCCGTATTTACGGACGTTTACTGCACGTTCTTGGATTTCATTGTCGCCAAGCACTAGCATGTATGGAATCTTCTGCATTTGTGCTTCACGGATTTTGTAGCCGATTTTTTCGTTTCTTTCGTCCATTTCTACACGGATGCCTTTTGATTTCAGAAGGTCTTGCACTTCTTTTGCATAATCAAAATGCGCGTCAGGTGATACAGGGATCACTTGCACTTGTACTGGCGCCAACCAAGTAGGGAAAGCACCTTTGTACTCTTCGATCAGGAATGCAACAAAGCGTTCCATTGTAGAGACGACACCGCGGTGTATCACGACCGGACGGTGTTGCTTGCCGTCTTCCCCAACATAAGTCAGGTCGAATTTCTCTGGCAATAAGAAGTCAAGCTGTACAGTGGATAGAGTCTCCTCTTTTCCAAGGGCAGTACGTACTTGAACGTCCAGCTTAGGACCATAGAAAGCCGCTTCGTCGACTGCTTCGAAATAATCAAGACCAAGCTCATCCATTGCTTCCTTCAGCATGCCTTGTGCTTTTTCCCACATTGCATCGTCATCGAAATACTTCTCTTTATTTTCAGGGTCACGGTAGGATAGACGGAAGGAATAGTCATCCAGGCCGAAATCTTTATATACTTCAAGAACAAGGTTCACTACACGTTTCAACTCATCCTTGATTTGGTCAGGTCGAACGAAGATGTGTGCATCGTTCAGAGTCATGCCACGTACACGCTGTAGTCCTGCTAGTGCTCCGGACATTTCATAGCGGTGCATTGTTCCAAGTTCAGCAATACGAACTGGAAGCTGACGGTAACTATGGATGCTGTTTTTGTACACCATCATATGGTGTGGACAGTTCATTGGACGAAGAACAAGTTGTTCGTTATCCATTTCCATTGGAGGGAACATGCCGTCCTGATAGTGATCCCAGTGACCGGAAGTTTTGTAAAGCTCCACGCTACCCATTACTGGAGTGTATACGTGGTCGTAGCCAAGCTCCACTTCTTTGTCAACGATATAACGCTCGATTACGCGGCGGATTGTTGCACCTTTTGGTAGCCATAGCGGTAAACCTTGCCCAACTTTTTGGGAGTTGAAGAAAAGGTCAAGCTCTTTCCCGATTTTACGGTGATCACGCTCTTTTGCCTCTTCCAATAGACGAAGATGCTCATCAAGCTCTGCTTTTTTGAAGAAGGCAGTTCCGTAAATTCGTTGCAGCATTTTGTTTTTGCTGTCGCCTCTCCAGTATGCACCAGCGATGCTTAACAATTTGAACTCTTTAATTTTCCCAGTGGATGGTACATGGATTCCTCGGCAAAGGTCAAAGAATTCACCTTGTTCATAGATGGAGATTGTTTCTCCTTCCGGCAGTTCGCGGATCAATTCAAGCTTCAGCTCATCATCTAGTTCTTCGTAGCGGCGCAGTGCCTCTTCTCTGCTAACTTCCACACGAACAACATCCAGGTTTTCGCTGACGATTTTTTTCATTTCTTTTTCAATTTTTTGAAGGTCTTCTGGAGTCAATGATTCCTCCATGTCGATATCGTAGTAGAATCCGTTCTCGATTACTGGACCGATTCCAAGTTTCACGTTGCCGTATAGGCGTTTGATCGCTTGTGCCATCAAGTGGGCAGTACTGTGTCGCATGATTCCAAGCGCTTCGTCGGAGTCTTGCATGATGATGCTGATTTCTCCGTCTATATTAATCGGGGAACGCAGGTCAATGAGTTCTCCGTTTAGTTTTCCAGCGATTGCTTTCTTTTTCAGACCCGGACTGATGGATGCAGCGATATCTTCTGTTGTCGTACCACGTTCAAACTCCTTTACCGCTCCGTCTGGAAATGTGATCTTCATTAATTCCGACATCTCTGTCACCTCTTCTTTAGAATTTTTTAGGTTCTGTTTGACACCGCTGTTAATTTCCGCAAATGGCTTCGCTTTCCTAGGGGCTGACGAGAGCCTCCTCGGCAAGCCTGCGGGGTCTCCACCTAGCGCTATCTCCCTCAGGACAAGGAAGGCTCCGACAGCGATTCATCGCACGAAGAAAATGTGTAGCATTTTCGAGGAGTCTTCGCCTTTTGCTCCAATTAACAGCTAGAGATTAACTGAACCAAAATAAAAAAACCCGCCCCTTATTTAAAATAAGGGACGAGTTTAATATCCGTGTTTCCACCCAAGTTCCCATCTTTTTAGTGTGTGGAGCACTGGTACACTCCTTAAAAAGACGGCTTCATTATTAGATAACGAGGGATTTCCCCGTCAACAGCTACTCCAATGTTCACTGTTGAAGTTCAGAGGTGGTTAGCGCCATAATCGTGATAGGAAGCTTGCAGCCGGTGACTTCCCTCTCTAATATCCGTTTTTAGAGCACTCATATCCTCATCGATACTTTTGAGCTATAAAGTTAAAATTGATTATGTAGGTTATTATATTCTCCCCTGATAGGAAAATCAAGTAGTCATGTTAATCAATTTTACTTTTATTTTGCCCAAAATATTGAAATGGTAAAACCACTACTCGTTCATCAAATATATTTCGGATTGTTTCTACTAATTGATGGTCTGTATTGTCTGTGTATAGAAATAGTTTTTTGGGAGCAATGGATACTAAAGGTGCCAGCACAACGGAATCAATATAGTACGAATAATTGTTAAAGTGCGTCCTGTTCATATATTTGATAAGCTGGCTTTTGGAAATATGAGAAAAGGACTTATCATAAAAATCAAATTGATACTGATAGATGAGATGCAATTCATCCATCTTTGATTCGGTTGTTGCCAGCAGTTCTCGGAGCTGGTGAACGAATGATTGATATTCTTGTTCCAGTTTGTACTCATCAATTGCGGCCTCCACATATACTTGAAGGTTCTCAAAGTACTCTTTCAGCCTGAATGTAAGGAACGAGTCAAATGAAAATGACATTGGTTTTTGAAAGAACGATTCTATCACCTCTTCCAACTGATCCCCGCGTTGCATGACAGAAGGGAGATTAGGGATATCAGAGCGTTCTCCAAGTAGAATAGACTGCAGGATACAAAGAATCTGCTCTTGCTCCTCTGCCTCTTTAAAATAGAACGTATTTTCCAAAACATGCAATATCCACTCTTTTTCTTTTGTTCGTTGAATATATTTCTTCAACACCGGGGTAAAGGTGTTTTTGTAAAAATGAGTATCCTTCGATTCCAAGACGATTTTTTCTTTATGTAAAGAAAGGATAGAATCACTTTCAGGATTTGCTTTCAGCATATTCACATATATGGCACTTGCATCCGATTCATTTCGAAAGGAAATCTCAAACAAGTTTGTCCCCCCTTTGGTCACCTGATTCTATGTATATGGGTGGGCAGCCGAAAAAATGAATAAATATAAAAAAATAAGCGCCAGTCCAAGTAACATGGATTAGCGCTTATTTTTGTTATTACTGTAATGGAAAATCCCCTACGATCACTTCTAAGTGATTAGGTAGAATAGTTACGGTAGCCGGAGTATCGGATAATTTTTCCCCGTCCGTATCAATTACCTGATTCGGGGATGCTTCCACCTTAAGCTCCTTGGCACGAAAGTAGACTAGATCGTCATTCTCTTCGGTCGGCGCCTCGTTTTGCAGCCTTGTCTGTAACCATGTCCAAAGGTGGGCAATGGAGGTTTGCTTGATGATGAGCACATCCAGGTCACCGTCCTGTACACTTGAGTATGGGAAGAAAGACTGGATGCCACCAAGAAAAGAGCCATTGCCAATTAGCAACATGACGGCATCCCCTTCATACGAATTTGTTTCACTCTCTATTTTTAGGTGGAATGGTTCCTCCTCTAACACCGTCTGCCCCGCACCAATGTAGTAGGAGATCCTTCCCAGGAGCTGTTTTGTACCGCTGTCAATATTATCTGAGACCTTTGAAACGAGCCCGATTCCCCAAAAGTTCATAAAGTATCGATTATCGCTGCGACCAATATCCACCTTTTGAGTGTTTTGTTCCAGAATTTGCTCGACAGCTTTTACAGGGTGTTGATTAATTCCAAGCGTCCTTGAAAAATCATTGCATGTCCCGCCGGGTATGATGGCAAAAACAGGTCTTCTTTCAAGAGGAGCCAAGGCGTTGACTAATTCATAGATGGTTCCATCCCCTCCGGCACCAATCAATAGATCAACATCACCGGCCATCTGCTCCACCAGCTTTGCACCATCTCCTTCTTTTTTCGTTTCGTGGATGGCCACTTCTTCAAACTGGCTTAAAAGCATTTCCTCTATCTTTTCAATGGAATTTATCAGTTTTTTGTTCCCGGCATTTGGATTCAAGATCACCACAACTTTTCTCAAAGGTTATTTCCCCTTTTCTTTAGTCTCATATAATAGACGATACCCCTTTTTAACCGTATTAACATCTTTTTTAGGATGTAGATGCTTTAAATTTTCACTTATTAATAACTCATTAAACAACCGTCCTATAATTTTACTACAAAAAAGGCCGCATATTCCAAAAAGAAACATGCAGCCTCCCCTATACTCACTTGTCATTGATCCAGTCTTAATTTCTTCTCTTTCATTTTGGCTAAACGTTCCATCAGTTTCTGTCTCTCGTCCTCTTCCACTTCTTTGAACTTATCAGAACTAGCCGTGTCCGATTCTGTGGCATTACCGTCCGCGCTGACAAAACGATTTCGGACCACTTTCCCCGCTTTGGCTTTAGAAGTGGTGCCTCCCCCTGCTCCGTTTGCAGAAGGCTTTGTCTCTGCCCAATTTTGATACTGGCGGTGTTCCTCTTTTGCAAGCTCCATTGCTTCACCAACGGTTTTCACCTGCTTGCGAGCCCAATGACTTGCAATCTTCTCCACATATTTGCGGTTTAGCTTCATATCTGTCTTTAATAATACATAATATAGCAGCACATTCACGACACCAGGTGTCAACTGCTGTTTAAACATGACATCCTCTACTATCCGTAAATCGGAGGCAGATGGCTCAGATCCACCGGAAAGGTCGGTGAGCATTTGTTTTGGCGAGACATTTTCCAGCTGCTGAATCAACTGTTCATCCTTTGTGGCAGGTTTTCGATCTGAGAACTGCTTTAAATTCAACGGCTGTGTCTTTTCCACAAGTCCCGGCAATGTATCCTGGTATTCCAATTGATACCAATCCCTTGCCCCTTTTCTCAGCTTCTCCAAGTCTACTTTTTCCTCCACATCAATTACATTCATCATTAGGTCACGCATGGATATCGGGTCGATAGTATAAATGAATGACAGCTTTATTATTGCTTCTTTCACTTTGGAAGTAATCGATTTTTTTGGAATGACGACCTCGGAAAGCCCTGCGAAAAAAAGATCAAAGTCAAATATCTCTTGTCCTACCTTAGGCTCGTTTCCGGGCTTACGATCCAGCCATTCCTCCCCTTCTGGCAACGGGAGTTCCTCCATCATCTCTTCATTGGCAGCATAAGCCATATTTTCCGATTGAACGGATTGGAATACATCGCTGAAGCTTCGTGTCACTTCCTGAAAATTCTCCATCGGAATAGCCTTGTCGGAAAAATATTTCTTTACACTTGCATATTTATTTTTTCCTAAGCGATTGTAGAGATAGATGGTCAGCATGGGTTCTGAAAAGAAGGCTTCCGGGGAGAGCGGGGGTTGAAGTTCATAAATGAAGGTGCGAATCTGATCTTCTTCTTTGACCCATGTCTTCAAAAGACCGATCCCCTCAAGCTTGATCCGTTCTTGATGAATATCTTTTAGATTACATTGCATGGTTGTCATGATTCCATGATGTGTCGATTCTCCGCCCCATAAGCGGTCTTGATCCAACTCACTCCAAAGGGTCATGTAAAGGCTGTGTCCCCTGAAGCCCAGCAGTGGTTGGTAAAGCATTGTAAGTAGTTTGCGATCAAACTGTTGAAGCAATCCATTTGAACGTACGATATACCGATCTACAGGGACCAGTTCTTTCCAATGACGATCTGACATGATACTCCAAACCTTTCTTAAGAAAATATTTCAATCGAAAAAGAGAGGCATACTATTTCCTCTCTTACATAGGGTTCCTTATTGTGTCATACTTATTGACTGTATTCATTCTCAAACTAACCGAGTAATGAACCTTTTATTTTCGTTCCTTTTCGATGATTTCCTTCAGCTCATCTAAAAAGACATTGATATCTTTAAACTGACGGTATACAGAGGCAAAACGGACATATGCCACTTCATCAATTTTTGATAAACGTTCCATTACCATTTCTCCGACCATATCGCTTTTCACTTCCGAGATACCAATATTCCTTAATTCCTTTTCCACTTCCACCACAATGTCTTCTAGCTGTTTAAGTGCTACAGGTCTTTTCTCGCATGCACGGATAAGCCCCCTTAACACTTTTTCTCTACTGAACTCTTCGCGGATTCCTTCTTTTTTCACGACAATCAGCGGCATTTCTTCCACTTTTTCAAACGTTGTAAAACGATAGGAGCAAGACTCGCACTCCCGTCTCCTCCTTATGGAACGCCCCTCTTCTACTGGTCGTGAATCTAATACTTTGGTCCCGTTATGGTTACACGCAGGACATTTCATGATGGTTTCAACTCCGTTTCCAATCTACTTTTTCCCCGAATTGAGTCCGGAGCCAATATAGATCATCGATTTATCAATCCGGTCATACATATGCTTGATCAATGAGCGACTGTATCCAAAATCGAACGGCAAGAGTTTGGTCTCTGTGGTAACCGAGAAATCGACTGCAGTTTCAAAAGGGCGGACAGAAATGACTGTAGCTATCACAAAAGCCTTCCTGCCTTTTGTCCATTGCACAGCTATTTCCCCATGTTCCTCGGAAACGGACTTTATCGTTGCACCGTCCATAGTTTTAAAAAGTTCCTGTAATGCTTTCATCGCATTTTTATTGGTAGTTTTATAATATCGACTGCGAAGCTCTTCTTCTGAATGATTTTCCCTTGTTTCCGAATGATTTGTCATAACACCTTTTAACTTCTGCATTGCTCCCACTTTAACCTGACAACCCCTTATCGGTGAATTATTTATGTATAGTGTATTTTGAGTATAATAAAAAGAGGTGCATGCTATACACCTCTTTTTATTTTAATGCATTTAGTTATAATTTTAAAGAGCTTTTGCTTTGTTTACTCGAACAGGACCCATTCCACGTGGAAGTTCGATTGTTTCACGTGTCTGAGCATTTAAAGCAGTCGCAATATAGTCAGCTGAAATATTAGGATCTAATTCTCCACATGTATATACATCGATACTTGCATATCCGTGCTCTGGAAAGCTATGGATTGTTAAGTGGGATTCGGAAATAATGACTACTCCGCTTACCCCTTGAGGTGCAAACTTATGAAAAGCTACCTCTCTTACTTCTGCACCTGATTTTAATGCAGCATCGACAAATGTCTTTTCGATGTAATCCATATCATTCAATTTGTCAAAATCGCAACCCCATAATTCTGAAATAACGTGACGACCTACTGTTTCCATCTCACGTTCCCCCTTTTCATTTTTTAAAATACATGAATTCCTCAAAGGTGAAGAGTGATTGATGTATTACTACCACGGGGGAAAGTTAGTCCAGAGAGGTCCTAACCCTTTAAGTAGCCACATAACCGTTTCAAGAAGTTCACGAAAAATAGTATAATGCTTTTATTTTAGTTTTGCAACAGGCATTTAAGACTTTTTTTCTAGCAAGCTGAGATTTATAGAGTGGAAGAATAAAAAATCTATTATAACTTCCTTCTTTAACGGTACATATTGCGAAAGCATGCCAAAAAGCGGTTAACAGAGAATGTTAACCGCTTCAGACTGTTGACAAAGCCCTAAATATTTTTAAATTTGCATCCTGCTGTTGATCTTCGTTCCAGGCGCTTCGCTTTTCGCGGGCGGTCCGGAAGCCTCCTCGGGCTTTCGCCCTGCGGGGTCTTCCTTGTCCCTTCCTCCCGCAGAAGTCTGCGCGCCTTCCACTACGATCAACACAGGTTATTGCATATCTCAAAGATAAAATAACTTTGTATACACACTGAAGCGATTAACAGAGAATGTTAACCGCTTACATTTATCCTTTTATTGGTTGTTTGTTATCCTGCCATTACCTCGTTGGATTCCATCATTTTTTCTGCTACGAAATGGACAAGATCTACTACTCTGCAGGAATAACCCCACTCATTATCATACCAAGCCAAAACTTTCACCTTCGTGTCCCCCATGACCATTGTGGAGAGTCCGTCAATGATTGCAGAATGTGGATTGGTGTTGAAATCAACAGATACAAGTGGTTCCATTGTCACTCCTAGAATTCCGTCCAAGGTACCGATGGAAGCCCTTTGGAATGCATCGTTTACTTCATCTACAGTCACAGGTTTTTTTAAGTCCACAACCAGGTCAACCAAGGAAACGTTTGGTGTTGGTACCCGGAGTGCCATTCCATGTAATTTTCCTTTTAAGTGTGGCAGCACAAGAGATAACGCTTTTGCAGCACCTGTGGAAGTAGGGATGATGGACTGTCCGCATGCTCTTGCACGACGTAGATCCTTATGCGGGTTATCAATGTTCTTTTGGTCATTTGTATAGGCATGGACGGTTGTCATCAATCCATTTTCAATGCCAAATTGCTGATCCAGTACCTTTACAACCGGCGCCAAGCAGTTTGTGGTACATGAAGCGTTTGAAATGACATAGTGCTCATTCATATCCAATACTTCTTCATTTACACCCATCACTATCGTTACATCTTCATTCTTTCCTGGTGCAGTCAATACAACACGTTTCGCACCGGCTTGCAGATGAAGAGCCGCTTTATCACGGGAATTGAATTTCCCTGTTGCTTCAATAACAATATCGATATTCATTTCTTTCCATGGAAGCTCTTCTGGGTTACGGTTATTCACTAGTTGAATACGCTTTCCATTTACAATTAAGGCATCGTCTTGTGCGTATACATCCGCATCAAAACGTCCATGATTTGTGTCATACTTAATAAGGTGAGCTAGCGTTTCCGCTGGATAGCTCGCATTGATTGCAACAATATTTAAACCTTCCTCTTGGATGGCACGTCTGAATACCATTCTCCCAATTCGTCCAAACCCATTAATTGCAACCTTTGCCTTCATGCAAATTCCCCATTTCTGTATATATGTTATACTTATTAATCTTTTATCCTGCAATTAGTATAACATAATTGAATTCAATATGTCATGTAAAAAATAAAAAAAGGGCATACCCCTATTTTTGGATATGCCCTCAGACTATACTCTATAGCAAAAGCTAATTTATGTTGTCGTAAAGCTGTTGATTTCCGTTTCAGCCGTTCGCTTTCCACGGGCGGTCCGGAAGCCTCCTCACTTCGTTGAAGGCCACTGAAAAAGTACATTATTCTAATGATTTGGCTAATACCGCTGTTGATTTCCACAAAAGGCTGCGCTTTCCGCGGGGCGACCTTGAGCCTCCTTGGGCTGCGCCCTGCGGGGTCTCTAGATTGTCGCTATCCCCCCGCAGGAGTCTTCACCTTTTGCTCCAATCAACAGCTAGAAATCATTAGGGTGATAAGTTATTGGGTTTATCAGTGGCCTCCTTCGTTGCGGGGTCTTCCCTGTCCCTTCCTCCCGCAGGACAAGGAAGACTACGGTAGCAATTCATCGCACGAAGAAAATGCGCTAGCATTTTCAAGGAGTCTCACGGATTACACATCAATCATCTAGGGTTAACATACTTAGTGGAAATCTTAAACCTCCCATTCATCTAGTATCTCATTTAGTTGTTGTTCTGTTTTGGTTAGGGAGCCGTTGTTGTCTATTACAGCATGGGAGAGCTTCACTTTTTCGGAAAGGGGCATCTGGGATTGTATTCTGTCTGTTGCTTCCTTTTCTGTTAAATCGTTACGTTCCATCAATCGTTTGAGTTGGGTTTTCTCGGTAACAAAGACAAGTAGTGTCTTGTCCACAAGATGAGTGAGCTTGCTTTCAAACAGTAAGGGGATATCCATTACTACCACTTCATGTCCATCTTCTATATATTTCTGCGTCTTTTCCTTCATGCTGGTTCTGATGCTTGGATGCATGATGCTATTGAGCTTTTCCCGTTTCTCCTGATCCTGAAAAATAATACTGCCAAGCTTTGGGCGGTTTAATGTTTTGTCGCTATTTAATATTTCTTGCCCAAATTCACTGACCAACTTTTTATATGAATCAGTGCCGATTTCGACAACTTCACGTGCTACAACATCTGCGTCTACAATCGGTATGCTTTTATCCCGAAGCATATTGGCTACTGTACTTTTCCCGCTTGCGATCCCACCCGTAAGGCCTATGATCAAAGGCATGTCCACTCCTCCTTTTTAATGGCTGTTATAGTATACTGTGTTGCTTATATTTCCCTATCAACCCGTTATATTACTTACTGTCATGTTCTTTTCCCTGTTGCGCTAAGTATACTACTAGCCAATTTAAGACTTTGTATGCAACAACCTTTGAGAAAAGAGCCTTTTAAAAAGAGAGACTGCACCCAACAGTCTCCTCTAGTCTTGTTCACATTTTAATAATACCGATAATGATAAGTAAAACACCAGGTAAAAATGAAAATTTATTGATCCATGAAACAGCGGAAAAAATTTTCCCCAACTTTATCCCTGTAATGACAAACAACGAGCTCATCACCGCAACCGAAATCGCCATCAGCCAAGGGGAATATCCTAATAAGGCTGCACCGATACCCGCTCCAAATGCATCCAAAGACAAAGCTACTCCAAGAAAAAAAGCCTCCAGTCCAGTAATCGATCCCGAACGGTCAAAATCGGCTTCAGTCGGTTTCCTCAAAATATTGATGACTACCCCCAATGATTTGATTTCAAGATTAAACAGGATCCGTTCATCCACAAATGTAGTGGCGTCATTGGCTGTACTGGCACGGAAGAATTGATAAAGAACCCATATTCCGAGCAGTATCAGAATACTTCCACCGATTGTCTCTGCAAAAGCAGGGGAGAGAAAATTCATAAGTATGGTGCCAACAAGCATGGCAAGCAAAAGCGAGACTGCCGAGCAGCACGCAATAATACTGATGGATCTTAGTGGCATATGCATTTTTCTTAGGCCATATGTCAGCCCGACACTGAAGCTATCCAGACTAACTGCAAAAGCTAATAGGATAAGCGAGATGTATGGAATCATATAGAGCTCCTCCCTAACTATCACTACGATAGTATATGGCAGGAGCCCATTCGATGTGTGCTAATGTTTTAATGGAGTGACTTTGTTTAACTTCCCGTTACCTAACGTTCCGTGGCTGGCAATTTGGACAGGTATGCGTGCCTCTGCCTGCTACAACTGTCTTTTCAATCTCATGGCCGCATTTTCGGCATGGTTCCCCTTTGCGTCCATAAACGAATAGCTCAAGCTGGAACATGCCGATCTGCCCTTGTGAGTTGACGTAGGAACGAATTGTACTTCCTCCTTTATCTACAGCTTCCTGGAGGGTTAGGACAATTTCACGTTGCAGCTCTGTCAGCTCTTCCTCGTCCAGGCTGTTTGCCGTGCGCTCTGGATGTATTCCGGCACGGAACAACGCTTCATCGACATAAATGTTGCCGAGTCCGACGACTACAGTCTGATCTAAGAGTACGGCTTTGATGTTTCTGTTCGTTTTTGCAAGTCTAAACTTCAGAAGTTCCAGGTTGAACTCCTCTTCAAACGGCTCAGGTCCCAGGCTGACAAGCGACTTCGCTGCCAACTCCTCCCCTTTTTTATAAAGGTGAAGCGTACCAAATTTCCGTACATCCTGATAACGAAGTTCTGTCCCATCCTCAAAATAGAAGAAAACATGTGTATGTTTATTGGCCGGCTCCTCTTTCTTGAACAAGCCGTACTTACCCTCCATCCTCAGATGGGATACCATGCAATAATCATTGAGATAGAACAGAAGGAACTTTCCCCTTCTGCCTACATCCAGGATTTCCTGCCCAATGAGCATCTTTTCGAAAAGAATGGAATCATCTGGTTCCTTAATCATTTTCGGCCATAGAACTTTTACTTCACTGATCGTTTTTCCTTTCACAAGCTGAACCAGCGTTTTTCTGACGGTTTCAACCTCTGGTAGTTCAGGCATGGTAACACACATCCTCTTATAGCTTGGCTTTTTCTAAAAAATTATTTTGCATCATACCATGTGGATCCATAAGAATAATCCACTTTAAGCGGGACCTTCAATTCCACTGCTTGTTCCATCACTTCTGGTACGATTTTCTTCAATTTTTCTATTTCCTCTTCAGGGGCTTCAAATACAAGTTCATCGTGCACTTGCAGAAGTACTTTTGCCTGCATATTCTCTTCTTCCAATTTAGCGGCCATGTCGATCATCGCTTTTTTGATGATATCTGCGGCACTTCCTTGGATAGGTGTATTCATGGCCGTTCTTTCAGCAAAACTCCGCAGATTAAAGTTGCTGCTAGTGATCTCCGGCAGATACCGGCGACGGTGAAGGAGTGTTGTTACATATCCCTTGTCCTTTGCATCAAGGACACTGTCTTCCATATATTCTTTAACACCCGGGAAACTGTCCAGATAACGATCAATGAACAGTTTGGCTTCTTTCCTTGTAATCCCAAGGCTTTGAGAAAGACCGTAGTCACTGATTCCATAAACAATTCCGAAGTTAACCGCTTTTGCCTGGCGGCGCATGTTGGAAGTGACTTCATCCTCCGATACATGGAATACGTCCATTGCCGTTTTTGTATGGATATCTGCATCTTCTTTGAATGCCTCAATTAATTTTTCATCGCCCGCAATGTGCGCTAGGACCCGTAATTCGATTTGTGAATAATCAGCTGCGAATATGACCCAGTCTTCATGTGAAGGAATGAATGCCTCTCTGATCTTTCTTCCTTCTTCTAAACGGATCGGGATATTCTGCAGGTTAGGATCAATGGAGCTGAGACGACCTGTTTGCGTCAACGCCTGGTTAAAGCGGGTGTGGATTTTATGTGAATCCTTATGGATAACTTTTAATAGACCTTCGATATAAGTGGACTTTAATTTACCAAGCTGACGGTAGTGAAGGATTTGTTGAATCACTTCATGCTTTTCCGCCAACTTTTCCAATACATCCGCCGAAGTGGAATACCCTGTCTTTGTCTTCTTTACTGGCGGCAGTCCAAGCTTTTCAAAAAGGATGACACCTAACTGCTTCGGTGAATTTATATTGAATTTTTCACCAGCAAGATCAAATATCTTTCCTTCAATTTCATCCAGTTTCTCACCCAAGTCCGTTCTCATTTCTTCCAATCGTGATTTATCCACTTTGATACCGAGCGCTTCCATTTCCCCAAGTACCAATGTTAATGGCATTTCGAGCTCTTCAAACAGTTCGAGCTGCTCATTGTCCTTTAATTCATGAATGAAAGATTCCTTCATTTCTTGCATGGCAAAGGTTTTCCGCACAAGGTGGTTAGCCACTGTCTGCTGGTCAGGCACAGCGCGTTTTGCACCTTTTCCATAGACCGCTTCATCTGTTTCAAGCTGATAATAGCCTTTTTTTCGGGCAATTTCAGCCAGGTCGGTGGATGTTTCAGAAGGATTGACAATATAGGATGCAATAATGAAATCAAAATCGATTCCGTTCAATTCGATCCCTTTCCATTTCAAAGCAACAATTGCTCTCTTCGCATCGAACACCGTCTTCTTTGTCTTGGAATCTGATGCAAATGCGGCAAATTCCTCCGAGTCCAATGCCACTTCTGTTGGAATAAAATAATTCCCTGTTTCATTGACAAGTGCTATTCCTTGGATATCTGCACGGTGGTAATTTTCGTCCAATACCTCAACCATGAAGAAGTTCTCTTTTGCAAAGTATTCTTCTTTGACCTCTTCCACAATTTCAAATGTAATATCCTCGAGGTCTTCTGTGACAGTTTCTTTATCCTCTCCAAGCTTGTCCAAGAGGGAATTGAAACTGAGCTCTTTAAAAATATCGACAACTTTCTTCTTGTCGTAACCTTCATAAATAAGCTCTTCGACTGTAACTTCTACAGGGGCTTCTGTCATGATGGTGGCCAGCTCTTTACTCATGATCGCTTGTTCTTTATTGTCCTCAAGCTTTTCCTTCAGCTTCTTACCGCTGACTTTATCAATGGACTCTAGTAGTGTTTCGATCGTCCCAAACTCTTTTAAGAGCTTGATGGCCGTCTTCTCTCCGACACCAGGCACACCTGGGATATTATCTGAAGAATCTCCCATCAGACCTTTCATATCAATGATTTGGTCTACTTTCAAACCATATTTTTCTTCTATGAAAGCAGGTGTATAGGAGTCAACGTCTGTAATCCCTTTTTTCGTGATATCCACTGTGATTTTTTCGGTTGCAAGTTGTGTTAAGTCCTTATCTCCCGAAATGATTTTCACTTTGAAATCATCTTTTGCAGCCTGTTGAGCAAGCGTGCCGATGATATCATCTGCTTCGTATTCAGGCAATTCATAGCGCTTGATGTTATATGCATCCAAAAGTTCTCTAAGAAATGAAAATTGCTCAGAAAGTTCCGGTGGCGTTTTTTGACGGCCACCTTTGTAATCCCCAAACGTTTTATGACGGAAAGTCGTTTTCCCTGCATCAAAAGCCACAAGCATATGTGTTGGCTTTTCCTCTTCTAAAATGCGCATGAGCATCATGGTGAAACCGTAAATCGCATTGGTATGTATGCCTTTTTCATTACTCAATAATGGCAACGCAAAAAAAGCACGGTATGCAATCGAGTTTCCATCAATCAAAACTAATTTGTTGGCCAAGTTAACTCCTCCTTTGTTCCTTTTTTCTTATGTATAAAATTTATGTGAAAAAGCCACAATTCTACTTCTATTCTATCATGGATAGGAATAGAAACAAAAATTGTGGCTTTGTTGTTATGAGTGGAGCTTTAATCTAAAGTTTGGCCGTTGCTTCCTCTGCGGCACTCATCTTATTACATTAAAACTTTACTCTTTTTATTCCATTCCACCCATCAGCAGTTTAGCGTATGGGGAGTCAGATGGAAGGACGATGACGGTTTCTCCATCGATCGTCTTTTTATAGGATTCGAGTGTACGGTAAAGCTCATAGAATTCTGCATCTTTGGAGAATGTATCGTTATAAATCTTTGCCGCTTCCCCTTCACCTTGCCCACGAATCGTATCAGCATCGGCATCTGCCTTTGCAAGGATCTCCCTTACTTCACGGTCGGTATTGGCCATGATTCTATTTTTGTCAGCATCTCCACGAGAAAGATATTCCTGTGCTGTGGATTGACGCTCGGAAATCATTCGTGTGAATACAGCCTCTTCATTTTCAGGAGGCAAATCGGTTCTTCTCATACGTACATCTGTCACAATGATCCCATAATTATCTTTTGCTAGCAGTTGGTTCACTCTTTCCGTGACTCGATCGTTCAAACTTCCTCTAGAAGATTTTTCATCATTGATGATATCATCATAGTTCAATTGACCAAGCTCTGTTCTGACTACCGAAAACACAAATTCAGACATCTTTGTTTCCGCATTCACAAGATTTGCAAGGTTGCTGATCATCAGTTGAGGATCTTCCACACGCCAAACCACATAGTTATCAATTAGCATCCGCTTTTTGTCGCGGGTGTTTATCTCTGCACTTGCTTCATCATATAGCATCTGATATTTTGGGACTGTCGTCACTGATTGGATAAATGGTGTTTTGATATTCAATCCAGGCTCATCAACGATTTTGACTACTTCCCCAAACTGCCTTACTACCTTATACTCTCCTTCTTTAACAACAAATACATTGGCAAGGATAACCCCCAGGATCACAAGGACTATTACTCCAAATAATCCACCACGTATAATGGTCTTCCATTGCACATCAGGTTTTTTCTTTTCAAGGTTGATGATGTTTTGATCACTCATTGTTCCCACTTCCTTCCGGGTTCGCTGGTGGTTTTGGCGCAGGATTTTCTGTTCGGAGCGGGAAGTATTTCATGGTATTGCCATCATCATTCATAATATAGATTTCAGCATACGGTAATACTTCTTCCATTGTTTCCAATATCAAACGCTTCCTTGTCAATTCCGGTGCGTTCACATATTCATTATATAAAGAATTGAATTTCGCTACGTCCCCTCGAGCACGCTCAATTCTGGCCGCCTTCTCCCCTTCTGCTTTGGAAATGATGGCGTCTTTTTCCCCTTCGGCTTCATTCATGCGCTGGTTCTGATATCTTTTCGCTTCATTGTTTTTGGTGTTTTCCATCTCACGGGCATCTGTTACATCTGTAAATGCTTTCCGTACTTCTGCATTTGGTAATTCCACATCTTGAAGATTGACAGACGTTACAGAAATACCAATGTCATAGGTTTCCATCAGAGATGTGAGGAGCTCGAATACTTCTACTTCAATCTGTGCTTTCCCTGAAGTAAGTGCTTCATCAATCTGCGTACTGCCGATAATACTCCTTAAAGAAGCCGACGTTGCATTATACAGAACTGCCCGCGGATCATCAGTATTAAATAAGTAGTTTCCGGGTTCGCTTATTTTCCACATGACAACCATATCCGCCAACACGATATTTTCGTCACCTGTAATCATTTTGGTATCATTCGTGAATTCAACTATTTCTCCATTTTTCTCTTCATAGCCGAATTGTAAACTGAAAGTCTCTTTGGATAATTTTTTTACGTCCTGTATTGGCCAAGGCATCTTAAAATGCAGCCCAGGCTCACTGATTCCTTCTTCCACTTTTCCGAATGTCAGGATGACTGCTTGTTCGGACTGATCCACTGTGTACCAGGATGTCAAGGCAACTGACCCGATAACCGCAGCAAGGACCACAAGAAAAACGGTCGTATAAATGCGCTTTAAACTTATCAATGTTGTATTCTCCCCTTTTTATGTTCTCCATAACTTATACGTATGATGAAAGGGAAGGTTTCATTATTTATATGTATATTAGTTTCTGGGTTATACTCCGCTATTGATTTCCGCAAATGGCTTCGCTTTCCTAGGGGGGAGCCTCCTCGGCAAGCCTGCGGGGTCACCACCTAGCACTATCTCCCTCAGGAGGCTTCCGGACCGCCCGCAGGCAAGCGAAGCGCCTGGAACGGAAATCAACCGAAATATATACTTTCTTAATCTTTAAACAAGGCTCTTTTCTCAAAGATTGTTACTATTTATTTGTAAAAAGTCGGAAATTTGACTTTTAACTACTTTCATACTCTAAAAGGTGTAAGTATTTCTTAATTACGGCAGGGAAAAGAGCACGACAGTAAGAAAGATAACGATTTATGTATCCATACGAAAAAGCAACAAAGTTTACGAAAAGAGCATTAAACAAAAAGAAGGAGAGAGCAGGGTGGGCTCTCTCCTCTTCAAAAATTGGCTCCTTGGATGAAGGGGTTTTCATAGATTATAGTAACAAAGCTTTGTTAAGGTGTTATGAAAGGTGTGTAAAGCTATTGTAAATCTTTGTTTTCTTTAGACAATTTTACCGTAAACGTCGTTCCATTATCCAATTTACTTTTAACAGATATGGAGCCATGGTGAGCTTCCACTATATGCTTTACGATGGCCAAGCCAAGTCCGGTTCCACCAGAGTTACGGCTGCGTGCTTTATCCACCCTGTAAAAACGTTCAAATATCCGCGGGATTTCTTCTTGTTCCATCCCCACACCTGTATCAGAAACTACGATCACAATTTCTCCATCTACCTCTTCCACATTCACCTTCACTTCTCCACCAGCCGGTGTATAAGCGATGGCATTGTTAATAAGATTAATGAAAACCTGTTTCACCCTGGAAGCATCAGCAAATAAAAACAAATCTTTTGGCGGCCGATTCAAGAGAAGCTCGATTTCCTTTTCCTTTGCCTTCCTTTTTAAAATCACGAAGATTTCCTCTAATATGCCATTGATTTCGAAATACTCCGGATTTAGTTTGAAGCCTTGCTTTTCAATTTTGGAAAGATCTAACAAGTCTTCAATCAAGGATTGCAGCCTGTCGCTTTCTTTCAGAATGATGGAAAGGAAATATTCCAATGTGTCCTTATCATTCATTGCCCCGTCCAGCAATGTTTCGGAAAAGCCCTTGATTGAGGTAATCGGAGTTTTCAACTCATGGGATACATTTGCAACAAAGTCCTTTCGCATTTGTTCAAGCTTTTTCAATTCTGAAATGTCATGGAAAACAAGCACAATCCCTTTCCACTCATCATTGATGCCGATGATCGGTGCCCCGTAAACCTCAAAGTGCCTTCTTTCGATTTTCAGAGGCAAAAGCAGCTGTTTGCGGACGTTCACCTCTGTCATGAATATCTCCTCTATCAAACTGACGACCTCTTTATGTTCTATCGCTTCATAGTATAACCTGTAGAGGTATTCGGAAGAGTCCGCGTCAAAAGTTTCCTTATATGCCCGATTAATAAGATTGACATAACCACGACCGTCAATTAAGATAAGACCGCTTCCCATACTTTCAATAAGGGTCCGCAGGCGATCCTGTTGCATCTCTTGAGCTTTCGTCATATCTTGAAGGTTTCTTGCAAGAATATTGATGGATTGACTCAGCATCCCTGTTTCATCCACATGTTCTTCAAATGTTCTAGCTTTGTAGTTTCCTTTGGCAAGCTCCATCGCTACCTTGGTCGCAGATTCAATCGGACGTGTGTATTGGGAGGTAATCCTGACTCCTAGCAGTAATATCACCACAAATGCTGCGCCAAGACTTGCGATAAGCAAGCCCCAAATTTGCTGGTTCACCCTTTGCAAAGAATCAATCGGAGTGCTTAATATGACATACCCATCCCGTATGCCATCACGTGTTAAGGAGCTTCCATAATAGTAAAACTCATTATTCTGCTCATAAAAGATTCTGTCTTTGTCTTTATTATTCTGGATTGTATCTTTAATGATATCCTGATGTGAATCCTCTCCAGTTGGAGAAGGTCCATTTGTATCAAAGAGAACGATTCCATCCTTATCAGTGATACTGATTCTAGCCGTCAATGTACCACTAACGTCCTCCAAATGCTTTTGCAGTTCAGTGGTAATAGTTTCTTCCTCTTCCACTAACATCGTTACTAGATTTGTTTCTTTTACCAACCTTTGATTGAACGTATTCAAATAAAAAGTCTTAAAAAGTTGACCTAACAATAAACCAAGGCACACAAGCACCACAACAATCAATGTGATGAGCGCAAAGAGGAGTCTTGAACGGAACCTATTCATGTATCTTCGGTTCCTCCATCTTGTACCCAAGCCCTCTGATTGTTTTTATATATGTAGGTTTTTTCGTGTCTATTTCTATTTTTTCACGCAAGTGACTGATATGGACATCCACAATACGTGTATCCCCGGCAAAATCATAATTCCAGACGGCACTGAGCAATTGATCTCTCGTTAACACTCTTCCTTTATTTCTTGAAAGATAGACAAGAAGTTCAAATTCCTTTGGAGTCAGCTCCAATCGGTCTTCACGGAAATATGCTTCATAATGTTCAGGAAGGATTTTCACGTCTCCGATCTTAATCGTCTCAGAAGTATCTTCTTCTTCCTTCGGTGTCTCGCTAATGGTCGTTTGCTGTTGCATTCTTCGAAGAATCGCTTTGACCCTCGCAACCACTTCTCTCGGGCTGAACGGCTTTGTCATATAATCGTCAGCGCCAAGCTCAAGGCCAAGAACTTTATCAAATTCATCATCTTTAGCAGTCAGCATCAAGATCGGTGTGTGAATTTTATGCTGTCTGAGCTCTTTGCAAACCTCTATACCGTCTTTCTTTGGTAGCATAAGATCAAGCACAATCATGTCATAATTCTTTTTCATCGCCTTATTAAGGCCTTCTTCTCCGTCCATTGCAACTGAAACATCATAGCCTGCCTGCTGCAAGTTGTACTGTAACAATGTCACAATGGATTGTTCGTCGTCTACTATAAGAATTTTCTTATTCATTCTTTTCCTCCACCAACTGTTTTGGAAAACCCTTTTTCCACCCTGATGCCAATTCTATTTATATTTATCTATCTATCATTACTTTTCCATTTTACACGTAAATATTATTCATCACAATAGAACCACACACGAAAAAAAGAGCCTAAAAACTAGGCTCTTTAGACTGTTGACAAACTATTAATTAGTTAAGTTATCTGGTGGAACAGTTGATCTCCGTTGCAGGCGCTTCGCTTTCCTGCGGGCGGTCCGTAAGCCTCCTCGGCTAACCCTGCGGGGTCTTACTTGTCCCTTCCACCCCCTGGAGTCTGCGCGCCTTCCACTGCTATCAACAGGGAATTTATTACTCGAAAATAAATTTGTCTACACACTGTGAGCCTAGAAACCAGGCTTTTATTAAAAGTTTTCCATTGCACTGCTTTCCATCGGCTCAAGGCGATGGGGTGGGCAGACTGTAATAGATCCTTTTGCCACTGTATGGTTATCTTCATTGGTTCCATGGACACTCATTACGATGCTGTGATCTTTCTCATTGACCTCCACCACTTCAAAAAGGAATTGGATGGTTCCGTAATGATAGACTGGCTTTGGGAAAGAAATATCTTGACTGACCACATGGCTTCCTGGACCAGGTAAGTATTTGGAAACTGCAGACGTAATGATTCCAGTCAGCATTATGCTAGGAACAATCGGTTTTTTGAAAGGTGTTTGTGACGCGTAATCGTGTTGTATATATAATGGATTTGCGTCATTTGTCAGTCCAAGATAAAGTAGTAGGTCTTTATCTTCTATTTTTTCGGTTAACTCCAGCTTTTCTCCCACTTGGATTTCTGCTAGTTTTCTTCCAAGCTTTCTCTTTTTACCAAGTAACATATAGCCACCCCCTGATGATGTTGGAAAATACCCTTTGCTTCTTTTGTAAACGTTTACAATAGTGTGTTAAAAAATCGGGGAAAGAATTCCCCGAATTAGTTATATTCTTCTGTTATACACCGCTGTTGATTTCCGCACCGGGCTTCGCTTTCCTAGTGGCGGTGCTTGAGCCTCCTCACAACGCTTCAGGGGTCTCAATCTACCGCTATCTCCCTTAGGAGTCTTCGCCCTGTGCTCCTATCAACAGCTAGAAATTCTTAATATTACTTACGTCCTCTTAATGATTTCAGGATAGGACATTCATGACATTTTTGACGGATTCGACGGATTTGGAAAGAGCAGCTTTTTCTTCCTCTGTCAATTCTAATTCGATTATCTTCTCGATTCCACCTGCACCAAGAATGGTTGGAACACCAAGGTAGATTCCCCCATGTCCATATTCACCTTCCAGGTATGCGATGGAAGGAAGGATACGGCGTTGGTCTTTTAGGATCGCCTCTACCATTTCCACCATGGACGCTGCAGGGGCATAATAGGCACTACCGTTACCCAAAAGGTTGACGATTTCCCCGCCACCTTTTCTGGTTCTTTCCACAATTGCATCCAGACGATCTTTTGGAAGCAATGTCTCTAGTGGAATACCACCAGCATAGGAATAGCGAACAAGTGGAACCATGTCATCTCCATGGCCTCCTAGGACGAATCCTGTAACATCCTTGACGGAAAGGTTAAGTTCTTGGGACACAAATGTACGGAAACGTGCTGTATCAAGGACACCGGACTGGCCAATTACCCGATTTTTAGGGAAACCGGACTCTTTGAATACGGTGTACGTCATCGCATCTACCGGATTTGTCAGCACGATGATATAGCAATCTGGGGAATGCTTCACAATTTCCCTTGTCACGCTTTTCATGATGTTCTGGTTTGTGGTTACAAGATCGTCACGGCTCATGCCAGGCTTTCTGGCGATACCTGCTGTGATGACGACGATATCGGAATTAGCAGTATCTTCATAGTTGGATGTACCGGTTATGTTTGCATCAAATCCTTGGACAGGACCTGCTTCTAACATGTCTAAAGCTTTACCTTTAGTAGGGTTTTCCATTTGTGGGATGTCTACTAGAACAACGTCTGCGAGTTCCTTTTGTGCGAGTAGGAATGCTGTTGTTGCTCCGGTGAATCCTCCACCGATTACAGATACTTTTTTACGCCTCATTGTCATGATTATTCCTCCCTAAACTATTAATGGACAACTCTTACACCGCTGTTGATTTCCACACTGGGCTTCGCTTTCCTAGGGGCGGTGTTTGAGCCTCCTCGGCTTCGCCTGTGGGGTCTCCGATACTCCCCCGCTGGAGTCTTCGCCTTTTGCTCCAATCATCAGCTAGAGTGCATCGTTTAACATTAGCTTATTTTCAAAAAGCAAAAACCCTAAGAGTTTTTGCTTTTTGGGAATTACATGTTTTTAATTAGTTCGTCGCCGAATTCGGAGCATTTTACTTCTGTTGCGCCGTCCATTAGACGTGCAAAGTCGTAAGTTACTACTTTAGAAGCGATGGATTTTTCCATAGAATCTACTACAAGTTTAGCAGCTTCTGTCCAACCAAGGTGCTCAAGCATCAATACACCGGAAAGGATAACAGAAGATGGGTTTACTTTATCAAGACCAGCATATTTCGGAGCAGTACCATGTGTTGCTTCGAAAATTGCGTGACCAGTTTCATAGTTGATGTTTGCTCCAGGAGCGATTCCGATTCCACCTACTTGTGCAGCAAGTGCATCAGAGATGTAGTCACCATTCAGGTTCATTGTCGCAACAACATCGAACTCTTTTGGACGAGTAAGGATTTGTTGTAAGAAGATATCAGCAATGGAATCCTTCACAAGGATCTTGCCTTCTGCTTCTGCAGCTTCTTGAGCTTTGTTCGCAGCATCTTTACCTTCCGCTTCCGCGATACGGTCATATTGTGCCCAAGTGAATACTTTATCGCCGAATTCTTTTTCAGCCAGCTCGTAACCCCAGTTTTTGAAAGCACCCTCAGTAAACTTCATGATGTTTCCTTTGTGTACTAGTGTTACAGATTTGCGGCCATGCTCGATTGCATAGTTGATTGCACCACGAACAAGACGGGAAGTACCTTCTTCAGATACAGGCTTGATTCCGATACCGGAAGTTTCAGGGAAACGGATTTTGTTAACTCCCATTTCCGTTTGAAGGAAGTTGATCAGCTTTTCTACTTCCTCAGAGCCTTTCGCATACTCGATTCCAGCATAGATGTCTTCTGTGTTTTCACGGAAAATAACCATGTCAGTATCTTCTGGGCGTTTAATAGGAGAAGGAACCCCTTGGAAATAACGAACAGGACGTAAGCATGTGAAAAGGTCCAACTCTTGACGAAGAGCAACGTTAAGAGAACGGATCCCGCCACCTACTGGAGTAGTCAGAGGTCCTTTGATTGCAATTATGTACTCGCGGATATCATCAAGAGTTTGGCTTGGCAACCATTCACCAGTTTGGTTGAATGCTTTTTCTCCAGCCAATACTTCTTTCCAGACGATTTGTTTTTCGCCTTTATATGCTTTTTCAACTGCTGCTTCTAAAACACGGGAAGCAGATGCCCAAATGTCAGGACCGATTCCGTCTCCCTCGATGAATGGAATAATCGGGTTGTTGGGTACGTTTAGTACGCCATCTGTAACTGTAATTTTTGTTCCTTGTGTCAAAGTAAAAACCTCCTAAGAAAATATAATTACATAAGTATCCGGGGGAAGGATCTCACCCTCCCCTTTTTATTATAACAAAGATTGGACCATTGTCGCTCGTTGCGGCAGATGGTGATTAACTGCGTTTTTCTAATGGTACATAATCCTGTTTTCCGGGACCTGTGTAATCGGCACGCGGGCGGATCAGGCGGTTGTTGGAATATTGCTCAAGGATATGTGCCAACCAACCAGATACACGACTCACAGCGAAAATCGGAGTGAACAGATCATGGTCGATTCCTAGAGAATGGTATACAGAAGCACTGTAGAAGTCAACGTTTGGTGGAAGCGGCTTTTCTGAAGTCACTACTTCTTCCACTTTCACGGACATTTCATACCATTTCGGTTGCCCGGTAAGATGAGTAAGCTTCTCAGACATTTCGCGTAAATGCTTCGCACGAGGATCTCCCTGGCGATATACACGGTGACCGAAGCCCATGATTTTTTCTTTATTCGCAAGCTTTTCACGGATATAACTTTCCGCATTTTCCACTTCACCGATTTCAGAAAGCATCTTCATTACCGCTTCGTTCGCTCCACCGTGCAACGGACCTTTTAACGCTCCGATTGCTGCAGTGACACCAGAGTACACATCAGACAATGTCGCTACACATACACGTGCAGTGAAGGTGGATGCATTAAGCTCATGATCTGCATGAAGGACCAATGCTTTATTGAATGCTTCGATTGCCACATCGGATGGTTCTTCGCCCGTCAGCATGTATAAGAAGTTGGCAGCCATACCAAGGTCTGTTCTTGGCGCAATTGGATCTAACCCCTTGCGGATTCTTGAGAACGCTGTCACAATTGTCGGCATTTTAGCTTGAAGTCTAACCGCTTTATGGTAGTTTACTTCCGGATCCATGTTGTCTGCATCTGCATCATATAATCCAAGCAAGGATACAGCAGTGCGTAGCGCAGCCATTGGATGGACCTTGTCGATTGGGTACGTTTTGAAATGGTTGATCACTTCTTCAGGAAGTGCAGCATTTTCTGCAATCTCCTTCTTAAGAGAAGCTAATTCTTCCTTGTTAGGCAGTTTTTGATGCCATAAAAGATAGATTACCTCTTCGAAGCTAGCATGATCTGCTAAGTCATCAATGTTGTAGCCAACATACGTTAGTGTGTCGTCAATAATGGAACTGATAGCGGAAGTAGTTGCTACAATTCCTTCTAGACCTTTAGTCGTTGTCATTTGAAACCTCTCCTTTATGTGAAAATTACCCCAAATCCTTATCTACCATTGTTCACCCGAACGCTTGCTCAACATAATGATAAAAAACATATCTCTGTATAAATATTAAGAGTAATTCATCAATTCAGAATCTAGCAAACTAAGAAAATGCTTACATTTCCATTCATAAAAATAAGCGCCATATCCATTGCATTCATGGGTGCGCGCGCATTTTCGGCGAACAATGTTTCTGTAGCTGAGTAGGAAGGAAGTGTCCTTGTCCCCATTATAAACAATTTTCAGTCTTTTGTGAATGAAAAGAAGGAAAGTCCTTCAAAAAATATTATTACGAAAAAACAATTTGTGAAAATTCCATTATGTGAAATATTCCACTACCCTCATTGCAAGGTATGCAATTCCCGCACCAATCAACGGTCCGACTGCTACTCCATTGAACAAAGAAACAGCAAGAATGGTACCAAAGACAAGCGCCGTTGTGATATGAGGATCATTGGCCAGTAAGGTCAAGCCGCTTTTCGCAATAAGAGCCACCGCAATCCCCGCGCCAAGCGCCACCCATGCATAGGAAGATTTCAATGCTTCCTGCAGCTGCTTAAAGCCAATATCACCTGTAGCAATCGGAACAAGAACGGCAATGGTAATTATCGTGACCCCCCAATTAATCCCTTTAGATTGAAGATAGGGGAATACTTTATTATCCAGCCCAATAACTTTAATAACAAGCAATACTCCAACAGCAAACATCAAAGATGGGTTCTTGGCAATAAAACCTATTAATAGAAGTACCAACAAAAATAAGGTAGCCTGACTAAACATTTTGTTTCCATCCTTCCAAACACATGACCCTGATTTTCATACTACCATAATGAAAAGAGAAAGAAAAAGAATTGGTATTGTACTGAATTTTCCAAATTATAAAATATAAACCTATGAAAAGTATGGTCTAGGTTGTAAAATTATCTAAAAGGAATTTCTGGCAGTAAGGAGTGTTAATGTTGAACTGGAACTATGTACATATCTTTTTCAGACTTCTCCTGGTTCTATCCATCATCACAATCAGCCTTATCTCTTTCTATTATTTATTCTCCATCGCTTATCCATTCATCATTGCTTTAATTCTTGCATTTTTAATTAACCCACTCGTAAATCTCCTTGAAAAAAGAGGACGGCTACCAAGGAGCTTGGCTGTCTTTCTTTCTTTAATGGCTGTATTTGCCACCGTTGCTGGTGTAGTGACCCTCTTGATCGTAGAAATTGTATCCGGTACTGAGTACTTGGCAAAGGTAGTTCCTGGGCATTTTGAAACCTTGGTTGTATATGTAGAGCAATTTGTCGTAATGGAAATACTCCCCTTTTTCAACCAGATCAGCAACATGTTCCACAGCTTGGAGGAAGGGCAACAGCAGTCCCTGTTGACGAATATTGAAAATATCGGTGCAACGGTCGCGAGCACCGTCGGAGAGTTCATTCAAACATTCCTGACAAACCTCCCAAAGCTTATTACTTGGATTCCAAGCGTAGCAACTGTCCTCATCTTTTCCCTGCTTGCAACCTTCTTCATCAGCAAGGATTGGTTCAAGCATAAAGCAAGGTTGAAACGTATTACCCCTCTCAAAGCACAAGGCAGTCTCACCAAAGTGTTCTTAAGTCTAAAGAAAGCATTTTTCGGTTTTATGCGGGCCCAGGCAACGCTCATTTCCATCACGACCATCATCGTATTGATAGGATTATTAGTTTTACGTGTCGAGTATGCCATTACGGTAGCCTTGATCATCGGATTGGTCGATTTGATTCCTTATCTTGGTACAGGACTGGTATTTGTGCCATGGATCATCTTCTTGGCCATCAGCGGGAACCTCCCCCTAGCCATTGGTCTTGGAGTTCTATACTTGATTGTCATTGTTCAGCGCCAGTTGATGGAACCCAAAATATTATCTTCCAGTATAGGCCTTGATCCATTGGCAACTTTGGTCAGTTTGTTTATTGGGTTCAAGTTGATCGGTTTCCTAGGCTTGATCGTCGGTCCGGTCACGGTTGTCATTTTCAAAACCCTGTGGAAGGCGGATGTGATCAAGGATATCTATTTATTCGTTGTTGGAAAGAATAGAATTGTATAGGAATAGAAGTCAAGGGGCCTGCATTTTCATTACGAAGCGGGCACCTTTTTTTGCACCTGCAAAAAAAAACGCTTTCCCCCAAAGAGAGAAAGCGTTTATCATATTTTATTTGAACAAGTTTGCAATGGACTGGAATAAGTCACGGAAGAAATCGGCCACACCCTGCCAGAATCCTTCATCTCCCACCACTTCTCCAATTCGGTTTTTGATGTCTTTGGAAATATCCTCTAGTTGCTGTTTTACATTATCAAAGTTGATATTGAGTGAGCGCATTTTTTCAAACAAGTCAATCAGCAATTGTCTGTCCTCATCACTCAGCTCTATCTTTAATTTAGCAAGCTGCTCCTCGACGATCCGCTCGACATCTTCACGGGTTGCAGGCTTTTGTTCTGCAATCTGTTTTTTGATTTCAGTCAGTAGTTCACTTACCTTTTCGCTGTCCATGCCTTCTTCTTCCGCTAGTTTAGTAGCAATATTCAACTCTTCATTTGCCACTTCCATACGGTCTTTGTTTAGCTCTTCTCCGCTTACTTCATAAGCCTTATAGATTCCTACCAATGCGGAATGACCACTTACTTTAACCGGAGAGACGATAATCACTTCAGCGTCCTCGATTCCAGCTGTCAAAAGGGCATTTGCATACATATCATCTGTAACCTGTGTAATATTTTCAGGAGTGGCCCTATCTATGATAAGACCTTCGCCTTTTTCTTTTCGGGTTATTTTAGCAGAGGAGAACATACGTGCATTACGATCTTCCCCATCGATGTATTTAACCAGGTCCTCACCTGTGACAGTTATTTCTTCTACCATTTCAGGATTTTTCACATTCAGGAGGTTTCGGACTTCCTGTTTTTGGTCATCATTCAATGTCCCGCCGTATACTACAATCGGTAAACCGAACTTTTCATTGATGCTTTCTTCTTCATCTTCTCCACCGGCAGCATGTCCAACGTTCGTTAAACTAAGTCCAGATAAAACCAAGGTTAACACCAGCAATATTTTTAACCAATGTTTCATTCTATTTCCCCCAAACTAATTTTACAAATTTTACAATGCTCTCTATCTATTTTTTTATATTATCATGATTTTAGAAAAAGGCAATGGAAATCCTCCACCGCCTCAGTCGTATTATCTTCTATTTATGACAATAAATTGTCCGCGGTCCATTCTATTACGTATGGCACGCATGATGGATGGCTTGATCATGTTTCTCGTTGCAGGCAATAACAATGCAAATCCAATTGCATCCGTAATGAACCCAGGGGTCAACAATAATACTCCCCCTATTAAGATGCATAGCCCGTCAATTATTACCTCGCCAGGCATCTGGCCGCTATTGATTTTTTGTTGTGCACTTCTGAGTGCCGAAACACCTTGGTACCTTGCAAGCCAAGCCCCCAAGACTCCAGTAAGGATGATCAGCAGGATGGTCGGTATCGCACCTATAAACTTTCCTGCGGTAATAAGGACCCATATCTCCAATGCTGGTACAACGATTATCAATGCCAATAAAATTCTAAACATAAGAGGACAACCCCATTTCTATTAAAAAGCAAGCTTCCAGCTAATTATATCAAAAATGAGTGGATTACTCTATTTTCACCTCTATACACCTGCCAATACCACTTTATATGGCACTTGCTAAAGAACAGATAAAAACCCCCTATATCCCTAGCATATGCCTGGAAATAGGGGGTCTTACTTACAATTATAGTACGCTTGCGTGACCAGAATAGATAGTGCCTCTTGAAGAGTCCACTGTAATTTCTTGTCCATCTTCCAGCACGGAAGTTGCGAGCTCTACTCCGACGATTACCGGAATGCCAAGGCTTAATCCCACAACCGCAGCATGGCTGGTCAAACCCCCTTCTTCCGTGATAAGTGCAGATGCTTTTTCTAAGGAAGGCATCATATCCTTGTCAGTGCCGTTTGTTACGAAGATAGCACCTTGTGTCATCTTTTCAGCAGCTTCTTCTGCTGTTTTTGCCACTACGACTTTACCGAAAGCAGATTTTCTGCCAATCCCTTGTCCACTTGCAAGCACATCTCCAACGACATGGATTTTCATCAAGTTCGTTGTGCCTTTTTCCCCAACAGGGACACCTGCAGTAATGACAATCAAGTCACCGTGGGAAACGATGCCTGTGTTCAATGATTCTTCCACTGCCACATCCAACATTTCATCTGTAGAAGTTGCCTGGCGGCCGATGCGTGGATACACACCCCAAACCAGAGCCAATTTGCGTGATACTGCTTCACAGGAAGTAACTGCAACGATCGGTGCTTTAGGACGATATTTAGAAATCATCCGTGCTGTATGTCCGCTTTCTGTCGGCGTAACAATTGCAGAAACATCCAAACTTATAGCAGTGTAAGCAACAGATTGTCCAATCGAATCTGTGACTGTAAGTGCAGCTTGTTTACTATGTTTGGAAAGAATTTCACCATAAGCCAAAGCTTGCTCAGCGCGGGAAGCGATATTGTGCATCGTTTGAACCGCTTCTACAGGATAAGTGCCTGCCGCCGTCTCACCGGAAAGCATGATGGCATCTGTGCCATCAAAGATCGCGTTCGCTACGTCACTTGCTTCTGCACGGGTTGGGCGTGGGTTGCGTTGCATGGAATCAAGCATTTGAGTAGCCGTGATGACAGGCTTTCCAGCAAGGTTGCATTTTTTGATAAGATCCTTCTGTACAAGAGGTACCTCTTCTGCAGGGATTTCCACACCAAGGTCTCCACGAGCAACCATCAAGCCATCAGATACTTCCAAGATTTCGTTGATGTTGTCAACTCCCTCTTGGTTTTCAATTTTAGGGATGATCTGGATGTCCGCAGCACCATGTGCTTCCAATAGTTCACGGATTTCTAAAACGTCTGATGCACGACGCACGAAAGAAGCTGCAATGAAATCCACTCCTTGCTCAATACCGAAACGGATATCATTTGCGTCCTTTTCTGTAATTCCAGGAAGGTTCACTTTAACACCAGGAACGTTTACACCTTTTTTATTTTTCAATGTACCGGAGTTCATGATTTTCGTTCTGATCTCATTGTGTCCGACCTCAAGGACCTCCAAGCCGATTAGTCCATCATCCAAAAGGATACGGGATCCAGGAGTCACATCTTCCATCAACCCAGGATATGTAATGGAGAACTTCTCAGTTGTTCCGATTACTTCTTCCATGGAGATAATGATTTCTCTCCCTTGCTCTAATTCAATTGCCCCATCCTGCATGGTATGCGTTCTGATTTCTGGACCTTTTGTGTCCAGTAAGATCGCGACGTTTTTACCTGTGCGCTCAACCGCTTCACGGATGTTGCGGATGCGTGCACCATGCTCTTCAAAATCACCATGTGAGAAGTTCAAGCGAGTTACGTTCATGCCGGCATCGATCAATTGGACTAAAGTCTCGACACTTTCACTTGCTGGTCCTATCGTACAAACAATTTTGGTTTTTTTCATGTAAAATTTCCTCCTAGTTATATACCGTTCTTTTCGTCCTTTATATTATAAAGCAATAGAGTGGCATTACACCAACATAAGCCTCAGGCTACCTGGTTATGAAAACGATTCCAATGTCCCTATATCACTAAATGGAAAGCTCTTTTGAAAGGTCATACATTTTACTGTCGATGTGGTGTGATTTAGATAGAGCTTCAATGATGTCATGGTCTACCAGGACATTGCTCTCGATCCCGACACATCTTCCACCTTGACCTTCCATCAATAATTCCACCGCCCGGGCGCCTAAGCGACTTGCAAGCACTCTGTCAAATGCTGTTGGCGAACCTCCGCGTTGGATATGTCCAAGCACGCTTACACGGGTTTCAAAATTAGTTTCTTCTTCTATTTTCTTACCAAACTCAACGCCGCTGCCGACTCCTTCTGCCACAACGATGATACTGTGCTTTTTCCCACGTTCCGTACCGCGTTTCAGCCTTGCGATCACTTCCTGCATGTCATCCTTTGCTTCAGGGATAAGGATAGTCTCAGCACCGCCTGCAAGACCTGCCCAAAGAGCAATATCTCCAGCATGGCGTCCCATCACTTCGATCACATAAGTACGTTCATGTGAAGTTGCCGTATCCCGAATTTTATCGATAGAATCAATTACCGTATTCAAAGCCGTATCAAAGCCGATGGTGAAATCAGTACCTGGGATGTCGTTGTCGATGGTTCCAGGAACACCGATACATGGGAAGCCGTGTTCCGTCAATTTCTTGGCACCTTGATAAGAACCGTCACCACCAATAACAACCAATGCCTCAATGCCATGCTTCTTAAGGTTTTCGATTCCTTTTAACTGACCCTCTTGCGTTTTGAATTCTTCACATCTTGCAGAATATAACATCGTACCGCCACGGTGAATGATGTCTCCAACGGAGCCAATCTCAAGCTTCCTGATGTCCCCATCAATCAATCCCGCATAGCCGCGGTAAATTCCGAATACCTCCATATCGTGGAAAATAGCTTTTCTTACTACTGCACGGACCGCAGCATTCATACCTGGTGCATCTCCACCACTTGTCAGAACGCCTATTCGTTTCATTTATTTCACCTCTTGAGCTAATTTGCCTATAAACGTATACCCAAACATTAATTTTATTCGAAAAATGAGTGGTATGTAAAGTCTCCATATTAAAAATTACCACGAAGATATGTCGAAAACAACTGAAATCTGTCGAATATATTTATGTATGCGCTTTTATTTGAGGTGGTTATTTTTACCATGCGTCACAGGTATTTTTTCCTACCTATTTAATAGGTTTCTTACTGAACCTTGCCAAAAGTATGCCTACCTCTAAGGATACCCATATTTTCATAATTCACTATTAAATTTCCCGATAATTTCTAGGACAAGAAAAAGAACGGGCATATTACATCCCGTCCCAGCTTTTTACTGATTTATTTTCTCGGGTTTAAGCTGCTCTTTGAATGAAAAAGCCCCAATCCGCTTGTATTTAGCATAACGGTGCTCAATCAGCTCTTCCGCACTTAACGGCATCAAATCCTGGAGAGACTCCTTCAAGATATTCCGGATTCCTTTTGCCTGGAAATCCACATTTTTATGGGCGCCACCCTTAGCTTCAGGTATGATTTTATCGATGATTCCAAGGTCAAATAGGTCTGGTGCAGTGATTTTCATGGATTCCGCCGCCTTTTTTGCTAGGCTTGCATCTTTCCATAATATAGCCGCTGCCCCCTCAGGAGAAATCACCGAATAAGTCGAATTCTCAAGCATATGAACATGGTTTCCGACCCCTAATGCAAGCGCGCCGCCACTTCCGCCTTCCCCGATAACTATGCAGATCACCGGCACCTTTAATCCAGCCATTTCAAAGAGGTTTTTAGCGATTGCCTCACTTTGCCCCCGCTCTTCTGCGGCCTTCCCTGGATAGGCACCTTTCGTGTCGATGAAACATACAATCGGCCTGTTGAATTTTTCAGCTTGATACATCAACCTTAATGCTTTCCGATATCCTTCAGGATGAGGCATCCCAAAGTTACGGCGGATGTTTTCTTTCGTGTCTTTTCCACGTTGATGACCGATGATAGTCACAGGAATACCTTCGAATTTACCGATTCCACCAACAATGGCTTCATCATCCCCGTAATAACGATCTCCATGCAATTCAAGGAAATTAGTAAATACCCGTTCGATATAATCAAGGGTTGTCGGGCGTTCAGGGTTTCTCGCTATTTGAACACGATCCCAAGGAGAGAGATTTCCATAAATATCTGCTTCAAGCTTTTCGAGTCGGACTTCAAGCTTTTCTATTTCACTAGAAAGATCCATATCACTATTTCTTGTGAACTCTTTCAGTTCTCCTATTTTTTTGCGTAATTCCACCACTGGCTTTTCAAATTCCATTTCTCCTACCATCCCGTCTCCTCCTCTCCTTGATGTATATCGAGCACATTTGTTAAGGTTTCTTTTAGATCAAGACGAGGTATGACCGCATCCAGTTGGCCACACTTCAATAGAAATTCCGCTGTTTGGAAGTCTTCCGGAAGATCTTCGCGAATAGTCTGCTCAATGATGCGTCGACCTGCAAAACCGATTAACGCTTTCGGTTCTGCAAAATTATAGTCTCCAAGCGAAGCAAAGCTTGCAGAAACACCACCAGTAGTAGGATGAGTCATCACAGAAATGATCAATCCGCCGTTTTGACTATGAAGCTTCAACGCACTACTTGTTTTGGCCATTTGCATTAAGCTTAAAACACCTTCCTGCATTCTCGCTCCACCTGAAGCAGTGAAAATGAGGAATGGCACTCGTTTTTCTTTCGCCTTTTCTATTGCACGTGTAATTTTCTCCCCGACTACAGAACCCATGCTTCCCATGCGGAATGTAGAGTCCATGACCGCAATGACAAGAGGATGGCTGTTGATTGTACCCTCACCGGTTACTACAGCTTCATTGATGCCTGTTTTCTTTTGGTCCCCTTCAAGCTTCTCCAAATAATTTGGAAAATGAAGCGGGTTTTCCGATACCATATCTTCATCGTATGCTATAAAGCTTCCTTTATCTAGTAAGCTTTGAATTCTCTCTTTTGCATTCATTGGGTGATGATGGCCACAGTGCAGACACACCTTCAAATTCTTCATCAATTCTTTTGTATACATGATTTTTTTACAGCTTGGACATTTGGTCATGATCCCTTCCGGCACATCTTGATGCGCTTGATCGGATGGAATGGATGCATATTTCTTTTTCTTTGTGAACAAATCCTTTAACAAAACAACAGAACCTCCCTTTATTTTGAGTAAAAAGAAAACTGAACGGTTTTTTACTCGTCGACTATTCAAAGGTTAATCTAAGACTTTGTTACTTAGCTTTGGTATTTGGTACTAATAACAGGTCAAAAGATAGGCAAGTAAGGCTGTTAAAATTATTCCAATAAACAAATTCCTCTAGTTACCATTTCTCTCATACTGTTAATGTAACGGAAACACCTCGATGGATGTTGTAGATTCTTGTCTACTTTCCATCGACAAATTCCGCAAAATGTTTTTCATATAACTTTATTGCTAGTGTTGCATCATTTCCTCTCATCGCCTCTAGTAATTCCTCGTATACACCACTCTCTATCATATTATCCTTAGCGATGATACGTGCATAACTATTTACAAGCGTCCAGATCCTTAGCATCAAGCTGTTATCGACTATTATGACCATCTCTTTGAAAAATTCCGTCCTGCTAGAAGCAGTAACTGCCAAATCTCTTATTTTTTCATAGTCTTTGTCAGTGGCTTTCTGCATAAAAAGCTGTATGCATGACTTTTCTATTTCCAGTTTTGTTTCCAGTAGATCACTTTTTGTTTTTTCCTGCTCCAGGATGAACGTCCCTAGCAATTCTACTAGGTGATGCTCTTTAAAGTCCTTGATAAAAGTACCTTCTCCACGCCTTGTTTCGATGAGGCCAAGGAGTTCCAGAGCCCGAAGCGCTTCTCGAACAGAAGAACGCCCGACATTCAACCTGTCGGACAGTTCCCGTTCTGAAGGAATTTTATCTCCTGTCTTCAACCCGTCCGCGACGATAATGGCACGGATCTTTTTCACAATCTCCAAATACATTTTTGTAGGTGTGGTCATGGACTATTCACTTTTTCCGATAACGGCGGTTCGTCTAGTTTTTTCGGCAACTTCTTCTGGGTCTACCTTGATTCTTGCTACTCCCGTTTCCATTGCTGCCTTGGCCACAGCAGCAGCCACAGCAGGTGCGACACGAGGGTCGAATGGAGCAGGTATGACATAATCATCACTTAGCTCATGCGGTGCCACAAGGCTTGCAATCGCTTCGACTGCCGCAATTTTCATCTGCTCATTTATATGCGTCGCTCTGACATCCAACGCTCCGCGGAAAATACCCGGAAACGCCAGAACATTATTTACCTGGTTTGGAAAATCAGAACGTCCTGTACCGATTACGCTCGCTCCTGCAAGCTTTGCTTCTGCCGGCATGATTTCAGGGTTTGGGTTTGCCATGGCAAAAATGATGGAATCCTTGTTCATGGTTTCTATCATTGGCTGTGTAAGGGCACCTTCGACGGAGACGCCGATAAATACATCCGCCTCTTTTATTACGTCAGCCAAGCTACCTTCCATCTTGTCACGATTTGTGTAAGTCGCCACTTCCGCCTTTACACTATTCATGCCATAAGGACGCCCTTCATAGATTGCGCCCTTGGAATCACACATCGTAATATCCCTGACACCATAACGATATAATAGTTTTATGATAGCTATACCTGCTGCACCTGCACCATTTGCCACAACTTTTATTTCTCCGATATTCTTCCCTACCAGTTTAAGGGCGTTGACAAGACCTGCCACAGTAACAATGGCCGTTCCGTGCTGATCATCATGGAATATAGGAATATTCGTTTCTTTCTTTAAGCGTTCTTCCACCACAAAACAGTTCGGCGCCGCGATATCCTCAAGATTCACTCCGCCAAAAGTAGGTTCTAGCAGCTTAACGGTTTCTACGATTTTATCGACATCTGTTGTATTCAAGCAGATGGGAAATGCATCCACTCCCGCAAAGCTCTTGAATAACACAGCTTTCCCTTCCATGACAGGAAGAGCGGCTTCAGGTCCGATGTTTCCAAGACCCAACACAGCTGTCCCATCTGAAACTACCGCTACCATATTCCCTTTCATGGTATAGTCATATACTTTATTTTTATCATCATAAATGGCTTTGCACGGTTCAGCAACACCTGGTGAATAGGCCAAGCTCAAGTCTTTAGCGTTTCTTACCGGGACTTTCGATTTTGATTCCAATTTTCCTTGATGGACCTTATGCATATGTAAAGCTTCTTCTTTTAAAGACACAGTTCTTGTCCCCCCTGCTATTTGTGGTTCTTATCAAGTACTTAAAAAACCGCTATATTTACTCATTAATTTTATACTCAAAAATCAGGAAAAGGTGGTCTGACCACCTCCCTGTTAACTATATCATAATATTAATCATTGTAAAGATTTTTTGAAGACGACATTTCCTTCTCCAAGTAACGTCTGCAGCTTGAGCAGACACTCCTCTGTCGGTGCCGTATAATAGGCTGGCTGTAATTTTATCGTTTTTTTGGCATGAATATAATGGACATACACCGGTGATGGTCCGTGGTGTTGTTTTAGTACTTTTTGAAGATGCATAAACACTTCTTTTTCATGCTTTTCTTCATCTATCTGTAAAAATAAATCTCCAATAAGATGAGCGTATTGCTCCACAAGAGCATCTATTTCCATGACATTTTTTACAATAAGCTGGCTTTTCCCTTCTCTTTCTTCCAGGTTCCCTTCTATCAACAATGTCTCTCCGGTCTTCAACAGATGCGAATATCGCTGATAGAGATCCGGAAAAGCAACGGCCTCCATATCCCCAGATTGGTCCGATAGTGTGAGAAAGGCCATCAGATCCCCTTTCTTCGTACGGATCACCCTTTCATTGGACAGGAAGCTGCCTACCCGCACCTTCCTTTGACTGGCGGAAGGGAGGTCCAAAATGAGCGTGGCACCCGCTAATTGAAAGTAAGAGGAAAAAGGTTCTGTCGGGTGTTTGGAAAGATAAAAGCCCAGTGCCTCTTTTTCCAGCTGTAATTGCTCTGTCAGTTGAAGCGGCTCCACCTTTACATATTTGGGCTTAATATTGAACTCTGCTTCCAAGTAAAAGTCAATTTGATCATCATCAGAAGGCATGACAAGCTCGGCATGCTGGAGGGCAACATCCAAAGTTGCAAGAAGGGTGGCCCTGTCCTCCTTGAACTCATCCATGCTTCCTGAATAAATGAGCATCTCCATCGTTTTCCGATTGAGCTTGGATCCAGTCCTGTTGCAAAAATCGAACAGATCGATGAAGGGTTTCTTTTTCCGCTCCTCCATCAATCCTTTTATTGCTTGTACACCTACTCCTTTTACGGTCAAGAGACTGAAGCGAACCCCTTCTTTTTCCACCTGAAAGCCAATTCCGCTTTTGTTGATCGATGGGGGCAAGACTTCAATCCCTTTTCTTTTCGTTTCAGTGATATATTGGGAAAGCTTCTGCTCATTCCCCATCACACTTGACAGCAGGGTCGCCATGAATACTTTAGGGTGATTTGCCTTAAGATAGGCCAACTCATAGGAAATCATGCTATATGCAACCGCATGACTCCTGTTAAAACCGTAGTCGGCAAAACGGACAATCAAATCATAGACTTCATTTGCCACATTATTGTCATAGCCTTTATTCAAGCAGCCTTCCACAAAATGCGCACGCTCTTGTGCTAACACTTCTTTTTTCTTCTTGCTGACCGCTCTTCTCAAAAGATCAGCTTCCCCTAGCGAAAATCCTGCCATCAAAGCTGCAATTTGCATGATCTGTTCCTGATAAACGATGACTCCGAACGTTTTCTCCAGAATGGGAATCAGGTCGGGATGCGGATATTCAACCTGTTTCCTGCCATGCTTCCGGTCGATGAATAAAGGGATCTGTTCCATTGGACCCGGGCGATATAATGCGTTAACCGCAACAATATCCTCCAAATTTGTAGGTTTAAGTTTTGTAAGTACTTTCTTCATCCCCGGTGACTCCAATTGGAAAATCCCCGAAGTATCTCCTTCACTTAAGAGGCGGAAGGCTGCCTGATCGTCCGTTGGAATGTTCTCTAGATCTGTTTTGGTTTCTTTTTTCACCTGATACCTGATGCTTTGGATCATGGTCAGGTTCCTCAGACCAAGGAAGTCCATTTTCAGGAGTCCAAGCTCCTCTAACGTTTCCATCGTGAACTGTGTCAGATAAATATCCTGCTGACCGGCCTGTATTGGAATCATTTCTGTAAGGGGACTTTCGGTAATGACCACCCCGGCCGCATGAGTGGAGGAATGTCGTGGCAAACCTTCTATCTGCCTTGCTGTATGAAAAGCACGTTGCCTTTCCTTCGTCTCGTTTATCGCTTTTTGCAGTCTCTCATTTTCCTTGTATGCAGCCTCCAACGTTATTCCAGGTCGTGAAGGAATCATCTTAGATATCATTTCCAGTTCTTTACCTGAAAGGTTCAAAGCTTTTGCTACATCCCGCCATGCCGCCTTTGCTGCCAGTGTACCAAACGTGATGATTTGCGCCACATGGAGCTGTCCGTACTTTTCTGCCACATACTTGATTACTTCATCCCTTTTATTATCCTGAAAATCGATATCAATATCAGGCATCGTTATCCGTTCTGGATTTAGGAAACGTTCAAATAGCAGATCATGTTGAATCGGATCCACATCAGTGATAAACAAGCTGTATGCTACAAGGGAGCCAGCAGCAGATCCACGCCCAGGTCCTGTCAGGATGCCTTCTTTCCTTGCAAAATGCATAAAGTCCCATACAATCAAGAAATAGTCACTGAAGTCCATCCCTTGAATAACTTCTAATTCATAACTCAAACGTTCCTCATACTCTTTCGGAATCTCGCCAATTCGTCCCTTAAGACCTTCCCAACACAATTTTTCAAGATACGTATCCGCTTTCTCCCCATCTGGTAATGGATAGCTTGGAAGTGCCGACCGGTTAAACTCGATTTCCACCTGACACTGATTGGCTATCTTGATGGTGTTCTCCAGCGCATCGGGAATATCCTCGAACATCTGGACCATTTCCCCAGTTTGGCGCATGTAATCTGGCGCCTCTTTCGGCATTGATTCCAGCTTTGTTCCTTGTTTGATGTTGCGAAGGCATTCATAGACAAACACATCTTCCTTTAGAAGATAGTGCACTTTACTTAACGCAACGACCGGTAAGTCATTATGTCTTTTTCTAGTATGTTCCGACTTCTCCCGGGAATCATCGGAGTTCCGGTCAATCCCCAAGTAGACATGTTCCTTCCCGAACATATCCAAATACTCAGCAGCACTCTGATCCTTCATATGTGCCAATTCCGATTCTGAAGCTGAAAGGATGGCGATCAAGCCCTTGGCATAATGTTTCAGCCACCTTTTTGGCACGCCATTTGGCGCTTTCGTCTGCACAATGCTGGAAAGCTTCATCAGATTGGTGAAGCCCTGCTTATTTTTCGCTAAAAGAAGGACAGGATAGGCGGACTCCTCCTCGTTCTCACTTTCCTTTGCCAGTACAGAAAGCGTCAAACCCATAATCGGCTTAATATTTGCGGACTTGCAAGCTTTATAAAAATCTATCGCACCATACATTACATCTTCGTCTGTCAAAGCAAGTGAAGTGAATCCAAGCTCCTTTGCCTGCTCCACCAGCTTGGAAAAGCGGACAGAACTATTCAATAGGCTGTAACTACTTTTTATATGCAAATGAACAAAACTCATTGATTATCACACCTTATTTAACGCTTCCATTTATTACATTCATTATAGGGGCTATCACGTTCTAAAAACAATCATCAAACTTCTCCATTAACATCACATACTTGCCACTTCCTGTCCATATATATGATTAAGGACAGAAAGGATGATGAAAATGGACGTTAAAGATCCATTTATCGCAACCCTGATATTCAGTTTTTTCATTGCTGTAGGGGTCATACTGGGAGGAGCCATCATCGGAGGCATTGCAGCCTTCTTGGTCGGGGACCCCCCACTTACAAGAATGTGGCGTTTGGCGAACAGCTTGAAAATATGGGCTATCGTAGCAGCCATCGGAGGCACCTTTGATACTTTTTATAATTTGGAAAAGGGATTGTTCAATGGAGAGACAAAATTTCTTGTCAAACAGTTGCTGCTGATCATTTCCGCTACCGGCGGCGCCCAGACAGGGGCACTTATCATCAGCTGGCTGACACAGGAGACATTGTAATATGCGCGTTCCACCGTACAACCGGGACCCGGGCTGGCAACGGTTCTTTACAGGTGTTGTGATAGGGGGCATAATCGGATGGCTGATTTTCATGCTCATGTATGGCATTACCTTGGAGGAAAATCTTAGTGCCTTGAAAAAATATAAGGATGAAGTTAAAAGCTATAAAGACAGGATTCATATTCTTACCGAGGATAATGATAAGCTGAAGGAAGAAAAAGACCAGCTGAAAATTGAGGATTTCAACATCTCCATCATCAATCATGAAAAGTATATGCTCAACTCCTTCAGCCGCTCCTCCATTGTCGCAAGGATCACCGAAGACTTGAACCATCTAGTCTCAAAGGATATTGCAAGCATCAAGGACAACAAAGAGCTGTTGATAAAGGTGATTGAAAACAAAAGTTACTCATTGGATGATAAAAAATACTACTTCGAGGTTGATTTCCTTTATGTCGACACGACGATTGAAATCGACTTGTTGATTGTAAAAATGGAATAAAAGAGGAAGCGTCTGGCTGTTTAGTGACAATTCCTCTTTTATTGTGTTCTATTCTCCTTGCAGATGCGCCCTTGATGCTTCAATCAAATCTGCCAATACTAAGTCCGCATCTTCCCATTTGTATATGGAAGCACCTGAGGCAAACGGATGACCACCACCATTATACTTCTTCGCTATTTGATTCACGATCGTCCCCTTCGAACGGAGTCTAACCCGGATTTGATCTGATTCCTCAATAAAAAATGCCCATGCCCTAATTCCTTCAATATTTCCAAGCATCCCTACAAGCTGGGAAGCTTCAGATGGTAAAGCATTATAGCGCTGCAGAATATCAGGAGTGATCTTCATGGAAGCAATGCCGTTCTCATGGAGGGAGAAATTCTCCAACACATACCCGCTCAGTTTGGCAATATGCAGCTTTGTGCGATAAAGCTCCTCATACAAATCGGTCATCGAAAATCCGTAGCTCAACAGTTCGCTCGCATATTTGAATGTCTTCGTATTCGTACTCTGGAAAAGGAATCTTCCCGTATCTCCAACGATACCGGCAAAAATCAATCTTGCCGCTTCCTTTGACATCTTCCATCCCTGATTTTCCCCAGCCAAATACAATTCATATATCATTTCACTCGTCGAACTCGAATCGGTATCGACCCACATCATATCCCCATATCTATCCTCATTTGGATGATGGTCTATTTTGATCCATTTAGCAGCCATCTTGTAGCGCTGGTCACAGATACGGTCAGTATTGGCTGTATCGCAGACAATCACAAGAGCCCCGTCATAACTCGAATCAGGTATCTCATCAAGCTTGCTCAAAAAATTAAACGACTCCTCCGCTTTCCCGACACGATACACCTTTTTTTCCGGATAACTTTCCTTGATCAACTCCGCCAATCCACATTGCGACCCATATGCATCGGGATCTGGCCTTACATGACGATGGATGATAACCGTTTCGTGCGCTTTGATTTCATCTATAATTTGCTGCCTCATTATATGTATCCCTCTTTCATTTGATTCTTATCTTTTATTTAATCATACAATCGATTGAACTCAAAGAATTAACCGCATAGAGGCAAAAGTAGAATTTTGTTCACGAACACGTTACAATATAGCTTGTACGCTTATGATAAAATAATTACTAATATAACGAATATAGAAGGAGTGTGTCCTTTTTGGCTATCTTTGTTTTTCTCATTATCTTTTCATTAATGTTCTATGTGATGTATAAAGTGAAATACTTCCGCACCCACCTTCCAGCAGAAAAGAAATGGCTGAGTGCAAAATCCAGCATCGCCCTTGGAAGCTTTGTATTCTTTTTCGGAATCAATACACTGATTGACCCTCTGTCCACCGTTGCAATAGTAGTCGGAATCGTCCTTATTGTTGTTGGACTCGGCAGCATCTGGGCAGGCTACAAGGCCTACCGTTTCTATACGCCATTTGCCATCGAAGAAGCGGAAGCGGTAAAAGAAGCAGAAATGAAAGAGAAGACAGTTACGAATTAAATGGATTCTAGTGTTTATGGGTCGTCCTTTGGAGTTTATGGGGGCGGCTTTTTGTTTAGGAGCTTTTCCTCTGGATTAAGTTTTGAAATGTTCCAGTGAGTACTTCCTTCCTTTTTTAGAACCCACCGAGGGAAGGTCAAGCGAAACCAATATATTGTAGGCCTCTGCTGGGGAATTGAGCTGAAGGAATTCCTTCAGCTCTTTGTTTTGAATAGTGGTGTATATTAACAGTTTATAATCTTGTATTGCTTGAAGGTGTGCTAATGCTGAATGAAAATTGCAATTCCCACAAAGCCAATACTTTCTTTTCTTCCTCATAGAGTTTGACCCGCAATAGTTACAGATTACTCCTTTTTTCAGATCTTCCTGCTTAATTCGATAGTATTGCAAGAAATTAAAACTATCTTGAGTATGTTTTTTTATTAATGTTTTAGAAAGCTTATTACGTTCTCTTTGATTGAGAATTTCGGTCGAATGAATTCCATTTATTTCAGATATTCTTTTAGGGAGGTTAGTAAGAAAAGTTACCTTTTTCATGAGTGATGAAGATGCTTTTACTAAGTTGGACTGATTATGAGTTAAGACAACTAAACTCGCGATAGGTAATTGGGGGAAGTTATACTGTTCTAACCAAGAAGAAAGTTGGTGGCGATGACGGGAAACTTGAGAAAGGGGATCGCTCATCCTTTCTATCTCTCCACCAGGTTTATAACGAATAAGTTGACTGGCAACCTCATCAAATTCGAGTGTGCCTGATATATATTTGGATTCAATTATTATGCAATGACTAGATGTGATAAGCAGGGAATCTAATTGGAAGTACCTATCTTTAGAGTCTTTAATTCGGAGTCCATGGAGTAGATGATAGTTTTCATGAGGGAGAAAGGTTAAAAAATAATCTAAAGCCTCTTCACCTTTGTAACCGTATTTCATTTTACCGTATTCCTGTTCTATTAAATGATATTGTGGATGGGTAGGCACAAGTCTTCTTAGGGCAGCTTCATGAACAAGTAACCTATTGGATTTTTCTCTAGCTTTTTTTATCATTGAGACACTCCTTTTTCTATAGTCTTGTTCATTTCAACTCCACACTACAAAAATCCTGCCAATTCAACAATATTTTCAACGAGCTTTTCACTGTTTTATTTTTTATCCATTATTAATTTGATTTATCCATTCTTCAAGAAGATATATCCATTGTAAAACGGATTTATCCATCCTAAAATCAATTTATCCATTGAACTAGCGAGTTTAACCATTTTAGCGTTTTTCCCGATCCACCAACTCCCTCACCAAAAGCCTTTCCACACTTCTGCCCTTGCCCTTGATCTTAGCTCCCTCCCCGCCCCGAGCGCCAAAGTCTCCCCACTGCAGCCCAACCACCGCCAACCCAAGTAACATCCCAAGCAACACAAAAAAGCGCCCCTACCACAAAAGGTAAGAGCGCCATGTACCGCAAAACTATTGAATCAACTGAACCATCATCATCGCCTTGCCGACGACATTGCCCTCATGATAGACTTCCACGTCCACCTTACCGAACTTGCGGCCGACCTCGAGCACCTTTGGACGGATCTCAATGGTATTGTCGATTTGGACTGGCTTAATGAAATAGATTGTGATGTTCTCCACAACCATATCACTCTTCTTCAGATTGCGAATAACACGCTTTGCTGCTTCCGTCACGATGGTGGTGAACACACCGTAAGAAATTGTCCCCACCGAATTCGTCATTTGCGGAGTCACTTCACTTTGATAAGCTTCTTCCCCTTTTGATTCTGTCACATCGACAAACTGGTTGGTCACAATGTCATCAAGGGTTTCACCTACCTGAGGCTGCCTTTGGATCATCTGCAAGGCCTTCAGTACGTCCTGACGGCTGATGATCCCAAGAAGCCGGTGACTCTGGTCCACGACCGGCAGCATCTCGATTCCTTCCCAGACCATGATGTGCGCGGCAGAAGCGACTGAAGTTTTACCATTTACAGTGATGGGGTTTTTTGTCATCACTTTTTCAATGAGTGTACCAGAGTCCTTCCCAAGTACATCTTTTGAAGTGACCACGCCCTGCACCTTTAGGTTTTTATCAATGATCGGAAAACGGCTATGCTTGATTTCTTCGTTCACTTGGTACCATTCTGCGATGGTGTCCTCTGTCGTTAAGTAGGTCGTCGCCTCAATTGGTGTCAAAATATCTTCCACCAACACGATTTCCTTTTTAATTAACTGATCGTATATAGCACGGTTGATCAAGGTCGCAACCGTGAAAGTATCGTAGCTGCTCGAGATGATCGGCAACTTCATTTCATCTGCCAAGCGCTTGACCTCTTCGTCCGTGTCAAAGCCACCGGTGATCAACACCGCAGCACCAGCTTCGATTGCCAGTTTGTGGGCATTGTAGCGGTTTCCGACAATCAATAGGTTACCTGCTTCTGTATAACGCATCATCGCTTCAAGTTTCATCGCACCGATGACGAATTTGTTCAATGTTTTGTGAAGCCCTTCTCGTCCCCCAAGGACTTGTCCATCTACTATGTTGACAACTTCGGCAAATGTCAGCTTTTCGATATTTTCTTTCTTTTTCCGCTCAATACGAATAGTACCAACGCGTTCGATGGTACTAACATATCCTTTATTTTCGGCGTCCTTGATCGCTCTGTATGCTGTACCTTCACTCACTGTCAATGCCTTGGCTATTTGTCGTACTGATATTTTTTCCCCAATAGGTAGTTCTTCGATATATTGGAGAATCTGTTCATGCTTAGTCACACTATTCACCCGTCCACAAAGTTATTGGTTGTTTTCACAATACATGATCAATCCTTAGTATCCCTAACAACCTTCTTACCTTCATTATACGGGTGTGAAGCCTTGTATTCAACGTGTTTACTGATATTGACGCAATCGGACCTTTTTCACCTGTGCCAATTTCGCTTTTTGTACCATTCGTTTCCGCTTTGGCAAGTACATGATGGCTGCCATATTCCCCCCAACGGCCATTAATGCAAGCACTATCCACGCGATGGCAAACCAACCTGCAAGTCCATCTTCTGTCACCGGTAAACGTGGGACGGCCACATATAAAAGGGCAGCAATACATAATAACGCTAATAATAATCTGTTCTTCAACACACGACACTCCTTCCTAACTGGATAGCTTGTATCATGTATATTCGTGACCACAAAAAAAAGAAGCAAAACCGCTTCTTTTTTACATCTATCTATAACTCTATCGTTTCGCCTGGCTCCAATACCTTACCCACACCATTTGGCAGCTTGGAAACAAAATCATGGGGATTTTGTTCAATGACAGGGAATGTATTAAAATGAATCGGGACCACCGTGGACGCATCGAGCCACTTTGCAGCCAGAACCGCATCATCAGGACCCATCGTGAAATTATCCCCGATTGGCAGGAACGCCACATCTATGTCATTTAACTCCCCGATCATTTTCATATCGGAAAATAATGCTGTGTCCCCGGCATGGAAAATTGTCTTTCCGTCTATAGTTAGTAAAATCCCACTCGGCATTCCTGTATAAACAATCGTTTTTGTTTCGTAGTCCGTATAACTAGAGCCATGAAAAGCCTGCGTCAATTTCACCCGGCCAAAATCAAATTCATGGGCTCCCCCGATATGCATCTCATGAACCTTCACACCTTGCCACCCTAAATATTCGGCGAGTTCAAACGGTGCAACAACCAATGCGTCATTTTTCAAAGCAAGGTCCACCGTATCCCCAACATGATCATTATGACCGTGCGTTAAAAGAATGACATCGACTTTCAGGTCGTCCGCATTTAAATCCGTCAAATCATTTCCACTTATAAATGGATCAAAAAGAATTGTTTTTCCATTAGCCTCTACTTTTATTACGGAATGTCCATGATAGGAAACTTTCATTTTAACAACCTCTCCCTTTCCAACTTAAATTCTTCATACCAGTTAATCTTCTCTTTTTTATCTGAAAATCCTTCTAATAAAATTTACACAAGTATGATTCCCTGATACTCTTAATGTAAACGTATTAAACTTCGTATCTAGAAGTAATTTACCCAATAAAGGAGTGGCTGAATTGAAAGAACATCGTCTGCAGCAATTGGTGGAATGGCTGAAACAGGAGGACTTGTCCGGTTGTTTCTTGACATCTACCCCAAACGTATTTTACATAAGCGGATTTTACACAGATCCACACGAAAGACTATTGGGACTTCTCGCTTTTCCTAATCATGAGCCTGCCATTGTCTGTCCGAATATGGAAGTAGAACAGGTGAAGAAAACCGGCTGGGCTTATGGAATAGTGGGCTACAATGATACAGATGATCCTTGGCAGAAGGTTCAGGAGTATGTGAAAAAACAAGACATCTCTATTGAGAAGCTCGCTGTTGAGCAGGAACATATGACTGTCTCCCGTTTACATAAGTTAGAAGGGATATTCCCGGGTGTGAATCTTGCCGCTGCAGAGGATAAGATGTATCAGCTTCGCCTTGTGAAAGATGAGCAGGAAGTCTCCATTTTGAGGGAAGCGGCCAAGCTTGCCGATTTCGGAGTGGAAGTTGGGGTGCATCACCTTAAAAAAGGAGTTACCGAGCAAGAACTTGTTGCGACAATCGAGTACGAACTGAAGAAAAAAGGCATCAGCCAGATGTCCTTTTCGACCATGGCACTGACAGGTTTGAAGACTGCCGCTCCTCATGGGAAGCCCGGCTTGGATCAGGTGCAGGAAGGGGACCTTGTCCTCTTCGACTTAGGTGTTGTGTTAAATGGGTATTGCTCGGATATCACTAGAACAGTTGCCTTTGGAAAAGTAAACGAACAGCAGCAGGAAATCTATGAAACTGTTCTCAAAGCACAACTAGCTGCAGTGGAAATCTGTAAACCTGGTGTAGAGATTGGACAGCTGGATCGTACTGCCCGTTCAATCATTTCTGAAAGCGGCTATGGAGAATTCTTTACTCACCGTATCGGCCACGGCCTAGGTATAGAAGTGCATGAATACCCATCCATGAATGAAACAAATACGATGAAACTACAAAAAGGAATGGCGTTTACCATTGAACCTGGAATCTACAAACCAGGAGTAGGTGGCGTACGAATCGAGGACGACATTTTAGTAACCGACAACGGGATTGAATTGTTGACAAGCTATCCGAAAGATCTGCAAATAATAAAAGCATAATATATATGCCAGATACCTAAGAAACAAAAGGTATCTGGCAGTGTGTAAACAAAGTTATTTTATCTTTGAGATATGCAAAACCTGTGTTGATCGTAGTGGAAGGCGCGCAGACTTCTGCGGGAGGAAGGGACAGGGAAGACCCCGCAGGGCGTAAGCCCGAGGAGGCTTCCGGACCGCCCGCGAAAAGCGAAGCGCCTGGAACGAAGATCAACAGCAGGATGCAAATTTAATAATATTAAGGGCTTTGTCAACAGTGCCAGATACCTAAGAAACAAAAGGTATCTGGTTTTTTCGCAATAAAAAACCATACCAAGGTCGTTACCCGGTATGGTTTTCCTAAATATATTAGCTCTTCACCAACAAGTTGCTCGCACTCTCATACGCCAAGCCATGAGACTCTGCCACTGCAGCATATGTCACATAACCATCCAGCGTGTTGATTCCTTTAAGCAATGCTTCGTTATCCAGGCATGCCTGTTTATAGCCCTTGTTTGCAATCTGTACCGCATATGGAACGGTTACGTTCGTCAATGCAATCGTAGATGTACGCGGAACAGCACCAGGCATATTTGCCACTGCATAATGAACTACTTCATGTTTCACATATGTAGGGTCATCATGTGTTGTGATGCGATCTGTCGTTTCAAAAATCCCACCTTGGTCAATGGCAATATCCACTACTACAGATCCCGCACCCATGGATTGGATCATTTCCTCTGAAACAAGCTTCGGCGCTTTAGCACCTGGAATAAGAACGGCACCGATGACAAGATCGGATTCCTTCACGGCGATTTCAAGGTTCAACGGGTTACTCATAAGCGTCTGGATGTCTTTTCCGAAAATATCATCCAGTTGACGAAGGCGATCAGGGTTCAAGTCAAGGATTGTCACATCCGCACCAAGTCCGATTGCCATCTTGGCGGCATTCGTACCAGCGACACCTCCACCGATGATCGTTACCTTCCCGCGGCGGACACCAGGTACACCACCAAGAAGGATCCCTTTTCCACCTTTGATTTTTTCTAGGAATTGAGCACCAATTTGAGTTGCCATACGACCAGCCACTTCACTCATTGGAGTCAACAATGGCAGGGAACCGTTTGGAAGCTGTACCGTTTCGTACGCGATTCCAACCACTTTATTATCAATTAAAGCCTTTGTTAATTCTGGTTCTGGAGCAAGATGCAGATATGTGAAAAGGATTAACCCTTCACGGAAATATTCGTATTCAGAAGGAAGAGGCTCTTTTACTTTCATGACCATATCCATGGACCATGCTTCTGCAGCCGTTTCCACCATTTTCGCACCAGCTTGTAGATACTGCTCATCAGTGAAGCCTGATCCGATACCAGCTTCTTTTTCTATGTATACTTCATGTCCGAACCCAACAAGGTTAACTACACCTGCAGGGGTCATCGCAACACGGTTTTCGTTGTTTTTTATCTCTCTAGGTACACCAATTCTCATGGATCAAATACCTCCCTCATCATTATCACAAAGCGTTAAGACGTAACTAATATAACATTAAACTAGAAAATGTAAAATAGTTTTTTAACCGATTTTGTAAGCGCTTAAAACAGACGGAATTGTCAAAAATTTATCATGCTCATTCCTTAACGAAAACGGTTAATGACTTCGACGCCACCTGTCACCTCGAGAACTGCCCCGGTTATCATATCTGAGTCTTCTTCACATAAGAATCGAATCGCCCTGGCAATATCTTCTCCTGTTCCAGAACGTCCGACAGGAGTATCTTTGGCATCCCCCAAGTCCTTAGCTTGCTCAATAGATGCTTCTTTCATCTCCCCGACAATATCCCCTGGACAGACCATATTGGCTGTAATGCCATTTTCCGCTTCTTCAAAAGCAATGGTTTTAGTCAAAGAAACCAAGCCGACCTTTGAGGCGGCAAAGGCAGAACGGTATATCCAGCCTGGAGAAGATTCGGCTCCCTGGAAGCCGTATGTAATGATACGACCAAAATGCTGTTTTCGCATTATTGGGATGGTTTTTCGAAACAGGTGAAATACGGCACTCAAATTCCCTTCTATCATTTCGTACCACTCTTCATCTGAATAATCCGCTAGCTTTTTTCGTTCAAAGATATACGGTCCAGCATTGTTGATCAAATAGTCGATTCTTCCATATTTATCAATCGCTTCCTCAATGAATCGGGACATATCCTCTTTCCTTGTCACGTCTCCTTGAAAAAAGTGCAGCCTATCGCCACCAAAGTCTTTCCATTCAGTTTTCAAGCGATCGATCGCTTCCTTATCACTTCTATAATTTATTGAAACAGAACACCCCTTTTTCAGAAGCATTTCCGTCACTTTTTGTCCAAGTCCTTTGGAACCAGCTGTTATTACGGCATGTCTCAAACTGGATTCCCCCCTAATGAAGTTGCTTACTTCTCTATTTTCTTGTAATTTCACTAAATTTACAACATATAAGCCGTTAAGATACGATAAAATGATTGTTAGGTACACGAAAGAAAGGGGCAAACCTTGGTCATGGCAAAAGCTCAACATGTGGTGTTGACACCACAAAGCCGGATTGAACGGTTCGGTTTAGAAGCTGTTCCACAAGAATTAAGAAAAACTAAATGGTATGAATATACGATAATACAAATGGCATTTTCAGTGAATGCCGGGAACTTCCTTGTGCCTGCTTTAGCAGTCGTCCAAGGCGGGCTCAGTTTTTCAGCTGCATTCCTATCCACCATTCTCGGTGCAACCCTTGCATTCATTTTTGTCTCTTACTTATCATTGCCAGGTGCGGAGCGTGGGATTCCCTCTCAATTTGCCATTCGTTCCATCATCGGATTAAAAGGATCCAGATTCATCTCATCCCCTATCCGAACGATAACCTCCCTATATTGGTTTGCCGTTCAAACTGTGGGGGGAACGCTAGTAGTACAGTTCATGCTTGAAAGAACTTTTGCGATCAGCTTACCATTTTATCTAATTGCCATGTTCTTGGCGGTAATAATGAGCGGGCTTGCACTTGTGGGTTTTGATGCAGTAAAGAGGGCGACTAAATATTTTCTGCCTCTGCTTATCTTAGGACAGCTTGCCCTGCTTTACCTTTTATTGAGTCATGGAAACGATGGAATGGGAGCATACGGAGGGAATGCAGGAACTTGGAACCTGCCGATGATGGGCTTTTTCGCCAGCCTGGCATTTGTCCAATACGTTTCCGGGGTTTCTTCTTCTGCTGATGTCACAAGGTATGCCGTAAACTCAAAACAAGGATTTTGGGGATTGTTTACAGGAAATGTCGCAGGTTTTATTTTAACGGCATTCTTTGGAGCTTACACAGCCAGCTTAACCGGAGGCTTGAACCCCTTTATCGCAACAAGTGAGTTGAGCGATTCCGGCCTCTTAACATTCATCATTCTCGGAGCAGCCATTTTGTCCATGATTTCCATTAACTTAAGTAATGCATATACAGGAGGATTCAGTCTTTTGAATTCTTTCCCTTTACTTGGGAGAGTGAAAAGCGCCCTGATTTTTGGTACAGCTGGGATCCTTTTATCCCTTTCACCTGCATTGGTGGAAGAGGCAAAACAATATATCTCACTGATCGGGGCATTTGTCATCCCTTTATCTGCCGTTATCATTACGGATTTCCTCATTATAAAAAGGAAGAACATTGCTGTGGCTGAAATTCTTCCATCCTATAATAAACCTGGCTTCATCTGTATAGGCGTCGGCATACTAGTTTATTTTTCACTTCCGGAATATCTGTCGCCAGGCTTTCTGACTTTCCTCGTTACCGGAGGGCTTTATGTGAGTATTTGTAGGATGATAAAAAAACACCAGCTAAAGGCTATCTAGGTATCCTACTAATGAAACAAGCATTAAATCAGACTTCCTGCGGGTAAAAGATACATGGGAGCATCGGGTTTGCCGAGGAGGGTCCCAGACCGCCCACAGGAAAGCAAAATGCCGTATAAAATTATTCGTGGGTAGTATGTTGGTTTTCCTCTTCCACCGGCTGATAGGCATTGGAACTATACTGCTCCCCAACCACGCCGCTCGAGTATGCATCAGTAATTTGGTTATGCACTTCGTTTACGGCATTATCATCATAAGAGTAAACTTCTTTTGGTTCTTTTTTCTTCATCTTTTTATCCACCTCTCAATAAGTATCCATCATAGTTTGCATCTAATTGCACACATTTAATGGTGGAAAAAATTCCTTATATCACTTTTGAATACACAATTGAAAAGATGGCGTATACATAGAATCTTCATCAAAGTTATTATACAATGGGGAAAATGGGGAGAAAAAGGAAGGAAGTCGCTATGTTTTCTTTTGTAACGGACCAAAGGCTGGGGATCCCCTTGCCAAAACTAGACCTTGAATGGAATCAATATGATAAAAAAATACAACAGGAAATACTATTGGAATGGGAAAAGATAAGAGGAAGAATCCCAGACCGTATCAAAGAGATAGAAGAACAAATCAACAGAAAACAAGCACAATTAAATGACGAGGCCAATTTCGAACGCTCCTGCCAATTGAATTCTGAAATTGCAGAGCATGCAAGCACCATCAATGATTTATGGCTATGGTACAGAATGAACCAACACATTTCTTCTCCTAAGATACATTCATAAGCAGAAAAGCGGGGCTTCGTTTAGGAGCCCCGCTTTTCTATTCAGATCCGCATTTAAGTTTAGAGCTTTGTTAACAGACGTTTCTTATTATTGGTTGAGTAGCAGAGAGATGTATTTTTTTATTTTCGTCAGCAATACACCGAACAAATGTAGTTTCCCTTGCAACGTTTGACCCACATTATTTCATTAACTTATATCATTAACTTGCATTGAAAGTCATTTTTCAGGCTTTAAAATCGTCCTTTGAACAGGGACGCCTCCCATTGAAAGATTGCGTTCTATGAAAATATAGGAACGTCCATCAATAATGAATTTTCGATTTCCTTTGTAACTGACGTTTCTCCCTTGTTTGGCCAGTTCGTCCTCTATCGCTTTAACATACTCTCCATAATCGGTATGCCTATCATCAAAATCAATGGTAATATGATTTTTTCTGTACCCCATAAGCCAATTAAAACCAAACAAGCATAGTCCAAATAATATCAAAACTAAGATTATCTCCATATCCGCTTTTCCTCTCATTTTTAGATTTATATTTCTAATACCCTTTAAAATATACGATTTATTTACTTTACTGAAAAAAAATAGCAACTGAGTATATTCAGTTGCTATCAGGGTGTAGAAAAAGTTATTTTCGAGTTATAAATTCCCTGTTGATAGTAGTGGAAGGAGCGAAGACTCCTGCGGGAGGAAGGGACAGGTAAGACCCCGCAACGGAGTGAGGAGGCTTACGGACCGCCCGCCGGAAAGCGAAGCTCCTGCAACGAAGATCAACAAAAAAAATGCAATTTTAAAGATGAACTACTCGTCTAATTCCCCATTATCGACCAAGTGCCTCATCATGTAATAATAATGGGAGAACTCGGAGACTTCCTTAGTCCAGTAATAGTTTGTTCCGGCAGCAGTAATCATCCCGAGTACAGGGATATTGTTCATTTTTTTCCGCCCAATAAGTGCGACGAATAAAAGCTTTATCAGATGCAGCAACGGTTGCTGTAGCCATGCTGTCGGGTGATCTTTATTTGTTAACACATCAAAATAATGGTCGGTATCCTCTCCGAGCTCGTTTCTCAATGCTTCCCAGCGCTGATGCTGATACTTCTTTGGAATCGTTGCACCGTAAAACAGTTGCAATGATTTCACCATCTCCACAGGCGTGCTTGCTCTGTACCCGTATGCCATTGCTACAAGTTGAGTTGTACGGATATTCAATGCGGCAAACGCTGGTATATCAATAGCCAGTGTAGATAGCTTCCCAGTACCCGTCATACCTCCCTGGACCACGGCATAAAGTTTTTGCTTGGCAATTTGTTGCTCAGCGATAAATGCTTTTTGGGATAAAGGTAATTCTCTTATATCCTCAATCGTTTCTACGTCTTCCTTGTAACTTCGAGCCATATTGACTATCCGATCTTCTGCTTGTTGTTGGAAGGAGGATTGCTGGATGATGCCATGTAAATGAAAAAGCCATGTGTCAATCTGGGCAAAAAACACTTCCTTTTTTTCGGTTGGCAAAAGGTCGAATGCCTTGTCCACCCAATGGTCCCATGTATCAGATAACTGGGACGGTTCGTATGTATAGAGACTTTCTTCCCACTGTGTAAGTTTATGTTTCCACTGTTCGGATTGTTTTCTAATGGACACGTTCTTCCCCTCACTTTTCCAACTGCTAGTTTTCTCCATTATAACATAGGGATTCAGCACAAAAAAACAGTCCCCATCATTGTTTTAAAAACATGATGGGGACTTGAATAATTCATTATAGCGCTATTTTCATTACGTCTCTTGCGATCATCACTTCTTCGTTTGTAGGAATGATGATGACTTTGACTGGGGAATGCGGATAGTTGATGAATGCTTCTTTACCACGAACCTTGTTTAATGCAGGATCCCAGTAAACGCCCATGAACTCAAGTCCTTGAAGGACTCTTGCACGGATTACATCACTGTTTTCGCCGATACCTGCAGTAAAGATGATTGCATCCACTCCGAACATTCTTGCAGCATAAGAACCGATATACTTGTGGATACGGCCCGCGAATACTTCTAATGCAAGTTCAGCACGCTCGTTTCCTTCTGTTGCAGCAGATTCGATGTCACGAAGGTCACTTGAGAATCCGGAAACTCCAAGGATACCACTTCGTTTGTTCAAAACTTCCAATACTTCGTCCGCTGTTTTTCCTGTCTTCTCCATGATGAATGGAATCAATGCAGGGTCGATGTTACCTGAACGGGTTCCCATCGCTACACCGGCAAGCGGGGTGAAGCCCATGGAAGTATCAATAGACTTTCCGCCTTCGATGGCTGCGATACTTGCACCGTTACCTAAGTGGCAAGAAATCAGGCGAAGTTGCTCGACAGGCCTGCCAAGCAATTCCGCAGCACGCTCGGATACATACTTATGAGAGGTACCATGGAAACCGTATTTACGGATGCCATAGTCTTCATAGTATTCGTATGGCAAGCTGTATAGGAATGATTTTTCAGGCATTGATTGGTGGAATGCCGTATCAAAAACTGCAACTGCCGGTACATTAGGGAGGATTTCCCTGAACGCTTTGATACCTACGATATTTGCAGGGTTATGAAGTGGAGCAAGTTCGGAAAGCTCTTCCAATTGGCCTAATATCTCTTCGGTAATCAGGACGGATTCGTTAAACTTTTCCCCACCGTGTACAACACGATGACCAATACCTGTAATTTCATCAAAGCTTTGAATGATTCCAAGATCGATCAATTTCTTCAATAAGATTTTAACCGCTACTCCATGTTCAGGAATGTCTGTGATTTCAGTTACTTTTTCTCCGTTCACAGAGATGGTGAAAACGGCATCGTCTAAACCGATACGTTCCACTAACCCCTTTGTGATAACATTTTCACTAGGCATCTCGAATAACTGAAACTTAAGTGACGAACTTCCTGCATTTATTGCAATAATTTTTGACATGACAATACGTACAACTCCTTTTATATGGTCACACTTGATTCGATAATTAAATGATTTTTGCACTCTACCTATCTTGCGCAAAGTTCCGATATTATATATACCTTTTCCATTTAAACACCGTCATACTGCATTTGCAAGAGGCTTCCCTTGATGGTAACGCTTACCTTATATATTCGTTATTTTCTGAAGAATAGCATAGTTATTTTTTTTTGTTTCGCCCGGAAAACCAGTCATTGATTTGTCCCATTATCTTTTCCATTGCCTGCATGTTGGAGAAGCTTGGTAGATTGACAAGCAATGCTTCTTTAGGAGGCTCTATGCCAATTCCCTTCTTTTGAAGGACCAGGATGCTCTTGGCATAATTCTTGTTTTGAAACATTGTTTCCGGGAGCTGCAGCATCCCCTGGATATATGCTTCATCTTTGATCAAGGTGTTCACTCGTTTTGCCTCTTCTTCATCAAACATGGTGTTTGGAACAAGGAATAGTAGGTGGCCACCTGGTTTGGTATAGCGCAAGCTTTGTTCGATGAAAAGATAATGTGCATAGGAATGACCTTCCTCAGCTTTCAACTTAAAGTTTGCTGCGTTCGTATCATCTGGATAATAACCTACCGGAAGATCGCTTACCACTACATCAACCGGCTCTATAAACAGATTGCTAAGGCCATCTTGGTTGAATAAACTGATTGCTTGTTCCTGGAGGTTGGCATTACTATAAGCAAGTTTCACTAAAAGGTCGTCCACATCCACACCAAACGCCTCTAACCTTTTGTTTGGCTGGTGGTTAAGGACAGCTGTAAGGAGGTTACCTGTACCAATAGCAGGATCAAGTAAGGTCAGCTGCTGTAAATGTGAGGTGTATTTTCCGACGAGGTATCCCATAAACATGGCAATTGCATCAGGAGTCATTTGATGATTCGCTTGAACCGCATCTTTCATTCCCTTCAGGATTGCCAGCTGATATCCTTTTCTGATTTCTTCTTTTTGAAGAGATGAAATAGATAGTTTGCTGTATTCTTTTTCAAGTCTGCGCTTGGTCACCTCTGAAACTTCCTCTTGGATAACTGCCCCGTGGAAGAGGTTTTCTGCTGTTTCGGCAAGTGCCTCTAAGTATGTACAATCCAGTTCTTCTTGTAGTATTTGCGCTGTTGAATCGAATAAAGTAAATGTATTTTCTAGTTTCGTAATGGACATTATGCCACTCCTTTGAAAAATTTCAGTATTCCTATTCTACATGGAGATTGGTCAAAAATAAAGCAGACTGCTATTAACACAGTCTGCTTTTCTTGGTGCATTTGATATTTTAAAGTATGTTAAGTTTTATTCTGCAGCTTTAACTGCTTCGATTGCCGACTCATAATTAGGGTGGTCTGTACCTTCCCCTACATATTCAACGTATGTTACTTTGTCGTTGGAATCCACAACAAACGTGGAGCGGGCAAGCAGACGGAGCTCTTGCATCAACACTCCGTAAGCTTCACCAAAAGAAGCATCGCGGTGGTCAGATACTATCTCGACATTGTCAAGACCACTAGCTGCGCACCAGCGCTTTTGAGCGAAAGGCAAGTCCATGCTGACAGTAATAATTTTTACGTTCTCAAGCTTTGAAGCCTCTTCATTGAATTTGCGAGTTTGTTGATCACATACACCTGTATCAATGGATGGTACTACACTGATTAATTTCTTAAATCCTTTATAGTTTTCTAATGTTACTGCTGATAGGTCATTCGCAAGAACGGAGAAATTTGGAGCTTGGTCCCCTACTTTTACTTCACTGCCGACTAATGTCATTGGGTTCCCTTTAAATGTTACGTTTGCCATGTTCATTTCCCTCCTCAAATTGTATGTACACTTGTTATAATAGCTATGTTTTGGGAGTTTTGCAATTAATCAAACTTTATAGGTGCGGCGGGGGAGAATGGTGGTTTTCGTTTGGGGTATCTGTTTGTCGAAATGGGTAGCTTTCTTGATGGTGCATGGCAAAATTTCTGATACTCATCTTAGATTTCAGGGTAAATTCGGAGATTTCAAGATAAATCCCGACTTTTCAGGGTAAACTCCTAGTTTTCAGGATAAATCCCAAAATTTCAGGATACCCCCCTAGTTTTCCGGATAACCCCCAAAATTTCCAGGACGCTCCCCCTTAATTCCCCCAATATCACACTGCACTTCAATCCAAACAAAAAGCCAACTGCAGCGCAGCCGGCGAATTTTAGAAGTCCAAATCCTGCTTATGGTCATTATAAGATTGATCCGAATGACTTCCTCTGTTCTGTTTATTGTTATTTAACATGTGCTGTACCTTTTCAACTGCCTGTGGAGCAAGGTCCAACAATCTTTCATAGATACTGGTGCTTTCATCGAGGTGTAACATTTTCACACCATGAGAATTTACAATTAGGAATGCGATCGGCGTAATGGATACACCGCCCCCGCTACCTCCGCCAAACGGAAGCTTATGGCCTTGGTTTTGTTGGTTGCCGCCACCATCATGTTTCTCAGGACCAGATGAACCACCACCCTGGAACTCACTTCCTCCTGCAGCAAATCCAAAACCGACTTTGGAAACAGTCAGGATGACACTTCCATCTGGTGTTTCTACTGGATCACCGATGATAGTATTGACATCAATCATATCTTTCAGGTTTTCCATCGCAGTCGTCATCAAACTTTTAATAGGATGTTCAGACATATAGATCCTCCTTTTTTCCTGTTACATGGATTCGTGTTTTTCCTCTTTCGATAACACGGATAACGGACGGGTTTTGAATTTCGGTCGTCCGCCCTTCCAATATTTAACGATTCTTATTCCTGCCAACATAGCATGCCCGATTCGGAAACGAAACATACACCTTATTAAAGTTTGGGAAACTGTTTGTTGAAAATATGGTGTGATGGAAAGAACGGGTTGTGCCTTCAATTCAGTGTACTCACTTAAAATCCCCACTACCCCTCCTTTTATCGACCAGCCAACTCCTACAAACATGCCTGTATGCGCAGCATCCCCTACTCCGATATTGCTATGCCATTCCAACTGTTTAACCTCTATTCTTGCCAGCATTCTACGCACTATCTCATGCATCCCTACTACATGCCGAACTAGTTCATAGGTATCCTGAAAGCTTTGCCAAATCTCTTTCGGGGAGAAATCCTTCTCCTTTTGTTTCCCATTTGCCGGATCTCCTGCTCCCATCTTGGTTGTTTCCTCAACATGAATGGATGCTGTATCCGTATCCACACTAATAAGTGGCACATCAATGGTATATCTCAACAATCCGAACCATGCACTCAGTTTCACAGTCATCTGGTCATCATTGTCCTGTTGATGATGGAAATAAAATTGAATGGTAATTCTTGTGACGAGAACCACGAATATGAGAAAAAGTATGATGGCAATGATAATAATGGTCCAAATCACGTTTTCACAACCTTTCTATCCCCTTCCATTATCTCCGAGCGAAAAAAAAATAAACCTGCCGGCCATATAAGGCCAACAGGTTTATTTTTAATTTTCATGTACTACGGTAGTGTCTGCGATAAAATCGTGCACTCCCTGTTTTTTGCTTGTAAAAGCTGCAACAAGAAAGACGATATACGTTAACGGAAAATAGAACAAGGCAATATAACGCCCTACTCCTTCACGGAAGAGAATACTTTTCCATGTCAAATGTTCATGCTTCAAATCTATCACTTTCAAGCCAAACACCATCTTGCCCAGTGTTTGTTTGAAATACTTCGTCATTAAAATGAAGTAACCGTACAAAATGATGGTTGTAGCGATTGATGCAGGGGAGAATAAGAAACTCTGGCTTTCAGAAATTCCCAGCAATCTAAATAAAGGAAATACCACAATTGCACCTATGCTCCATATAATCAGTAAATCTAATAGGAACGCCCATAACCTCATCCAGAACCCTGCATAACGGTAAGCAGGAACCGCAGTTCTATCAGAAGCCGCCAGGATGTGGTCCCCTTCTGTTTCCAATGATGTTCTGCTTTCCACTAATCTAGATTCCTCATGGGGTTGTTGTGCATCTTCCCGCTCTGTTTTCTCGAAATCGTTTTCTTTATTCGGTTCTTCTCTCATCATATTCCCCTCCTACTCTGCATACAAGTACATCAGTCTTGGAGAATTAGGCTGATTGATCATTCTTGCTAACATCTGCATTTCTGACTCTGGCTTTAATAGTGATTGGACATTCATACTGAATAAAGAGCCCCATCCGAGATTTTCTGTATATTGAACGACCTGGACATTCCCCATATCATTCTCTTCCTTCATCGCATCGATGACATCCTCGAAGTAGCCAAGCTCATCCACAATATTAATGTCTTTTGCCTGTTGCCCATCATAGATTCTTCCGTCAGCAAAGTTACGCACTTCCGCCTCGCTCATCCCTCTTCCTTCTGCAATGACCTCAACAAACTGGTTATACATATTGTCTACCATGGATTGAAGGATTTCGCGCTCCTCTTCTGACATATCCTTTGTCGGGGACATGATGTCTTTATATGGACCGCTCTTGATTGTTTCAAATTTCACTCCATAATTCTCAGCAAGTTCTTTATAATTGATTCCCTGCATAATGACACCTATGGAACCTGTAATCGTTTCAGGTGAGGCAAAGATTTTGTCTGCAGGAGCAGCTATATAATAACCGCCTGAAGCAGCCATCGTACCCATGGAGATGTAGATCGGCTTTTCTGTTTCTTCCTTGATCTCCACCAATCGTTTATGTATCTCTGCACTCTCGGACACTCCGCCACCCGGAGAATTCACACGTACAATTATACCCTGGACAGAGTTATCTTCCTTTGCCTGATCTAACATTCTTAAAAACTGACGGTGATTGTATCCTGGTGATTGAAAGATGGAAGTAACATCACTTCCGGTATCTTGAATGACACCGTTCACTTCCAACACTAGAATCTTTCGGTTTGGACTTCCTTCTTGAATCACTTTCTCAATAAACTCTTCCTCGCCACCGAAAATACTGGAAAATGACTCAGATGTGGAGCTTTCTGATGGTCTTGTCGCTATGCTAGTGATGATGGATACAAAAAATAACAATGCCGCTATCCCTAACGCGGCCCAACGTTTTCCATTCATATTCAAACCTCCTAGTTGTTCGTACAGTACCTATACGTTAAATGGTTTTAAAAAGTTTCATCAAAGTGGTAAACTTATCACAATATAGAATTGTACTAGAATTCTTTTCGAAAAGGTAATATTATCTGGATATTTTTTGTTAGCATTCCAATTTTCATTACAATTTAGGAGGAATCAGGATGACAGAACGCCGTAAAATATTCTTCTTTTATAAAAGAGAAGAAGAATTGGTGACCAAGGTTGCAAAGCTAGAGCAGTTGGCAGAACAAAATAACTTCGAGATTCTGAATGATCATCATAATGCCAATATCATAGTAGCAGTTGGCGGAGATGGTACATTCCTTCAGGCTGTTCAAAAAACAGGCTTTAAAGAAGATTGCCTTTACGCTGGCATAAATGCTGGCGACACGTCTAGTTTTTATTGCGATTTCCATATTGACGATACGGAAAAAATGGTCGAAGCCATGACTTTTGAACAGATTGAGGTAAGAAAGTACCCTACAATTGAGGTTTCCATAGATGGAATATCCAAATTCCAGTGTTTGAACGAATGCTCCATACGATCTGCAATCATCAAAACGTTTGCCATTGATGTTTACATAGATGACTTGCATTTCGAGACATTCCGAGGGGATGGGATGATTGTTTCTACCCCAACTGGCAGTACCGCTTACAATAAATCCGTACAAGGTGCTGTCGTGGACCCGATGCTTCCATGTTTCCAAGTAAGCGAGCTTGCCTCCATCAATAATAACAGCTATAGGACGCTTGGATCCCCGTTTATCATGGCTGGGGAAAGAAAGCTGACTTTAAAAGTGATTCAAGACGGTAATGACTACCCTACAATCGGCATCGATAATGAGGCCCTGAGCATCAAGCATGTCGAGCGCTTGGATATTCAATTGACAGATCGAAAAATTAAGACGGTTAAGCTAAAAGATAACTCATTTTGGGAGAAGGTTAAGCGGACTTTCTTATAAGGTAATATAGGGATCTTAACATATATCGGTAACCGGACCGGCTGTTACATGTCGCTCCGGTTACCTTTTTTTATTATTGACTGTTTTCGTATACTTTGTTGC
>LQXN01000052.1 GCA_001648575.1 Sutcliffiella horikoshii DSM 8719 | reverse complement strand
GACTTGCTGTCCATTATAAAACATATTCAGGCTTACCTCCATAGAACTTGGGAAGAGTTCATCGCTGCCTTGGCATACAACCTAAAAAAAACATCTAAAGGTAGGCAGAAGATACGTGAGAAACCTAAAGAGAAAGTACAATATGGTCGTGTAGCGCTAATCATTGAGAAAAGAAAAAAACAAGTGAAAAGAACAATCAAGTAAATGAATATACAAAAAATGGGAACAAATAACAATCTTATATACAGATTGTCGTTTTTGCTCCCTGGGTTAAATATTGATGTAAATTTTTTACTTAAATTCAAATTAATTTACAACTATGCAAAGCTAGTGGGTAAGACCCCGCAACGGAGTGAGGAGGCTTACGGACCGCCCGCTGGAAAGCGAAGCTCCTGCAACGGAGATAAACTGTTCCAACAAATAACCTAACTAATTTATAGTTTGTCAACAGTCTGGACCCTTGAGAATTCAAGGGTTTTTTTGTAACTTTTTAAGTAGGTTAGTCGTCATAGTATATAGGGTATAGAAAGTTAGCTGTGTAAAATTTTTTAAAGTCCCTGAAATATTAGTAACATAAATATAATCCCAAACAAGCAACGAGCTTTGCTACAATGATGTTGGAATTCATTCATTTTATATGGAACAAATATTGGTTATAAATTAATAACATTTAATGCCGAGTATTTGTAGAAGATAAAATTAAGTGAAAATAAACTACAGGTGGTTGTAACGATGGACATTAACCTAACTTTATCTTTTCTGGCTTCTTTCGTAACGGTCCTACTGGTTACCCCTTTCGTAATAAAGTTAGCACATAAAATTGGAGCAACTGATAAACCGAATAAACGAAAAGTTCACCAAAAATTAATGCCGAGGCTCGGTGGTTTAGCAATATTCATCGGGGTGTTTGTTGGGTATCTGGTATCAGGCCTTTATGATGAAAGGATTTATGGAATCACCATTGGCGGAATAATAATAATAATTGTAGGTATTCTGGATGATATATACGAGTTAAAAGCAAGAACCAAGCTCATAGGTCAGTTTTTGGCTGCAGGAGTAGTAGTGTATTCAGGACTAAAAATCGAGTTTTTATCTATCCCTTTTGTAGTCGAAAGGTTTGATTTGGGATGGTTGGCCATTCCATTAACAATATTTTGGATAATTGGTATTACCAATGCCATAAACCTTATTGATGGATTAGATGGATTGGCTGCAGGCATCTCGGCCATTGCAATTGCTACACTAGCTGTTATGGCAGGTTTGGCTGGTAAAGAATTAATTTTGACACTATGCTTAATTGTCCTAGCGAGTACTGTTGGTTTCCTGTTTTTCAATTTCCACCCTGCAAAAATATTCATGGGTGATACAGGTGCATTATTCCTTGGGTACTGCATAGGCGTTCTATCCCTTTTAGGCTTATATAAAAGTGTAACGCTATTCAGTTTCATCATCCCGATTATTATCCTTGGAGTTCCAGTTTTTGATACTGCTTTCGCCATAATAAGAAGAATATTGAACAAGCAGCCGATCTCAGCACCTGATAAAAGTCATTTGCACCATAGACTATTGGCCAAAGGAATTTCGCATAGAAATACAGTTTTGCTTATTTACGGATTTGGAATATTCTTCAGTGTATGTGCGGTATTATTGACAGCAACTACCTTCATTGGTGCAATAGTGATAGTTCTGGCATTGATGATTACAACCCAATTCATTGCAGAATTAGTGGGTATAATAAATGCCAGATACAAGCCTTTTATAAGCTTCTATAAGAAGGTAACTGGAAAAAATTAAATAGAAAATAGTACCAAATAACGCTAAGGGACACATTGTCCTTTAGCGTTATTTTTGTTGTTATATATACAAGGTTTTATTTCCTCCTAAAGAAATGGTTTATAATTTTATCATTTTTTGCTATGATTGTTAACGACAAATTAAGCCTATTTTTGCTATTTTTCACTCTGCAGAAAAGTTTATTAAGAAAGGCAGAAGAAGATGAAAAAAATTAAAGTTTTAATTTTTATTTATCAGATGGGTGGTGGGGGAGCTGCCAGAACGTTATTGAATATTATCAATAATTTAGATCGTTCTAAGTTCTCACCAGTCCTAGTGACACTGAATTATAATGGATCCTATGAAAAAGAATTACAGGATGATGTTGTATTTATCAAATTGCCTACGAAGAGATTAAGTAGGTCTATTTGGAGTCTGGCAAAAATTATCCGATCTGAAGAAATAGATATTGTATTTAGCACCATACCAAGAGTAAATACTATTGCTATTTTTGCAAAGGTTTTATCCTTTTCGAAAGCGAGAAGCGTAATAAGAGAAGCAGATAATTTGGGAGGCGGATTAATAACTAATTTACAGCTTCTTGGATTTGGAATGGTATATAAGTTCTCTAACCAAATAGTATCACTATCGGAAGGTGTAAAAGAAAACCTTGTCAGAAGGTATAAAGTAAAACCCTCTGATATTAAGGTTGTCTATAATCCTGTAGATTTATACAGAATAAAAGAGAAGATTAGAACTGAAAAAGATATTAAAGATAAATACAAAACTCTTTTTGAAACCGAAGATAAGATAATTGTATCTGCTGGACGATTGGTCGAACAAAAAGATCATAAAACATTGTTAAAAGCTTTTTCTAAGGTAAACGCCCAGGTTAAAAGTCGTCTCATTCTTTTGGGGGAAGGCCCCCTAAAGAACCAATTAGTAGAAGAGGCGGAAAAGTTAGACGTTGCTGATCGGGTGCATTTCATAGGATTTCAAAATAATCCATATGTTTTCTTTAAAAAAGCGGATGTTTTTGTTCTATCGTCCAAACATGAGGGGTTCAGTCATGTAATTGCTGAGGCATTGGCAACCGGAGTCCCGGTTGTTTCAACAGATTGTAAATCAGGTCCTGCTGAAGTCCTGAACAAGGGAGAATATGGTGAATTGTGTGAAGTTGGAAACGTTGAGGATATGACGGAGAAAATATTACATATTCTTACGTTAGATAAAGAGCAAGTAACCGAAATTGTCTCTAATGGATATGAAAGAGCAAATTATTTTGATGCAAAGGTTATTGTAAAAAGGTATGAGGAAATATTTTTGCAAGCGTTAAATCAATAACAAAAATACTCACATGAAATATTCAGTGAGTTTTTATTTTTTGAATGACACACCTTAGTTCTATCGAAAAGAAATGGCGGTGCAAATTAGTTTTATGGTTAAGTATATACAAGAAATGTTTAAGAGAAGAGATCTCTTAGTGTATCTGGTTAAATCAGGATTAAAAGCAGAACATAGAAACAGCTACCTGGGATATTTTTGGTGGTTATTAGACCCTTTATTGAATGTAGTCGTTTATTATTTCCTTGTATCCTTTATCTTAGGGCGAGGTGGAGAGAACTATGCGGTATATCTTGTTATAGGATTAGTAGTCTGGCGCTGGGTGAATACTACAGTAAATACTTCTGCTAAAGCAATTACGAGATACTCTTCTATTATTAATCAAGTATATTTGCCCAAATCAATTTTTCCTTTATCAATTTCTGCCACTCAAGTGTTTAACTTTTCGTTTGGACTTGTGGTAATAGGTATTTTCTTAGCAGTATTTGGAGTGGTACCAAGTTGGCAAGTTATATTTTTACCGTTGATAATATTAGTTCAATTATTATTTTTGGTTGCAATAAGTTTAGTTATTTCTTATATTTGTGTGTTTATTAGGGACATTGATAATATCTTGTCACATATATTGAGGCTCTTTTTTTATGCCTCACCAATTATTTGGACAGAAGATCGTATTCCTGCCGAATATTCCTGGGTAGTTGATATTAATCCAATAGCCATTATCGTTAACTCTTATAGGAATGTTATTATGTACCAAGAAACCCCGCACTTTTTGGGACTACTTATTATTGGTATAGTTTCCATCCTATCCATTGTCATAACTATCTATTACTACAGTAGAAATGAACATAAAATAATTAAGGCTTTATAAAAGAGGTTTTATTAATGTCACTGACACAACAAAAATCAAATCAAGGACAAGAAATTAAAGAGGTTGTAATAAAAGCGTCTAACCTAGGTGTTTCTTTTAATACGCAATTTTCTAAAGATGATTATAAATCACATTTGATGAATTTATTTCGTAAACGAGATGAAACTCAAGATGTGAAAGAAAGGGATTTTTGGCCGATAAAAAACCTCGAATTTTCTGCTCACAAGGGAGAAGTTCTTGGTATTATCGGATCTAACGGTTCAGGAAAAACAACTTTGTGCAAGTTGATTTCGGGTATTTTGCTTCCGGATGAGGGGGATATACAGGTGGACGGGAAAGTGTCCGCATTATTTTCCTTAGGTATGGGATTTAAGAAAGAACTTACTGGCAGGGAAAATGTTTATCTAAATGGGATGATGTTAGGAATAGAAAAGAAAGTAATTGATGAATCCATTGACAAAATCCTTGATTTCTCTGGAATCGGCAAGTTTATAGACAAACCAATGAAATATTATTCTAGTGGCATGAAAGCCAGATTAGGTTTTAGTGTGGCTGCTTTTATGGAACCTGAAATACTAATCCTTGACGAGGCTTTAAATACAGGTGATACAGAATTCAGCGAAAAAGCCGCATTGAAAATACAAGAATTGGTGAATAAAGCAAAGCTGGTCATTATTGTTACTCACAGCTTAAGATATGCTAAAAAATACTGTAACCGGCTGATATGGTTGGAAAAAGGGGTTATTAAAGATCAAGGAAACCCTAACGAGGTCATAAAAAAATATAAAGAAACACTTCCAGAAAAGAAACCGAAAAAGAAGAATAAATTAGAGTTAAAGAAAACAGAAGTTGAGATTAAAGATACTACTGTAATAAAAGCTGAAAATATAAACTTATCTTTTAAGTTAAGAAAAGAAACGTTTCAAGCGTTACGGGAAGTAAGTTTTGAAGTGAAAGAAGGAGAAGTAATAGGAATTATTGGACACAACGGGGCAGGGAAAAGTACATTATGCAAAGTGTTGACTAAGATACTCACACCAGATGACGGATACTTAAAAATGAACGGGGAAACTACAGCTTTATTAAACTATGGTACTGGATTCAATGCTCAATTAACAGGTAGTGACAATATTTTTTTAAATGGTATGTTGCTTGGAATCCCAAAGGAAACTGTACAGGAGCGTTACGAGGACATTATTGATTTTTCAGGAATAAGAAAGTCTATTCATGCCCCTGTTAAAGGATATTCAAGTGGCATGAAAGCCAGATTAGGTTTTAGTATTGCTGCTACACTTCAACCAGATATTTTTATTATAGATGAAGCTCTTTCTACTGGAGATATGCATTTCAGAAAAAAAGCGAGTGAAAAAATTCAAGAGATGATGGAAAATGCTAAAGCTGTGTTAATCGTATCTCACAGTATGAGCTTTGTTGAAACAGTTTGTACAAGGGCGATCTGGATGGAAAAAGGCCAAATATTATTCGATGGGGATCCTCAACAAGCAGTAAGGCTATATAAAGAAAAGATAGATGCCAGAAAAAATAAAGTATAGGTGTTGGAGTAATGATTAAGATTTTGTTGAAAAAATTTATTAACCTAATGCAATGGGTGTTTGATAAGTTACTTACTGCAAATCATAGAAAATTTATTAAATCAAGTCTAACAAGTAGACAGAAACAATATTTAAAAAAGAAATTCAGTATTGGCACTACTCAAAAAAGAATAAAAAAAATAGAAACAATAAAATATAAGCTGCGAAATCTAGGTTTTACAGAAAGAGCGTATGCTGAATTGGAACAAGAGTTCTTAACTAGTCAGGATGAGCAGATGCGAACGTTGGCATGTTGGGAACTAGCAATCTGGCATGCGAATCAACAAACAAAAGAGGATGCTGAAAAGTGCTTATATTTTCTATCAGCATTAGAGATAAACCAAAAGGATAATGAAACTATCAGGAAGTCTGCAATTCTATCTGCTGAATGTCTACAATTATTAGATAGAACTTCAGACGCTGAAGACATTATTTCTAAAGCTCTAGAAGTAACTGTTCATCCGGATTTATTCCTCGCATATTCTAACTTAAAGAAGGGCGAGTCTGCTAAATTAAAGTGGATAAATAAATGTCTTAACTCTTTTAATCTGGTACCTCTCAAGTTAAATCCACGTACCGGAAGTACTTTATATGATAGCTTAGGCGTAGAAAATCCCCCTGGAACGTTAAAAGGCAGTAAGGATAAAGTAACGGTGATAATCCCTGTATACAATGCAAAAGAGGTTATTAGAACCTCTCTTGATTCTATACTTAGTCAAACGTGGGAGAACCTGGAGATCTTAGTGGTGGATGACTGCAGTACAGATGATACGGTAAGTATAGTTCAGAGCTACTGTCAGAAGGATGAACGAGTCAAATTGATTCAGATGGAAGAGAATGGCGGTGCATATATTGCAAGGAACCGCGCACTAAAGACAGCTTCGGGAGAATTCGTAACCATAAACGATGCTGATGACTGGTCCCATCCGCAAAAAATTGAAAAACAAGTGTTGTTTCTACAACAAAACAAAAAGATAATAGGTTGTACTTCTCAACAAGCCCGCCTCACAGAAGACTTGCAATTTTTCCGTCGAGGCAAACCTGGTGAGTATCTATTCTCTAATATGTCCTCTTTTATGTTTAGGAAAAAACCAGTTTTTGAAACAATAGGGTATTGGGATTGTGTTCGTTTTGGAGCAGATTCTGAATTTATTAAACGAATAAAGATGACATATGGTGAAAAATCCGTTGTAGAAATTCCTACAGGGCCACTTTCCTTCCAAAGACAAACCACTAATTCATTAACAGGAAGTTCAGCTTTTGGTTTTCCTGGTTACTTTATGGGAGCAAGAAGAGAGTATCAAGAGGCACAAAATTATTACCATACTATAGCAAAATCTTTGTATTATGATTTTCCGATCGAAAAAAGACCTTTTGCAATTCCAGAGCCCATGTTGCCAAGTAGGAAAAAAGGAGAACGTCGTCAATTCGACGTAATTATTATATCGGATTTCAGGTTGGATGGTGGTTCCAACATGTCGAACCTTGAAGAAATAAAGGCACAGAAGAAGTTAGGCTTGAAGACAGGGTTAGTTCAAATGGCAAGGTATGACTACCCTGCTAAAAAGAGAATAAACAGAAAAATTAGAGAAGAAATTGATGGTTTCCTTGTTGAGATGTTGGTTTATGGCGAAGAAGTCAGTTGTGATATTTTAAATGTAAGGTATCCGCCAATTCTTCAAGAAAAGCAGAAATATATCCCTGACATTAAGGCGAAGAAAGTAAACGTGATTATCAATCAAACTCCAATGAGTGATTACAGTGATCAAGGAATATTAAGGTTTGATTTATTACAAAGCCAAATAAACTTAGAACACTATTTCGGTGATAGGGGTACTTGGTTCCCGATTGGACCGCTAGTCAGAAATGCCTTAATAGAACATCATTCAGATCAGATAAATCAAATAAGCCTTTCGGAGGAGAATTGGTTTAATATAATCCATTTAAATGAATGGACGAGAAAAAGTAGAGTGAGAAGTGAAGGTCCTATAAAAATCGGCCGTCATTCCAGAGGGCATGAGATGAAATGGCCATCTGACCCTAAACAACTTTTACAAGTATATCCTGAATCGTCTGAATTTGAGGTTCATATTCTTGGCGGTGGAGAAGTACCAAAGAAGGTTTTAGGTTCATTGCCAGCTAACTGGATTGTACATGAGTTTGGGAGCGTTCACCCTAAAGAATTTCTAGCTACTCTTGATGTCTTTGTTTATTTTACTCACCATGACTGGGTCGAATCGTTTGGCAGGGTAATTATAGAGGCGATGGCAGCGGGGGTTCCTGTTATTATCCCCCCTAGTTATAAAGAGCTTTTTGAGGAAGCTGCAATCTATTCTGAACCAGGCGAAGTACAAGATAGAATTAAGGAACTTATGGAAGACAATTCGCTTTATGATTATCAAGTTGAGAAAGCATTAAGTTATGTAGAGAGAAAATTTGGTTATTCAATGCATGCTAAAAGAATTAGCCAAATGAGAAATATAGAGCACCTCGTAAAAGCGGGCCAGAAGGATTAAATCTTTAAATTCTACTAAAGGGGGAGCAATTATGTTAAAGGTAGAAAATGCATTATTGCTTGATTTATGTCTGGGTGAACCATACGGAAAGAGTTGGCTTCCTGTTAACTTACCAGAAGTACATCCAGAGAACATACCGGATACTTTGTTGATAAAAGGGGATCACATAGCTGGTATACAAGAAATTGTTCGTCGTAGAAATAATCCTCTTATGGGCGCCATTGAAGGATTGCGGAAACAGGCAAATCTCTTGCTGCATCTAAATGACCTAAGCGTCATAGAAAAACTTGAAGTTCCTGAAGGTATATCTAAAAACGATTATGTATCTTTTGCAAAGTACTGGTGGCCCAATCCCGATTCTAGCGATGGTTTCCCCTATATTAGGAAAGATGGCGATGTGAACCCAGAATGTTATTCAGAAAATAGTGACCTTAATAGATTGGATACTTTTTCTGATTCTACTTTTCTATTGGCAATAACAGCCTATTTAACGGGAGAGCGTACCTATGCCATTAAAGCAAGGAATTTGTTGAGGGTTTGGATTATGGACCCTGTCACTAGACAAAATCCCAACTTTGAATACGCTCAAATAATTAAGGGAGCAGACAAACAACGTTATGCGGGTTTAGTGGAGTCACGAAGACTAATTTATGTGTGTGAAGCGATAAAAATACTTGAACATTTAAATTTTTTGACTAGTGAAGAAGTTTCAATCTGTAAAAAATGGTATTCTGACTTGCTGGATTGGTTTATGACTAGTAAACAAGCTAAGAATGCTCAGAAGTCTAAAAATAACATCGGCTTTTGGACAGATTTGCAGAAAATTGTATTTGCCCGCTTCTGCGATAGACAAGATATAGCAAATACAATTTTACGTGAATGCGTAATACCTAGACTTGAAGAGCAAATTGATATGACTGGAAAAATGGAAAAAGAATTGGAGAGGTCCAAACCTTATGATTATGTGGCCTTTACTTTATTAGCATTAGCTGAGTTGTATTCAGTAAGTGAGAAAACTGATGTGTCATTAGAAGCTTTTTCAGCCCAAGAGGGAAGAAATTTTCAAAATGCACATGATTGGTTTGTTAAAACCACTAATAGCAATGAGCTGAATGAAAGAAGTATTGCGCTTGCACAGCTTTCAAGTTTAAGTCAAAGGTACTATTCCCTGAAACAAGAAAATGAAACATTAAAAATGAAACTTGATATGCCAACGCCAGCGGTAGATAAAATGGAAGATTCGGGTGAAAAGAGTGTTGATAGATTAAAGGCTTTGGAAATAGAAAACTCTAAACTAAACACTGAATTATGGGAGAATAATCAAGTAATGGCGAATATGTCTCTGTTCCATCGGGGGACAGATTATGTTCTACAAGAACAAAAGGAAATAATGATAAAGCAAGACAAAAAGAACAAGGAATTAGAAAAAGAACTCCAAAAAATAACTGGAATCCTTGAGAAGAAAAACACTGAAATAAAACAACTGAATTATAATGAGAAGAAGCTTAGTAAAGAGCTAAGTTTATGTAAAAAGGAAATGAAGAAAATAAAGAGAAGCAGATCTTGGAGATTAATGGGGCCATTTAGAAGAGCAAGTAGACTTGTGAAAGCAACAATGAGTAACAGAAGGAAAGATGAAAAATCTCTAGAGGTTAAAACAAGCAATCCTTCTGATAATGCCAAGACAAAGGAAGATAGAAAAAACATCAAGAAACTTGCCCAATTAAAATATAAGCTATGTAATCTTGGGTTTGTTGAAAAGGCCTATGAAGACATCAATCGCTTACTTTTAAATACAAGTAATATAGCTATGAAAAGAGAGGCGGCTTGGGAATTATCCGTTTGGCACGCTAATCAGAATACTCCCCAAGATGCGTACAAGTCTCTCGAATATTTACTGATTGTGGAGGACGGAGAAAAGGACTTAGACCGCTTAAGGAAGATTGCCATATTAAGAGCAGAAAACCTTGAAATTCTAGGAAGCATTGAAGAAGCTAAACAAGTAATTGAAACTGCCCTCCAATCAGGTGTACATCCAGACTTATATTTAGCTTGTGCTAATCTAGAAACCAATCTGGATAAACGGATGGCATGGATTAATCGATCTTTGGAAACAGTAGGTATTTCAGCAATAAAAATTGATACAAATCTGACTGCATCTAAAAATTATTATGATCAATTAAATGTAAAACAAAGCCTGACAATGAAACAACACCCATTTAAAGTGTCTGTAATTATACCAGTCTACAATGCAGAAGATGTTATTCAAACCTCTATGCGTTCCATACTTGCACAGACCTGGGGAAATCTTGAGGTAATTATAGTAGACGATTGTAGTACAGATAATACTGTGCAAATAATTAAAGAGTTTGTTGCCGCGGATACACGGGTGAAATTAATTCAACCAGAGAAGAACGGTGGAGCATACGTAGCCAGGAATCATGCCTTGAAAGTTGCAAGTGGAGATTTTGTAACCATAAATGATGCAGATGATTGGTCACACCCGGAAAAAGTTGCTACTCAAGTATCCTTTCTGTTGGATAATCCACATCTGATGGGTTGTACTTCCCAACAGGCAAGAACAACTAATGATCTTAAATTCTTCAGAAGAGGAAAACCTGGAGAATACATTTTCAGCAACATGTCTTCATTCATGTTCCGAAGAAAGCCGGTAACAGAGGCAATAGGCTTTTGGGACTGTGTCAGATTTGGGGCTGATTCAGAATATATTAAACGCATGAAAAAAGTATTCGGTGCTGATTGTATAGTGGAAATCTCAACGGGTCCTCTTTCCTTCCAAAGACAGTCAGACGGATCGTTAACAGGTAACTCTGCATTTGGCTTTCCGGGTTATTTTATGGGTGCAAGAAAAGAGTATTTTGAAGCTCAAACATACTATCATTCAATTGCTGAAGATTTATACTATGAGTTCCCACAGACAAAAAGACCTTTCCCGATTCCTGAACCTATGTGGCCAAAGAAAGAAGAAAAGGTTGATGGAAGGCGTCATTTTGATGTGATTATAGTGTCAGACTTCAGATTGGATGGCGGCTCAAATATGTCTAATTTAGAAGAAATCAAAGCACATAAGAACCTTGGCCTTAGAACAGGTCTTGTTCAAATGGCAAGGTATGATTATACACCTAAGAAAAAAATAAACTCTAAAATCCGTAATGAGATGGACGGAGATAAAGTACAAATGATTGTATATGGAGAACAAGTATCTTGTGATTTATTAATATTGAGATACCCTCCGATATTACAAGAAAAACAACGTTATGTTCCCAATATTAAAGCTCAAGAAGTTATTGTTGTAATAAACCAACCTCCAATGAGCGATTACGGGGAAAATGCAAAACTTCGATATCAATTATCGAGAAGTGAAAATCATCTTCAAGAATATTTTGGAAAGAAAGCAACTTGGTATCCTATTGGCCCTCTAGTAAGAGAAGCATTGCATGAATACCATAGTGGAGATTTAACACATATAAATCTATCCGAAGAAAATTGGTCTAATATTATTGATGTCCAATGGTGGAAAAGAAAGAACTATGAACCAAACCGGTCTGTCATAAAGATTGGAAGGCATTCAAGGGGGCAAGCTGTCAAATGGCCGTCGTCTTCAAATGACTTATTAAATATTTACCCCGAAGAAGATAACTTTGAAATTTGCATCCTTGGAGGAGCAGAAGCGCCGACTAATGTATTAGGTTATCTGCCTAAAAACTGGAATGTAATAGAGTTCGGGCAATGTCAACCAAAAGAATTTCTAGCTGACATTGATGTATTCGTTTATTTTACTCATCCAGACTGGGTGGAATCATTCGGAAGAGTGATTATTGAAGCGATGGCAGTTGGTGTACCTGTGATTATTCCATACTCTTACAAGTCACTCTTTGGTGAAGCGGCCATCTATGCTGAACCTCATGAAGTGAAGAAGAAAGTAAAAGAATTAATGGATAATCCAACTTACTACCAAACACAAGTAAATATAGCTCATAATTATATAGAACAATATTTTGGCTATTCTATGCATGCTTCTCGTATATTGAGAAACTCGCAAAATAATATCATGGAAAATGATAGAGTAAAAGAGTTAGTAGTCTCTTAAGGCTTAAATTATAAGGGGGGGTGACATTTCACCCTCCTATCTATCGTAATGCTTTTTTAAATCTGAATATTAAAAAGAATGGGGAAATCATGAAAAAATTAATCATCTCACTAATGGCATTAATTATGGTTCTTAGTCCAAGCGCAGCTTATGCAAACGCAAGTAATAATTCCCAAAATAAGGAAGATGAAGCAATAGAAGTTCCTACAGAAGAAGACTACATAGAAGATAAAGTCGAAGAAGATCCTCACATAGAAACAAATCCTGAACCAAAAATAGAAACTGAATCAAATCAAGAAGAAATAAAACCTGAACATGAGATAGAGACAGAATTAAATCAAGATAAAACAAAGGCAGAATTAGAATCAATAGAAATGGAAAAAGAGAAAGAAACCGTACATACTCAGAACATGCAAAAAAATGAAAAGCTAACAGAGGATAAAAACCCTAAATCTGCTGATGAGTGGTTAGAGTACGCACAATCACAGGACACCTCAACTTTAAGATTAACTTATTATTTGGAAGGGTATAATCTATTCCCTGAGGATGAACGGTTTATAACGGGAATAAATACAAGTGCTGTATCTTTATTAAAATGGGCAACTGAACAGCATCAAAGTAAAAGTTATGATGTGGCGATTGGTCGCTATGAATTTATATTATCAGCAACGGGCTTGCAAAAACTTTTAAGGAATGAAACTGAGACCAAGTTAAATTATGCAGAGCAAAACAAGGTTATTCCTTCCGCTAGTCAATTGGTGAATATTGCCGAAAGTCAAGCATCCTCCTCTCCGCGCTTAGAAAAATATATTGAAGGGTATTATTTATATTCAAAAGACAATCGATTTACCCTAGGAATTTCTAGAAATGCTCAATCCCTTTTTAATTGGGCAATGGACCAACATTATGATGGTCGGTACGATGTTGCAATTGGAAGATATGAATTCCTTTTACCCACGCCAACTTTGCCTGACGATCTCAGAGCAAGTATTGAAAATAAGCTTGCTGAGGCTAATATCGGAAAACGGCCAGCTAATGTCATATATGAAAAGGCTTTACAACAAACAACTTCAACAATGCGATTAACTTTACACAAAGAAGGAAACCATTTCTATCCTAATGATAATCGCTTTGTGGAGGGAATAAATACAAGTGCTCGTTCTTTAATCACATGGGCAAGACAGCAACACCACAATGGGGATTATGAGATAGCATCCGGTAGATACCAATTTATCTTGTCAGCACCAAAGTTAGATAGTAGTACTATGAATCTTGTTGAAGTCCTACTACATTATTCTTCACAAGATAGTAAAATACCAACGGCAAATGAAATGGTTAATCTGGCAAGTAAAGAAATTTCATCAACACCAAGGCTAGAAAAGTTCATTGAAGGGTACTGGCTTTATCCCGATGATAATCGTTTTGAAAGTGGAATAAATAGGAATGCTCAATCCTTATTGAATTGGGCGTTTGAACAACATCGTGCTGGAGACTTTGATATTGCAATTGGAAGGTATGAATTTATCCTTTCATCCCCAGTATTAAAAAAAGAAATTGAACAAGAAACGACGATGAAGTTAAATTACGCAAAAGATAACATCATTATCCCATCTGCAGACGAAATTCTTGATTTAGCTGAAAAGGAGTCTTCATCTTCCCCAAGACTGGAAAGGCTAATTGAAGGTTATCGACTATATCCAGATGATAAGAGATTTAAAGATAAGATAAATTCAACAGCCCGTTCATTATTGAATTGGGCAATTTCAAAGCATAATGAGGCAGAGTATGAAATTGCAATAGGTCGTTATGAATTTATTCTTACTGCACCTGTCCTAGAAAGCGGCCTCATACAAAAAACAAGGAATCAGTTAAATGATGCAAAGATCGGTAAACGGCCAGCAAATGTAATTTACGAATATGCAATCAAAGAAACCGCATCTTCTAAGAGGTTACAATTATATATGGAAGGGCATAAACATTATTCTAGTGATAGCAGATTTAGAGAAGGTATAAACACAAGTGCTAAATCATTATTAAATTGGGCCACTTCTCAACACCAATCAGGTGATTATGCAACAGCGATTGATCGATATAATCTGATACTATCTGCCCCTACTCTAGAACAGACTATAAAACAAGAAACAGATATAAAATTGGCTTATGCTAAAGCAGGAAAGAAAATTCCGTCAGCAAATCAAATTATTGAAATGGCTAAAGCTCAGTCCACCCTATCTGCAACATTTAACCTGTACATTGAAGGTTATGTATTGTACCCAAAAGACAATCGCTTTAAAGATGGAATTGCAGAGAGTGCCAAGAACTTATTTAAATGGGCGGAAGCACAACATTTAAAAGGAGAATATGAAGTAGCAAGAGATAGATACCAAAAGATAATCGATGCTCCTGCTGTTCCACAAACACTTAAGAACCTAGCCCGTCATCACTTAACTTATGCAATTAACCGAAAAAGTTTTGCAACAAATAGTAGAGTCGTAAACCCTAAAGTGCAAAATTATACTTATGCACAAATGGTGAAAGACATTAAAGCTCTGGAAGAAATGTATCCCCATTTAGTTAAAACAGTAACAATTGGAAAATCATTAGATGGCAAGGATCTTTATGCTGTAAGGTTAGGAAGTGGAGAAACAGAAGTGCTTTTCAATGCTTCTGCCCATGCCCGTGAACATATGACAACGAGTGTAATAATGAAAATGCTAGATGAATACGCTTTTGCATATGTGAGAGGAAATAATTTTGGGGGATTTAATGTACGAGAAGTGCTGGATAGAACTAGCATATGGTTTGTTCCTATGAATAATCCTGATGGGGTTACTTTAGTTCAACTGGGTCCTGATGCTCTTAATAGTAGTTCATTGGCCAAAACTGCTATTCAAATTAACGGTGGCAGTAAAAATTTCACTAGCTGGAAAGCAAACGCAAGAGGGGTGGATTTGAACAGAAATTATCCATCTCTTTGGAAAACTGTTACAAATAATCCAGGAAGACCTAGTTCAAGTCATTATAAAGGGCCATCCCCTTTAAGTGAAACTGAAACAAGGGCAATGTATAACTTTATTCTAACACGAAATTTTAAAACGTTAGTAGATTACCATTCTTCTGGAGAGGTTCTATACGCTAGACTACCTGGTCATATTGAAAGAATAGTATCTCAAAAAACAGGTTATAGAATTATAGATGAAACTTTATTTACAAGTGGTGGTGACTTGCCTACTTGGTTTACCTTGGAATTAGGGATGCCAGGATTGACACCTGAGATTTCTCCATACGTTGGGAATAGGCCGGTCCCAGTAAGTAATTGGGACTCTATCTGGAATAAGAATAGTTCTGTTGGTCTTATAGTGGCCGATGAAGCATATAGAAGCCGTAGATAGCTAAAAGCAAAAGAGTTGGGACTTTCCCAACTCTTTTTGTTTTCCTACTTTAGTCACGAAAAGATAGGGTGATAGTAGGAAAAAAGTGAATAATGACGATTTTTGAAGAAAAATGCAATAAATTGTATTTACATAAGTTTACTATTAAACTATTATTTAGTTGTAGAAGATTAAAGTGGTTTTACTATATTAAATCTTAATTACAATCTACTTTATCTTTATTACATTATTTCAGGGAGGTAACTTAAAAGAAGTCTATGAAAAAGAGATTATTAGCTGTTCCGTTGTTACTTGCAGGCTTGTCTTTTAACCAGAATGTTCATGCACAAGAAAAGGTTGAACATAGTCAACTAGATTCAGAGATTGAGGAACTGCTTGGAACCTATGACCAGCTAGAACAGGTATCCAGTGAAGCAAATGAAGCTGATGTGAAAGATGACACAGTTAATGAGCTTGAGGAAGAATCTGATGTTACCGAAAAGGTAATAGAAGAACATGAAGTAGAAGAATCTATTGATGAGTCTATTGGAGAATCTATTGATATAGATAATGAAAAAACTACTGAAGAACAGAAGCAGACTGTAGAAAAAATAGTTGAAAAAGAAGAAACAACTAATTCCATTAACAATGAAGAAAGTGTAAGAATTAAAGAATCTAAAAGCACTTCTTCACAAACTAACTTGACTAGTTTACAGTCAGCTAATTCGACACCTCAAACTGCAGAAGAATGGTTAGAATATGCTGCTTCTCAATCTTCTTCTTCCATGAGATTAACCTATTATATTGAAGGTTTAGAGAAATACCCTCAAGATGTGAGATTCATAGATGGAATTAACTCTAGCGCACGTTCTTTAATGACGTGGGCGACCGGTCAACATAATAATGGGGATTTCGTTACAGCAGCAGGACGTTATGAATTTATTCTCACAGCCCCTCATTTGCAAGAAGTGATAATGAATGAAGCAAGTGCGAAGCTATTTTATGCTAACCAGAAAAAAGTTATCCCAACAGCAAATCAATTAGTCGAGTATGCTAATAAAGGCGCCTCTTCATCTCCAAGGTTGGAAAGATTCATCGAAGGATATTATTTATATCCAAGAGATTCTAGGTTTACATCGGGTATAAACAAAAATGCACAATCTTTGTTGCAATGGTCAATTGATCAACATCATGCAGGAAGATATGATGTGGCGATAGGAAGATATGAATTTTTACTATCATCACCAGGGTTGGCTCAAGAACTAAGACAAAATACAATATCTAAATTAGAAGAAGCTAATCAAGGGAAAAGACCAGCTGATGTCATTTATCAAGATGCATTGAATCAATCAGCTTCGACTATGAGGTTAACCCTCCATATAGAAGGACATAGTTTTTATCCTAATGATAATCGCTTTATTAGTGGTATTGCATCAAGTGCGAATTCATTGTTAAACTGGGCGAAATCCCAGCACCAAAGTGGTGAAATAGATGTTGCCATGGGTCGTTATGAATTTATTTTAACAGCACCTAAATTGCCTGAGTCTATCCGTTTAAGTACAGAGTTATTCTTAAATTATGCAAAGCAGGGCTTAGGGTTACCGACGGCAAAGCAACTATTGGATATTGCCAACAGTCAATCATCTTCTTCCCCAAGATTGGAAAAGTTTATCGAAGGATATACACTATACCCTAATGATTCACGATTTATAGATGGTATAAATAGAAATGCCCAATCATTATTAAATTGGGCTATAGACCAGCACCATGATGGACGTTATGATGTAGCCATAGGTCGTTATGAATTTATTTTAACGGCTCCAAAGTTGGCTGGGAATATTAAAACTTCAGCAGAGAGCAAGCTAACAGAAGCAAAGCAGGGTAAGAGGCCAGCAAATATAATCTATAATCTTGCACAATCTCAATCAGCGTCTTCTGCCAAACTTGCATTATATCTTGAGGGCCATCAATTTTATCCTAATGACAACAGGTTTCTTACAGGCATTAACGAAAGTGCTCATTCCTTGTTGTACTGGGCAAAAGGTAAGCATCAAGAAGGTGACTTTGCGACAGCAATTGACAGATATACGGTCATTATTAATACTCCACCTATAAACAACCAGATTAAAGAAACAGCAAGAGGCTTGTTATCATTAGCACAAAGCGGAGCAACACCGGATAGGAAATCGACAACGTATACTACGTATAATCTTACTCTTGCAGAGGCTCTAAACAGGCAGTTAACTCTTAATCCACCACCTCAAACAGATCTTTACAGAAGTGCAAATGCATACATTCATAGTTCTCTTGTAAATGTAATTGAGAGTGGAATAATAAATGATGATGGAGTCAATATAAGAACCGCCCCTAATTTAAACAGTGATACCATATATAAAGGTGTCAATAAAGGTACTCCTGTGACAATCGAAAGAGAGGTAACAGGCGCTACTTGGAATGGAAGCAATAAATGGTACGAAATTAAGTTTGAAGGGAAAACGTTGTATGTCCATAGTCAGCTAGCAGCTATTTCCCGTGTTGCGATAGTTACAAGTACTTCTAATGTAAGAGAAACTGCAAATACCTCGAGCCATATATACGGAAGCATTTCAGCTAATACACAATTGGCAATTGTAAGAGAAGTGACAGGTACAACTGTTAGCGGAAGTAATAAGTGGTATGAAATAAATTATTCCACTTGGAGAAATGCTAAGCCTAATGATGCCTTGCAGTATTTGGATCCTAATAAGAATGATGTTTTTCAACATTTGGTACTGAATCAAAGTGTGGGTGTCTCTGCTTCACAATTGAATAATATTCTTGCTGGAAAGGGAATTCTTCAAGGTTTAGGTCAATCCTTTATCGATGCTGGAAGGACGCATTCTGTAAATGAAATCTATTTGATTTCTCATGCATTATTGGAAACTGGTAATGGTTCTTCTGGTTTAGCAACGGGAATTGAGGTTGGCAGAAATAGTAATGGTCAGCTTGTATTGGTAACGAGTAGTAACCGTTCCAGCTTGAGAGATATAAAGGTAACCTACAATATGTTCGGGATAGGTGCTGCTGATAGTGATCCTTACAGACTTGGAGCTATATATGCTTATGAAGCCGGCTGGTTTACCCCTCAACAAGCTATTATTGGGGGAGCATCATTTGTTTCAAACAGCTATTTCGCAAGAGGGCAAAATACTCTTTATAAAATGAGATGGAATCATGGATATCCTACTTCTACAGGTTTCTTACCTCAATATGCAACCGATATGGGATGGGCAGTGAAGCAAGTCTCACGTATTAAGAGTCTATATGATTTACTAGATAACCCTGCGTTAAACTTTGATATTGTCAAATATAAATAAAGAATGAGAGCCTTCCACTGTGGAATGGCTCTTTTTTGTATGGGTATCAAAAATTCAAAAACATAAATAGATGGATGAATTTCCTAGATATTTATAGTTATTCATATTATAATGTAATATGGACTAAGACAAGATGTCTGACTTTTCGACATAACCTACTGCGAAGACTAATAAACGAAAGGGGAAATAGTCGATGCGTGTAAAAAAAGCAATAATTCCTGCTGCTGGTTTAGGTACCAGATTCTTACCTGCTACCAAAGCACAACCAAAGGAAATGCTCCCGATTGTAGATAAACCAACTATTCAATATATTATAGAGGAAGCAATTGCTTCAGGAATCGAAGATATTATTGTTGTAACAGGTAGAGGTAAAAGGGCAATAGAGGATCACTTTGATATCTCTTTTGAGCTCGAAGAAACCTTAGATAAAAAGAACAAAACAAAATTACTTAAAGAAATCCAAGACATTTCCAGCATGACAAACATACATTACATTCGTCAAAAAGAAGCGAATGGATTGGGTCATGCTATATGGTGTGCCCGCAAATTCATCGGCAACGAACCTTTTGCGGTATTGTTAGGAGATGACATTGTACAATCAGATACGCCTTGTTTGAAACAATTGATTGATGTGTTTGAAAACTATGAATCATCTGTTGTAGGTGTTCAAGAGGTTGCAGATGAGGATGTATCTAAATATGGTGTTGTAGCACCGAAGGGGGATGAAATTGCCCCTAACCTTATTAGAGCAGAAACATTCGTGGAAAAACCAGCTTTAGAGGATGCACCTTCCAACTATGCGATTATGGGACGTTATGTTTTAACTCCTGAGATATTTAACATTCTAGAAAATCTTCCTCCAGGTGCTGGTAATGAAATTCAGCTTACAGACGCTATCAAAGTATTAAATCAATTCCAATCTGTCTTAGCATACAATTTTGCTGGTCAGCGATATGATGTAGGAGATAAATTTGGATTTATAAAGGCAACAGTGGATTTTGCACTCCAGCGAGATGATTTATCAGTTGAAGTGCAAGAATATATTAAAGAACTTTATGAAAAACAGTTTAATTTAGCACAAAGTTAGGAGTTTTACAATATGAAGAAAATTGCTGTAATGGGTACAGGTTATGTTGGGCTTGTTTCTGGAACTTGTTTTGCAGAAGTTGGCCATCAAGTAATCTGCTGTGATATCGATGAGACGAAAATCAACAAACTTTTAACCGGTGAGATTCCTATTTATGAGCCTGGTTTAGAAGAAGTGGTAAAGAGGAATATCGAAGAGAAAAGGCTAACTTTCACAACGGACATCCCAAGTGCGATTCGTGACTCTGAAGTGATTTATATTGGTGTGGGAACACCAATGGCTCCTTCAGGTGAAGCGGATTTGACTTATGTTAAAAATGTAGCAAAAACAATCGGGGAAAACCTGAACGGTTATAAAGTTGTGGTCAACAAAAGTACGGTTCCAGTGGGTACTGGTAAATTGGTCGCTTCTATCATAAAAGAAAATTTAAATGAAGAGATAGACTTCGATGTAGTTTCCAACCCTGAATTCCTGAGAGAGGGATCAGCCCTTTATGACACAATGAATATGGAAAGAGCAGTAATTGGAGCTAGTAGTGAAAAAGCTGCGACCATTATTAAAGAGATTCATGAACCGTTTAATACTACAATCATCAGCACGAATGTTGAGAGTGCTGAGATGATCAAATACGCTTCAAATGCATTCTTGGCTACTAAAATATCATTTATCAATGATATCGCAAATATCTGTGAGAAGGTAGGGGCTGATGTTACCAAGGTAGCAGAGGGAATGGGACTTGACACCAGAATCGGCGCAAAATTCCTGCAAGCAGGGATTGGTTATGGCGGCTCTTGTTTCCCTAAAGATACTCAAGCGCTCGTTCATATCGCTGAGCAAGTAGATTATGATTTCAAATTAATTAAAGCAGTTATCGAAACAAATCAGCAGCAAAAGATGCAAGTTGTAAAAAAACTAAAAGAAATTTTCCCAAGCTTGGCTGGTAAAAAGATAGCTGTGTTGGGACTTGCTTTCAAGCCTAATACAGATGATATGAGGGATGCACCATCTCTGGATATAATACCTGCATTGTTGGAGCTCGGAGCAGAAATCAAAGCGTTCGACCCCATCGCTGTAGAAGAGGCGAAACACCATTTTGCTGATCGCATCTCTTATAGTACTGACCTCCATTCAACGATAGAGGGGACAGATGTAGCTGTCATTCTGACTGATTGGAAAGAAGTTATGGAAATGGATTTAAATAAGGTGAAACAACAATTGAACAATCCAATTTTGATAGATGGTAGAAACTGTTTTGATTTGAGTTATGCTGAGGAAGCTGGCTTGATTTATCATTCAATTGGTCGCCCTCAAGTTAACCAATAATTTTTTAATTTATATTACTTTAGCCCTTTGTTTGTGTAATAGAGTGTTTCTCTTTTATAAACAAGGGCTTTTTTGTAGGAAAATTAAACCATTTCAACTTTTGACAAAATTCGTTATACTAGTAGAAGTTGAGATTGATAGTATATGTAAGTTAAAGGAGATATGAAAATGGGCAACCTATTAGATGAAAAAGGACGCCGTTTGGGTTTTATTTTAATTGATTTAGGGATAATTACTTTATCTTATCTTATTGCATTCTACGTTCGTTACGAAACATATGATGCCAAGAACTGGGATTCGTTTGTACAAGTACTTCCATGGGTACTGCTGATCAGTGCGTTCTTTCTCTCTGTTTATGAAGTAAACCCATCTCGCAGAAAGCGATTTTTTGATTATATAGGTAGTATTTTAGTAAGTACCTTTTCCATCACGGTGGCAACGATGGCAATTTCATTCTTCTTCCGTGCATTTGGTTTGCCGAGATCGGTCATTTTACTTTCTTTTGTATTCTCGGTTGTGTTATTGACCATTTGGAAAATGGTGTTCATTTATTTCAAGAAAACAACTTATCCGGAAAACATCCTGCTTATTGCGAAGCCGCAGGACAAGCATAGGCTGAGTTATCAAATTAAGGATACGTTTGCAACGAAAGTAAATATTAATTATGTGGAGTACCATACTCCACTTGAAGAGACATTCAAGGCGATCAAGAAGGCGGACTCGGTCATCCTAGGTCCGAAGGATACGGATGAGAAGAAGAGCTCATTAATCTATTATTCTTTTAAAAATAAGAAAAACCTATACCTTGTTCCATCTTTCTACGATTTGTTATTATCCAAATCAGATATCACACCGTTTGAGGATACTATGGCGTTGTCTGTGAAGAAATTTGGTCTTTCCATTGATCAGCAAATCTTGAAGAGAACGTTCGACCTTGTCGTTTCTGTTCTTGTTTTACCGTTCATTCTTCCGTTCTTTTTACTTGGAGTCCTACTGATCAAAATTCAGGAGCCAAAGGGTTCTATTTTCTATTCCCAGGCTCGCTTGGGTAAGGATAACAAGGAGTTTCAAATTCTTAAGCTGCGTACCATGATTGAGAATGCGGAAGGTACAACAGGACCAATGCTGGCAACAGATAAGGATCCGCGAATCACTAGGGTGGGGAATTTCCTGAGAGCGACACGTATAGACGAGCTGCCTCAGATTTTCAATGTGTTGAGGGGAGACATGTCCATTGTCGGCCCTAGACCGGAGAGAAGCTTCTTCATTGAACAGTTTAAAAAGGATATTAGCTCATACCAATATCGTAATTCCGTTAAGCCGGGTATAACCGGTTATGCTCAAATCATGGGGAAATATACGACAAGTGTGGAGGACAAGCTTCGTTTTGATCTTCACTACATTCGAAACTTCTCTGTGATGTTTGATATCGTCATCATCCTGAGAACCGTACTCGTTATGGTGGATAAGACTAAGTCTGAAGGTGTTAAAGAGCCAGCGCAAGCGCAAACAGAAAAGACATCATAAAGAAAAAAGACCTTGGAGCTATAATAAGCTCCAAGGTCTTTTATTATTCATTGGAATCGATCGAATCTTCTGTTTGGTCTGTTTGAACTGTTGCACTTTCAAGCCCTAAATGTTGTTTCAAGGCGCTTCGGACTTCAAAAATACTCTCTTCGTAAGGTATAAAATAATAAACTCCGGTACTGGTATCGTCTGCACCGTCAAGGGAGACATTTTCAATATTGGATGCATTAAAGCCTGCATAAAGTCGACTCAATCCAATACCCTCAGAGACTCTGATGTTTGTTTGTACATTGTTCCCCATTTCCCTTGCAATGTCGTCAACCTTTAACAGGTTTCCGGGGGATAGAATTTCACTTAATGCCGATTGAATGATTTGTTTCTGTCTATCGTTACGGCCGAAGTCACCACGAGGGTCCACTTTCCTCATTCTGGCATAAGCCAATGCTTCTTCCCCGTTGAGCTTCATAAGTCCTTCGGTGAAATAGATTCTCGAACTATCCACGTCCGATTTTTCACTAAAATCAAATGGAACCTCTACTTCCACACCGCCGACAATGTCAATGACATTCTTAAATCCGTCAAAGTTAACGGTAGTATAATAATCAATTGGTACTTCAAGAAGTTCCTCTACTTTATCAATTGTCATTTCTTTTCCGCCATAAGCATTGGCATGGTTAATTTTAGAGTAATAGCCAAGATGTTCATAATATACCTGGGTATCCCGGGGTATACTCAGAAGCTTCATTGTTTTGTCCTTTGGATTCAATGTTGCTACCATGAGGGTATCTGTACGTCCATTCTCTCCTCCAGTAGAGTAATCTTCAATTCCCATGATCAATACGGAGAATGGATCTTTGTTAATTTCAATCTCGGTTTCACGATACTTAGATTTGTCACGATCTAATTCTGTAAAAGCACCATTGGCAGCTTGGTATGTCTCGTAAAACACATAACCTCCATAAGCAACGACAGCGAGGAAAAGGGTAAGAAAGATATAAAGCACTCGTTTTAATCTTTTCCCTTTCTTCTTCTTTTTTTCTAATCTAGAATTAACCAATGTCTTGTCTCCTCTATAAAAAATTTACCTTTATACGTCCTGTTCAAGATATAGCCGGTCACCAGAAGTGGTTTCTGCTTTTCCATTTGTCATTTCTGTGATCCAGGCTTGATAGCTTTCTATTTTATCTTCTTCGACATAAACGTCAAATGTCACAGCTTCCAGGTAGTGGATGTTTTTTAGTAAGAATAATGAAGACGAACGCAATTCGTTTTCCAGCTTTCCTAAGAGTGTGTATTCTACGTTTGTATGCATAATTTGCACTAATTTCCGTTCTACCATTCCTGTGGCGTTTATTCCTTCGGAGGTGGCTTTCCCATACGCGCGGATCAGCCCGCCTGCACCAAGTTTAATACCGCCGAAGTAACGGGTAATGACCACTACCGTGTCTTTTAAGTCCCTTTTCTTTAGAACTTCAAGAATGGGTACTCCTGCTGTGCCGCTCGGCTCTCCATCATCGTTGGCTTTTTGGATTTGGTTATGTTCGCCGATTATGTAGGCGGAGCAGTTGTGAGTGGCATCCCAGTGCTTCTTCTTTATCTCTAGTATGAAGCTTTGGGCTTCCGCTTCAGTTGTGGCACGGGCGATATGGCTAATGAATCGGGATTTCTGTATGACTATTTCATGATCACCCTGTCCTTTTACGGTATAGTAGTGAGATAGCAATCTGACAACTCCCCTTTAATTGACTGGCGCTTTGTATGGACAAAGAAAGACCCATACCATTTCTATTATAAGTGCAAATAAGTAGGACATCAAATGAATTCTAGTACATAACTCCTTTTGTACGTCAAAAAACGACAAATCTTAACCCGATTGTAATAATATTGTTATACAAGTAAAACTTTAGTCCGATATAATATAATATGGACAATTTTCGACAGGTACCCCCACAAACGTTTGGAAGAATTGGAATGATATAGCATATAATGTCTTTCTTGGATTTGGGTACAATGTACTATATTGATTAAGAAGTATTCCTGATATTCTTTTAAGAATACCGGGTCTTTTGGAGGATGTCCTATGTCTCGGAAAGTTATAAACTCTAAACAATTAGATATGATTATTGAACAAATGGTTAAAACGGTGGAAGTGAGCAAGAGCGAAATATTCGAGATTGGAGAAAGTTCCCGAAAGGAATTTGAGAATCTCGCCAAAGAACTGAACGCGGTAAAGCTTGAAGTGACCGAGCTGATCCATAAACAAGACAAGCTGGAAATTCAGGTCCGGATAGCACGAAACCGACTTTCTGAAGTAAGCAGGCAATTTAAAAATTATACCGAAGAGCAAATTAGACAAGCGTATGATCACGCACACGAACTACAACTGGAGCTACATACGATTTCGCAAAAGGAAGTACAGCTACGCAATCGCAGAAATGAAATTGAGCGAAGGCTGCTGAACCTTGAGGAGACTATCACCAAGGCGGACCGGCTTGTCAGTCAGGTCTCAGTTGTACTTAATTACGTTACCGGAGATCTTCAGCAGGTGGGGCAGATGATTGCAGATGCTTCCGAAAAACGGGAGTTCGGCTTTAAGATCATGGAGGCACAGGAAGAAGAGCGCAGGCGTCTTTCGCGGGAAATCCATGACGGTCCAGCGCAGATGCTGGCAAATGTGATGATGCGTTCCGATTTGATTGATCGCACTTTCCGGGAGCGGGGCCCTGGAGAGGCTTTATCAGAGATCCGCTCCTTGAAAGTGATGGTGCGCTCCGCCTTATATGAAGTACGAAGAATCATTTATGACCTTCGCCCGATGGCACTCGACGATCTTGGTCTGGTGCCGACATTAAAAAAATATATTTCGACTATCGAGGATTATCATAACGGGTATCCCCGGATTGAATTCATGAACCTTGGAGTGGAGCATCGCATTTCCTCCAATCTGGAAGTTGCTGTGTTCCGGCTAGTGCAGGAATCGCTCACCAATGCGATCAAGCATGCGGAAGCAAGCTCCATTTATGTAAAATTGGAAGTGAAACCTACCCATATAATTGTCATTGTCAAAGATGACGGTGTAGGATTTGATACGACAGAAAAAAAAGAAAAGTCGTTTGGATTAATCGGAATGAGGGAGCGGGTGGAGCTTATCAGCGGGGACTTGGACATCCAGTCTTCAGCAGGTAAGGGAACCACCGTCTTCATCAAGATTCCATTAAGCTAAAGATGTATTTGGGAGGATGAGAGGAATGGATACGACAAAAATCGTTATTATTGATGATCATCAACTTTTCCGTGAAGGAGTTAAACGCATTCTGGATTTTGAAGCGAACTTCCACGTGGTAGCGGAAGGGGACGACGGTGCAGAGGCGCTTGAACTGATGGAAAAGCATGAGCCGGACGTGTTCATCATGGACATCAACATGCCGAAAATGAACGGTGTGGAGGCTACAAGGAAACTTGTCGAAGCCAACCCGGAAGCGAAGGTCATCGTACTATCCATTCATGATGACGAAAACTATGTAACACACGCATTGCAAACAGGTGCAAGAGGATACTTGCTGAAGGAAATGGACGCGGATGCATTAGTGGATGCAGTCAAGGTCGTTGCAGACGGCGGATCCTATCTTCACCCAAAAGTGACGCACAATCTGGTAAGAGAATACCGCCGACTAACTGAAAACGGAGTGGGAAGCGGTAATAGACGTGGTACGGGTGGCGGTTCCACAGCTACTACATACCAACAAATCGAGATTCGCCGTCCACTTCACTTGCTGACACGCCGTGAGTGCGAAGTGCTTCAGTTGCTCGCAGACGGTAAGAGCAACAAGGCGATTGGTGAAGCGCTGTTCATCAGTGAGAAGACGGTTAAGAACCATGTAAGTAACATCCTTCAAAAAATGAATGTAAATGACCGTACACAGGCTGTTGTTGTGGCAATCAAGAATGGCTGGGTAGAGGTTAGATAACCTTGGGGATATTATTCTCCAAGGTTTTTTTTGTGGGGATTTTTGGGTTGTGTGGAGGGGGCAGGGGACAGGACGGGCGAAATTTGTCTGGTGGCGTCGAATGGCATTTATATGCTTGAAAGTGGCTTATAAAATCAAAAGTTGGCTTATAAAATTAAAACTTGGCTTATATATCGAAAACTTGGCTTATAAAATTTAAAGCGCTCATACCTACCCCAACAAAATTCAAACAAAAGGTGAAACTTATCCCCATTTCATGTACAATCAAAATAGATAACAGAAATACTTAGTATAAGGAAGGTCTACTATTTATGAAAACGGCGATTGTTACAGACAGTACTGCCTACATCCCAGCAGAAATACGCGCAAAGCATGACATACATATGATCCCGCTGAATTTTATTTTCGGGAACGAATCGTACCAAGAAGAAGTTGAAATCAAAGTAGATCAATTCTACGAAGAAGTCAAAAATAGCCGTGACCTGCCTTCTACTTCCCAGCCGGCAATCGGTGAGTTTGTCGCACTTTATGAAAAGCTTGCAAAGGATTATGACGCAGTGGTAAGTATCCATCTTTCCAGCGGCATCAGCGGAACCTATCAGGGTGCTCTTGCAGCAGGGGATATGGTTGATGATATCCAAGTGCTCACTTATGATTCTGAAATCAGCTGTATGATCCAAGGATTCTACGTATTGGAAGCAGCGGAAATGGCAGCAGAAGGAAAAACTCCTGAACAAATCATCGAACGCCTAAACGTGATAAAGGAATCCGATCGTGCCTACTTTATGGTGGATGATCTTTCCCACCTTCAGCGCGGGGGGCGCCTCAGCAGTGCGCAGGCCATCGTCGGAAGCCTTCTGCAGGTGAAACCGCTCTTGCATTTTGTCGATACGAAAATTGTTCCATTCGAAAAGATCCGCACACGTAAAAAAGCGGTGAAGCGTATCCACGATCTATTTGATGAAGATGCTTCCCAGCAGGTGCCGATGCGTGCAGTGGTAATCCACGCAAACCGTGAAGCTGAAGCGGAAGAGATGAAAAAAGAACTAGAGCAAAAGTACCCGCATATTGAGTTTTATCTTAGTTACTTTGGCCCGGTAATTGGCACACATCTCGGCGAAGGTGCCTTGGGACTTGGCTGGTACAAGCGATAATACAAAAAAATACTTTGTACCCATAACGACAAAATTAGACATCATGAGCAGGTTTGCTTTGTGGTGTCTTTTTTAAGGCCGGTTAATACGAAAAAGCAACAAAATATACGAAAACAGCATTTTAAAAAATTTAAGGAGGAAAGCAATGCTATTCTGCACAAATGAAAATAAAATATTGATTCCGACCAATCAAGAAAGTGAACACTCAAAAAAAATCTCTGATTTCCCATTCATCCCCCATCCGCAGCACGACACCACGTTCCCCTTCAACCAAGATCTTCAGCATTACCTTCATGGCAAACGACTTCTCATAGATGAAATTCCATTCCCTTCAGAAACCATTCAATCTCATTACCAATATGGATTTTTAAAATATGATTACGGTCTGACTGCAACCAAGGTCGGACAGACCTGTCAAAGATGTGGAAACATAAATGTAAACCTTTTTGCGTCATTTCATTGTTCCCGTTGTAATCAGGAATGCACCTATTGCCGGCACTGCATCATGATGGGGAGAGTGAGCGAATGCACACCGCTCATAAGCTGGAGCGGCCCAAAGCCTTCACCAAGAGCCTACAACTATAAACTCACCTGGAATGGCACCTTGTCCAAAGGTCAAAAGCTGGCATCAGACAAAGTGCTCGAAGCAATCCAAAACAACACGTCCTTACTAGTATGGGCCGTATGTGGTGCCGGGAAAACCGAGGTTCTTTTCAAGGGTATAGAATCCGCCTTGTCTCAAGGAAAGCATGTTTGTATCGCAACGCCTCGAACTGATGTCGTACTGGAACTGTCCCCGCGTCTCCATAAGGTGTTTCCGGATATGGAGGTTGCCACCCTGTACGGAGGCAGTGAAGATCGTATGAAAAATTCTCCTCTCACTATCGCAACCACCCACCAGCTTCTTCGTTATTACCGTGCCTTTGACACCCTCATTATTGATGAAGTGGATGCTTTCCCATATTCAATTGATCCGGCTTTGGAATATGCAGCAAATCAAGCTCAGACAGAAGATGGAACAAAAATCTATCTGAGCGCAACCCCTTCTAAGAAAATGCAGCGTGAAGCACGTTCAGGCAGGCTGTCCACTTTCATCATTCCTGCGAGATATCACCGGAAACCATTGCCTGTCCCGGCCATGGAGTGGTGTGGGAACTGGGAGAAAAGGGTGAAGAAGAGCAAGCTTCCCGGAAATGTGCTTTATTGGGTCCAAAAGCATCATTCGGCAAACAGACCCATTTTTCTGTTTGTGCCAAATATTGAGCTGCTCGAAAAAATTACAGCAATCCTTAAAATGCAATTTGGAGAACTTGTGGCAGGTGTTCATGCCAAGGATAGAAAACGCAAGGAGAAGGTGGCCGATTTCCGGGCAGGAAAGACAAGAATTTTGGTGACGACAACGATTTTGGAGCGTGGTGTTACGGTTGCCAACGTTCAGGTTGGTGTACTTGGAGCGGAGGACAATCTGTTTACAGAAAGTGCCCTCGTGCAAATAGCAGGAAGGGCAGGACGCAGCAATCAGCATCCTGACGGGGATGTTCGTTTTTTTCATTATGGAAGGACTCGTGAAATAATCAATGCAATCGATCAGATTAGACGTATGAACTATCGAGCAGAAAAGGGGGGATTTCAGGATGGGTAATTGCTTGGTTTGTCACGAGGAATTGGCTTCATCTTATGGCTGGGGGGATCTGCTTGGTTTGAGTAAGTCTGACCCGATTTGTGTTTCGTGTGACAATGCTTTTCAGAAAATCTGCGGAAAACTCTGCAGGATTTGTGGCAGGGAATGGGACGAGGTTCCCGTGGAGAATCATCATGGGGATATATGTTTTGATTGCCATAGGTGGGAAAGTGAGACTGAAACAGCCGATTTATTTAAAATGAACCGTTCTGTGTTTTCGTATAATGAACATATGAAGGAAGTTTTTGCTCTATATAAATTCAGAGGGGATGCGATCCTTGCACAAGCCTTTCATAAACATTTTCGGGAAACCTATGAAAAATATTTTAAGAAAGAACAGCTTACCCTCGTACCCATTCCACTGGGAGCAGAACGCCTTTATGAACGCGGCTTCAACCAGTCCCTACTTTTAGCGGGACTGTTGGCACCACTTAAAGTAGATGAGCCCCTTAATAAAAAAGACTCCGTCAAGCAATCCAAAAAAGTCAGGCGGGACAGGTTGCAGCAAGAGAATTTCTTTTATGTCACAGAACCCCAAATGGTCAGTGGCGAAAATGTGCTCCTTATCGATGACATTTATACCACTGGAACAACAATCAGGATGGCGGCAAAGGTATTGAAAAAGGCGGGGGCAAGAGATATTTCCTCGCTTACCTTAATTCGCAGTTAACTTTTTGCATATCCTTTCGATATAAAAAGTAAGAAACTTTTGCTCGAAAGGAAGTTGCCTCATGTCCCAACTAGATAATTGTCCGAATTGTGGTCAGATTTATGTGAAGAATGCCTTCAGGGAAGTATGTGAAGCGTGTTATAAAGATGAAGAGGCACAGTATCAGACTGTATATAAATACATCCGGCAACGGGAAAACAGGACGGCAAGACTGGATCAAGTTGTCGAAGAAACCGGGGTGGCGGAATCTCTTATCCTTAAGTTCATCCGTAAAGGCCGTATTCACCTTACCCAATTTCCTAATTTAGGTTATCCGTGCGACCGATGTGGTAGGATGATAAGAGAGGATAAGCTATGTATAAGTTGTAAAAAAGATATCGAAGGACAGCTTTCCCAATTGGATCGTGAAGAAGAAAGACGACGCGAAAGTCTGAGCGGAGGAAGAACCTACCATGCAATTGATAAGAAATTCCTATAAACATCCGGGAAACTGTGCCGATATTAATAAATAGACAAACTGTTCGAAAAGGAAGGGATAACAATGAAGATAAATAATATTGGTTCTTCAGGAGTCAACCCCTATAAAAATCACATGAAACAGCAGCAAATGCAGACACCGAATCAAGCAAAGAGCGACCAGGTGGAAATCTCAAATAAGGCGAAGGAAATGCAGGAACGTTCTCAATTTACAGAGGCACGTCAAGAGCAGATCGCAAAGCTTAAGGTTTCTGTGGAGAATGGTACTTACAAGGTAGATCCGAAGACTGTCGCAAGTAAGATGATCGATTTTTATTTTAATAAATAGGTACTGTTTACGCCGCTGTTGATTTCCGCACTAGGCTTCGCTTTCCGCGGGGCGCTGCTCGAGCCTCCTCGGCAAGCCTGCGGGGTCTCGACCTAGCGCTGCCTCCCGCCGGAGTCTTCGCCTTGTGCTCCAATCAACAGCTAGATGATCAGCTAACAGAGCCTTCAAATAAGGAGAACTTATGTCCATTTCAACGATTATTTCCATTTTAGAAAAGATGCTCACTTTGCATGCTTACCTTTATGAATTGACAGTGCGGAAAGAAGAAATCGTAAAAGCGAACAAGGTCGAGGAGTTACAGCAGATTACGAGAGAAGAAAAGCAATACACACGGGCGATTGTTCAGCTAGAAAAACAACGTGCGGAAGCATCCAACGGAAAAACGGTTTCTACGCTAATTGAAACATGTTCTCCGATGGAAAAGAAAGAACTGCTTAACTTGAAAGATAGATTGGCAGAAACCATCGCCAAGATCCAAAAACAGAACGAAATTAACAAGCTGTTGCTTGAACAGTCCCTGCAATTTGTCACGATGACGATAAATACCCTTAACCCGCAACCTAATGCGGTAAATTACGAAAAACCTGTGAACACGAAGAAAAGCGTGAGTACACCTGCGCGCTCCCTGTTCGATTCAAAAGCTTAGGAGGAACACCGATGCGTTCAACTTTTCATAGTCTCGAAGTAGCAAGGCGAGGCCTGGTTACCCAGCAAACTGCCCTTCAAACGGTTGGGCATAATATTGCCAACGCCAATACCCCGGGGTATACAAGACAACGGGTCAATTTTGTCCAGACTGAACCATACCCACCAGCTTCCATGAACCGTCCGCAAATACCTGGACAAATGGGGACAGGGGTAGAAGCAGGCAGTATCCAGCGTGTGCGGGAGAGTTTCCTGGATATCCAGTATCGTGGCGAAAATAATAAGCTTGGCTATTGGGAAGCGCGAGCGGACTCCCTACAAAAGATGGAAGAGATCATGAACGAGCCTTCCGAAACAGGTCTTTCCACTACATTGGACCGTTTCTGGCAGGCGTTTCAAGATCTGGCGGTCAACCCTACAAACGCAGGTGCACGTTCGGTTGTAAGACAGCGCGGACTTGCGGTGGCGGAAACATTCAAGTTCTTATCTGATTCCTTATCATCTGTTCAGCAGGACATCAAAAATGAAATGGATGTTACGTTAAAGCAGGTAAATGCAATCAGTCAGCAGATAAATAATATAAATAAGCAAATTGGTGAAATCGAGCCCCATGGATATCTCGCAAATGACCTTTATGATGAACGGGACCGCTTGGTGGATGAACTATCCCAGCTGGTTAACATCAAGACGACAACAGTTGGAAGCAGTGGAAATCCAAGCAGTTTGGCAGAAGGGAAAATCACTATCGAGATGGTGGATGATTCTGGCCGTAAAATAGGTACACTTGTTGATGCAACAAGTAATAGAGTTAACAGTCTTTCATTAGAATACCGTGCAGACACAGGACTGGTGGATGGTTTCAAGCTTGGGGATGCAAGCTTTGGGGTCGGCAGCATGCAGGCTTCTGGTAAACTGCGCGGCCTGATTGATTCTTACGGGTTTATGGAAGGGAATACCGAAAAAGGACTATATCCTGATATGTTGAACCATCTGGATACGGTCGCATTCAATTTTGCCCAGGAGATCAACAGGGTCCATGAATCAGGCTGGAGTATCTCGAGCATGGAATCAGGAGAGCACACAGCGTTCAAGTTCTTTGATTTTAAAAATACAGATATAGCTGCAGGGAATATAAAAAATGCGGCAAAGCTTTTCACTGTATCATCCGATATCGTCCAATCGCTGGACAATATCGCGGCTTCCGGCTACAACAAAGGCATCATAACATCAGGTGATTTTCATGGATATAATGGAGCGGAAAATGTTTCGATTACGGTGCAGTCGACTGTAGATGCCAACGGGGTTCAACAATTTACATACACGGTATATGATGCAGCCAAGTCTCCGAAAGAGGAATTGATGACTTCCGGAAGTTTTGCAAGCTTGGAAGAGCTTGGTGAAGGGTTGTCAGGAGAGTTTGTGGATGCCGATGGAAATCCTTCTGTCAATTTTGACTTAAGCCGAGTCCGCTTGGAAGATGTATCAAAAGGGAATTTCATTGCGGTTGATATCCCGAAGGTAGGAGAGGTCGGTGGCCGTGTAGGTGACGGAAGCAATGCGATTGCATTGGCAGAGGTAAAAGCGAGAACACTTCAGTTGAACGGAGTTTCTACGACATTCCAAAACTATTACGAAAGTGTCATTGGCGGATTGGCGGTAGATGCCCAGGAAGCGAACCGACTCGCTTACAACAGTGAAACATTGAGACTATCAGTGGACCAGCGCCGACAATCGGTAAGCGGTGTCTCCTTGGACGAAGAAATGACCAATATGATCCAATTCCAGCATGCATACAATGCATCTGCAAGAATGATCACATTAACGGATGAGCTTTTAGATAGAATCATAAACGGATTGGGAATAGGCGGAAGGTAGGTGTAGATAAATGCGTGTCACACAAAGCATGCTGACGCAGAACTCTCTGCGGCAATTAAGTACAAGCTATGGAAAAATGGGCAAGCTGATGGAACAGCTTTCTACAGGTAAGAAAATCTCCCGGCCATCCGATGATCCGGTAGTTGCGATGAAGGGGATGTACTACCGTACAAACTTGACGGAGCTTGAGCAATACAAACGTAATCTGAGTGAATCTTATGCGTGGATGGAGAACTCTGAGGCAGCATTGGACCACGTACAAAGCGTGATGCACCGTGCCCGTGAATTGGTGGTACAAGGATCCAATGATACTTACTCCCCGGAAGACCGCCAAGCAATGGCAAAAGAAATCGAACAGTTAAAACACGATTTTGTCCAGGTTGCCAATACTCAAGTGGCCGGAAAGTACATTTTCAATGGTACTGCAATTGATAAGCCACGGATCACGGATGCGAATGATCCAACATCTGTCAGCACGGAAAACTCCCCGTTTGAGGTGGAGGTATCCCGTGGGATCAAGCTGCAATCCAACATCAATGCAGATAATGTTTTTAATAAGGACATGATGGAGATCTGGAACGGGCTTCAGGCTGCACTTGAAACAAGTGATACGGATGCACTGAAGGATTTGATGGGACGCTTTGATAAAGCTGCGGATACCATTTCGGCTGAGCGTTCTGAGTTGGGTGCCCGTTATAATCGATTGGAAATGGTGGACAACCGCATTGGGTATCAAGAAGTGGTGGCTACGCGGATTCTATCGGATAATGAGGATGCGGATATTGAGAAAGTTATTACGGATTTGACGATGCAGGAGAGTGTGCACCGTGCTTCGCTTGGTGTGGGAGCGCGGGTGATTCAGCCTTCGTTGTTGGATTTTTTAAGGTAGGGTGAGGAACTGTCTTGGAGGGAGCTGTTTGATGGCAGTTGTTTCTGGGGCAGTTTTTTTTTGGAATTAGCAATGCACCGCTGTTCCTTTCCGCAAATGGCTTCGCTTTCCGCGGGGCGACCTTGAGCCTCCTCACTTAGTTGCGGGGTCTCAACATTGCCGCTACTCTCCCGCTGGAGTCTACGCCATTTGCTCCAATCCACAGCTAAGATATCTAAAACCCTTTAAGGAAGTTGGTGATTACATGTTATTTCCACAGATACGTTTGCAGTCTACCTTTGCACAAACCGAGCTACAGATTCAGAAGCCAGTACAGAAAATACAGCAGTCTAAGGCAGAACTCAGCATCGAGCAGCCTAAGGCGGAGTTGGTGATGCAGCGGACGCCGGGTAGGTTGACGATTGATCAGACGCAGGCCAGGGAGGATATGGATTTGAAAAGTGTGGCCAGGAGGGTTGAGGAAGCGGCTCAGCTTGGAAGGCGGGATTGGCTTGAGGGGCTTGCCAGGGTTGCACAGGACGGAAATGAAATGATGAGAATCGAGCATGGTGGCGGAGCAATTGTACGTCAGGCAAAGCGGAATAGTGAAGGTCCTCCCAAGGAATTTAATATTGGCTGGATTCCATCGCATTTTAGTGTGAAAATTGATTATGAGCCAGGTTCAGTGGATATACAGTGGCAGGAGCGTAAACCTGTCATTGACATTGTGGTGAACAAACCGGTGCATGAATACACACCTGGAGCAACGCAAGTCAACATGGCTAATTACTCCTCGCTGGATATAGATTTTGAGAATCTGCGGTATGTCGGTACAGGCGGCTACGAACAAAAAATATAAGGTTGTGAGAAGATGAAAACAGAAACGAAGTATCATGGATTGATAGAGTTGCAGGAAGAAGAAGTGATAAATTTTCCGAATGGCGTGCCAGGATTTATAGAGGAAAAGGAGTTCGCGGTGATTCCTTTTACGGAGGAAGGTACATTTTATATTTTACAGTCGGTAAAGACACCAGGGCTTGGGTTTGTTTTAACAAATCCTTTTGCTTTCTTCCAAGACTATGATTTTAATCTCGAGAATCAGGCTGTGGATATTCTGGAGCTGGATTCTCCTGAAGATGTGACTGTCTATACTGTTCTGACAATGGCAGACCCATTCCACCTAACAACTGCCAACCTGCAGGCTCCTGTTGTGGTGAATACGAAAAAGAAGCTAGGCAAACAAGTGATTCTAACAGGCAGTCCTTATCAAACGAAGCATAATCTGTTTCCAGAATCAGTAGCAAAATAGGAAGGGGGACACCATATGCTAGTTTTAACCCGTAAAAAAGATGAAGCGATTAAAATCGGTGATGACATTGAAATTACTGTTGTTTCTATAAATGGCGATCAAGTGAAGCTCGGTATCCAAGCACCAAAGAATATTGAGATACATAGAAAAGAAATCTATCTTTCCATCCAGGAAGAAAACAACGCAGCGTCGCACTCCTCAATCGATCTTCTGCAAGCTTTGAGCAACCAACTAAAAAAATAAAACAATTTATAAAAAATTCTCTCAAAACCTATTAAAAGTTATCGTGTATGGTCGATATAAAACATGTAAGCAAATAGAATTAAAAGGCGGCCGACTTTTGATCTGTTTGCAAATCCAACACCGATTACACAGGGACGTGAAATCGGCGAGAACTCAAGGAGGAAAATTGTAATGAGAATTAATAACAATATTGCTGCGTTGAACACACACCGTCAGTTAGGTACTGCAACTAATGCGCAAATGAAGTCTATGGAGAAATTATCTTCAGGTTTACGTATTAATAAAGCTGGGGACGATGCTGCTGGACTAGCTATTTCTGAAAAAATGAGAGCTCAAGTTCGTGGATTAGATCAAGCTTCCCGAAACGCACAAGACGGTAAATAGAAATGCCGCTTTAAGCAGTAATGCTTAAATGATAACTCCGTGAATTCGGTGGAACCCCAAACCAGCTATTATGTGGATGGTGGGCAATACCGAGCCGAGCCTAGTGAATCGGTAAGCAAGTAACTAGGAAGGTGTGACGGTCAGGTGGTGAGGAACCGTACCGATAACCCACCCACGAGCGCGGGGCACCCTAATGGGGTGAAGATATGACCTGAACTTTATGGAAACATAAAGAAGCAGAGGATAAAAAGCCTTTGCGATAACATAATTGATTTCTATGATTCAAACAGCTGAAGGAGCGCTTAATGAAGTTCATGATATCCTTCAAAGAATGCGCGAACTTGCTGTTCAAGGTTCTAATGATACTAACGTTGACAAAGATAGAGAAGCTATTGGAAATGAGTTAGCTGAATTAGGAAAAGAAATAACCAGAATTAAAGATACAACACAGTTTAATACTCAGAACTTATTAGACGGAACATCAGGTGATGGAAATGGTGCAGTCAAGTTTCAAGTTGGGGCAAATAACGAACAACAAATGGAGTTAGACTTTACTACAGCTGGGATTGACTTAACTGATATCGAAACTGCAGTAGGAACTCTTTCTTCCACTGATGTAGCAGATGAAGCAACTGCAACAGCATTAATTGAAACAATAAATGAACAGATAGAAACAGTTTCTGCTGGTCGTTCTTTATTAGGTGCTTACCAAAATAGACTAGAGCATACAATAAATAATTTAAATAATGCATCTGAAAATCTCACTGCGGCAGAATCACGTGTTCGTGACGTTGATTATGCTTTAGCTGCATAAGCAGCAACAAGCACAGTCGTCCTAACTGGTAACGGTTAGCGATTACTATCGGGTGAATTGCTGGAAACCCATTAGAGCTTTTCTTGCCACAACGTAGTTGGAAACGACAAGCGTGAGGGCTTTGAAAAAAGAAAAGATTTGGCAATCAGCAGCCAAGCTCCTGTTCTGAAAGGATGGAGAAGGTTCAACGACTAGGATAAACCATCTAAGGCAAAGCTATGGTGATGAAATCCATAGGTGAAACGGTGTCCATCAGCACTGTGAATCCGAAGTGCCCGACCCCTACAATTAAGTGAGGGTGAAGATATAGTCTAGTCATTTATGAAAGTAAATGTTCGCACGATGGCGAAAGAAATGATGGAACAAACTAAGAATTCTATTCTTGCACAAGCATCTCAAGCAATGTTGGCTCAAGCAAACCAGCAGCCTCAGGGTGTATTACAACTTCTTCGTTAATAACAGATCTAAAAGGGACTCTAGGTTTACTAGGGTCTCTTTTGTTATATATATGATGGAAAGGACTCCTATTTTCTATTATGCTAAGGTATTGCACTCGCTAATTATCTTTGTATTTTCCATAGACAGAATAATTCTTTTTAGTTTGATTTAAGTAACAAAGAAATGTTATTTGACTATTGGTTAACCCGAGTAAATTCTGAATGAAATACATTTTTTGAAGTGCTGATTGGTTTATTCGGATTTGATAGCCTAGTGTATTTGCTTTGTTTATAGCAATGACACTTTTAAAGTCTGATGTTTTATAGAATAGAGCGAGGTCGTGCCTTGTTAGGAAATTCTTTTCAATATTAGGTAGATATTCTAGGAATGAATTGATATCTTTTGTCGGGTGATTAAGAACTATAGAGGTTGGTAGATATATTGTTGTGCGCTTATATAATGGCTGAGGAGAAACTGGGTGTACTATACTAGATTTTTTTCTGCTCATACATGGATGAATATGCGGGTCCACTAAAAATAAAAAGTATCTTATTTGAGGCATGTTATAGAGGACTAGGCGGTTTTGACCATCTAATGAAAATTCAAGTTGGAAGTTATTTCTTAAAATATTTATTAGATGCAGGTTCTCACCTTTTGAAAACGAATCTGTAGATAGAATTATTTTCTGTACGGTATTTTCCTTCTTTTTAAGATGGCCATCGTCCTGGTACCACCATGCAAGAGCTTCTGTATTGAGGGTTTTTTCTAGAAGGGAAATTGGTATGGTCTTTTTGTTGTTCGGATACCAAATTTCTTTAAGTAAATCATTTGCCACACATGTTTTAGACTGTACATAGTATTTTTCAGTATACCCTTGTAGAACACGAGCATCTGAAATTCTCGAAAATTTAGGGGAAGGTAGTGGTAAGAAGGATTTCAGCCTTTCATAACAATAAAAAGTCCACTCTTTATCATTGATAGAATGTGAAAAGTAGAAACGAGGTCTTTTACCTTTTTGAAGGTTCAAATTGGCATCCCCCAGTAGTTTACCTGTAAATAGTGAGACGATTTTACTTGGAATTATCTTTAATAGATCATCGATTGGAGTCAATTTTATTCCTCCATATTATTATACCCTACGAAGCTCCAAAACTATCTCAATTATATAAATTCCCCAAACCTCTTAATATCTTTTTTGGCCTACCGATATTACTAATAGAGTAAACATTTCACGGAGGGGACCTGTATGCACATTTCGCGAATTGGAAGCGGCACCTTTGATCCCACAACTAGAACGCAATCACTAGGAAAAGTTTCAACAAAAGTAGATGTTTCAATTAAGGAAGCGAAGCAAGCTCATCCTGAACAGAGCAGAATACAGATGGAAACCATCGTGGCAGGCATGAATGGTTTCATGAAGCCGATGAATGTAGCTGTGCGCTTTGAGTTACACGATGATTTGAATGAATATTATGTGACGGTTGTTGATGTCGAGACCGATGAGGTGGTTCGCGAAATACCGTCGAAGAAATTTTTAGATATGTATGCGGCAATGACCGAATATATGGGGTTGTTTGTTGATAAAAAGATATAGGTGGTGAAGGATATGCGCTTAACTGGGTTTCAAAGTGGGTTGGATATTAATCAGATGGTAAGCGATCTGATGAAGGCCCAGCGTATGCCGATAAATAAATTGACACAGCAGAAGCAATTGTTGGAATGGAAGAGGGATGCATATAGGGAGTCAAATAGGCTTTTAAACGACTTTCGAAATTTATCCTTCGATATGACCTTGCAGAGAAGTTACTCGCAAAAACAGGTGACATCTAGTAACCCGGCTGTATCTGCTCTTGCTTCCTCTTCAGCTGCTAATGCAAATTACACAATTTCAGATGTTAAGGCAGCTACAGCAGCATACAGAACTTCAACAAACCTTTTAGAAGAAGGCAGTTCATTTGATCCGAATAAAAGCCTTTGGGAGCAAAGGGACAAGTTTCAAAACTTTACTCTCACCCAACATACACAAGAAGCATTTGTGATTGATGGGGAGACAAGTTCGTTGCAATTGTCCGGGGCGGTTGCCTGGAAAGAAGGAATGAGCATTTCGGTAGGATCTGTGGATATTCCCGTCTATACCACTTCGAATGTTCCGGAAGATATAAACGGTACCTTCGCAACGCTTGACGAAAAAACAGGAAAACTTAATTTCAATGAACCATTGGCAGCAGGCAGTGAAGTCGAAGCATTAGAATATGATACATTCAGTTTTGATTTTTCCATTACAACCTTCAATCAACAAGGTGCGAAGGTGGAACAGGGATTTAAGTTCGATGGTTCCGCCACTATGAATGAAGTGATGAATAGAATAAGTTCATCCAATGTTGGTGTTACGGCCTTTTTTGATGAAGTAAAAGGGACCATCATGATGACTAGAAAAGATGCAGGTACATTCAGGTCTTCAGACGCTTCTCATGAAATCCAAGTAACTGGTGCTTTTATGACGAATGTGATGAAACTAGACGAAAACAACATTGAACAGGGTGGAACAGCAGCTACATTCAAGATCAACGGCGTTGCAACCGAGCGGAATTCAAATTCTTTCACGTTAAATGGTGTGACATTCACCTTGAATGGTGATATGGAAGGCGAATCTGTTATAACGATTAAGAATGATACAGATAAGACATTCCAAGCCATTAAAGACTATATTACAAAATACAATGAGCTAATCGGAAAAATCAATGGTAAACTAGGTGAACCGTTGTATCGTGATTACAAGCCTCTTTCCAATGATGAGCGGGAATCCCTTTCAGAAAAACAGATTGAACAGTGGGAAGAGAAGGCGATGAGTGGGCTTTTAAGAAATGATTCCATCCTTTCATCTGGATTAGGTAAGATGCGAATGAGCTTTTATGAGCCTATTTCGGGGATAACAGGAGCATATAATCAGCTTTCACAAATCGGTATTTCCACTGGCGCTAATTATTTGGACAAGGGAAAGCTTATTATAGATGAAGATAAGTTAAGAGCAGCAATTGAGAAAGATTCAAGTTCTGTAATGGAGTTATTTACTGCAAATGGGACAGATAGATCTTCCCAGGGTCTTGCTTGGAAGTTACGAGAAAATGTAACGGCGACCATCCAATCCATTGAAGCAAGGGCAGGGACGCCAACCCGTACTGCACAGCAGTTCACAATGGGAAGAGAATTATTAAATGTTGATCAGCGCATTTCCGCCTTCGAACGCAGAATGCAGACAGTCGAGGCACGTTATTGGAAACAGTTCACCGCAATGGAAAAAGCAATCGGGCTATCAAATCAGCAATCGATGCAATTAATGAGTCAATTTTTCAATGGCTGATGTAAAAGGAGAGAATTATCATGGCAATCAATAATCCCTATCAAGCCTATCAACAAAACTCGGTTAACACTGCTACCCCTGGTGAGTTGACTCTTATGCTTTACAACGGCTCTCTGAAATTCATGAAGCTGTCGAAAAAAGCAATGGAAGACAAGAATATAGAAATGAAAAACATCAACCTCCTCAAAGCGCAGAAAATCATTCAAGAACTGATGGTCACCCTTGATACCAGCCAAGATGTCGGGAAATCGATGATGACGATGTATGACTATATGAACCGCCGTCTGATTGATGCTAACCTGAAGAATGACACGGCGGTCGTGGAGGAAGTGGAAGGCCTTATGATGGAATTCCGCGATGCATGGAAGCAGGTTATTCAAGCAAACCGGCAGCAGGCTTTTGCTCAGGCTGGGCAGGCATAATGAACGTGATTGAAAACTTAGATAAAGTCACCACTCATCTTTTGACATTACTGGAAGGCCCGCTACCTGCCGAAGATAGCAGGGACGCTTTCTTGGAAGAAATAGATAAGGCGTTGCAGATTAGGGATACTTTACTCGCTCGCCTTGCACCCCCTTTTTCCGAAGCGGAAATGGTAATCGGTAAAAAGGTGGCATTAGCGAGTCAGCAGGTAACCCCGAAGCTTGAGAGTTTTCACAAACAATTAAAGCAGGAGTGGGGACAAATCCAGCAGTCAAAAAAGACAGCAAAAGTTTATGGGCAAGCATATAGCACTCCGACGGCAGATGGGATGTATTATGATAAGAGAAACTAGGTGTAAAGGATGGCTGCTTTGAAAGAAGATGAATTTTTGTTACTAAAGAAATATAATGCCCTACTGGAAACGGTAGAAGAAGCTTTTGACTATTTGAGTGATGAGAACCGAAACGCCTCCACACCAGTAACACGACAAGTGGTGCTCGACAGTTACGACGCAATAGGAAAAATTGCGGAAGCACACGTGAATCTCGTGATTCTTTTTGAAAAGAACGAAAAAGCCCTTCAGGTAATTGCCCAATTTGGAGATTTATTAGAGGAACTCGAACAAATCGGCCATTTTGATCAAAATACCATACCGGAAAAAGAAGCACTGCGTACCTTTATCCAACCAGCATACGAAAACTGGAAAAACCAAATCCAACATCATATCCTCCCCCACATCGCCCACTAACCCTCCACCAACTATGGAGGGTTTTTTATTATATTTTTAAAATGGAGAAAATAAGGTTAGGGAAATCTCCTCTGTTACCTGTAGTGTAGGGTGTTCGACTCCTGCGGGAGGTAGCGGTAGCTTGAGACCCCGCAACGCAGTGAGGAGGCTCAAGCACACGCCCCGCGGAAAGCGAACACCCGAAACGGAAGGTAACAGAGAGTTGAATGTGACCCATAGATTTTAAGAAACTTTTCCCATCCCATCGCATATACTTGTTTCACCCCACAAGAACATGCAAACCACACACCTTCACAAATTCTTAACATTTCTTTTACGTTTAAGCAGGAATTCTGTTGGGTATTGTAGAAATATGTTTACATAAGCTTAATAAAGCTTAACCCTTGCATTTGTGGAAGGGAATTTGTAGGCAGAATGTTTGGATGATAGGCAGTGCCAAACAGGAACAAAAGGAGGAGTTCGTTTATGAAGTACAACGTACGCGGTGAAAACATTGAGGTAACTCCAGCAATCCGAGATTATGTTGAAAACAAGATCGGAAAGATTGAACGCTATTTTGATTCCACAGATAACGCAGAATGCAAAGTGAATCTGAAAGTCTACAACAACCAACAAAAAATTGAAGTGACCATTCCTATGACAGGCCTAGTGTTACGTGCAGAAGAAAATCATGATGACCTCTATGCAGCGATAGACCTTGTCGTAGATAAACTAGAACGACAAATTAGAAAACACAAAACAAAGGTAAACCGTAAGCTTCGCGATACAGGTTCACCTAAATATTTATTTAACGAAGTGATCGATAACGGCGCACCAGCACATGTAGCAGTGGAGGACGAAGAGGACGAAGCAGATTTGGTTCGTACGAAACGCTACAACCTGAAGCCGATGGACAGTGAGGAAGCTATCCTGCAGATGAACCTGCTGGGACATAATTTCTTCGTATTCCTGAACGCTGCTACAAACGAGACAAATGTTGTATATAAACGGAACGATGGGAAATATGGATTAATCGAATCTTATTGAAACAAAAGAGGCCCTTAGGGGTCTCTTTTTTTGTCGTAATTTCTCGGGAAATGATGAAAACATTTGTCGGAAAATAATCATCTGATAATACGATTGTGATAATATAACTGTAAGTGGTACTGGAGAATTTTGGTTCTCTTGTAAGAAGGGGAGAGAAATCATGTTATTGAGGAAATTGATAGCGGCGCTGTTTTCAAGTGTTATTTTGGCGATCGGTTTGCTATTTATTAATATCTGGGAACAAGGTGAAGGGATTGGCTTGGGTATACTTGTTTTATTTTTATCTTTAATAGGAAACTATTTATATGGGGTACCTGTATCGTTTTTGTCTGAATTATTAACGAAGAGGTTATTGAAGACCAGGGTTTATGTTGCGGGATTTATATATATGTTAATGGCTTACATAACGGTGTTTATGATAGAAGCATTTGCATTCTTTTCAATAATTTGTGCTTTATTGTTCTTTTTTATAGATGAGGGGATAAAGGTAGTAAAGGATACACCGAATAATAAAAATAATAAGTTGCTTTTTTTGAAATTACTTAGTGTAATTCCATTTGCTGCATTGGCGTTTTGGGGCGTTGATCTCCAAACAGATACAAGTATAGAAGAAACAAATTCAAATTATCTTTTTCTCATTCCTGAGGGATATGAGGGTTCTATCGTTGTTATTACAATATTACAAACGAAAAGGAAATAAAAAAAGAGGATGAGTTCTCAATTATTCCTCTAACTGTTGAGAAATTGCCAACTTTGAAAGGCTCTGATATTGAAAATTACGCTATTTATCTTACTTCAAGTGAACTGAGGGGTTCAGGCATTGTAAACGATCGTTATTACTATGTAGATAAACAAGGTAATAGAACAGAAATTGACAACTCTTGTATTTTTCATGGGTTTGTTGGTGGCACGGATGGGGGAATTGAGTACCAAGTATTACAGGTTACAAATTCGGATTGTGGTCAGGAGTTTCAATTTTCAGGGCATGATCGTTTTTTTGCTCAGAAAAATGAAGTTTTTAAATATTGGGGATCGCGTTTAGACTAGAAGAAACAAAGAAAGAACGTAGCTACATAACTGGTAACAGTTATAGTAGTGTAGACAAGTTTCAAATATTAAATCATTAGTTGGTCGCAGTGGAAGGAGCGCAGACCCCGCAGATAAGCGAAGCGTCTGGAACGAAGATCAACAAGTAAATGCAAATATAAAGGTTAATTACTAAATTTAATTAGAGGGCTATTTTTAAAAATAGTTATTCTTTTTAGTTGTCACATGGGGGTTTGAGTTGTTACCAAACCCAATAAGTGTTAAAATTTATATATTATTTAGGCTATAAGACTATAGTTACAGAGGAGCGTTTGTATGCTTGGTTTATTGAATAAAGTTTTTGATATGAATAAGCGTCAATTAAAGCGTCTAGAGAAAATGGCGGATCAAATAGATTCACTCAGTGGAGATGTGGCACGGCTGACGGATGATCAGTTGCGCGGGAAAACGGTTGAATTCCAAGGTCGTTATCAAAAGGGTGAAAAGCTGGAGGATATGATGATGGAGGCATTTGCGGTCGTTCGCGAAGCGTCCAAGCGTGTACTTGGTCTTTATCCTTATAAAGTGCAGCTTATGGGTGGTGTTTCCTTGCATGAAGGGAATATTTCCGAGATGAAAACTGGGGAAGGTAAAACATTGACGGCAACGATGCCTGTTTACCTGAACGCAATTACTGGCAAGGGCGTTCACGTTGTAACGGTCAATGAATACTTGGCAAGCCGTGACGCGACGGAAATGGGGCAGCTTTATGAGTTCCTTGGCCTTACAGTCGGATTGAACCTGAACGGATTGTCCCGTGATGAAAAAATTGAAGCCTACAAAGCGGATATCACATATGGTACCAACAATGAATTCGGCTTTGACTATTTGCGTGACAACATGGTTCTTTATAAAGAGCAAATGGTGCAACGTCCCCTTCACTATGCGGTAATAGATGAGGTCGACTCCATCCTTATCGATGAAGCACGTACACCATTGATCATTTCCGGTAGTGCCCAGAAGTCAGCAGCCTTGTATATCCAAGCAAATGCATTTGCACGTACATTGGTGAAAGATGTGGATTACACATATGACGTGAAAACGAAAGGCGTACAGCTGACAGAGGACGGTATCACAAAATCTGAGAAGGCTTTTGGCATTGAAAACCTTTTTGATATCAGCAATGTTACATTGAACCATCATATCAACCAAGCGTTGAAGGCGCATGTGACGATGCAGCATGATGTGGATTATGTGGTGCAGGAAGGCGAGGTTGTCATCGTTGACCAATTTACTGGTCGTCTGATGAAAGGACGCCGTTATTCCGATGGACTTCACCAAGCGATCGAGGCAAAGGAAGGCCTTGATATTCAGAACGAAAGCATGACGCTTGCAACGATCACATTCCAAAACTACTTCCGTATGTACGAAAAGCTTGCCGGGATGACCGGTACGGCGAAGACAGAGGAAGAAGAGTTCCGTAACATCTATAATATGAGTGTTATCGCGATACCGACAAACCAGGAAATCGTACGTGATGATCGTGCTGATCTTATTTTCAAAACGATTGAAGGCAAGTTCAATGCTGTTGCGGACGATATTGCAGAGCGTAATAAAAACGGACAACCTGTACTTGTCGGTACGGTTGCGATTGAGACCTCTGAGGTAATATCCAAGCTTTTGACTAAGCGTGGCATCAAGCATGACGTGTTAAATGCGAAAAACCATGCGCGTGAAGCGGATATCATCCTTGGAGCGGGTCAAAAGGGATCTGTTACAATTGCGACGAACATGGCCGGCCGTGGTACGGACATCAAGCTTGGCGAAGGTGTGAAGGAAGTTGGCGGTCTTGCTGTCCTCGGTACAGAGCGTCATGAATCCCGCCGTATCGATAACCAGCTTCGTGGACGTTCCGGACGTCAAGGAGACCCTGGTGTGACCCAATTCTACCTTTCCATGGAAGATGAATTGATGCGCCGCTTCGGTTCAGATAATATGAAAACGATGATGGAACGTTTAGGTATGGATGATACCCAACCGATCCAAAGTAAAATGGTTTCCCGTGCAGTGGAATCTGCCCAAAAACGTGTGGAGGGTAACAACTTCGATGCTCGTAAGCAGCTTCTGCAATATGACGATGTTCTTCGTCAGCAGCGTGAAGTCATCTACAAGCAACGTTTTGAAGTGTTGGATTCCGAGAACCTGCGTGAAGTGGTGGAAAGAATGCTTGTCGCGACAATTGAGCGTCAAGTCGGACTCTACACACCAAAAGAGGAGGTTCCGGAGGATTGGAACCTGCAAGGCATCGTGGATTATGTAGATGCTAACCTGTTGGAAGAGGGAGCTGTAACCCTTAACGACCTGCGCGGGAAAGAGCCAGAGGAAATGTCTGAGCTTATCGTTGAGAAGGTGAAAGCCCGCTATGATGAGAAAGAGCAAGAGCTATCCAACGAACAGATGCGTGAATTTGAGAAAGTTGTTGTGCTCCGTGCAGTTGATAGCAAGTGGATGGATCACATCGACGCAATGGATCAGCTTCGCCAGGGTATCCACCTGCGTGCATACGGTCAGATCGATCCACTTCGTGAGTACCAGTTCGAAGGATTTGCGATGTTTGAAAATATGATTGCCGCTATCGAGGAAGATGTAGCGAAATATGTCATGAAGGCACAGATCCGCAACAACCTTCAACGTGAAGAAGTGGCAAAAGGACAAGCGGTCGTTCCCAAAGAGAGCGGCGGCGAGCCTCCAAAGAAAAAGCCGATGAAAAAAGTAATGGACGTTGGCCGTAATGATGCTTGCATCTGCGGAAGCGGAAAGAAATATAAAAACTGTTGCGGAAAGTAACGGTTGCTTTGTGGGGAGTGGGGCTGTATGTATCGGCCCCGCTTTTTGCTTGTTTTAGATCAGGTGGCACTTTTTTAAAAACCAACGTTTGAATAAGTGGGAATGAAAAGATATGTCTGGCTATGGATACAGCTGTTCAGTTTGGGATTAACTTTTTCAGTAAAAGACGACCCGCAACTAAGCATAGATAAGTGTTAAAAGACGCAGGTACTTTTTTATTTTAGTGAAATACGATATTATAGACTATTAGTTGCCCTGTTTGTTTTGACTGGGGTTAAAAATCGGTTAGTGAAAATTTTATGAGGTGAAATGAATGGAATTAGTAGAGATTCGTCACGAGTTGGAAAAAATGGCTAAGCGATTAGTCGAGTTTAGGGGGTCTCTTTGACTTAGAGGCAAAAGAACGTCGAATTGCCGAACTTGATAACGAGATGTCCAATCCGGAGTTTTGGAACAACCAGAGTGCGGCGCAAGTGGTCATCAATGAAGCAAATGTATTGAAAGAACCTGTCGGGCAATTTCACGAGTTGAGTGAAAACTATGAAAACCTGCAGCTGACCTATGATTTGGTGAAAGAGGAACCGGATGCGGAGTTGCAGGCAGAGCTTGGCAGTGAAGTGAAAACGGTAGCGGAAGATTTCAATAAATTTGAGCTTCAGTTATTGTTGAGCGGCGAGCATGATAAAAATAATGCGATCCTTGAATTGCACCCGGGCGCTGGCGGTACCGAGTCCCAGGATTGGGGTTCCCTGCTATTGCGCATGTACACGCGCTGGGCAGAACGCAAAGGCTTCAAGGTGGAGACGCTTGATTATCTGCCAGGAGACGAAGCGGGTATCAAGAGTGTTACGTTGCTGATCAAGGGTCACAATGCGTATGGTTATTTGAAGGCGGAAAAAGGAGTGCACCGTCTTGTGCGTATCTCTCCGTTTGATTCTTCAGGCCGTCGTCACACGAGCTTTGTTTCTTGTGAGATAATGCCGGAATTTGATGACAGCATTGAGATCGACATCCGTACAGAAGATTTGAAAATAGATACGTATCGCGCAAGTGGAGCGGGTGGACAGCACATTAATACGACTGATTCCGCAGTCCGTATCACCCACCTTCCAACAAATGTTGTTGTAACATGTCAGACAGAGCGTTCTCAGATCAAGAACCGTGAACGTGCGATGAAAATGTTGCAAGCTAAGCTTTACCAAAGAAAGTTGGATGAACAGCAGGCGGAACTGGATGAGATCCGCGGCGAGCAAAAGGAAATCGGCTGGGGCTCCCAGATTCGTTCCTATGTGTTCCACCCATACTCCATGGTAAAGGACCACCGTACAAATACGGAGGTCGGCAATACACAAGCAGTCATGGACGGGGACTTGGATCCGTTCATTGATGCGTATTTGAGATCGAAACTGTAAGAGATGACTTGAAACACCTTTGGTCTGGGATGGCTGGAGGTGTTTTTTTATATGGAAGGTGAGATCGAATAAGTATAGAGCCGTTATGGAAGGACATTCTAACAATAATTCTTGTAGAAATAGTTGTCCTGGAAGAGTCTTTTGAATAATCCCGTCACAACTACCGGTAATCCCGTCATAAGAATGGTCAATCCCTTCATAAATAAGGAATTTTCATTGGTAAACGGGTTTTGCCATGCAGGGGTCGTTATAATCCCGTCATAAGAGGGCGGAATCCCTTCACAAGAGGTGAAAATCCCGTCATAATCAACAAGAATCCCGTCACAAGTCAAGAAAATCCCTTCACAGTAGCGGAATGCTTCTTTCTCCGACCTTCAAAGAAGAACAGCGGAAGATTCTCAGTCTCGCTAACGCTTTACCACGTTATACCAATACCATTTACACCCTCGTCATCGCGTGCTATACTCTTGCTCGTTGTGTGTATTTTAGAAAGATTTTGGAGGGCTTAAAGTTGAGTCGTAAAAATAGAAATGGGTATCAAGTAAATCCTGTGTATCAACGGGTGAAAGAATATACATATGTGGTGTTGGGTTCGGCGATTGTGGCGCTTGCGTTCAACCTGTTCTTGCTGCCAAATCAGGTTGCCTCAGGGGGAGTCAGTGGAATCAGTACCATATTGAAATCCCTGCTTGATTGGGAACCGGGGATCGTTCAGTTATGTTTTAACATTCCGCTGTTTTTGGCTGGGGTAATTTTACTGGGGAGACAATTTGGACTTAAAACGTTGGTGGGGACCATTACCTTACCGCTAATAGTGCTTTGGACGAGCGACTTGGCTCCGGCTACAGACAATCCGTTACTTGGCTCCTTGTTTGGGGGAATTGGTGTAGGACTCGGGCTTGGGTTGGTGTTTCGCGGCCGGGCTTCTACTGGAGGGACAGATCTTGCAGCGCAGATCATCCATAAATATACCGGGCTGACGCTTGGTGCTTGTGTGGCTATGATCGATGGTTTGATCGTGATTTCTGCAGCAATCGTGTTCGATTTGGAATTAGGGATGTACGCACTCATCGGACTTTTCGTCACCAGTAAGACAATCGATTTTGTCCAGGTAGGACTTGGCTATTCCAAAATGGCGATCATTATCACGAAGAAGGAAGATGAAGTCAAGGAAGCCATCCTTACGAAAATCGACCGTGGTGTGACAAAGCTTGCAGCATACGGGGGCTACACAGAAAATGAGTTGCCTGTATTGATGTGTGTGGTCGATCAAACTGAATTCACAAAATTGAAACAAGTGGTCCGGACCATTGACCCGTCTGCATTTGTGGTGGTAACGAACGCATCCGAGGTATTGGGTGAGGGTTTTAAAAGAGAGTAAATAGGATATAATATAATCAATCTTGGTAATTATTACATCACAAAATTGGGGGACCTACCTATGAAAAAGTATTTTATGGCATTTGTTCTAGGTTCATCACTACTTACGCTTGCAGCCTGTGGTGGCGGCGCTGATGAAGATCAGGAAACAACAGGCGGCGGTGGCGAATTCACAATGGTAGAAAATGAAGAGGCACAGCAATTGTACCAAAGCTGTATCGGCTGTCATGGTAATAATATGGAAGGTGCAAGCGGGCCGAACCTTCAAAAAGTAGGAAGCAAATATGATCAGGGTGAAATTGAAGACATCATCAATAATGGTAAAGGAAGCATGCCAGGTGGACTTGTTCCAGAAGAGGATGCGACAGTTTTAGCTGACTGGTTAGCACAACATAAATAATGTACATTTGAGGACTCTCATTAAGAGGGTCCTTCAATGTGTAGACAAGATAATTTTTGAATTATTAATCTCCTGTTGATTGTAGTGGAAGGAGCTTAGACTCCTGCGGGAGGAAGGGACAGGTAAGACCCCGCAACGGAGTGAGGAGGCTTACGGACCGCCCGCTGGAAAGCGAAGCTCCTGTAACGGAGATCAACTATCCTAAGTAATAACTAACATATTTTATAGTTCGTCAACAGTCTGGAGGACTCTCATCATGAGGGTCCTTTTTATCGCCCGTCCGTTCCTAATAAAGAAATAATTTGTTCTTAATATTGAAATGAGGGAACAGACAATTTATAATAAAAAGTGTGTAGTGTGTGAATGGACAAGTTGCGGGGAGGGAGATACATAAAAATAACTGAAATTTCTTACAATAAAACTTAGGGGAGAGATTTTATTTTGATAAGAAAATGGCGTTCGTTATGTATGGTATTCGCAGCAGTAGTATTGATTTTGAGTACATTTTCATTCAGTGCTCAGGCAAATGGAAATCAAACTTCAACTGAGGTTCAGCAGTTTGCCAAATATTTTGGGGATATCCAAGAAATTAAATCGAATAAATTTACGACAGTCATCGTTGAGATTGAGGAGCCATCCATGATCGAAGCGAAGGAAAAAGGAAAGAATCAAACGAAGAATAAGTTAAAGAAAGCTAGAGATGCAGTAAAAGCAGAAGTGGGGAAAAAAGCAAAATCAGGTAAGGTAAATCAAGAATATGACCATGTCTTCTCTGGTTTCTCTTTAGAAGTAATTGGTTCTGAAATTCCCAACCTATTAACCATTCCTGGTGTGAAAGCTGTATATCCGAATGTGGAATATACGGCAACAACATTAGAAGAAATCATCATTGAGAAAGATGCCTATTCTCCTGAAATGATGCACTCCGCACCGTTTATCGGTTCTGATACTGCATGGGAGATGGGTTATACCGGGGAAGGTGTGACGGTTGCCATCATCGATACTGGTGTTGACTATACTCACCCGGATCTGGCACATGCATTTGGGGATTACAAAGGATGGGATTTTGTAGATAACGATAATGACCCGCAAGAGACTCCTGTTGGTGACCCTCGTGGGGCATCTACCAACCACGGAAGCCACGTGGCTGGAACGGTTGCTGCCAACGGATTGATTAAAGGGGTGGCACCAGATGCAACGTTGCTTGCATACCGTGTGCTTGGCCCTGGTGGAAGTGGTTCTACTGAGAATGTAGTTGCTGCAATCGAGCGTGCTGTTCTTGACGGAGCAGATGTCATGAACCTCTCATTAGGAAATTCTTTAAATAATGCAGACTGGGCTACTTCCATCGCATTGGATCATGCAATGGCAGATGGCGTGGTTGCCGTTACTTCCAACGGAAATGCAGGTCCTGATAACTGGACAGTAGGTTCACCGGGAACATCCCGTGAAGCAATCTCTGTAGGAGCGACTATGCTTCCATACAATGTTTTCACAGCAGAAACAACGTCTTCTGATGGTGTATCCTACAGTTCATCAGATGTTCAAGGGTTTCCTTCTGATGAAGCACTGTTAGCATTAAACGGAAAGGATTTTGAACTGGTTGATGTCGGTTTTGGTGCACCAGCTGATTTTGCAGGGAAAGATTTGACCGGAAAGATTGCATTAATCAGCCGTGGAGCTGGCATTCCTTTTGTTGACAAAGCAACAGAAGCTGCTAAAGCCGGTGCAGAAGGAGCAATCCTCTACAATAACGCCGCTGGAGTGATGCCTTTAATTCCGGGAATGGCTGTTCCAACTATTATGTTATCACAAGCAGACGGACAAGCGTTGCTAGCAAAAGTTAATCAAGTGACAGTAAGCTTTAATATTGAGTTCTCAGGTGAAGTAGGGGAAACAATTGCTGACTTCTCCTCTCGCGGTCCAGTTGTGGACACTTGGATGATCAAGCCTGATGTATCAGCACCTGGTGTAAACATCACTAGTACAATCCCAACTCATAATCCAGAAGACCCTCATGGTTATGCAGCTTTCCAAGGAACAAGTATGGCATCTCCGCACGTAGCTGGAGCTGCAGCGGTTCTACTGCAAGCAAACCCGGGCTGGGGAGTATATGATGTAAAAGCTGCGTTGATGAATACTTCCGAAAAACTTATTGATCCTGCAACAGGAAAAGTGTACCCTCACAACACACAAGGTACTGGAAGCATTCGAATAGTAGATGCATTAGAAACTCAATCACTTGTGACACCTGGTACCTATTCTTTCGGTTACTTTGAAAAGAAAGCCGGGCAACAAGTAGAGCGTCAACAGTTCTCAATTAAAAATATTTCTAAAAAAGCCCAGAAGTACTCTGTGAAATTTGAATTGAATAAAGAGGTATCAAGTGATCTTCGCGTAGTGACAAGTTCTAGTGTGAAAGTTAATCCTGGAGCTACTCAAGCAGTCAATGTTAGTGTTTCTATCAACACTCAAAATATGGCAGCCGGCTACTACGAAGGCAATTTGGTCCTCACTTCTGACAGCGGAGTAGTTACCAATGTCCCAACTATCCTATTTGTGGATGAGCCGGATTATCCTCCTATGACTGATTTAGGGGTTACGGCGTTAGGCAACAACCAATTTGAAACATATGCTTACCTACCTGGTGGAGCGGACATATTTGCGGTTGAAATTTACAGATCTGATGCTAATGGAACGTTTGACCCTAACCGATACGTAGGATCACCAATTTTTGAAACAAATGTAACCCAAAAAGGTTATATTTATCGAAACTTTAATGGAAATGTTCTTCCGAGAGGATATTATCGGGTAGCGATAATAGCTATAAAAGGAGATAGAACATCTGCGTATCTTGCTTCAGAGTTAATTCAAATCAGATAATAAGTCCTTAGTAACAAGCCCCCCTAAAACCTAGTATTTTAGGTGGGCTTTTATATGGGAAAATATAGTATAAAAGTAGCGCTAAATAACTGAATTGTCGAAATTGTTCATTTAATAAGGTAAAGGATATTGAAAATTTCGATTCTTAAAAATATAATTTGGATTGTAAAGATTTTGGACTAACGTAAGTAAATGGTACTTAAGTATATGTCTAGAATTTTTTACATAAGCCGTAAGATATAAAAAGGGGAGTGGGATGATTTGAAGCAGAAGTTAATCGCAGCATTCATGCCTTTGCTGGTTCTGGTACTTGTTTTCAGTACATTTTCGGCAAATGGTGTATCTGCCAACACAGGTAAAGAAAACCTTGAGTTGGCTACGTTACAAGGGGATTTTGATTTATCATCCTCCAAAGCAGTCAAGGTTATTGTCGAATTACAAGAACAATCAATTGTTGAAGCGAAGCACAATGGGAAGAAGCAGTCCAAGCAGAATCTGAAAAGTGCTCGTGATAAAGTGAAAAAAGAAGTGTCAACACGTACTTCCAAAAGCAAAGTAGAGCGTGAGTATGACCATGTATTCTCCGGATTCTCTCTTGAGATTCCTGCAAACGAGATTCCTAGTCTACTAGCGACTCCTGGTGTAAAAGCTGTATATCCAAACGTGGAATACACGACTACTGAGGTTGTTTCTGAAGAAGAATTCAGCCCGGCAATGTTCGATTCTGCGCCGTTCATCGGTTCTAACGAAGCTTGGGACCTTGGATACACTGGTGCAGGTGTAACAGTAGCGATCATTGATACTGGTGTAGATTACACACATCCTGATTTGGCCCCGAACTTTGGAGAATACTTAGGATGGGATTTTGTTGATAACGATGCAGATCCACAAGAAACGCCTAGAGGTGACCCTCGTGGAGCTGAAACGACTCACGGTTCCCACGTTGCAGGAACAGTTGCAGCTAACGGACAAATTAAAGGGGTAGCGCCTGATGCTACATTACTTGCTTACCGTGTTTTAGGTCCTGGTGGAAGCGGATCTACAGAGAACGTAGTGGCAGCTATCGAGCGCGCAGTACTTGATGGTGCAGATGTAATGAACCTTTCATTAGGTAACTCTTTAAACGCTCCTGACTGGGCAACTTCCATAGCACTAGACCAGGCAATGGCTGAGGGAGTAGTGGCAGTAACTTCAAATGGTAACTCTGGTCCAAATAACTGGACGGTTGGTTCTCCGGGAACTTCCCGTGAAGCGATTTCTGTAGGGGCTACTCAGCTTCCTTACAATGTATTCACAGCAGCAACAACGTCTTCTGACGGTGTATCCTATGCATCTTCAGCGGTTCAAGGCTTCCCATCCGAGGAAGAATTATTGGCTCTTAATGGTCAAGACTTTGAATTAGTGGATGTAGGATTTGGAGCATCTGAAGAATTTGCAGGTAAAGATTTAACAGGTAAAATCGCTTTAATCAGCCGCGGAGCTGGGATTCCTTTCGTAGACAAAGCTACAGAAGCGAAAAAAGCCGGGGCAGTTGGTGCTATTCTTTATAATAACGTTGCTGGTGCAATGCCATTAATTCCTGGTATGGATGTACCGACTATCATGCTGAGCCAAGCTGATGGAGAAGCATTAAAAGCAAAAGCAGCAGACGTAACAGTAAGCTTCGACATTGCGTTTTCTGAAAGAGTCGGTGAGACAATGGCAGACTTCTCTTCCCGCGGTCCTGTTGTGGACACTTGGATGATCAAGCCAGATGTTTCGGCTCCTGGTGTGAACATTGTAAGTACGGTACCTACTTTCGATCCTGCTAACCCTCATGGTTACGGTGCGAAACAAGGTACAAGTATGGCGTCCCCACACGTGGCTGGTGCTGCAGCAGTAATCCTTCAAGCAAACCCTGATTGGGGCGTTTATGAAGTGAAATCTGCTCTAATGAACACAGCAGAAAAAATGATCAACCCAGCTACTGGTGAAGAATATGCACACAATACACAAGGTGCAGGAAGCATCCGCGTGGTTGATGCATTGCAAGCTGAAACGCTTGTGAATCCTGGGAGCTACTCTTTCGGGGTGTTCGATAAGAAGAAAGGCAAGCAAGTAGAACGTCAGCAATTCGAGATTCAAAACCTATCAAAAAAAGCAAAGAAATATAACATGGAATTCGTCTTTAAGAATGAAGTTGGAAAGCATGTAAAAGTAACAACAAGCAAGAATCTGAAAGTAAACCCTGGCAAGACACAAAAAGTGAATGTAAATGTACAGGTGGATGCATCAAAACTTGCACCTGGTTACTATGAGGGGCATTTAGTGGTTTCAGAAGGTAACACCGAAATCCAAGTTCCTACTATTCTATTTGTTGGAGAGCCTGATTACCCTCGTGTCACTACGGTAGGATTTACAGCATTAGGTGGTAATAACTTTGAGGTTTACTCATACCTACCTGGTGGGGCAGATGAGTTCGAGGTTTGGGTATACAATGAGAATCTAACTGCATATATCGGTGATGCATTATACGATTCCAAACTTGGAAAAGGCTACAACTACCATGACTGGGATGGTACCCTAGTAGACGGTACAGTACTCCCGGCTGGAAAATACCGCCTAGCAGTCTACGCCAAAAAAGGCAACCTTGATCGCGCGGTCGCAGCAACAGACGTACTGGAAATCAAATAAAATCACTGAAGTAGATTTGGGATAACTTTATAGTATTCTATAAAACTTCAAAAACACCTTCGGGGGTCTGACCCCCGAAGGTGTTTTTTTTCTCTCCAAACCGACAATATTCTTCGACATATTACAATGCACAGGAAATTTATACCTATGTTACCAGTCTCCTCACACAATTGAAAAGAAACTGTAATAATAAAAACTCTTATTTTGTCGAAATAGATGCTATAATGATAAAGTGAATTTATGCGGAAAAATTAGATAAATATACATATTGCGTTTTCTTAGCAAGTGTTCTATCCCTATTCCGCCAGTGTTTAATGAATACTCTACTCTCTGTGTTGTCGAAACCGGGGAGTGATATGAGATTCAAATCTTTTACCCAGATAGGTGATTAAATGATTGAAATGCAAGATGTCTTTAAAAAATATCCAAACGGTGTACAAGCTGTGGACGGTATTAATATAAACATAAAAACAGGCGAATTCGTCTATGTAGTAGGACCCAGTGGGGCTGGTAAATCCACGTTCATCAAAATGATGTACCGGGAAGAAAAGCCTACAAGCGGAAGTATCGTCATAGATGGGATTAACCTTTCCAAGCTGAAGGAAAGCAAGGTACCAATCCTTAGAAGAAATATCGGGGTTGTGTTCCAGGATTTCAAACTTCTCGAACAGATGACAGTATATGAAAATGTTGCATTTGCCCTAGAAGTAATCGAAGAAAGTCCCAAAAATATTAAAAAACGAGTCATGGAAGTACTTGACCTCGTAAAACTGAAACACAAGGCCCGCCATCTTCCAAACGAACTATCAGGTGGAGAACAGCAACGTATTTCCATTGCACGCTCCATAGTCAACAACCCAAAAGTAATGATTGCAGATGAGCCTACAGGTAACCTTGATCCAGATACCTCATGGGAAATCATGAGCATCTTTGAAGAAATAAACCAAAGAGGCACAACGATAGTAATGGCCACGCATAACCGTGAGATTGTGAACACCATCAAAAAGCGTGTAATCGCAATTGAAAACGGGAAGATAGTGCGTGACCAAGCAGAGGGGGACTACGGTTATGAAGCCTAGAACTCTGTTGCGCCATTTTAAAGAAAGTTTTAAAAGCTTAGCCCGGAACGGCTGGATGACTTTTGCATCTGTCAGTGCCGTAACTGTCACACTTTTATTGGTTGGAGTTTTCCTGGTATTAATGATGAATCTCAATAACGTCGCTTCTGAAATAGAAAACGATGTGGAAATTAGAGTTCATATAGACCTGACAGCAAACGAAGAAAATCAACAGGAGCTAAGGGAACAAGTTCAAAACATCCCTGAAGTGGAATCCGTTGAATTTTCATCAAAGGAAGATGAATTGAGAGGCCTTGTCGACAGCTTCGGTGAAGAAGGCGGAGCATTTGAACTGTTTGAACAAAATAATCCTTTATATGATGTATTTATCGTAAAGACTGCAAATCCGGCAGATACGATTATAGCGGCTGAGAAAATTGACGAACTTGAATACACATACAAAGTCATATATGGTGCAGAAACAGTGGAAAGATTATTTAGAGTATTTGAGATAGCGAGAAACGTAGGGTTGGCCCTTATTTTAGGACTGGTATTCACCGCGATGTTCTTAATCTCCAACACTATTAAAATCACTATTTTTGCCAGAAGAAAAGAAATTGAAATCATGAAATTGGTTGGTGCGACAAACGGTTTCATCCGTTGGCCATTCTTCCTAGAAGGATTGTGGCTGGGAGTGCTCGGTTCAATCGTACCGATTGGGATTATCCTCACGTCTTACTACTATTTAATAGATTTAGTGCAACCGAGAATTCAAGGCACATTTATACAACTGCTTCCATTCTACCCATTTGCATTCCAGGTTATTGCCATCCTGGTGGCGATCGGAGCGTTTATCGGTATGTGGGGAAGTATGATGTCCGTCCGTAAATTCCTGAAAGTTTAAGAGATTGCTAACTTTGATTATGGTAGAATTACCCGTTTTTTAAAACAGACAAACCTGATGGGAGCATCCAATATGTTCCTGTCAAGGTACATAAGAGTTTAGGGGGAAGTAAGGAATGAGAAGAAAGATTGGTACAATCGCTATTGCAGCTGTCATAGGCTTTTCCGGTTTCTTCGCTACAGGTGTATCCGAAAAAGCGTTTGCGAATGAAATGCAACAACGACTTAACGAAGTAAGAGATCAACAGTCATCAAATGAGTCTACTAAGACTGAGAAACAAGGCGAAGTGAATAAGCTGCAAGCTGAGCAAAAAGAAATCAAAGCAGAAGTTGAACGCCTTGATAAAGCTGTAGCAGATACGAAAAATAAAATCAGTGCCAAAAAAGAAGAAATTGATACAACTCGTAAAGAGATTGAAGTACTGAAACAAGAGATTGAAGTACTAAAAGAGCGTATTGCCAAAAGAAATGAGCTTCTAGAAGATCGCGCTCGTTCCTTCCAGCAAGGTGGAGGAGCCGTAAACTATTTAGACGTATTGTTAGGTGCACAAAGCTTTGGAGATTTTCTTGACCGCGTTGGCGCGGTAGCAACAATTGTTCAAGCTGATCGTGATATTCTACAAGCTCATAAAGAAGACATGGAGGAACTAGAACAAAAAGAGCTGGAAATGCGTGAGCAGCTTGCCTCCTTGGAGCAGCAACTGGTAGACCTTGAAAAAATGGAAGTACAATTAAAGAATCAAATTGCTGAAAAAGACAAGCTTTTAGCTGAGTTGAAGAAAAAAGAACAAGCAACAATGCACGAAATTCATCAACTTGACAATGAAGCAGAAGTCCTTGCCGCTCAAGAAAGAGCAATCCGTGCGGAAATCAAAGCAGCGGAAGAGCGTGCTAAGCGTGAAGCAGAAGAGCGTGCAAGACAAGAGGCGGAAAGAAAGCGCCTTGAAGAGCAACAACGTAAAGAGCAGGAAGCAGCAGCTGCTGCCGCAAAAGCTGCAGGAAAGCCGGCGCCACCACCGACTCAAGTATCTTCACCGCCACCACCGGTTTCATCCGGATCTTGGACAAGACCGACGACTGGTAGCGTAACATCTGGATTCGGTACACGTTGGGGCTCCCAGCACTATGGTATCGACATCGGGAAAAACGGAAGATCTGGTAATGTACCAGTAGTTGCAGCGGGAAGCGGTACAGTTTTCCAAGCTTACTACTCAAGTTCTTACGGTAATGTGGTATTCGTAACTCACTACATCGATGGCCAAACTTGGACAACTGTTTATGCTCACCTAGATAGCATGGGAGTAAGTGCGGGAGATTCCGTATCTAAAGGCCAATTCATCGGTAACATGGGGAACACAGGATTTTCAACTGGTCCTCACTTGCACTTTGAACTACACAAAGGCGGATGGAACGGTTCCAAGTCCAATGCAGTAAACCCTGCGTCTTATATCAACTTCTAATTTTAAACCAACACAACCTCGCTGATGATTCAATGCGGGGTTGTGTTTTTTTAGGTTTTTTTCGAAGTCAGTAAGTACATATAAAGAAAAATGTAAAACCTTACTACTTTAAGAGACTCAAATAAGCCGTAACTTCACTTATTTCAGATATCTTAGCTGTGGATTGGAGCAAATGGTGAAGACTCCAGCGGGGGAGTAGCTACAATCTTGAGAACCCGCAGCGCAGCGAGGAGGCTCAAGGTCGCCCCTCGGAAAGCAAGCCATTCGCGGAAAGGAACAGCTGCGCAAAACTAATCATGAAGTATTAAAGGACCGGGCGGTTTATGCCCGGTTTTTATTAACTTCAAACCGAGCCTATAACATGAAAATCAAATCTCTTTCCCTTTACAATTTTCAACTATTGTCGAAATATAAGTTAGGATGTAATTTTAGTTTAGGAAAGATAGGGGAATATTTGATGGATAGGACTACGTTAATCGGACTCATAGTCGGCTTTGTTGCAGTAGGTGTTGGAATGGTGATGAAAGGTGTCAGCATTGTGGCACTTGCAAATCCAGCAGCATTACTAATTATTTTACTTGGTACTGCTGGTGCAGTATTGATCGCTTTTCCGACATCGGAAATTAAAAGGCTACCAAAACTTTTTGGTGTTTTGTTCAAAGAAGATAAATTGATCGATCGGGTGGAGTTGTTCCGGAGTTTTTCTGATTTAGCACAGGTGGCTAGAAAAGAAGGGCTGCTTGCATTGGAAGGCCCGGTAAGAGAAATTGATGATGAGTTTTTCAGAAGTGGTATTACCTTAGTGATTGATGGGCAAAATTCTGAATTTATTAGAGATATTTTAGAAGAAGAAATCGCTGCAATGGAAGAGAGACATAAGGCTGGTGCCCTTATTTTCACACAAGCCGGTACGTACGCACCGACGCTTGGAGTGCTGGGGGCAGTTATAGGACTTGTGGCAGCCCTTCAGTTCATGAATGATGTGGACGGGTTGGGCCATGCCATCAGTGCAGCCTTCGTAGCAACATTGCTTGGGATTTTTACAGGATATGTCCTATGGCATCCTTTTGCTAATAAGCTAAAAAGAAAATCCAAGAATGAGGCAGAATTAATGTATTTAATGATCGAGGGCATCCTTTCCATTCAACAAGGAGAATCTCCTCGTAACATCGAACGTAAGCTCAGTGCGTATCTGCCGAAAAGTGAAAGAAAGAAATTCCTTGAGAAAAGTGATGAAGTGATAGATGAGTAGGCGGCGGAAAAAAGAGGATCACGAAGAACACATCGATGAAAGCTGGCTGATTCCATATGCGGATTTATTGACCTTGCTGTTAGCATTATTTATAGTGCTGTATTCGATGAGTTCCATTGATGCGAAAAAATTCCAGGCGCTTTCCGAAGTGTTCAATGAGGTTTTCACGAAAGGTACAGGCATGATGGAGTATCCAAATCCTATTAATCAAGATAATGCAGTAACTTTCGAGGAAGAAGAGGAAGACCAGAATAATGAACCCGATCAAGAATACGATCAAGTAGCGGATATGCAGGAACTAAAATCCTTACAGGAGAAAATTGACTCCTATATTACCAATAATGATTTGGACGATATGCTTGAGACGACTTTGTCAGAGGAAGGACTGTTATTACTGATACGTGATAACGTGTTATTCAGTTCAGGCAGTGATCGGGTTCGGCAGGAGGATTTAGTAATTGCAAACGAGATTTCGCAGTTGCTGGAAATCAATCCGCCAAGAAATATTATCATCAGTGGACATACAGATAATGTTCCCATTGGAAACGCCAATTTTGAATCCAACTGGGAGCTTAGTGTCATGAGAGCCGTTAATTTCATGAAAATTCTCCTTGGCAATGAGAGTTTAGATCCAAAGTGGTTCAGTGCAAAAGGCTTTGGAGAACACAACCCGATTGCACCGAATGACACGGAACAAGGAAAAGCGCAAAACAGACGCGTGGAAATCCTGATTTTACCTCGGAAACAAGGCGATATCTAATGTAGGTTGGGAAATTCCGACACATAATTTATCACATCTGCACATATACTTTATGTATAAAAGGCATTACACTCCTTAGTGTGATGCCTTTTGCTTCAAGAGCGGATGAAATGACAGGCGGGACAAGCTATCCAAGAGTGGTCCCACATTCTGTGGCCGATACATAAGTTTTAATAATTTTCAACCAATGCCCGGCTATGGTACAATTGCGTCATATCTAACGTTCGGTACGGGGTATAGGATGAGGAGGAGCTTTCATGAATCGCAAAATTGTTACAGTATTAATGGTTGTATCAGTTCTAGTTGGGGCAGCGGGAATGTATGCAGGTTTACAATGGTTCGGACATGGACAGGCAGCGGCCGTTCCTTCTGTGCAGAACCCTTTGACTGATAACTCAGGACAGGCAGCACCACAAGAAAAGCCTAAAAACACAGAAGAGCAAATGGATAAAATCCAACAGGCTTATGAAATCATTTTTTCCCGATATGTGGAGGAAACGGATTCAGAAAAGCTGATTGAAGGCGCGATCCAAGGGATGGTCAATACACTGGAGGATCCTTACTCCGTGTACATGGATAAAGATACAGCAGAACAATTCACACAGTCTCTAGAATCTTCTTTTGAAGGGATCGGGGCTGAGGTAGGCATGCAAAATGGAAAGGTGACCATCATATCTCCTTTCCGAGGTTCCCCTGCAGAAAAGGCTGGGCTGCAACCTAATGATCAGATCCTGAAGGTGGATGATGAGGACATTGAAGGCTTGGACTTATATCAGGCTGTTCTTAAAATCCGTGGGAAAAAGGGGTCTGTCGTTACCTTGGAAATTCAACGTCCAGGTGTCCAGGAATCATTTAATGTGGATGTGACACGTGACACTATCCCAATTGAGACAGTCTATTCCGAAACCATTGAACAAGACGGTAAAAAGGTGGGTTACATTCAAATCACCTCCTTCTCTCAAGACACTGGTAAGGACTTTCAAGAACAATTGGCAGCACTTGAGGAACAAAACATCGAGGGATTGGTTGTCGATGTCCGCGGAAACCCGGGTGGACTGTTAGATCAGGTGCAAATCATTGCGGCTGAGCTAGTTACAAAGGAAAAGCCTTATGTACAAATTGAACAGCGCAACGGTGAAAAACAACGTTTCTTCTCTTCGATGACAGAAAAGAAACCTTATGAAATTGTGACGTTGATTGATAAAGGAAGTGCCTCTGCATCGGAAATCCTTGCTGGTGCATTGAAAGAAGCAGGGAACTATGATGTGATAGGTGACGCTTCCTTCGGTAAAGGCACCGTCCAGCAAGCACTGGAGCTTGGGGATGGGAGCAACCTTAAATTGACACTCTACAAGTGGTTGACGCCTGATGGGAACTGGATTCACAAAGACGGTGTGGAACCAACTGTACCAGTCAAACAGCCGGACTACTTCTATGCAAACCCAATAAATATAGAAGAAGATGAAGAACTTGCTCTTGATACTAATAGTGAAAAGGTGAAAAACGTACAAGTAATGCTAAAAGGGCTTGGTTTTGATCCAGGACGAGAAGATGGATATTTCAGCAAGGAAACGGAAGCTGCCGTGAAATCCTTCCAAGCTGAGAATGATCTATCCACATCCGGAAAAATCGACACCAAGACCGCTGAACAGCTGCAGGCACAATTGCTTGAAGCGGTTCGTGCTAAAGAAAACGATGTGCAGTTGAAAGAGGCAATCAACACATTGTTCAAATAATTTATCCGAGTCAGCTTCCCTAATGGTGGGAGCTGGCTTTTTTGTGGTAAAATAAAAGAATAAGTTTTTACCTTTAGGCGGTGATCGGGTGATGGAATCATGGTTTTGGGAGTTGCTGATAGGAGTGGGACGCCTTTTCATCCACCCTGTCCTATATGTGACCTTAGCCGTTGCAATAGTATTAGGTTATTTTCGCGTTAAAAGAGAACGCTATGATTTTCATATAAGAGTGGAGTACGGCCTGACAGAGTTTCAGAAAGCTTGTAAAAGCCTTTTGGCGGGACTTGCTCTATCTGTCTTGACCCTGGGCTTGGGATTCATCCTCCCTTTTGGGACAGTTGTACTGATCAGTTTATTTACCATTCTTTTTACACTTTTCATTAAGCCAAGATGGCTTTCTACAGCTTACATATTTGGATTTACATTATTGGGAGTTGTCCTATTACCGAGGTTTGAAACGGGGGTCCCCCTCATTCAGCGTTTATTTGATTCGCTGGGAGATACACACTTGCCTTCCTTAGCCTTGTTAATGGGTATCCTTATTCTTGCAGAAGGATTTTTTGTCCTGAAGCAAGCCCCATACCAAACCTCACCACAGCTTCAAAAAAGTAAACGAGGCTTGCCGGTCGGCTCACATGTTGTTCAACGTGTGTGGATCCTTCCGTTGTTTCTATTCGTACCCGTTGGAACTGGGGGGATGGAGACAAGTTTCGAGTGGTGGCCGGTCCTTCAAATGGGAGAACATACTGTATCTTTATGGCTTGTGCCATTCAGCATGGGTTATTATCAGCGATTGAAATCGAGCCTGCCAAGGGAGGTAATTCCTGCAGCAGGCCGTCAGCTCCTTTTTCTGGGAGTGCTTGTGCTGACAATAAGTATTGCCAGCTTTTGGTGGGAAAATAGCGCCATCCTTGCTGCGGTCCTTGCAGTGGTCGGACGGGAATGGCTGAATTTCAGAGCCAAAAATCAGGACGATAAGCGGAAACCGTTGTTTGTCCTCCGAGATAATGGACTTGTGATTCTTGGGGTCATTCCGGAAACTCCTGCTGAAAAAATGAACCTTCAAATAGGAGAAATCATCTCTAAAGTAAACAATATATCGGTGAATTCAGTATCCAACTTTTATGAAGCACTTCAACAGAACCGGGCTTTCTGCAAGCTACAGGTCATTGACAAGAACGGCGAAACACGTTTTGCGCAATGTGCACTTTACGAGAATGATCATTATGAATTGGGGCTGTTATTCGTTCAGGTCGGGAAGAAGTGGAACCAGACGAAAGCGGTATAGTTTTATATTTCTAATATGCAAAAGAAGCTTACTAACTGGTGAGCTTCTTTTGTTTTATAGTAAAATGTTGATTTCATTTAACGGATAACGATGAAAAGCATTTATATTAAAAGGACTGAAATGAATATTAACCTAACATGATTTCCAACTGAATATTCTGATAAAATAAATGTGTAAACAAACTATGCATAGAATGTATTAAGGTGACCATTTCTTATTATTCCCGTTTATCTAAAGTAAAGAGGTGAAGCTTATGAGCAAAGATTTCCTCGTTCATGATGATGGCAGAACAGTGAAGATGCTTGAGAGAGGTGAAGACAATAATGGCAAATTCCTGTTGGTGGAGCATATGATCATCCAACAGGGGTCAATGAATGGCCCCCATAGTCATCCCATTCTCCAAGAAACCTTTACAGTACAAGAGGGGCAGATGGGTTTTGTAATTGATGGGGAAGAAATGATGGTAGCTCAGGGGGAAAGTGTTACCATCCAACCTAATCAAGTCCACCAGTTTTGGAATGTAAGTGAAAAACGATTAATTGCTCTACACGAAATCAGACCACCCGGGAACCACTGGAAAATGTTTGAGCTGATTCACAAATTGGAAGGTGAGGGCAAGCTGAATAAAAAGGGGATACCAAAAAACCCGTTATGGCTAGGATTGGCGTGGGAATACATTGATGGATATATCGAAGGTCCACCACGGATTGTGCAAAAGGTATTATTTGGAGGGTTATCAAGGCTGGCCAAACTTAAAGGATATCGGTAGGGATGACAGGAACCTTTATAACTATAAGGTTCCTATTTTTATGGAATATACTATGAATGATGACATGATATAATAAAATGGAAAGGTATGTACAAGTAGAAAGGAGTGATGAAAAATGAGATGTTGGTGTGTTATATGGATCGTTCTGATGCTGATCAGTATGCAAGGTATCCCAAATGTAAACAATCATCTTGATACCACAGGACAGGCCTTTACAGATGAAGGCAAAACGGGTAATGAAGTAATTTCATCAATTTCGAAATCTGATGTCTACGCTACTTTATCCCAAAAACTAAATAAAAAAGATACATGGACAAGCTTTTCTCAATCCCCGCCCATTACAAAGCAACTTCCCCTTTCGCAAATAGATAAAATAGAGGAGTTTATTTGTGTTGCAATTATTCACCTCTTCCCTAGAAAATTCCAATCGAACTACCTCTCCTAAAATGAATTCTGCATTAATCTCTTCCTTTTTTGTAAAATTTTAATATATTTGAAAAAAAGCCTTATAAAGTCTTTTTAAGACATTTAGGTGTAGTTTCAGCTTGAGGTTTGAAGTCATTCTACCTGCTGAGCGGGCCTTTGAAGGTGATGTGGGTCAAATATTTTACATAATGGCCGGTTGTATCGGTGGGGGCACCGGTCATATCGATTTTTTTGAATCCTCCAGGAATCGGGATAATGCTAATGCTAATAGTCATACTAATCGTTAGACATATGAAACGAACATAGACAGAGAAGAAACATATTATGGTTGGCTGTTTGAAAGGAGCAAAATGAAAAATGATAGGATCGGATTTAAATATAGATCACTTTATTTTGTTAAGTGCACTATTACTTATTATCGGGGTCATTACGACGAAGTTTTCGACGAGGCTTGGAATGCCCGCGCTTATTCTTTTTATTGCGGTGGGAATGATTACAGGAAGTGATGGACTTGGTTTCATTTCTTTTGATAATGCAAAAATGGCACAGCTTGTGGGTGTTTTTGCCCTTATCATCATTTTATTTGAAGGGGGACTTCAGACAAAATGGTCGACGGTCAAGGCTGTTGCCAAGCCTTCTCTTTCTCTTGCCACATTAGGGGTCATTCTTACTACTGTAGTGGTAGCTGTTGCTGCCAAGCTGATTTTAGGGGTTTCCTGGATGGAAGGCTTTTTATTCGGAGCCATTGTCGGGTCGACAGATGCGGCGGCAGTTTTTGCGGTATTAAAGGGGCAGAACATTAAAGCCAAACTTGGAGCCACGCTTGAAGCGGAATCAGGTTCCAATGATCCCATGGCAATGTTTTTAACCATATCCATAATCGAGCTGATGGTTACAGAAGGTTCTTCTTACTTTGCTTTAATAGGCACCTTCTTTTGGCAAATGGGTGTCGGTTTGGGGATCGGGGTTTTATTAGGGAAGCTAGCCACCTTCGCGATCAATAAAATCAATCTGGATTCCAGTGGGCTCTACCCTGTATTCGCCCTTGCATTTGCATTGTTGACCTATAGTGCCACTGCCTTGGTAGGCGCAAGTGGTTTGCTGGCAGTATATGTAGCGGCATTATTAGTAGGAAACTCAGAACTGACTTACCGTCAATCCATCTTCCGCTTCAATGAAGGGTTCGCTTGGATGGCCCAAATCATGATGTTTACAATTTTAGGATTACTTGTATTCCCGACTCAACTATTTACATTTGATATTATCTGGAAGGGATTATTACTTGCCATTATACTCATCGTCGTCGCCCGGCCGATCGCTGTATTTTTATCTACCCTTGGCATGGGTTTCGGGGTGAAGGAAAAAGTATTCCTTTCGTGGGCTGGATTGAGAGGAGCGGTACCGATTGTCCTGGCCACCTTCCCGATGATAGCAGGAGTGGAAAACAGCCAGCTTGTCTTTAATGTGGTCTTTTTCGTAGTATTGACTTCCTGCCTTATCCAAGGCTCCACTATCTCCATCTTAGCGGAAAAGCTTGGACTCACAGGACCGACGAGATCTGAACCGCCTCACACACTTGAGCTTGTTTCCATCGGACAGGCGAATGCGGAGATCATGGAGTATGAAGTCAGCAGTGCCACACCAATCGTGGGGGAAAGGCTTGTAGATATAACATTTCCTAAGGATGTTCTGATCAATGCCATCATACGCCATAATGATTTGATCACACCGCAAGGAAACACGCAAATACTGGCTGGGGATGTATTGTATATTCTTGTTTCAAAACCAAGTAAAAAAGAACTTGTAGCAATGCTGGATGCTAAAAGACCGGTCGTTTCATTCGACCCTCAATGAACATCATGCATGTTTGTCCAATAACTGCATATACATGAACCGTTATCTAAAGAATTTCTTCAGACAGCGGGAGTGTGGAAAATGGAGTTCGGATTGATATCTATTTTTCTGATCGTATTAATGGGACCATTACTTGTTAAAAAAATAGAAGAAAACATGGAAGTTTTTTTGCTGAGCATGGGGATTCTTGCGAGTATGGTAAGTGGGGTCTACCATGAAAAGCTATTCTTCATGGCCGCAACCGACCCCATATTGATATCACTTGCCGTCTTAGTCGCGGGTCTGGTATTTAGATGGATGCAGATGCCATTCAGCTTGATCCTCCATTTTTTGAAAAGAAGGATTTCATTCAAGTTGTTCATCTTTTTACTTGTGGTATTTCTCGGTTTGATTTCAAGTGTCATTACCGCTATCATCGCTGCCCTTCTTTTAGTATTCATTGTGTCAGGGCTTAGTCTGGAAAAAAAAGAACAAATACGGCTTACTGTCCTGGCGTGTTTTTCGATCGGTCTAGGTGCAGCACTGACACCGATCGGAGAGCCATTATCGATCGTGACAATCAGTAAGTTGAACGGAGATTTCTTCTACTTGCTAAGGTTGATTGGCAAGGATGTCCTTTTAGCTCTATTCCTATTTGGTTTACTTGCTGCTTATATGGTTAAAGCACCTAAGGGAAATCATTCCGAGCGTAGTGTGAAAGATAGGGAAAGCTACGAAGACATTTTTATCAGAGGCTTGAAAATATACTTTTTTGTAATGGGATTGACCTTTCTTGGTGCGGGATTTGAACCATTTGTTTCAACATATTTCTTAGGGTTTGACCCTTCTGTTTTATACTGGTTCAATATGTCCTCGGCCATTTTGGATAATGCGACCATGGCAGCTGCGGAAATCAGCGCAGAACTAGATCCGGCAGTCATCCGGGTGATTTTGCTCGGCCTCATGATCAGTGGGGGGATGTTGGTGCCGGGGAATATCCCAAACATCATTGCAGCAGGAAAACTTGGAATAACAAGTAAAGAATGGGCAAGGCATGGGGTTCCCATTGGGCTTGGTGCAATGGTGATTTACTATTTTATTTTCTTATAATGACTTATTGAGCCGAATAAAAAACACAGTAGTCACTTTTTGGTGATTACTGTGTCAGACGTTGACAAACTATAGATTAGTTAGGTAATTTGTTGGAACAGTTGATCTCCGTTGCAGGAGCTTCGCTTACCGGCAGGCGGTCCGTAAGCCTCATCGGCTTCGCCAAGGCCACTGTAAAAGTACGTGATTGTAGTACTCTGTTTAATACCGCTGTTGATTTCCACAACCGGCTTCGCTTTCCGCGGGGCGACCTTGAGCCTCCTCACTTCGTTGCGGGGTCTCAAGAATGTCGCTATCCCCCCGCAGGAGTCTTCGCCTATTGCTCCAATCAACAGCTAAAAATCATATTATTGAAAAGTTACTGGGTTTATCTGTGGCCTTGCTTCGCCTATGGGGTCCCCCTTGTCCCTTCCTGCCGCAGGAGTATTCGCTCTTTCCACTGCGATCAACTAGGAATTCAACTAAGCTTGTCTACACACTGACACAGTAGTCACTTTTTGGTGATTACTGTGTTTTTTGATTTTAAATCCGTTTTACCGATATCGCAGCACGAACCTTTTGGAGTGCCTCTTTTCCGGCATCTTTCATGGCCATGAGGACATTTACATAGATGGCATCGATCATGGCAAGCTGGGCAATGCGGGAGGAAAGTGCTTCTGATCTGTAATCGGTTTCCTCAGACATCGTGTAGAGGGCAATATCCACGCCCTGGCTAAGAGGGGATTTTGCAAAGTTTGTGATTCCGATTGTCTTGACTCCATTCGCCTTCACGACCTCAAGAATATGCATCATATCCTTGGATGCGCCTGTGTGCGAAATGATGATGGCAACATCCTCGTTTGTCAGCTGGCTGGCCGACATGAGCTGCATATGCGTGTCAGACTGGACGTTGACGGAAATCCCTGTACGGATAAGCTTGTGATATGCATCCATCGCAATGACATTGGATCCGCCACTACCGAACAATTCGACTTTTCGCGCTCCGAGGATGGCACTGATCACTTCATGAAAAGCTTGGTCATCAAGGATTTTTAACGTATCTTCAAGAGTTCTTATATTAGAACGGAATACTTTTTCCGCAATCGTTTTTTCACTGTCATTCTCCAGGATGTTTTCATGGATATCTTGAATGGGTTCGACAATTTCCGTTGCAAGTGCGATTTTCATCGCCTGGTAGCCTTTAAAACCAATTCGTTGGCAAAAACGGAAAACAGTGGAATCCGCTACACCGAGGTCATCGGCAACCTGGTTGATGGTGCTGTGGACAATTTTCTGTGGATTATTGAGGATATAATCCGCAATGACTTGCTCCTTCCCCCTGAACTGTGGATAGTGGGAACGTATGCGCATCATGCAGTATTGCGTTTCTTGCCTGTTCATGGTGCGACCCTCCAGAAATAGTAATCTACTATCTATCATAAAGAGATTTTTTATAAAAAGAAACTATTTTTTGATAACGCTTGCATTTTGGGGAATTTTTTTTCATAATAGGAACATGTTAAAAAATATTTTTCCTCAATAAGGAATACATATGAAGGAGTTTTACAATTTATGAAATTAGCAATGATTGGTTTAGGCAAAATGGGCTATAATTTGACTTTGAATTTAATAGATAACAAGCATGAGGTAGTAGCTTTTGATGTTGATAGTGAAAACGTTGTCAAAAGTGAACAGGCAGGAGCGGTCGGTGCTTATTCGATTGAGGAGGCACTAGGCAAGTTGGAATCTCCTAAAGTAGTCTGGATGATGGTGCCTGCTGGGGATATCACTGAAAACGTACTTAAAGAGATCAGCAGGTTCGTAACAGAAGGTGACATCATCATCGACGGTGGGAACTCCAATTATAAGGATACACTGAAACGTGCAGAAGAGCTTGCGGCTAAAGGTGTTCATTATCTTGATGTTGGGACAAGCGGCGGAATGGAAGGCGCCCGAAATGGTGCATGCACGATGGTCGGCGGTAATGAAGAGGCGTTCAAGCATGTTGAAACCCTATTCCAAGATATTTGTGTGGAGAACGGATACTTGTATGCTGGAAAATCCGGCAGCGGCCACTTCTTGAAAATGGTCCACAATGGTGTGGAATACGGGATGATGCAAGCAATTGCAGAAGGCTTCGACATCCTTGAGAAAAGTGATTTTGATTTCGATTACGAGAAGGTTGCAAGAGTTTGGAACAACGGATCGGTCGTGCGCTCATGGCTGATGGAACTTACTGAAAATGCATTCAGCAAGGATGCGAGATTAGAAGGAATCAAAGGGGTTATGCATTCATCCGGGGAGGGTAAATGGACAGTAGAGACAGCACTTGAGCTCCAAGCAGCAGCACCAGTAATCGCCCTGTCCCTTATGATGAGATACCGCTCCCTTGAGCCGGACACTTTCTCTGGGAAAGTAGTCGCAGCACTGCGAAACGAATTCGGCGGACATGCCGTGGAGAAGAACTAAAATAAAGCATCTTTGGTAGCTGGTTGGGCAAGTAGTCGTGGGAGGTGAAAAGATTAAGTCCATATAATTGTGTAAAAAGAAAGAGTCATTTTATTCCTTCTTGTCAACACTGTTTTCAACGACGATAAACAATGAGAAGAGGAATAAGAATGACTCAATTACAGTTTAACCTAGATATCGACCTTTTAAAAGATGCAGTAATTAATTCTAATATGGAAGCAGTAATTAGATCTGCCATTGTTTTGGTGCTAAATGAATATATGGAAAAAGAAAGAGATGAATACTTACATGCTGCTGCTTATGAGCGCTCTTCTGAGCGTCTAGATTATCGTAATGGCTACTATGAACGTGATTTCACTATGAGTATCGGGAAACTAAAGCTTAAAGTACCTCGCACTCGAAATGGGGAATTTTCACCTTCCGTTTTTGAAAAATACTCACGTTGTGACCAAGCCTTCGTCCTCTCTATGGTAGAAATGGTGATAAACGGTGTATCTACTCGTAAGGTCACCCATATTGTAGAACAGCTTTGT
>LQXN01000051.1 GCA_001648575.1 Sutcliffiella horikoshii DSM 8719 | reverse complement strand
TCTTCATAAGGTGGATGAAGACCCTTCCGATAGAGAAAGCTGCATCAGATGGTCATTATAATTTCATTGAAAAAAATCAGCATAAAACGTCTTTCTTCTATATAAATAACCGCCAATCACAACTGGAAAAAACTGAAACGAATAAATCTTCGCCACACCGGTTGCAATAAATATCACTTCTCGTTATAATATGAAAAGTGCTCAGAGATTTATTTGAAATATAGTTGCATTGTCTATTGAGTCCATGTATAATAGGTAATGTTGGTCTTTGACTGCGATGATGTGAAAGGTTGCTAGCACACCCGGCCGCTTTGCCATGGCGAGTGTGACAGGTTAATTTTCACGGAGAATGTCTATCAATAATATAGGCGAAAAAAGGAGGGAAAAATAATGGCAAAAGAAAAGATTCGCATTCGTTTAAAAGCTTATGATCACAGAATTCTAGATCAATCTTCTGAGAAGATCGTTGAAACTGCAAAACGTTCAGGTGCAACTGTTTCTGGTCCTATTCCGTTACCTACGGAAAGATCTGTATACACAATCTTACGTGCGGTACACAAATATAAAGATTCTCGTGAGCAATTTGAAATGCGCACTCATAAGCGCTTAATCGACATCATTAATCCAACACCACAAACGGTTGACAGCTTAATGCGTTTAGACCTACCATCTGGTGTAGATATCGAAATCAAGCTTTAATCAATAAATACTTAAAAAATCTAGGAGGTGTGACTGATGACCAAAGGAATCTTAGGAAGAAAAGTTGGTATGACTCAAGTTTTTGCTGAAAACGGCGATCTTATCCCTGTAACAGTAATTGAAGCTACACCAAACGTTGTACTTCAAGTTAAAACTGTTGAAACAGACGGATACGAAGCGGTTCAGATTGGTTTTGCTGACAAACGCGATAAACTAGCTAACAAGCCACTAAAAGGCCATGTTGCTAAAGCGAACACAGCACCTAAGCGCTTCATTCGTGAAATCAGTGGAGCTAACTTAGAAGTTGGTCAAGAAGTCAAAGTTGATATTTTCGCAGAAGGCGATGTAGTAGATGTAACAGGAATTTCAAAGGGTAAAGGTTTCCAAGGCTCAATTAAGCGCCACAACCAATCTCGCGGCCCGATGACTCACGGTTCCCGTTATCACCGTCGTCCTGGTTCTATGGGACCTGTTGCTCCAAACCGTGTATTCAAAGGTAAACTATTACCTGGACGTATGGGTGGAGAGCGCATCACTATCCAGAACCTTGAGATCGTGAAAGTAGACACAGAGCGTAACCTATTACTAGTTAAAGGTAACGTACCTGGTCCAAAAAAATCTTTAATCACAATTAAGAGTGCGATAAAAGCAAACTAATTGTTTAGGAAAGGAGGAACTACAAATGCCTAAAGTAGCATTATACAACCAAGCTGGCGCTAACGTTGGTGAAGTTGAATTAGCAGATGCTGTATTCGGTATTGTGCCAAATAACAGCGTATTGTTCGATGCGATTGTTATGCAAAGAGCATCTCAACGTCAAGGTAATGCAAAAGTTAAAGGACGTTCTGAAGTAGCAGGTGGTGGACGCAAACCATGGCGTCAAAAAGGTACTGGTCGTGCTCGTCAAGGGTCTATCCGCTCTCCACAATGGCGTGGTGGTGGTATCGTATTCGGTCCTACACCAAGAAGCTACAGCTACAAACTTCCTAAGAAGGTTCGTCGCTTAGCTATCAAATCTGCATTATCATCCAAGGTATTAGAAAACGAACTATTAGTATTAGAAGGATTAGCTTTTGATGCACCAAAAACAAGAGAAATGACTTCTGTATTAAAAGGTTTGGAAATCAATCGTAAAGCGTTGATCGTAACAGCAGACGCTGACGAAAACGTTGCTTTATCTGCTCGTAACATTCCTGGAGTAACAGTTGTTACAGTAACTGGTGTGAACGTATTAGACGTTGTAAACCATGATAAAGTAATCTTTACGAAAGACGCTGTTCAAAAATTAGAGGAGGTGCTTGCATAATGAGAGATCATCGTGATGTTCTTAAGCGCCCCGTGATTACTGAGCGTTCTACAGATTTAATGACTGAAAAGAAATACACTTTTGAAGTAGATGTTAGAGCTAATAAAACTGAAGTTAAAGATGCTGTTGAAGCAATCTTTGGCGTAGACGTTGATAAAGTAAACATCATGAACTACAAAGGTAAATTCCGTCGTGTAGGTCGTCATAGCGGATTAACTAACCGTCGTAGAAAAGCTATCGTAACGTTAAAAGCTGATAGCAAAGAAATCGAATTCTTCGAGGTTTAATACAAAAATAAAAACATCATCGAAAAGGAGGGAACATGATGGCGATTAAAAAATACAAACCAACCTCTAATGGACGTCGTGGCATGACAGTTTCTGATTTTGCTGAAATCACTACAGACAAACCAGAAAAAAGCTTGCTTGCACCGTTACACAGAAAAGGTGGTCGTAATAACCAAGGTAAATTGACTGTACGTCACCAAGGTGGTGGACACAAACGTCAATACCGCGTCATCGACTTTAAGCGTGATAAAGATGGTATACCAGGACGCGTTGCTACAATCGAGTACGATCCTAACCGTTCCGCTAATATCGCGTTAATCAACTATGCAGATGGAGAAAAGCGTTACATCCTGGCTCCTAAGAACTTAGAAGTAGGAATGACTGTAATGGCTGGCCCTGAAGCAGACATCAAAGTAGGAAATGCACTACCACTAATCAACATCCCTGTTGGTACTGTAGTTCACAACATCGAATTGAAACCAGGTAAAGGTGGACAATTAGTTCGCTCTGCAGGTACATCTGCACAAGTTCTTGGTAAAGAAGGTAAATACGTACTTGTACGTTTAACTTCTGGTGAAACTCGTATGATTCTTTCCACTTGCCGCGCTACTGTAGGTCAAGTTGGTAACGAACAACACGAACTTATCAACATTGGTAAAGCAGGACGTTCTCGTTGGATGGGTATTCGCCCAACTGTACGTGGTTCTGTAATGAACCCTAACGATCACCCACACGGTGGTGGTGAAGGACGTTCACCAATCGGACGTAAGTCACCAATGACTCCTTGGGGTAAACCAACTCTTGGATTCAAAACTCGTAAGAAGAAAAACAAGTCTGACAAATTCATCGTTCGTCGTCGTAAAAAATAACGGGGTTGTACTACGGTTCACAGGAGCCGTAGAGCAATCACGAAGGGAGGTTTCCACATGGGTCGCAGCTTGAAAAAAGGGCCTTTTGTAGATGATCATTTAATTGCTAAGATTGAAAAGTTAAATGAAACTGAGGGCAAACAGGTTGTTAAAACTTGGTCTCGTCGTTCTACTATATTCCCACAATTTATCGGACATACAATCGCTGTATATGATGGCCGTAAACACGTACCAGTATACGTGACAGAAGACATGGTAGGCCACAAGCTTGGAGAATTTGCTCCATCTCGTGCTTACAAAGGTCACGGAAATGATGATAAGAAAACAAAACGCTAAATAGAGAGGAGGCTTTTACATGCAAGCTAAAGCTGTTGCAAACACAGTTCGTATTGCTCCTCGTAAAGCTCGTCTAGTTATGGATTTAATTCGAGGCAAGCAAGTAGGCGAAGCAGTAGCTATTTTGAAGTTAACTCCAAAAGCTGCTTCACCAGTAATCGAAAAAGTTCTTAAGTCTGCTATTGCAAATGCAGAGCACAACTTTGAAATGGACGCAAACTCACTAGTTGTAACTGAGGCATACGTTAACGAAGGTCCAACCTTGAAACGTTTCCGCCCTCGTGCTATGGGTCGTGCGAGTCAAATTAACAAACGTACTAGCCACATTACAATCGTGGTATCAGAAAAGAAGGAGGGATAACCAGTGGGTCAAAAGGTAAATCCGATCGGTCTTCGTGTAGGAATCATTCGTGACTGGGAGTCCAAATGGTACGCAGGCAAAGATTACGCTAACCTGCTACATGAAGACATCAAAGTTCGCGAATATATCGCAAAACGTCTAAGTGACGCATCTGTTTCTAAAGTAGAAATCGAACGTGCTGCAAACCGTTTGAACGTTACTGTTCACACTGCTAAGCCAGGTATGGTTATTGGTAAAGGTGGTACGGAAGTTGAAGCATTACGTAAAGCACTTAACCAATTAACTGGTAAACGTGTACACATCAACATCCTAGAAATCAAGAGAGCAGATTTGGATGCTAAATTGGTAGCTGAAAACATCGCTCGTCAATTAGAAAACCGTGTATCTTTCCGTCGTGCTCAAAAGCAATCACTTCAACGTGCAATGCGCGCTGGTGCGAAAGGTATTAAAACGATGGTTTCTGGTCGCCTAGGCGGAGCAGACATCGCTCGTTCTGAACATTATAGTGAGGGTACAGTTCCACTTCATACTCTTCGCGCTGATATTGACTATGGTACAGCAGAAGCTGATACAACTTACGGTAAATTAGGTGTGAAAGTATGGATCTACCGTGGAGAGGTCCTTCCTACAAAGAAGAAAACTGAGGAAGGAGGAAAATAATTATGTTATTACCAAAACGCGTAAAATATCGCCGCGAACATCGTGGGAAAATGCGTGGTAAAGCGAAAGGCGGCACAGAAGTACATTTCGGAGAGTTTGGTTTACAATCTCTTGAAGCTTCTTGGATCACAAACCGTCAAATCGAAGCTGCGCGTCGTGCGATGACTCGTTATATGAAACGTGGCGGTAAAGTTTGGATTAAAATTTTCCCTTCAAAACCATACACTGCAAAACCTCTAGAGGTCCGAATGGGTTCCGGTAAAGGTGCTCCAGAAGGATGGGTGGCAGTTGTTAAACCTGGAAAGGTTATGTTTGAAATTTCAGGTGTACCTGAAGAAGTAGCTCGTGAAGCATTACGTTTAGCTATGCACAAGTTGCCAGTTAAATGTAAGTTCGTAAAACGTGAAGAAATTGGTGGTGAATCTAATGAAAGCTAATGAACTACGCGACTTAACCACTGCCGAGATTGAACAAAAAGTGAAATCTTTAAAAGAAGAGTTATTCAACCTACGCTTTCAATTAGCGACTGGTCAATTAGAAAACACTGCTCGTATTCGCGAAGTACGTAAGTCAATCGCTCGTATGAAAACAGTAGTTCGCGAGAGAGAGATCGCTTCTAACAAATAATCAAGAGGAGGTTCGCGAAAATGAGTGAACGTAACCAACGTAAAGTTTACACTGGGCGTGTTGTGTCTGACAAAATGGACAAAACAATTACGGTCCTTGTAGAAACTTATAAAACTCACGCACTCTACGGCAAACGTGTTAAGTACTCTAAAAAGTACAAAGCGCATGATGAGAATAGCATGGCTAAAACTGGCGACATCGTAAAAATCATGGAGACTCGTCCATTATCTTCTACGAAGCGTTTCCGTTTGCTAGAGGTTGTAGAGAAAGCTGTAATTATCTAATATATAAGTTCGGATATCTAATTCCGAAGGGAGGTACCATGCATGATTCAACAAGAATCTCGTTTGAAAGTTGCTGATAACTCAGGTGCTCGCGAAGTGCTTGCTATTAAAGTACTAGGTGGATCTGGTCGTCGCTACGCTAACATTGGTGATGTAATCGTTTGTACAGTGAAACAAGCAACACCAGGAGGCGTTGTTAAAAAAGGTGACGTAGTGAAAGCTGTAGTAGTACGTACAAAGCGTGGAGTTCGCCGTAATGACGGTTCATACATCCGTTTCGATGAGAACGCATGCGTAATCATCAAAGATGATAAGAGCCCTCGTGGAACTCGTATCTTCGGCCCTGTTGCACGTGAACTACGTGACAACAACTACATGAAGATTGTATCTTTAGCTCCAGAAGTTCTGTAATAAATAGAAAAGATGTTTGTCAAGGAGGTGCGAAAGGATGCATGTCAAAAAAGGTGATAAAGTTGTAGTTATCTCTGGTAAGGATAAAGGTAAGCAAGGAGTGATTCTTGAATCTTATCCTAAGAAAGACCGTGTTCTTGTAGAAGGAATCAACGTGATCAAAAAGCACGCTAAACCATCTCAAGAAAACCCTCAAGGTGGAATCATCAACCGTGAGGCACCTATTCATGTATCAAACGTTATGCCTTTAGATCCTAAGTCCGGTGAACCGACTCGTGTAGGATACAAGGTAGTAGACGGTAAAAAAGTACGTGTTGCAACAAAATCAGGTGAACAATTAGATAAATAGAACGTTGAAGAAAGGAGGTACTTTTGATGAACCGCCTAAAAGAAAAGTATCAAAGCGAAATTATTCCTGCTCTAATGGGCAAGTTTAACTATAAATCCGTGATGCAAGCTCCAAAGCTTGAGAAAATCGTTATCAACATGGGTGTTGGTGATGCGGTAGCAAACTCCAAAGCTCTAGATGCAGCTGTTGAAGAGTTAACTGCTATCACTGGTCAAAAACCTGTTGTTACAAGAGCAAAAAAATCTATCGCTGGTTTCCGTCTTCGTGAAGGAATGCCTATCGGAGCGAAAGTTACATTACGCGGTGAGCGTATGTACCAATTCCTAGATAAGTTAGTATCTGTTTCCCTACCACGTGTACGTGACTTCCGTGGAATCTCCAAGAAGTCTTTCGACGGTCGTGGAAACTACACTCTTGGAGTGAAAGAACAGCTTATCTTCCCTGAAATTGATTACGATAAAGTTAGCAAGGTTCGTGGTATGGATATCGTTATCGTTACTACTGCTAACACTGATGAAGAAGCTCGTGAGCTTTTAACATCATTCGGAATGCCATTCCAAAAATAATACCAGCGTGTGGTAGAGGGAGGCGAAAATGTGGCTAAAAAATCAATGATTGCGAAACAAAAACGCACACCTAAACATAATGTGCAAGCTTATACTCGTTGCGAACGTTGTGGACGTCCCCACTCTGTAATCCGTAAGTTCAAGCTTTGCCGTATTTGTTTCCGTGAATTAGCTTATAAAGGCCAAATTCCTGGCGTTAAAAAAGCAAGTTGGTAAAACCCGATAATTGGGAAGGAGGTAAATTAAATGGTTATGACAGATCCTATTGCAGATATGCTTACTCGCATCCGCAATGCGAACATGGTACGTCACGAGAAGCTAGAACTTCCTGCTTCTACAATCAAAAAAGAAGTTGCTGAAATCTTAAAGCGTGAAGGTTTCGTACGTGACGTAGAATTTATCGAAGACAACAAACAAGGTATCATTCGTATTTTCTTGAAATACGGTGCTAACAACGAGCGTGTAATTACTGGTCTTAAGCGTATCAGTAAGCCTGGTCTTCGTGTATATGCAAAAGCAAATGAAGTACCTCGTGTATTAAACGGTTTAGGTATTGCGATCATCTCTACTTCTCAAGGTGTAATCACTGACAAAGAAGCTCGTCAAAAACAAGCTGGTGGAGAAGTATTAGCATACGTTTGGTAATAAATTTCTTTAAATGAACGGAGGTGTAACTATGTCACGTGTAGGTAAAAAACCTATTGAAATCCCAACTGGGGTTACAATTACAAACGACAACAACACAGTTACCGTAAAAGGTCCTAAAGGTGAATTAACTCGTACATTCAGCCAAGAATTGGCTATTACAGTGGAAGAGAACGTATTAACAGTAGTACGTCCTTCTGATAGCAAAGAACACCGTACAATCCACGGAACAACTCGTGCACTTTTAAACAACATGGTTCAAGGTGTAACAAACGGTTTCGAAAGAGGATTGGAACTTATCGGGGTTGGTTACCGTGCTTCTAAGCAAGGCAACAAACTAGTTCTTAACGTTGGTTACTCTCATCCAGTTGAAATCACTCCTGAACAAGGGATTGAAGTGGAAGTACCGGCAAACACGAAGATCGTTATTAAAGGTATTGATAAAGAGCGCGTAGGTGCTTTAGCAGCTAACATTCGTGACGTTCGCCCACCAGAGCCTTACAAAGGTAAAGGTATTCGTTATGAAGGTGAACATGTACGTCGTAAAGAAGGTAAAACTGCTAAGTAATACGGCATAAGCAGATAGAAAGGAGTGACTGTACGATGATTACAAAACCTGATAAGAATTCTACTCGTAAGAAAAGACACACTCGTGTTCGTGCTAAGTTATCAGGAACTGCAACTCGTCCACGTTTGAATGTGTTCCGTTCCAACCAACACATTTACGCTCAAGTGATCGACGATACAAATGCTGTAACAATCGCAAGTGCTTCTACACTTGACAAAGATGTAACAGCTAACGGTAGCAACGTTGAGTCCGCGAAAGCAGTTGGAGAATTAGTTGCAAAGCGCGCAATGGAAAAAGGCATCAAATCAGTAGTATTCGACCGCGGTGGATACTTATATCACGGCCGTGTAAAAGCATTAGCAGATGCTGCACGTGAGGCTGGTCTAGAATTTTAATCGACAAAGGAGGGACACTAATGCGTCGTATTGATCCAAACAAATTAGAACTTGAAGAACGCGTAGTTACGGTTAATCGCGTTGCTAAAGTAGTAAAAGGTGGACGTCGTTTCCGCTTTGCTGCTCTTGTAGTAGTAGGAGATAAAAACGGTAATGTTGGTTTTGGTACTGGTAAAGCTCAAGAAGTACCTGAAGCAATCCGTAAAGCAATTGAAGATGCGAAAAAGAACTTGGTTGCTGTGCCTATCGTTGGTACAACAATTCCTCATCAAGTACTTGGCGAGTTCGGTTCTGGTGAAATCCTATTGAAGCCTGCTTCTGAAGGTACAGGGGTTATCGCTGGAGGACCAGTTCGTGCGGTACTTGAGTTAGCGGGTGTTCAAGACATCCTTTCTAAATCTTTAGGATCTAACACACCAATCAACATGATCCGTGCAACACTTAACGGATTAAAGCAATTGAAACGTGCAGAGGACGTTGCTAAATTGCGTGGTAAAACGGTAGAAGAACTGTTAGGATAAGGAGGGAAACAAAATGGCGAACAAATTGGCAATCACCCTCACTCGCAGTGTAATCGGTCGTCCACAAGATCAACGTGTGACTGTTCAAACTCTAGGTTTGAAAAAGATGCACCAAACAGTTGTCCATGAGGATAACACAGCTATCCGTGGAATGATTAACAAGGTATCTCACCTTGTTACTGTGAAAGAGCAATAAATATAAATGGTTTTTTTAAATAAGGAGGTGCCACAATGAAACTTCATGAGTTAAAACCTAACGAAGGTTCTCGTAAAGAACGCAACCGTGTAGGTCGCGGAACTGGTTCTGGTAACGGAAAAACTTCTGGTAAAGGTCATAAAGGTCAAAATGCACGCTCAGGCGGTGGCGTTCGTCCTGGATTCGAAGGTGGTCAAACACCTCTATTCCAACGCTTACCTAAGCGCGGATTCACGAACATCAATCGTAAAGAGTATGCAATCATCAACCTTGACACTTTAAACCGCTTTGACGAAGGAACTGAAGTTACTCCTGAATTACTTCTTGAAACAGGTTTAGTTAGCAAATTAAACGCTGGTCTTAAAGTATTGGGTAACGGTTCTATCGAGAAAAAGCTTACAGTTCGTGCTCATAAATTCTCCTCAGCAGCTAAGGAAGCGATCGAAGCAGCTGGCGGTTCAGTTGAGGTGATTTAATGTTCCAGACATTCTCCAATTTTATGCGCGTGGGTGATATAAGAAAGAAAATTGTCTTCACCCTACTAATGTTAGTAATTTTCCGTATCGGTACGTTTATCCCAGTACCAGGGGTGAACGCTGACATTTTGAAATTCCAAGATGAACTTAGTGTATTTGGTATCCTGAATACTTTTGGTGGTGGAGCTCTTCAGAACTTCTCTATTCTTGCCATGGGTGTAATGCCATACATCACAGCATCCATCATTGTACAACTTTTACAAATGGATGTTGTTCCGAAGTTTACGGAGTGGTCAAAACAAGGAGAAGCTGGACGTCGCAAATTAGCTCAATTCACTAGGTATTTTACCATTGTACTTGGTTTCATCCAGGCAATCGGTATGTCAATCGGATTTAACACAATGGCCAATGGTCAATTGATTTCAAATCCGACTATCACTACTTACCTGCTTATAGCGGTAGTGTTAACAGCAGGAACTGCATTCTTAATGTGGCTTGGTGAGCAAATCACGGCACACGGCGTAGGTAACGGAATCTCCATTCTGATCTTCGCTGGTATCGTATCTGCAATCCCGACAGGCGCAAACCAGATTTACGCTTCTTTGATCCAGGATGCTGGTGATCAGTTGTTCTTAAATCTTGTGATTGTCGCTCTGATCGTACTTGCTATCTTAGCGGTTATCGTAGGTGTCATCTTCATCCAGCAAGCGTTACGTAAGATTCCGATTCAGTATGCGAAGAAGATGGCGGGTCGCGCTCCTACTGGTGGGGGACACACTACACACTTACCATTGAAGGTTAATGCTGCAGGGGTAATACCTGTTATCTTTGCTGTTTCCTTTATCATTACACCACCGACTATCGCTTCATTCTTTAACGAGAATGCCGTGACAAGATGGATCATTAGTTCTTTTGACTATACGAATCCGATCGGTATGGTTGTATATGTAGGACTTATCATTGCCTTCACTTACTTCTACACATTTGTTCAGTCCAATCCTGAGCAGATGGCAGAAAACCTAAAGAAACAAGGCGGATATATCCCAGGAATTCGTCCTGGTGTAAATACACAGGAATATCTGACAAAGATCATCTATCGTCTGACTTTTGTCGGCGCACTGTTCTTGGCAGCTATTTCTATCCTACCTATCCTCTTTATGAGCTTTGCCGGCCTTCCTGCAGCAGTGCAGATTGGTGGAACTAGTCTATTGATCGTCGTGGGTGTTGCACTTGAGACGATGAAGCAGCTAGAAAGCCAGTTAGTGAAGCGTCATTATAAAGGGTTTATCAAGTAATGAAGTAATTGGGATAACATTATCCCAATATACTTCACAAGATACTGAGGGGGCAAAAAGATGAATTTAGTTCTAATGGGACTTCCGGGTGCCGGTAAAGGTACTCAAGCAGAACGAATTGTCGAAAAGTACAATATCCCTCATATCTCTACTGGAGATATGTTTCGTGCTGCTATGAAGGAAGAAACTGAACTGGGCATGAAAGCTAAGTCTTTCATGGATCAAGGTCAGCTTGTTCCGGATGAAGTAACGATCGGTATCGTTCGTGAAAGATTAGAAAAAGAAGATTGCAAGGACGGCTTTTTGTTGGATGGCTTCCCAAGAACGGTTCCCCAGGCTGATGCCCTAGAGCAGGTGCTAGAAGAACTTGGTCGTAAAATTGACTTTGTCATCAATGTCAATGTCGACCAAAGCATTTTGATGGAGCGTTTAACAGGACGTCGTATTTGTAAAGATTGTGGAGCCACTTACCATTTGGTATTCAACCCACCTGCTAAAGATGGTGTTTGTGACAAATGTGGAGGAGAGCTTTACCAACGTGCTGATGACAACGAAGAGACAGTGGGTAACCGTCTTGAAGTGAACGTTAAACAATCTAAGCCATTACTGGACTTCTACAAGTCCAAGGGTTATCTTCGCAACATTGATGGCCAACAAGCGATTGACAAAGTATTCGCTGATATAGAAGAGCTTCTTGGAGGACAGTCGTAATGATCATCTGTAAAACCCCTCGTGAACTTGAAATCATGAGAGAAGCAGGTAAAATCGTTGCACTGACACATCAAGAATTGAAAAAACATATTGTACCTGGTGTAACAACGAAGCAATTGGATGATATTGCTGAGAAATTCATACGCAAACATGATGCAATTCCTTCGTTTAAGGGGTATAATGGTTTTCGCGGAAGCATCTGCGCTTCTGTCAATGAAGAACTTGTTCATGGTATTCCGGGCGATCGTGTATTGAAAGACGGAGATATCATTAGCATAGATATTGGTGCTAAGTATAATGGTTACCACGGAGACTCCGCTTGGACGTATGCTGTAGGTAACATATCCGATGAAACAAAGCGATTACTTGAAGTCACGGAACAATCATTGTATGAAGGCATCAAGGAAGTAAAGCCGGGCGCTCGTCTCTCTGATGTTTCCCATGCGATTCAAACGTATGCGGAAGGTCACGATTTTTCAATCGTAAGAGAGTATGTAGGGCATGGAATTGGTCAAGACTTACATGAAGACCCACAAATTCCTCATTATGGACCTCCTAACAAAGGTCCACGGTTAAAACCTGGTATGGTTCTTGCAATTGAACCAATGGTCAATGCAGGCACCCGCTACGTAAAAACGCTAGCAGATGACTGGACTGTTGTTACTGTTGACGGTAAAATGTGTGCTCATTTTGAACATACGGTCGCTATTACAGAAACAGGCTACGAGATCTTAACAAAAGCCTAAGAGGTGATATTGCTTGATCGAATCCAATTCGACTTTGCAAGTAGGCCAAATTGTTTCGATTACTCAAGGCAGAGATGCCGGACAGTATGCCGTAATTATTAAAATTCTTGATGAGCGTTTTGTCGTCCTAGCGGATGGAGACAAGCGGAAGTTTGACCGCCCAAAGAAAAAGAACATTCATCATCTTGAATTTTTTGATTACGTGTCTCCAGAAGTTCAGAACAGTATGAAGGAAACAGGCCGTGTGACAAATGGAAAGCTGCGTTTTGCACTGACCAAATTTGTTAATGAGCTTGTTACTGATTTGAAGAAGGGAGAACTTAATTAATGGCGAAAGACGATGTAATTGAAGTAGAAGGTACGGTCACTGAGACTTTACCAAATGCTATGTTTAAAGTAGAATTGGAAAATGGTCATACTGTGTTGGCCCATGTATCTGGGAAAATACGTATGCACTTTATTCGGATCCTACCAGGAGATAAAGTAACGGTGGAGCTTTCTCCATACGATTTAACACGCGGTAGAATTACGTATCGTTTTAAATAAACCTATTTTAGCACTCCGTACTATCAGGGAGGTAATATAAGATGAAAGTGAGACCATCTGTTAAGCCAATCTGCGAAAAATGTAAAGTTATTCGTAGAAAAGGTAAAGTCATGGTTATTTGTGAAAACCCGAAACACAAACAAAAACAAGGATAACTTGAGGGAGGTGCGCATATATGGCACGTATTGCTGGTGTTGATGTTCCTCGCGACAAGCGCGTTGTAATTTCATTAACATACGTTTTCGGTATCGGTCGTTCCACAGCTGAGAAAGTTTTAGCTGAAGCAGGTGTTTCTGAAGACACTCGCGTTCGCGACTTAACGGAAGAAGAATTAGGGAAAATTCGTGATGTTGTAGATAAAATTAAAGTTGAGGGTGACCTTCGTCGTGAAGTATCTCTTAACATTAAACGTCTAATCGAGATCGGTTGCTACCGTGGTCTTCGTCACCGTCGTGGTTTACCGGTTCGCGGTCAAAACACTAAAAACAACGCTCGTACACGTAAAGGACCTCGTCGTACTGTAGCGAACAAAAAGAAATAATTTAAGTAAGTAAGGAGGTAAGTTAAAATGGCACGCAAAACTAATACACGTAAACGCCGTGTGAAAAAGAATATTGAACAAGGTATCGCGCATATCCGTTCTACATTCAATAACACGATCGTAACGATCACTGACGCTCATGGAAATGCAATTGGGTGGTCTAGTGCAGGTGCTCTTGGATTCAGAGGTTCTCGTAAATCCACTCCATTCGCAGCGCAAATGGCAGCTGAAACTGCTGCAAAAGCTTGCATGGAGCACGGTTTGAAAACTCTTGAAGTTACAGTAAAAGGCCCTGGTGCTGGTCGTGAAGCAGCAATCCGTGCTTTACAAGCAGCTGGTCTTGATGTAACTGCTATCAGAGACGTAACCCCGGTACCTCATAACGGTTGCCGTCCACCAAAACGTCGCCGTGTTTAATTTGTCTGTATAGATTTTGTATACATGTCAATAATGGCTGATGATACAGTTTAATTATACAGAGATAAATTAAATGTTGTTGTTGTGCACAATCGGGACATACCTATGGGGAATTTCGGTTAGACATCTTATGTCTTTCCGGGGTTTCGACGTTTTGAAGGAGGGTTATGAATGTTAGAAATTGAAAAACCAAAAATCGAAACGGTTGAAATCAGCGATGACGCCAACTATGGTAAATTCGTCGTCGAGCCACTTGAGCGTGGATATGGAACAACTTTGGGTAACTCCTTACGTCGTATTCTTTTATCCTCACTTCCTGGTGCCGCTGTAACATCTATCCAAATAGATGGTGTACTGCATGAGTTCTCAACAATTGAAGGCGTCGTTGAAGATGTTACAACAGTTATTTTGAACGTTAAGAAGCTAGCATTAAAAATCTATTCAGATGATGAGAAGACGTTAGAGATTGATGTACAAGGTGAAGGTGCTGTAACGGCTGCTGACATTACTCATGACAGCGATGTTGAGATCCTTAATCCTGACCTTCATATCGCTACGTTGGCGAAGGACGCTCACCTGCGTATCCGTTTCACCGCAAAGCGCGGTCGTGGATATGTAACAGCGGACGGAAACAAACGTGAAGATCAACCGATCGGTGTTATTCCGATTGACTCCATCTTTACTCCAGTTTCCCGCGTTTCTTATTATGTTGAAAATACACGTGTAGGCCAAGTCTCTAACTATGACAAGCTTACATTAGATGTATGGACAGATGGTAGTAACGGTCCACAAGAAGCAGTAGCACTTGGGGCAAAGATTTTAACTGAGCATTTAAATATATTTGTAGGTTTGACAGATGAAGCGCAAAACGCGGAAATCATGGTTGAAAAAGAAGAGGATCAGAAAGAGAAAGTTCTTGAGATGACTATCGAAGAACTAGATTTATCTGTTCGTTCTTACAACTGCTTGAAGCGTGCTGGCATCAACACTGTTCAAGAACTTGCAAATAAAACAGAAGAAGATATGATGAAAGTTCGCAACTTAGGCCGTAAGTCTTTAGAAGAAGTCAAGCACAAATTAGAAGAGCTTGGTCTTGGCCTGCGTAAAGATGACTAGTTTACAATCGTAAAACTAGGCATCTTTATGTGTTTGAACGTTTCATGACTTTCTACAGAAGGAGGGAACATCAACATGGGATACAGAAAATTAGGTCGTACTAGCGCACAGCGTAAAGCAATGTTACGTGACTTGACTACTGACTTGATCATCAGCGAGCGCATTGAAACTACTGAAGCACGTGCGAAAGAATTACGTTCTTTAGTAGAGAAAATGATCACTCTTGGTAAACGTGGTGACTTGCACGCTCGTCGTCAAGCAGCATCTTACGTTCGTCACGAGGTTGCTAACGAAGAAACTGGTCAAGATGCAGTTCAAAAATTATTCGCTGATATCGCTCCACGTTATGAAGAGCGTCAAGGTGGATACACTCGTATCATGAAAGTCGGACCTCGTCGTGGTGACGGAGCTCCAATGGTAATCATTGAACTTGTATAATATATATTAGATGATAGTGGGTGAAAGAGGAGGAAACGAGTCTTTCAGCTTGCTATAGTCAGTCATAAATAAGGGCGGACAGTTGTAATGACTGATCTAAGCCCTTTATTTTTTTGTCTATTTATTTTGGGATTCTTTTTAACGCCGCTGGTGATTTCCGCACTGGGCTTCGCTTTCCTCGGGGCGCTTGGGGAGCCTCCTCTGCTTTGCCTGCGGGGTCTCAACCAAGCACCATCTCCCGAAGGAGTCTTCGCCCTGTGCTACAATCACCAGCTATAAATCTCATTAAATGTAGGTTTAGAGATTCCACGTCTGTCTAAAGATTAGGCTTGATATCTTACTAACCTTGAGGGGGAAGCAGTAATCCCCTGTTGCTTGGAGTGCAAGGTGTGAGACTCCTGCGGGGGAGTAAAGGTTGGTTGAGACCCCGCAACGAAGTGAGGAGGCTCAAACACCTTCCCGCGGAAAGCGAACACCTGGAACGCAAAGCAACAAGGGAGTAAAACCAGTATCCCAATCACTGCGTGTTAAGTGAAGAGCCTTTTTGTTAAGATAAGGCTATAATAGAATGAGTCAGTTAAGCGGAGAAGAGAGGAGTTGTATTTTCGATGGCCATCTTAGAAGTGAAGGACTTGTCCTTCCGCTACGCCAACCAAGAAGAAGATACGTTACAGAATATCAACCTAAAAGTGGAACAGGGAGAATGGACAGCGATCGTTGGTCATAACGGCTCCGGCAAGTCCACATTGGCCAGAATCCTGAACGGGCTGCAATTGCCGACAGAAGGTACAGTCATGGTCCAAGGGGTAAGGTTGACAGAGGAGACTATCTGGGATATCAGAAGACAAGTAGGCATGGTCTTTCAAAATCCGGATAATCAATTTGTGGGATCGACGGTGGAGGATGATGTTGCGTTTGGTTTAGAAAATATTGGCGTCCCACGCGAAGAAATGCTGACGCGGGTGGCAGAGGGGATTCAAAAAGTCGGGATGGAATCTTTTTTAACCCAAGAGCCACATCAACTTTCAGGTGGTCAAAAGCAACGTGTAGCCATCGCAGGACTAATTGCGCTACGACCATCCATTATCATTCTAGATGAAGCAACAAGTATGCTCGACCCTATCGGTAGAAAAGAAGTGATCGATACGATAGAGGAGCTTAGACAGGAAGTCGGGGTAACGGTGATATCCATTACCCATGACCTGGAGGAAGCAGCAAGGGCTGATCGCATCATTGTGATGAATGCAGGAGAAGTGTTTGGCGAGGGTACCCCTGATGAAATTTTCAAAATGGGAGAAAAGCTTGTGGAGATAGGTCTTGATTTGCCTTTTCCTATCATCTTGGCAAACAAACTCATGGAATTGGGTATAGAGTTTGAAACGGATCCGACGAACAGGGAAAGGTTGATGGATGAGTTATGGAAATTACAATCAAAGATTTAGAGCATCGCTATCAGGTGAATACCCCGTTTGAACGGATTGCCCTTTTCGATGTCGACATGAATATCCCTGAGAACTCTTATACAGCGATAATAGGCCATACCGGTTCTGGTAAGTCGACGCTTTTGCAGCATCTAAATGGGTTGCTCAGACCTACCAAAGGAAGCATCCAGGTAGGGGATATTACCTTGCAAGCTAACAAGAAGGAAAAAAACATCAAGGCTATCCGTAAAAAGGTAGGGATTGTTTTTCAGTTTCCAGAGCACCAATTATTCGATGAAACGGTCGAAAAGGATGTGTGCTTTGGTCCGATAAATTTTGGTGTACCAGAAGAAGAAGCAAAAAGACGTTCAAGAGAGGCTTTAAAGTTGGTAGGTTTACCTGAGAAGTACCTGGAATCCTCCCCTTTCGACCTTAGTGGTGGCCAGATGCGAAGGGTGGCCATTGCCGGGATGCTTGCCATGCGTCCTGAGGTTTTAGTGTTAGATGAACCGACTGCGGGTCTGGACCCTCGTGGACGTAAAGAAATCATGGATTTATTTTATAAGCTGCATAAGGAACAAAATCTCACAACAATCTTAGTCACGCACAGCATGGAGGATGCAGCGAAATATGCAGATACCATCATGGTGATGAACAAGGGGACGGTGGGGTTGAAAGGAACTCCAAGAGAGATTTTCGGACAAGCGGAGGAGATTCAAAAGCTTGGATTGGATGTTCCTGAGACGGTCCTTTTCATGAAAGAGCTCGGAGATCGTCTCGATGGGGAATTCAGTGAGGTCTGTCTTACTGTTGAAGAAGTAGCAAATAGCATTGCATCCCGACTGAAAGGGAAGGACGGGGGTGCTCGCTCATGATGAATAACTTGATCATCGGACGATATGTGCCCGGTACATCCCTCATTCACCGGATGGATCCTAGGGCGAAGCTGCTCCTTGTTTTTATATTCGTGATGGTTGTATTCCTGGCCAATAGTGTATGGGGCTATGGACTGCTTGGGGCTTTCACGTTGATAGTAGTTTTGTTGACGAGGATTCCCATCCCCTTCATTTTGAAAGGGTTGAAGCCGATCATCTGGATAATTCTATTTACCATGCTGTTTCATGTGTTTTTGACAAAGCAGGGGACCCTTCTGTTTGAAGTGGGGTTTGTCCAGGTATATGAGGAAGGGATCATGCAGGCAATTTTCATTTCCCTGAGATTCTTATTCTTGATTACTATCACGACGATCCTGACGCTCACTACTACGCCGATTGAGGTAACAGATGGAATGGAGACCCTTTTTGGTCCTTTTAAAAAGATTGGGGTTCCTGTGCACGAACTTGCTCTAATGATGTCGATTTCCTTGCGTTTTATCCCGACGTTGATGCAGGAAACGGATAAAATCATGAAGGCACAAAGCGCAAGGGGTGCAGATTTTACTGTAGGGCCTCTGAAGGAGCGTGTGAAGGCTTTGGTGCCATTGCTTGTCCCTTTGTTCATCAGTGCGTTCAAACGCGCTGAGGAGCTTGCCACAGCGATGGAGGCACGCGGCTATAAGGGCGGCGAAGGAAGGACGAAATTCCGCTTGCTGGAGTGGCAGATGAAGGATACCATGCTGATGGTGACTTTGGCTGTCTTGACGTTTATCTTGGTTCTTATCCGAACATAATGGAGTTAGATGTGATGAATAGATTAAAATGCACCATTTCCTATGATGGGGCACTGTTTGAAGGCTATCAAATACAAAAAGAAAAGCGCACCGTCCAGCTTGAGGTGCAGCGGGCCCTGTCACGCATCCACAAGGGGGCAGAGGTTAAGGTCTCCGCGTCTGGACGCACAGATGCAGGGGTCCATGCAGTGGGTCAGGTGCTGCACTTTGATTCGTCTCTCCATATTCCAGAGGTAGCCTGGCAGAAGGCGTTGAATGCTCACCTTCCAAAGGATATTTGGGTAAAGAAGGTGGAGTCGGTCGCAGGCTCCTTTCATGCACGTTTTGATGTAGTGAAGAAGGAATATCGATATAAGGTCAGCCTGTCAAAAGACTTTAATGTGTTTGACCGGGACCATGTATTCCATTATCCATTCTCACTAGATCTGGAAGCGGTACAGGAGGCATGCGGGCATTTTATTGGTGAACACGACTTTACAAGCTTCTGTTCGGCAAAGACGGAAGTGGAGGATAAGGTGAGGAAGATATACTCGCTTGAAGCCGTGAAAGAAGGCGATGGGCTGGAGTTCCGTGTAGTCGGGAACGGTTTTTTGTATAACATGGTGAGAATCATCGTCGGAACTTTACTGGAAATTGGGCAGGGTAAAAAATTACCAAAGGATATTTATACGATACTTGAAGCAAGAGATCGTGGAGAAGCGGGAAAAACGGCTCCGGCACACGGTTTATACCTTTGGAACGTGGATTATGATGACAACTAATCCTGGTGTAACATTTTCTTGACAATCTGGCAAAAAAGCGATAAGATATCACATGGTATGTATTTTAACCCCACGATCAAGCCCCGGAAGAGTTTCATCGTGATGAATAAAATATATTAAGAAATGAAAAATAAAAGCTTTATTTTTTTTAGGAGGGAAATTTAATGCGTACAACGTTTATGGCGAAAGCTAGCGAAATTAATCGTAAATGGTACGTGGTTGACGCTGAAGGTCAAACTTTGGGTCGTCTTGCAAGTGAAGTTGCATCCATTTTACGTGGTAAACATAAACCAACTTTTACTCCAAACGTAGACACTGGAGATCATGTAATCATTATCAATGCAGAAAAAATCCACTTAACTGGTAACAAGTTGAACGGCAAGATCTACTACCGTCACACAATGCACCCAGGTGGATTAAAACAAAGAACGGCTTTGGAAATGCGTACTAACTATCCTACAAAGATGTTAGAACTAGCAATCAAAGGCATGCTTCCAAAAGGAAGTCTTGGCCGTCAGCAAGCTAAAAAATTGAATGTGTATGCTGGAAGCGAGCATCCACACCAAGCACAACAACCTGAAGTTTACGAACTTCGCGGTTAATTAATAAGGAGGGTATAACTTTGGCACAAGTACAATACTACGGCACAGGTCGTCGTAAAAGCTCCGTTGCTCGTGTACGTCTAGTTCCTGGTAACGGACAAATCGTGATCAACGATCGTGATATCGAAAACTACATCCCATTCGAAGCTCTACGTAACGTTGTTAAACAACCATTGGCAGTTACTGAAACAGAAGGTAACTACGATGTATTGGTAAACGTTGACGGTGGAGGATACACTGGTCAAGCTGGTGCGATCCGTCACGGAATCGCTCGTGCATTATTGCAAGCTGATCCTGAGTTCCGTGCTACTTTAAAGCGTGCAGGGTTCCTAACTCGTGACGCGCGTATGAAAGAGCGTAAAAAATACGGACTTAAGGGTGCTCGTCGTGCACCTCAGTTCTCAAAACGTTAATAGATCAACACTTAAAGCCCTTCAAGCAGTTATGTTTGAAGGGCTTTTTTATGGGGAAAATTAAGTTTTGACCAAATTTTGACCTATTTTATTCTAATTGCATGTAATTCAGGAAGTTTTCAGCAGTCTTCTTAGACATTGTTTTTGTAACGTGAGTATATATGTTCATGGTTGTTTGTATATCTTTATGACCTAATCTAACTTGTACTTCTTTTATACTTGCACCTGCTTCAAAAAGCATAGATGCGTGGGTATGGCGTAATCCATGAATAGTAATTCTGTGAAGGTCATATACAGTCATAAAACTGTTTAAAAGCTCATTTGGATACGCAAGTCTAATTGGGCGCATATTGGCTCTTAGGAGGACGTTGGGGGGCTTGCTGACAATCCCATCTGCCAAAAGTGCTTCTTTCTGCTTTGTTCTCCAATTAAAAAGATGTTTGGCGGTTTGACTATCGATGTCTATCTTTCTATTGGAAGCATATTTTTTTGCAGTTTGAATAATTTCCTTTCCTTTTTCAAAAAACATGGTCTTATTTATATTAATTGTTTGCTCATTTAAATCGATGTCATCCCAGGTCAAGGCAATAAGTTCACCTTTTCTCATCCCAGTGTAAATAAGTAAATAGTACATGATGAAGTTTTGTTGTGACATATGCTTTTTTGCCAGAATCAGAAATTCTCTTATTTCATTCTTTGTCCAATAATTTCTTTCTTCTGATTTTGCCAAGAAAGATTCTTCCTTTTTAGGAATTGTTACATATTCCATTGGATTTTTTAAAATGTAATCCATTTTGATTGCATATTTAAATACAAGGCTAGCTTGAATTTTTATATCATTTACAGAGTCAATTTCATTGGATAAGTCATTAATCATTCTCTGACAATACCCTTTAGAAATATCTTTGATTTTTAACTTTCCAAACCTAGGTAAAATATGCTTTCTAAACTTAGACTGTTTGGAGTATATAGTACTTGGCTTAATTGTTCGGGAATGGATACCCCACCATTCTTTAAACACATCCTCATAAGTTAATGATTGTTTCACATGGAGTCCAGATTCTATTTCTTGTCTCAAATTAAGGTAGGCAGCTTGAGCTTCCTTTTTAGTTTTAAAACCTCTTCGAGTAGTCATGATCTTTTTGCCAGTACCAGGATCTATACCTACAATCAATTTAAACATCCACTTTTCGCCTTGCTTTGTCTTGTATTTTTGATAAGAGGCCAAGTAATCACTTCCTTTTACTTCTTTCTTCTATAAGTTCAATTAGTTCTAGCGTGTGGAGCAAACTTTTTACAATTATTCTAGATTCTTCTCGATTAAACTCTATCCCATCATAAACGTAGTTTTCTCCGTTAAAGTAAACCGCAATTAGCTTTTCTAAATCGCTTTTTAAATTCATATTATTTACAACTTTGTACGTAGAATGTTTTAGATTGTTCTTCAGGTATTCTAGCAATAATAAAATCTAAATCTGGAGCGTAAATAATAAATTGCTGGATAAAACTTAGCTCATCTATGTCCGGAAGAAGTCTTCTCTTTAGTGATCTTAAATTTATCCCTAACCGACTAGGAAACTCATTGTTTACAATTAGATCGGTAATAGTCACACTGCAACCTAATAAGGTTTCATTAAGTTCACTGTACTCTTGGGAGTATATAGGTGGGCTTAGGTCGAAATAAAAAACATTCTTATCCCAGTTTATTTCATTAGGGTATAACTGAAGAATATAATAATGGGGTGCTAATTCACCATCTATATATTGATAATCTAAGATTTGTTTAGGCATGATTTTTCTCCTTCCTTTTTTCAATAATTGTTTCTAATTTCCTTAATGCTTCAACAGTTTCGGGCATGTAAGGTCCTGCTTTTGGATGGCGAGATTCCATATAGGCCCGGTGTTCTGCATCTGATTTTGCTAGGAGGCATTGGTTCCTAAAATGGCTCATCCTTTTTTTAGCAAAAGACTTTGTAACGTTAAAGGTTTGACTAATATAATCAATTTCATTATGGAAAACTGAATCTAATTTTATTTCATCCTTTAGCAACATAAATGTAGGAACACAGAAGTGGTACATAAAACTATTTGCTTGAAATTCTTGAAGCTCTTTGAATGATTGATTGAAAACAAGTTGGTTGCCTACATGTTTAATTACATGACCCATCTCATGGCCGAAATCTTCCCACTGTTCTTCCTTTGAAATCGAGTCGTTCAATAAAATGCTATATAGTCCATTTCTTTTTAATACTCGACTTGGTCCAGGGTAAGTGTGAATCCATATCTCATAGTGTTGAGCAAAGTCATACATAATGGTGTTAGAAGGAGAGTCAATTCCTGCCTGCAAATAAATGTCTCGTATTTTTTCTTCTAGAGGTGTCATCTGGTAAATCATAATATCGCTCCTAACAAGGGAATGTATGTTCGGTTTAACCTTTAAATGAAAAGCCCAGTGTTAATTGGACTTTTTAATAAAAACTCATTATTATGTACCTAAAGAGAATCGTTTTTACCGGTTTTTCTTCTATTACTCCACGTAATCCCCATAATATTCCCAAAACTGACTATCTGAATTAACCGCATTTTTAGATGCATTCCCTATTACTTCTTGAGTTTCCTCATCTAGCTTGTCCCAGACAGTCCCTCTAATTAAGTAACCGTCTGAATATCTATAAAATCTATGTGGATAGTCCTTTTTTTCTTCTTTCCATTTTTCAAAATCTAACCCATCAATTGTTTCTTTTGTGAAAAAAGCAGAAACCTTTGTTAATCCAGTCATTTCAGTATCAGAGGGCTCGTAAGATGTGATTACTATTTCATCTAAATTTAGAATCTCTAAATGTTCAACAAAAGTCATAGCTACATTAGGGAAGCTTTCTTTACTATTATCAAGTGTTAATCTACTGTCGGAAATGTACTCAGCTGGATAGACTATGGCAACAGAACTTTCATCTATTACTATCTCGTATTGTTCAATAAGATCAGTGTTTTTTATTATAGAATCAACTTGTTCATTTAAAGGTAAACCTTCTATTTTGTCGTAAGATAGTTGCTTAGGTTCTTTAGAACAACCTGTGATAAAAAGTATAAGCATTATTAAAAAAAATTTTTTTTTCAATTTAATCCCCCTTTTACAGTACACTCTATCTCTTTTTTGGCTGCCTATCCCCAGGCTTTCGCCCTTTCTCTTTTTCTAGTAACCATTCTAAAGCTTTAAGTGCTTTCTCTTCTGTCATGTCTCCATCTCGAGCAGCTATCTGAGTATTAGGATCATCCAATATTTCTTTTGCTTTTTTGATCTGATTAACAGGCTTCTCAGTGCGTGCTGTTAAAAAGTCGAGGTCAACATCGAAGTAATCTGCAAACTTATGTAATATTTCTATATCAGGAGTTCTTGCCCCATTCTCATAACCGGATATCGTTGATTCTGCCAAGTTAAAGATGGCGCCAAATTCCTTCATGGTGTAATTTGTGTGTTTCTTTCTCAGTTCTCTTAGTCTAGAACCAAATTTCTTTTTATCCATATAAAATCACCCACTTCTTAGTACAATTATACTTCGCATAATGCAAAGAATAAATAAATTTCCTAAAAACTTCGCAAAATGCGTTGACACTTTGCGAATCGCATTGTAATATAAAGATAACAACGCATTATGCAAAGCTTAGGAGGTGGTTATCAATAATGAGAGGTCCAAAACAAGCAAGATTAAAAGCTAAGTATTCCATAGAATCCGCGGCGAAAAAATTAGGAATTTCAGGTGGATACTTATCTCAAATAGAAAATGGCCAGAGACAAGTAAGCGAAGATAGAGCTACACAAATTGCGAATTTATATGGCGTTGAAAGAGATCAAATTTTTTTACCCACTCGCTACGCGGTACGCGAAGTCGAAGGGCGAGAAGTGGTTTAATAATTCCAAAATTCAACCTAGGAGGTGAATCGATGTCAATACGACACAACCTAGAAATCAATAACAAAGTAATGCTTCTCGATGATTTGAAATTAAAAGGTGTTGTTGATTTTCGAATTTCAAACTCTGCGCAAAAAAAATACGCAGAGCTGGAAATAAAAATGCATGTAAATTTATCAAAGATTGTCTCTCAAGATGGAACTAACGATGTTTGCAGCAATTGTAGCAAGCGTGGTCAGGGATAAGGAACCGACTTCACTAGCTTTCGATTTAGTTTTATTCCAAATATTATCGTTTCTTATATTTGCTAAAAACTCATGACCTTTTGGATGAAGGTCTTGTACAGTAATTTGATTATTCCCATAAATGTTCAACTCGGTGATATAACCAGATTTATAACATTGACTAATGTGATATCTAATTTCTTTGTCGCTATATGGACTTAATCTTTCAAATGAATCACCAGTGTTGTATTCAAATTCATTATCAAAATCAACAACATCTTCAATAGTAAGTAAAATATCTCTTACACAATCTGGGTTCAATTTCATTTCAACACCCCCTTTCTATGAAAAGTATCACATAAGGGGAGATAACAAGCCATATAGGGAGGTGAAACATTTGCACAGTATCCGTGAAATTGAAGATAAGCTGTTGGAACTACATTTGGAATCCGTTATTCAGAAAGCATACGAGCAGGGTGTATCAGACGGAGTGAAGAAATTCTCACGCCCTGAGCTACTGACCAATTCAGATCTGGCAGATATGTTTCAAATTGCAAATTCTACTGTAATGAAGATGACTTCTGATCCTACTTTTCCAAGGTCTAAAGCGGTAAAAGCTAGATACCCAAGGGACCTAGTTTATAAATGGATCGAACAAAACTCTAACTGGATTGAACAAAATACCAATTATTTCAATAGGGAGGCGATTGGATGAAGAGTATCCCACCTCAGCTGCTTAGCGATCGTTACTGGCGTGGTACCATTCACTTGTTTCAAAATCACTACAAACTAATTTTAGTCTTCAACACTAAGTATTTTGACTTAGTATCGGGTGATGTTCGAGTGACTGCATTAAAGAGAGTAGCTGCACCATGGTCTGAAAGTGAGAAATTTGTGTTAGCTTTAGCTCTTCATCTTTTCAATGAGAGAAACAAAGTCAATTTGAGTGATATGGACTATCTGGATGATGAAAATAAAAGGCTCTGCATAGAAGCAATTAAATATCGATACATGTAAACATTTTCCCTGTAAATAAACGACCCACCAGGAGGTAGATAAGATGCAACATTTAAGTGTTTGTGAGAAAGATGGTCAGCGTGTCTTAAACACTTCTCAGCTTGCAGAATCATTTGGAACTGACACCAAAATCATCAATAGAAATTTCCAACGGAACTCAGAACGATATGTTCAAGGTAAACATTATTTCGCCTTAACGGGTGAAGAGTTAAAGACATATAAAGGGTCACGTCAAATTGACGACAGCCTAAAGTTCACGTCGGTTTTGTACCTCTGGACAGAAAAGGGTGCCTGGTTGCACGCTAAGTCATTGAATACTGATTTAGCTTGGGACGCTTATGAAAAACTTGTTGACGAATACTACCATGTTAAAAGTAATGTGGTCCCATTATCAAAGGACCAAGCCCTTGTCACGGTATTAAGGACCACAGCCGACTTGGTAGAAGGACATGAATCCATTGTCAAGGAACAAGCAGAATTAAAACAACTCATTAATAATGTAAATCACAAAGTGGAAGAACAAATTACGCTAGATTCTGGAGAGCAACGACGACTTCAAAAAGGAATTGCATTAAAAGTTTACGATCTCTGTGATGATCCTCAGATTCGGCCAAGATTCTTTCGGGAACTCCACAGAGAAATTAAAGATCGCTTCGGTGTTGCAAGTTATAAAGATTTAAAACGCAGGGAGCTCCAGACAGCATTGAGATACATAGAAAATTGGATTCCTAAGAAGGTATCTTAGTAAGTTACTAGTTTCTTCATATATAAATTTTAATGGATTTGGTAAGTATTGTCTGACCACAATCTGCACATGTGCAAAATCTGCACACAGGAGGGAGGTGATTTCGATGTCATTCGGAAAAATCCTCCGTCAATTAAGGGTGAAAGCTGGATACAGTCAAGAAGAATTGGCCGAAAAGATATTTTTATCTAGAAGTGCGGTCTCAAGGCTTGAAAACGACAATCTAGAACTGAAATTAGCAGATGCAATTAGGTGGTTTCAAGCCACAAGGGCGCCAGAGGCAGTGGCAGCTATGTTATGTGGAGTGGATATAAATACTTTACTTCAAGCTTTATCTATATTGGCAGGAGGGATTATTGCATGGTTTTAAAAAAAGAACAATTTCATGCTCATGATTTACAAAATGCACTTCGGGAATATCATGCAGCTAAAACTTGTATTGCAAGAATGGAAGAGAAATTGACAACTGGAGATCTACAGGAAGTGAAACTTACAGCGGTTGACTTTCTAAATTCAATATCAGCAGTGGAAAAATTACTAAAAAGAAAAGAACATTACGATCGTTTAACTCAAACAGTGGAGGACTTAGCAAAACGAGGAATTGATATCACCTTGATTAAACGGTCCATATCATAAGGAGGGACGAGCAATGAGGATTCAAGCAAAGCATTGGCTGGCACTTACTAAGTTCGAGAAGTATGTATTACTAAAAAAATGCACAAAAAAAGCAGCAAGCTAAGTGGGTTAGCTTACCGCTTTTCATACTAGTAATACGAACAATTTCATCATAACATACACACGTATGTTCGGCAAGACTTTGTCCTGCCGTCATGACTAGGAGGGTTGATGGTTCCCCCTTAACTAACTTCTTCCTGGTTATGACAGTGCGACAAAGCACTAAAAATGACCCGTGGTGGGGCCACGAGTCAAGGTAAGTGGGTAGAAAAATTCAGTTGAATATATTCTATCCTAATTACCGAAAAAACTCAATTAGGAGGAGATTAAAAGATGATTGAATTGGTTTTTAGTGGTAACAAATTTGACCAACAAAGACTAACAAAGTCCGGTGGTCAAATCACGATCAAGCAGAATGGCATGCCTGTATTCCAATTTAAAACCAAGGCCCAGTTCACGAAATACGTTCAACTGGGGAAGAAGGGAGCTAGCGCTTAATGAAAAACATTACGCTTCATCGGTTAGAGCTAAAAAACTTCAAAGGTGTGAAGTCATTCGCCCTTGAGGTGCACGGTGAAAATGTAAAAGTATACGGTGACAATGCTACTGGAAAGACGACTCTATTCGATGCCTTTGTGTGGTTGCTCTTTGATAAGGATAGCCAGAACAAAAAAGACTTCTCTATCAAAACATTGAATAAGGGGAAAGAGTTGCACGGACTCGAACATGAGGTTGAGGCTACATTTTCAGTAGCTGATCAAAAGCTTACTCTTCGGAAAGTCTATTCGGAGAAATGGACCAAAAAGCGAGGAGGGGCAGAGAAACAGTTCTCAGGTCATACAACTGACTATTACATTGATGGTGTGCCTTCTAAAAAGAAAGATTACTTAGACCAGGTAGAGTCCATCGTGAACGAGGATATTTTCAAATTGTTAACTAGCCCATCGTTTTTCAATGATCAATTACATTGGAAGGATCGACGCAACACGTTATTGGAAATTTGCGGGGAAGTAACAGAGGAAGATGTAATTGCTTCTAACAAAGAGCTTGCTTCACTCCCGACTATCCTAAAAGGTCGCACAATTGAGAATCATCGAAAAGTTATTGTTGCACGTAGGGCAGAGATAAACAAAGAGTTAGACAAAATACCAGTCCGAATTGATGAAATAGAGCATAACCTTCCTTCGGTTGATGGCTTGGAAAAGTCATCATTAGAGGAACAGATTGAAACAATCACTTCGCAAATTGATGAAAAACAAGACATTATCAGCAACATCCGAAATGGAAATGCTATTTCAACGAAACAGAGAGAAATTCAAGAAATCGAGTTGGAGCTCCTACAAATAAGACAGCAACATGAAGCGGGCACGAAGGATGAATTATACAAGCTGAAAGCGCAAATTCAAGAGGAAAAGTCAGCTATCTCTCTGCTGGAGTCCAAACAATCTAATCTAAGACAAAAGAAAAAATTCAATGATGACAGTATTACTTCCACGGAAAAGAAATTGCAACAACTGAGGCAAGAATGGACGGAATTAAACGAAAAAGAGTTTGTCCATAACGATGAGTGCGAATGTCCAACATGTGGTCAGGTTCTCCCAGAGGAACAAGTTTCAGTCACAAGGGAAAAAGCGTTAGCACAATTTAATCTTCAAAAGAGTAACCAACTTGAAGAGATTGATACATCTGGTAGACGCATCAAAACCCAGAAAGAATCCTTGTTATCCGAAAATGAGCAACTAACCGGAGAATACGAGAATAATAGTTCCCTCATTTCTGAAAAAGAGGAAAGTCTTCTTCAACTGAACGAACAACTTAAATTACTAGAAGGTTCTGTCGTGGACATCATGGACAACCAGTCCTATGCGACAAAATTACAGGAGAAATTAGACTGTACAAGCGAATTAGACAGAATTCGACTAGATGCTCAAACTTCCATTAGAGAAGTAGAGAAAGAGGTTCAGAGTCTGAAAGAACAAAGGCTTGCCATTCAAAGCGATCTAGCAAAGTTTGTAACGGTAGATCAGTCAAATAAGCGGATAGAAGAATTAATGCATCTGGAAAAACAATTAGCTACAGAGTTTGAAAAATTGGAACAGGAACTATTCCTTACAGAAGAATTTATCCGTTCTAAAGTCAACTTGCTGGAGGAGAAAATAAACTCCAAATTCAAATATGCCCGATTCAATTTGTTCAAAACCAACATCAATGGCGGTTTAGAAGAAATATGCGAAACAACATACAATGGTGTTCCGTATTCAAGCGGGTTAAATAATGCTGCAAGAATAAACGTTGGCTTAGATATCATCAACACTCTATCTGAGCATTACGGTGTATCTGCACCAATATTTGTAGATAACAGCGAAGCGGTGACACGATTAATCGATGTAGGTTCCCAAGTTATTCAGTTGGTAGTCTCAGAGCAAGATAAGGTGCTGCGTGTAGAGTATCCGAACCATAAGGAGGCAATTTGATGAGTAGCCAAAATCAACTATCCATCATTCAAAAAGACATCACGGATGATGTGAACAAGAGCTTAACTAGGTTGCAGGACGATGGATTGGTCCTGCCTCCTAATTACAACGCTAGTAATGCGTTAAAGAGTGCCTTTTTCAAACTACAAGAAGTAAAAGATCGAGAAGGTAAGCCAGCATTAAGTGTTTGTACAAGAGAATCAATCGCGAACACATTATTGGATATGGTTACACAGGGTTTAAGCCCTGCCAAAACACAATGCTATTTCATAGTTTACGGCAATCAATTGCAATTAAATCGGTCCTATTTTGGCACTCAAGCAGTTCTTAAACGATTATCGAATGTAAAAGATATTTGGGCAAATGTGATATTTGAAGGGGATGTGTTTGATTACGAGGTTGCAGGTGGTCGTGAAAAACTATTAAAGCATGAAACAAAATTTCTGAATAGAGATAACGAAATTTTAGGGGCTTACGCGGTGGTTAAAACCAACGACGATGAAGAGTTACTAACAGTTATGACTCGTAAAGAGATCGATGAATCATGGGGGCAATCCAAGACTAGTCAAGGAGTACACAAGAAATTCCCACAGGAAATGGCGAAACGTACAGTCATTAATCGTGCTGCTAAAGCCTTCATAAACACATCTGATGACAGTGATTTACTTGTAGATGCCATCAACCGATCGACAGAAAATGAATATGAAGACGATCGCAAGGAAGTTAATCCGGTATACGCTGCACAAAAGGAAATTGACCAAAACGCCAATAAAGAGCTCCTTGATGTAAAGGGAAGGAAGCCTTTAGAAAAACAACCTGAAATAATTGATGGGCGAACGGAAAATGACGGAAATCATCAAGAGGAATTATTTGATACCCCTCCTAAAGGACCTGGTTGGTAATGATTGAGATCACAGCACTTGCATCCAGTAGTAAGGGGAACTGTTACCGGGTTACTGACGGCCATACACCCCTTTTACTGGAGTGCGGCATCAACTATCGAGAGATTCAAAAAGGCTTTAATTTTCAAATGTCAGAGGTCGCAGGGTGCTTAATCACACATGAGCATGGCGACCACTGCAAAGCCATAAGAGACGTTCTAAAAGCAGGGATTGATTGCTACATGTCAACTGGAACTGCAGGCGCAATTGGACTAAATCATCACCGTATAAAACACGTAAAGGCCCAACAGCCATTTACTATCGGTACCTGGACGATTTTACCCTTTGATGTTCAACACGATGTGAGTGAGCCATATGGCTTTCTGCTCGTAAATAACGCTGGTGAAAAGCTTTTATTCGCTACAGATACCTACTACATCAAATACAAGTTCACAGGGCTTACACACATCCTAGTGGAGTGTAACTACTCGATGGAAATATTGAATCAGAATATCTTGGACGGTTCTGTCCCAGCTGTCATGAAAAAACGACTTTTGCAGTCTCATTTTAGTCTAGAGAATGTCAAAGAGTTCCTAAATGCAAATGATCTATCCAAGGTACAAGAAATATGGCTGCTTCACTTAAGCGATTCCAATAGTGATGAAGTGAAGTTCAAGGAAGAAATTATGGCCCTCACAGGACGTAGAGTATATGTCCCATAGCCTACAAGTTGCCATTCCACCATGTTATGTATGGATGACAGAGGGATTACCCAATAGAGGGCAGTTATTTAAACGTTATGTACAAGGTTATATGGCTCTGTATTATCCAAGTTATGAACTAGATAAGATATCAGGTATGACAGCGATCCTCAAGCCATTAGAAGACTAAAATCCATAGGGAGGGATGATGATGGATGGCTGATGTACAACTAGAAAAAGGCTATATAAGGCTTGCAACAGAACTGATGAACGAAGTCATTAGGAGAGATTTTTCAAAGAGGCAGTTGGCTATCATACACTTCATCATCCGCCTTTCATATGGCTGCCATCGAAAAGATTGTTTCATAGAGAAGTATAACTATTTTGAAGTAGCTGGAATCAACAAGGTTGATATTAAGAAAGAATTAAAGTTTTTGAGAGAATGCGGCGTCATTAATTGGGATGAAAATGACATGATTTTTTCCATAAATAAGGATTATGACAAATGGCAAATAACTCCTTCAAAGGGGTTTGATAAGGAGAAATTCGATCAGATAATCCACCAAAATTTGAGAAAAAAAGTTAGTGAAATACTAACTAAAAAAGATGAAAAAGTAAGTAAAACACTAACTGACCTTGAAGCCCTAATTAGTAAAACACTAACTAATTTAGGGGTAAAAGTTAGTAATTCACTAACTTCGGAGTTAGTAAAACACTTACTTCAAGACCTCGAAAACGATTGGGAGAGTAAGGACGAAGAGGTCCTTAAAGATAGTATTAAAGATATTTATTTAAAGATAAAAGAGATAGATGATGATAAGGATGATGATACAGTGCCAAATTATTTCACGGAATATGAACAAAATTTTGGTTACCCACCAGCTTTGTTGATTGAAGAATTTTCTTTCTGGATAGATAGCAGCGAAAGTCAATTTACTGATCCAGAAGAAATCATCATCGAAGTGATTCGTAGAGCCAAAAAGCAAATCCCTAATAACCCTGCAAAGTATATTTCAAAAATCCTTAGAGATTTACACAACATGGAGCTCTACAGCTTGGAAGCAGTACAAGCCTATAATCAAAAATTTGATGAAAAATTAGCTAATGGAGGGGCAAATCATGGAAAGAAAGTTCACCAGTATCGCAGAGGTGATGTCAGACCTACAAAAGAAAGCCCTGATTCGATCACAGGTGGCCAGCTTGGAAGAATCGGAAAGCGCAAATCAGTATAACTGTTCCCAGTGTAAAGATAAAGGTTTCAATCTTGTAACTAAACCTGTGCATGCAGACGATGGAAAACAGCTTTATTGGCCTTCAGGTGAACCAAAAGAACAGGAAATCTTAGTTGATTGTGTATGTGCGAAGAAAAGGCAATCACTTCACCTGATGAAATTTAGCGAAATAACTAACGAGTTCAAGGGCATGACCTTCTCTGGCTTCTCGATTGAAGACAAGCATGAATTAGTTCAAGAAGCCTACCAATGCGCCATTGATTATTACAAGGATTTTGATGGTATCCGCAAAGCGAGATGCAACAGCATTAGCTTGCTTGGACAACCTGGTGTAGGAAAAACACATTTGCTCACCGCTTTAGCAAATAACTTGATTCAGAAAAAACAAGTAAGTGTTCTGTATTTCCCCTTCGTAGAGGGTTTCAATGATCTGAAAGATGATTTTAATGTTTTGGAGGAAAAGCTCACAAAAATGAAAAGGGTAGGCGTCCTTTACATAGACGATTTGTTCAAAGGTCGTGAGTATCCTACACCCTTTCAACTGGAGCAAATGTTTGCGGTTATAAATTATCGGTACCTAAACCACTTGCCTATCATGGTTTCATCGGAAAAAACCATCGATGAATTGTGTGATATCGATGAAGCGCTTGGAACACGAATCTTCCAAATGAGTCGAGATTACACCGTAATTATCAAAGGTGATAGAAAGCAATTAAATCATAGATTAGCAGGTGCCCCAGCCTAGAAAGGAGGTAGAAATGAGTACATTGCTTAGAAAAAAGCGCCAAGAGAGAAGGGATTACTTGATGCACCAGCTAAAGCGTCATGGCGTTTCCAAATCCTACGACGGGTCGGACTTGAAAACTATTAATCTATCAGAGTTGGAAAGGCTTCATATCAAAGTGAAATGCGATTTTGGTAGGGAGTCATCGAAGGAGGAAAATAAGTGAATTGTCCTGTTTGTAATAGACCACTGAAAAGCGAAAAGAGTATTGAGAGGGGTATTGGTCCAGTTTGTGCTCAGAAGCTTAAGGATAGGGAAAATGAGCCTCCAGATGGGCAACTCTCTTTTGAAGAAGAAACTGTGTTGGTGATTAAGTAAATGATTAGGCTTGATATCCCTGTTGTCCCTATGGGAGCTGTAAGAATGACTGGAAGAGGTAAGTTTGTTAAATCAAATGCACAAAGGTACCTTGCTTACAAAGAATTTCTCCGATGGCATGCAAAAAGCAAATTAAACAACAATCCACTAATGAATGGACCACTAGCAGTTGAAATTAGGTTTACGATGCCAATACCGCAAAGCTGGAGTAAGAAAAAACATGATACAGCAGTAGGAAAGTATCATACTAAAAAACCTGATGCAGACAATCTGGTAAAGGGTGTTTTTGACTCTCTTAACAAGATTGCATGGCAGGATGACAATCAAGTTTCACAGGTGACGGCCATTAAAATATATGGCGAAAAACCAGGTATTGAAGTGAAAATTCACGAGTTAAAGGGAGTGTGAACGTGAAAGTTTCTGCCCATGAAGTCAAACATGCTCTCGGTATTAAACACCAAAGTGATTTCTTTTTAACTGAAGTAAAGAATGGATCTACATGGAGTAATGATAATTTAGCAATTATGGATGCTTTGGCTATAAAAAAAAGCTGGTCTAAACCTTGCTTAACTGGGTACGAGGTGAAAGTTTCTCGTCAAGATTTTCTTAACGATGATAAATGGCCAATCTACAAAGAATATTGTCATCGTTTCTACTTTGCTTGTCCCAAAGGGTTAATTGAGCCAAATGAACTGCCAGATGATGTAGGGCTCATTTGGTTCAACCCTGAGAAAAAAACTTTGTATACCAGAAAAAAGAGTAAGTTCCGCCACATAGAAATGCCAACAGATATGTTTTATTACATCATCCTAAGTCGGATGGACAATGATAGGCATCCTTTCTTTAGCAGCAAACGAGAGTGCCTAGAAAAGTATGTGGAAGATAAAACGGATAAACGTGAACTAGGTCGTAGAGTCTCATCTAAACTCATTCAAGAAATGAATGACATGCATTCTAGACTTGAAAAGCTTGAACGAGAAGCCAAGAAAAATAGTGAAGCATTAGAGCAAAATAAAAAAGTTATTGAAATTATGAGAAAGCATGGAATGAGCCCTTATAGGTGGAACTTTGAAGTGGAATTGGATAAGGCATTGAACACTTCTGTTCCTCCTAACTTTCTAGAAACGCTAAATACCATCCGAAATGCAAGTAACCAGCTTTCTAACATGGTGAAGGAAAAAGAAATTGTATGAAAGGTGTAATTGTTATTGCTGATGATCGTACGGAATGAATGAAGAAAGAAGACAGGGATGTGGCGTGTCAAACACGCTGCTCCCAATATAGAAAATGTGCAAGCCGATATGGAACGGACTGTAAGAGGCTAGGTGGTACAGAAATACCCAAGATACGCCAAGAAAGAAGGCGAGGAGATGTTGCAAGGAATTTGCGTAAAAGCTGATAGCGCTGACGTGCTGTCTAAAGGAGAGAATTACTATCTCTTTCCGAATGGTCCAGAACATTACTATGTATCGAGATACCCTAATCAGGGCGCTCACAAAGGCTGTTATCACGCAGAGAGATTCCAATTAAAACACAACGAGATGGAACTACATAAGGACAAGTTATATTCTGCTGAATTGATTTTCACGGAGCCGGGCTACAAAACTAAACTCTTCCAGAGATATTTTATCAGGCCCAGCAAAACCCATTGTTATTTTTACAAGGACGCAGAGCAACAGAAGTTAATGGGTTGCTATCCAAAAGAATGGTTTAAGGATTTTGAAGAAATAGTAAGTGTAGTTGAAAGTGAACAAGCAGATGTTTCAGAGTTTGAATATCAGGAAGATAAGCCAGAAATTTTGGAGCAACTAAGCCTTTTCTAACTTAAGTTGAAATCAATATGGAGAAAGAGGGGGGCCAACGATGCCAAGAGTAGTTGAGTTTCGCGGAATGGACGTTATGACTGGTGATTGGGTCTATGGTAATCTCGTTAAACTTGGAACGGGATCTCATTACATCATTCCACAAAACTTTATCGGTAATAATGTTCCGCAAACATTGGTGGATAAAGAGACGATCGGCCAGTTTACGAGAATGGAAGATAAGAAAGAAAAGAAGGTATTCGAAGGAGATATAATTTGGTCGGTTACTACAACCATTAAAAGCGGAGAGAAAATCGAGTCCATTGAAGTAATAAACGACATACGTTTTGTGGATGAACTATTTCAATGTGACGAATTTGTCGTAGTTGGAAATATCCATGAGCATCCTCATTTGCTGGAAACAGGAGGAGAGTAGTCATGAATGCAAGTGAAGCAGTCTTTTTAAATCAAAAGAATTTCAAAAAAGGAGATTGGGTTAGTATTTCCCATATTAGTAGAGATATAAACCCTATTGCACTAGGATCAATTGGATTTGTCACAGTAGTACATTCAGAGGAAGAGTCAGCAAGTGTTTTATTTTTGAAGCATGGCAGCGGTAAAGAAATTATGCGACTAGAATGTATGAACTTTGAAAACTTATCTATACTTCCTGTTTCTTTAGAAGGAGAGGACTTACAGGCCCTAATAGACATTGCATTAGACTCTAATGACAAAGAATGGTTCCAGGAGCTTACGGAAAGGTTACAGAAGGAGTTGATTGGCTGGTGAAAGCTACAATGCAATTGAAGGCTGAACAGTATATGGCCATGGCCGTCGGCATGTTTCAGAATGAAGGATTTTCAAAGACAGAGATCACAGCTATGTGTAATGGATATTTTGAGAAATTTAAGCGTGACAAGCAAGCTCAAAAGAATTACTCCACCCCGAAGGAAAGAGATCCTTTCTATGAAGTGAATGGCAATGTGATTAAGGCTACTTTTGGGCGGAAGTGAGTGTTGACCGAAAATGTGAAGGAGGAATAAGTTTGCCAATATTAACTTCAAATGTCCAAAATGTGGAAACCCAATGGGATTTGATTATGCAGATTACGATTTAAGGGATGCAATAGATAACAAAAAAACGTTTTATCATTACGAAAAAATAGAGTGTGGAAGTTGTGGAAAGAAACTAGTAACAGTTCCTTGGATCGCAGTATATGACGAAGATGAAGAAGAAGCAGTCACGTTTGTGTAATGTCTCAATTCGACCAAACAGAGAGATTTCAGAATTTAATTCCCTTCTAAGGCGAATAATGCTCTTGAGGTGAAGAAAATGGATTTAGCAACTAAAGGACAAATCGTTCACCTGAAATCAAAGGTTGTGGATTTGGGCTTGAAAGTTGAAGAGGAAAGGGAGAAGCTACAATCTCCTGAAAGATGGATGGAAGATATCAAATATATCCTCAGAATGTTGGATGAAATGGAACCAAAATAAAAAACCTCTGAGAAAACCCAGAGGCATGGCCAGAATCTCTCCTAACCCGACAACTAATTATACCATTAGGAGGGGTCCTGGTGCACTTAGATATAGAAAAAATGACCGCAGAAATTGATTTGATGAACAACAAAAAAATGTATGTCGTGAAAGACGGTAAATTAATAGAGCATGACCTTCCTGATTATGGCGAGATAAATGTTGTTGTCTTTGACGGGAAGGTTGATCGGTTAGAAACCTTGTTAAAAAAGAAAATATAAATTTGAACAAGGCAGCTTCTGTGTTGTAGGACTTGGAGGTTAGCTGCTCTTGTTCTGTCTTTTATTGTTCCAATGAAAAATTTTCTTATACAATAAAACATTTCTAGAGGAGATAAAAATGCAATTAGACTTGTTTAGAGAAATCATAGTCGATAATTTTGCTGGTGGTGGCGGTGCTAGTACAGGCATTGAAATGGCTACAGGATTATCAGTTGATATCGCGATTAATCATGATCCAGCTGCAATTGCTATGCATAAAGCAAACCACCCGGATACAGAGCATTATTGTGAATCAGTGTGGGATGTGGATCCAGTAAAAGCGGTAAAAGGCAGAAAGGTAGGGTTAGCCTGGTTTTCGCCTGACTGCAAACACTTTAGTAAAGCCAAGGGTGGCAAGCCTGTCGAAAAGAAAATTCGAGGACTGGCATGGATTGCAGTTAAATGGGCAATAGCGGTAAAGCCAAGAGTAATAATGCTTGAAAACGTAGAAGAATTCAAAACATGGGGACCACTAACACCTGAAGGGTATCCAGATGATAAACAAAAAGGAAAAACCTTTAAATCCTTCGTGAAAACTCTTGAAGCGTTAGGATATAAGGTGGAATTTAAAGAACTGAAAGATTGTGATTTTGGAGCACCAACGATAAGAAAAAGATTCTTTATGGTTGCTAGGTGTGATGGTAAGAAAATCGAGTGGCCCAAACCGACTCATGGTGATCCGCAAAGTTTGGAGGTTCAAGCTGGTAAGTTAAAACCTTGGAGAACTGCAAGTGAGGTCAAGGATTTCCTTCTAATTATATCATCGATAGAGATTATGAAGAAAAACCATATCCAAAGACACAGCAAGTCGCCAGATGCGGAAATGCAGTACCGCCACCATTCGCAGATGCTTTAGTAAGGGCGAACTTACTAGAATATTGCGTAGAGGAATCAAGATATAAAAACGCGGTTGCGTATTAGATTTATAGCGCAATAGAAGGAGGAATAAAAAATGAGTGTAGTTTTAAAGGAAAGAGCGTTACATTTTCTGAATCAAATGGAGATTCTTGAAAGTCAAGGGGGAGATAATGCTTATGCTTTGGTTGAGAATAATGAAGAAAACAGATACTTGTTAACCGAAGCAGGAATACCAATTGAAACTGCTTTGAAATACGGAGATGATAAAACATTTTGCATTATAGCGTTAGCTTGCGGAGAAGGGTTTGCAAACTGGTATGACGGCACTAAACTTTCTTACAATGCAAAACCACACTTCAAAGTATGTCTCCATAAGAAATGCGCTCACACGCTCGAAAGAAGAGATGACCATTGGACTCTGGATGGAGTAGAAATTGACCAAGAACACGCAATCAGTGAATTAGTAGAAGCAGTACAAGATTTAGGATATTGGTGTCAAGTTGCAAAAGATGTTTTACCTACTGACGATTTCGATATGGTGCAAGAAGCATACGAACATAACGAGGATTAATGCACATAACGAAAAAAACCGAATAATAGCCTAACCAAGAACTGGAGGGCACTAGACAACGCTTAGCGTTTGTTTAGTGCTCTTTATTTTATTTACTGGAGGAAATTAAATGAGATTAGAAAACGTAGAAATTAATAGAAGTACAAATAGACTAGAAATTGATATAATGGAACTAAAAGGAAGCTTTGCCATTGTTGTTTGTGATGGCGTAGCTAAAATTACAAATTTACCTATTCATGGTGAAACAAAGATTGTTACGCACCAAGGTAAGGTGAAAAGAGTAAAGTTTGACGAGGGGGAAGAGTTCTGAAGGCAGTTAAAAATTTTAATAGTATTTTTTCATTACTAGTAATAACACTAATTTCTTTTTCAATTTCAATTCATAGGTGCACCACCTTCATAGGAGATAATATAAAAGTTATATTTTTAAAGTTAAAGGAAAGTATATGGGATATCGTCAGGATAATAATTGGAGTTGTATTAAAATTTCTTTTAATAGCTATATCACTATTTGTATTATCTGGTGTATTATCAATATTTTTCAATTCATATACAATTATTTTCTTTAAAATTTCTGCCATTATTATTACAACTTATATATCATTACTAATTTTAAATTTTTTTACTTGGAGTTATGAACGTTTAGATATTAAAAGTTACGAAAAGAATCTAAAGTCAACTACTAATTCAAAAAATACTTTATTCTTTTGGATGACTAATCTAAATGTAGATAATAAATTTTTTTATGAAATATTAAAAGATACAAACGAAATTGACGTTTTAAATAACTTGAAAGAAATAAAAAATAAAATTTTCCAAAGGGTTAATTCAGAAGCAGATTTAAAACTAATCAATGGATACTTAAGTCTTTATGAAAAAAATAATTTACTAAGTAAAACAGGTTTATATTTGTTTGCATCACTAACATTTTTTTCATCGTCCTTAGTAACAAATCGATTTACAACTCCAACTAATATTAATACAATCATTGAAAGAATTTTTATGGAAGAAAGTTCAGGACAATTTAAAAATACAAGTGACCTTATTGAAATAATCGGTTATATTTTCCCGTTCTTGGCACTTGTGTATTTTGTGTATCATGAATTTACTAAAGAGAAACGAAGAATCCAATTTATTAGAATGATACTCAATGTAATTATAGAGGAAAAGGAAAAAGAAAGAGAAAGAGAAATCAAGGCTTCTGTTGGAGTGGAGGGAAATAAATCAGGGTAGGGTAAATAGGGTGAAGTTTGATGAGGGGGAAGAATTTTGAGTGCAGAAGCATACTTAATTAATAAATCAGAAGAGATTATAGCTGAAATTTTTGGAGAAATCCCTTTGGAACGCAATAAAGAGCCGTTGATTTCAAAGATAATGCCATTACTCTTATTTAGGAAAATAGCCGAGAAAAATAAAGCAATAGAAATCTTGCATAATAACAAATGTGGAGAACCTACACTGAGTTTAGCAAGAAGTGTTATTGAAAATTGTTGGTATTTAATGTTTATGATAGAGTGCAATTCTGATTTTAGATCGATAGCGTATTATTATTTTGATAGAAAAGAAAGTGCCGTTAGCCAATTAAAGCAATTTGATTATTTTATCAAAGTGCTACAAAAGAATATTGATAAATTCGAAGAAAATATAGAACATTACCAAAGTAAGAATAAGTTTTTTGAATTGATGAAAAATAAAAATATTAACAGAAGAGATCTTGCCCGATTAAATTGTAGTAGTTTGAAGGATACTGAAAAAGCCAATTTATTTATACAAGGTTACGAAGATAGGATTGATGAATATCATAATGACATCATTTCAAATAATACTGAAATTGAAAGATTGAGAAAGAGTATTACAGAAAAAAGAGATCAAATCTTAGAAATCAATAATGCTAAGCAAAAGCTTAAAAACGAATTGTCGAGATTATCTTCCCAAAGTACATTTAAAGAGGTTAGAAGTGAAATAAAAGCATTAAGAAAACAAAATGTAAAAAAAATTACTTGGTATTCATTAGAAACAGGGATTAATAGTATTTATGCTTTAGCTGTAAGTATTGGTCGCGAAGATGAATATAGCATTTATGGAAATCTGTCACAAGAAGTGCATACTTTAAACGCTACTAATCAATTAACTGTTAAAGATGGTGAGGTAGTACTCAATAATATTGTAAAAGAAAGTGAAGAAGCTAGATCTATAGCATTTCAATATTTATCTTACGCGATAGTAGCAGTTCTCGAACATTACAAAAAAGATAAGCAATTAGATGAAGTGAAAAAAACAATGAGGAACTTTTATATATAGTTCTACCAGCCAACTGGAGGACACTAGACAAGCAGTTATTACTGTTTGTTTGGTGTCCTCTTTTTGTATTTATTTTCTCATAAGGGGATAGAAGGATGAATGGAAGCCTAGCTGAGCAATTAAATAATTGGAAAAAGAAGCATACACCCAAAGAGCAGCCCCAAAAGAAAAAAAGAAAAAAAACTGAGCAATTGAGTGAACAGGATATAAGAGAGCTCATGGGGACAAATGGGCCTAGGTATGTACGTAAAAAGGGTGGAGCTTATATACAACGATAAGGGGGAAATAGAATGGTCGGACAAATTGAGGAGTTAATACGTGACTACAGCTGGATGAAAAATGAAGTGAGAAGACTTGAAAAGATCATTCACGGAGAAACTATACCTATGAGAAATTGGGGTGTAGCTCAATATGGAGATGAAGCGTCTTTGCCTTCAGGAAGTAAAGGGAAAAGCCAGGCAGAATTAAAGGATGCAGATATAAGAGAAGAGCGTTTGCTTAACCGATTAGATAAATATCAACAAATGGTTTATGCCCTTGAAATGGCGGGGGAGCTCCTGGAAGATGAATTGGAACGAGTTGTGTATGATTGCCTATTAGACAGAATGAGTTACCGAGCTATTGCATACCATGTGGGTTTTTCTCGGAACCAAGCCAAAAAGACCAAAGATGCCATTCTGAACCAATTGAGCCAAAATAGCCACTTTGTTACATTGTTGAATTTAGAAAAAAAAGCTGTGTAAAATGGAAGGCAGGACGGGGAGGCAGATTAATTGAGGCTCTCCACAATATATCGGGAACGGACGTCACCTTCGGTGGCGTTTTTTTAGGGAGGTATTGAGTTTGATTATAGAAAAAATAAAGATTGAGAAAATAAATCCTGCTCCGTATAATCCGCGGAAAGATTTGCAACCTGGTGATGCAGAGTATGAAAAACTCAAAAAATCCATAATCGAATTTGGTTATGTAGAGCCGTTGGTATGGAATAAGCAAACGGGAAACCTTGTAGGAGGTCATCAGCGTTTTAAAGTTTTAGTGAATGATGGCTTTAGAGAAGTAGATGTCTCTGTAGTAGATATGGATATCACGAAAGAAAAAGCACTCAATATCGCTTTAAATAAGATAAGCGGTGATTGGGATTTAGATAAGTTAGCAGAAATCCTTCAAGAATTATCGGAGTCCTCATTAGGTTTTGAGGTTACTGGTTTTGATCAGATTGAATGGAATGAGTTAATTGATAGCTTACCAATTGATTCTGAGATAGATGCACCAGTAGAAGAAGATAACTTTGATGTTGAAGCAGCTGTCGAAAGTATTGTAGAACCAGAAACGAGATACGGGGATGTCTGGAAGCTAGGCAGGCATGTGCTAGTTTGCGGTGATGCTACAAAAATAAAGGATATTGAAAAGCTTATGGATGGTGAGAAAGCAGATTTAGTTATAACGGACCCTCCTTACAACGTTGCTATTAAAAGTGATTCCAAAGAGTTAAGTAAATCTGGTCGTGATTCGATTTTGAATGACGATATGTCTGCAGAAGAGTTTGACAGCTTTCTAGATGGCGTATTTCAAAGTTATTCGCATCTTATGAAAGATACAGCAGCCATATATGTATTTCATGGCTCCTCTTATCAAAGGGAATTTGAGAATGCTATGAATAAGCACAATATTATAGTTCGTGCACAATGCATTTGGGTGAAAAATTATCCTTCATTCGGTTGGAGTCAATACAAATGGCAACATGAACCTGTTTTCTATGCATTTAAAAAAGGAAAATCACCAACTTGGCACGGAAATAGAAAACAATCTACTGTTTGGAAAGCTGGTTTGCCAGAAGAAATTCAGGATCCATCAACAGTTTGGGAAGTGAGTAGAGGAAATATAAACAAGTATGTACACCCTACTCAAAAGCCTTTAGAGTTAATTGCTATTCCATTGAAAAACAGCAGCAAGAAAAGTGATCTTGTAGTGGATCTGTTTGGTGGAAGTGGTTCTACTCTAATGACATGTGAACAAACTGAAAGGACATGTAGAACGTTAGAATTAGATCCTGTTTTTTGTGATGTTATTAAAAAGCGATTCTATGAACATACGGGAATAGAGCCAGGCTTGATCTAATCAAAATAAAAAAGAGAGGTGCTGGAACACCTCCCTTAAAGAGAGCCGAAACATCGGCAGAGATAGTGGAAAAGCTGTGGCCACAGTTGTATGAAAGCCACTATCTCACTTTCATTATATTTGAAAGGTCGGTGGGAGGCAATGAAAAAAGAGAACAAATGTTCTAATTCAGATGAGTTATTGATTGAACATGAAGTCGCCTTAGTGAGTGGAGTCCTTGAATCAAAAGAGAAATATAGAAAAATCATACAGGCGGGCATAGCTCGATGGGTAAAAGACTTTCAAGAAGGCAGAATAGAGATTAAAAGTGTCGATGATTTGAAGAAACTTATTGAAATAGATTTAGAGCTACAAAAAGATGATTTTTAGGAAACAAACTCAAACTTAAATACCTTCGGAGGTGGAAGGTGATGTAGCATGGCTAGACCAAGAGACCCGAAAAGAGATGAAGCAAAACAGATATGGATTCAATCCAACGGAGAAAAGAAATTAGTTGAGATTGCTGAACATTTGGGAGTGACAAGTTCAACCATCCGAAAATGGAAATCACAAGATAATTGGGAATCAGAATTGAAAGGGAGCGCTCCTAAATCGAAAAGGAGCGCTCCTAAACGTGGTGCCCCTAAGGGAAGTCAAAATGCAAAGGGTAATAAGGGTGGTAAAGCCCCACCAGGTAACAAGAATGCAAAAGGGAATCCAGGAGGTTCTGCGCCTACAGGGAATAGGAATGCGGTAGTAACAGGAGAATATGAAACTCTTATGTGGGACTATTTGGACGACGAAGAGAGAGCGTTATTTGAAGAAATAGAGACAGATCCCTTGTATCAAATAGATATTACGATTAGGGAACTATCTATTCGTCAGAGAAGAATGATGATGCGAATTAAAAGGCTTGAAGATGGGCTGACAGAAAAAGAGCGAAGAGTACTCCAAGAATTAAAAAATTCTAAAGATATTCAAGTTATAGAAAAAAATGGGGTGGAATTGAGGGTTCCTGTAAAAACCTCAGCTTTAGTTGTTACTCAGATTGAAGAGACCCAGTATCGAAAAATTGACGATCTACTAAACGTAGAAGAGGCTTTGACGCGTATTACTAATCAATTGGTAAAGGCGATTAAACAAAAACATGATATTGAAAAATCATATGGAGAACAGCCTTTAAAAGAAGAATTACTTAAGACCACTATACAAAAAGTTAAAAGGGATATTGTTAAAACTGAAGCTGAAACAGAGTTTGCTAAAATGCGAGCTTCTAAACTTCGTGGCGATAAGAAAAACACATCTATGCTTGATGCTCTTATTAAAGGTAGGAAGCAATATGAGGAATTAAGGGAACGTGAGAGTGATGACTAAGAATATTGTTTTCAGCCCCAAGCAATTAGAAGTTATCTATCGTCCGTTTGACTACACGTTCGATGTGTTGGAGGGAACGCCGAGAAGCGGGAAAACTACTGCAGCGCATTTCCGATTAGCAGACTATTACTCATGGAGTCGAGATACAAACCATCTACTGGTCGCTTATAACCAGGAACAAGCTTACCGCTTATTTATGGATGGCGATGGCACGGGCCTAATGCACATCTTTGATGGACTTTATGACTTGAAACACGATGAACATGGCTCACACATGGAATTGCATACACCGAATGGAGTAAAAAAGATTTATTACAAGGGTGGAGGTAAAAGTAATAGTGTTGGAGCAATAACTGGTATGTCTTTAGGTAGTGTAGCATTCGGAGAAATCAACTTGCTCCACATGGCTATGATCCAGGAATGCTTCAGGCGGACATTTGCAGCACAAGACCGGTACCATCTGGCTGACTTGAATCCTCCGGCCCCTCACCATCCGGTAATAAAAGAAGTTTTCGAAGTTCAAAATACAAGATGGACACATTGGACCATTCAGGATAACCCAATTATTACTGAAGAACGTAAAAAAGAAATTTTCGATATTCTTTCAAAAAACCCTTATCTACTCCAGCGTGACTGGTACGGAAAGAGGGTTATTCCTGCTGGTGTTATCTATAGCATGTTTAGCATGAAAAATAATATCAAACCTCAACTAGAAGGTCAGAAGATTGAGCTTTACTTCTCTGCGGATGGCGGTCAGAGTGATGCGACAAGTTGTAGTTGTAACATAGTGACGAAGCATAGGGACAAAGGAAAACCTTATTTCCGTCTGAATCGTGTTGCCCATTACTATCACAGTGGGAAAGACACTGGAGAAACCAAGGCCATGAGTGTGTATGCTCGTGAAATCAAGAAATTCATCTTGTGGTGTCAGAAAACATTCAATATGAGACGCTCAGAAGTGTTTGTGGATCCAGCATGTAAATCCCTTCGGGAAGAGTTGCATTTATTAGGTGTTGATACTTCTCCAGCAAATAATAACTCAAACGATGTAAAAGGCTCGTCAGTTGGTATTGAAGTAGGAATAGAGCGCCTACAATCATCAATGACAAACGAGCAGTTTGTTTTGATTGAGACAAATGAATATGATCACTACAATTTCTTGAAAGAGATTGGAATGTATACGAGGGATAAAGACGGCAAGCCAGTCGATGACTTTAACCACAGCATGGATGAATGCAGATACAGCAATAATTACTTTTACAAGAAATTTGTCCTTTAGAATGGCGGTGATACACAATGTTCAAATCACTTATAGGGAAGGTAAAGGGGGTGCTGCAAAAAATGGGGCTAATTAAGGGTATCCGGTCCATATCGGATGTGAAAAGCATTACGATTGATGACCAATATTACAAACAAATCGACCAATGGAAAGCTCTGTACCAGGGCTATTTTAGCGAATGGCATGATATTAAGTATCAAACTATCAACGGCGAGAAAAAACGCCGTATGGCTACACTGAACATGCCTAAAGTATTATCACAGGAAATGGCTACATTAATTTTTAATGAACGCTGTGAAATAAATATTTCTGAAAAAAACCTTTCGGAAAATATTAAAGAGGTTTTCAAAGATAACAAGTTCGTTAAGAGGTTTCAAGATTACCTGGAATTTCAGTTTGCTCTTGGTGGGATGGTTATCAAGCCTTATGTATCTGACGGAAAAATCAAGCTCTCCTATGTTACTGCAGATTGTTTCATACCTATAGGATGGGATAACCAAGGCATACATGAAGCTGTTTTCCCAAACGAGATACGGAAAGGTGATAAGAAATACACTCATCTTGAATGGCACCTCTGGGAAGGCAGTGAGTATGTAATTAAGAACGAACTATTTGTTGCTGAAAAAGGGGTAGCTGATCTAGGTAAAAAGGTGCCTTTAAATACTCTCTATGAAGAACTAGAAGAAGAAGTAAGAATCCAAGATTTTAAGCGTTCCTGTTTTGTTTACTTCAAGCCAAACATCGCTAATCACATTGATATGTCCAGTCCTTTAGGCGTATCCATTTTCTCTAATGCCCTTGATACATTAAAAACCCTCGATATTGCTTTTGATAGTTATCAGAGGGAGTTTAGGCTAGGAAAGAAGCGCATTTTGGTTCCTACATCAGCTATAAAAGTTGTAGTTGATGAGAATGGGAATATGCAACGATATTTTGATGCAGATGATGAAGTGTATCAGGCTATGCAGCTGGGAGACATGGACGATTCCAAAATTCATGATAACAGCGTCGAACTTAGAGTCGAGGAACATATTGCAGCTATCAACTCTTTATTAAATTTACTATCTATGCAAACTGGTTATAGTAGTGGGTCCTTTAGCTTTGATGGAAAGAGCGTTAAGACTGCCACTGAAGTCGTCTCTGAGAACAGTAAAACATTCCGCACAAAGCAATCACATGAAAATGTGATTGAGGAAGGGATTGCAGAACTCATTGAGGTTATCGTGCAACTGGCCGAGTTATACGAACTATTTGAAGGACCGAAAGACGGTTGGGAAGTAACGGTCTGGTTTGATGACTCTGTAGCGGAGGATAAGGAAGCAGAAATCAATAAGCAAATAAAAATGGTTGCCGGTGGTTTACAAAGCAGGAAAAGAGCAATCATGAAGATTCATGGATTGACTGAGGAAGAAGCTTGGCAGATGCTAAAAGAGATTACGGCAGACAGGTTAGAACTGGACCTATCAATGTTAGATAATCAAGCAGAAAAGCAATTGTTTGGTGATGGAGAGTGATTAAATGCCACGGCCAAAAGTTACACCACATCAACTAGACTTATGGTCCAGCAATATGTCAGAACTGTACAATTCACTTGAGGGTGAAATCATCCGCATCATCATCAGGCGCTTAAGCAAAGGTTCAAACGATATAACTAACTGGCAAGCTCAAAAGCTATTGGAATTGCGATTGTTTAATAGTGAAGTAGCAAAGCTAATATCTAGAGTTACTAGTGTTGCGGAGTCGGAAGTTTCTCGAATGTTTGAAGAAGCTGGTAAAGGTATTATTGATAACATCGATAAATCTATGCCTTATTCCACCAAGCCGGTGCCAACGAATCTGGATGATGTAATGCGTGCTTACAGTAATCAAGCCTGGAAAGATATCGATAATTATGTCAATCAGTCTTTGATTACAACTCAGTATGGTATAGGTTCAGCCCAGGTCGCGTATCAAAGTATATTAAATCAAACCTCTGCTTTATTTAATTCCGGAATAGAAACCTTTGAGCAGGCTTTGGAGAGATCAATCACCGATTTAGTACAAAGAGGTATCCGGACAACATTAAAAGATAAAGGAGGCAACTCCTGGAGTCTTGAAGGGTATGTACGGACTGTTTTAAAGTCTACATTAAGTAACACATATAACCAGCTTAGAACGGAGCGTATGGCTGAATATGGAGTTCATACCGTACTTGTAACAAGTCATGTAGGGGCACGTGAGGCTTGTTCCCATATTCAGGGAAATGTGGTTGATTTAAGGCCTGTTGCTGAGTTGCCGGAAGGTAGTGAATTTAAATCAATTTATGATGAATCTTGGTCAGCTAAATATGGCGAAGCGGGTGGTCACCGGGGGGCCAACTGTAAACATCTGCACATACCGTTTATACCGGGAGTAAATACAAACAATCAACTTCTGATTGATCCTGCATTAAACCAGAAGATACTTAAAGCACGTGATACTCAGCGAAGAATTGAGCGTGAAATAGTGAAGTATAAGAAAAACCTCATGGTTGCCGAGGAGTTGGGAAGCGAAAAGGCTAATCATTGGAGAGAGATGGTTCGGCGGAGGCAAGCTGCTATGAGGTTACACCTTAATGATCATGGGAGCTATCTAAGACGTAACTATAAGCGCGAGAAAGTATATACTCCATTAAAAATACTAATGGAGGGGTTTTCCTTTGATGATAAATAGGGAGAAATTTCTTGGAGATTAGAAGGTTATTCTTATAGGAATAATAAGAGTTTAAAAGTGTTCTTTGTAGTAATATAGTCTCATAAACCATGATAAAAGGATTGGATGGGTATGAACACTGTGAGCTACCTTGACGCTATAGACATCCTAGGAACTATAAATGAAAAATTGAATAATTTATATTCCAGTTGTAATGAATTAGAAGAGAAAGTAGGTTTTCGAGAGTCGATTCTCCTGCAACTAAAAGTAGACTTTAAAGAATTTAAAGAATTGATTTCCATGTACGTTAAGATATTTACTCAGGATGATAATAATCTTTATATTCAAGATTATCTTTTACCCGCCCTCTGTATCTCACAAAATTTCCTAGTAAACATTGGAGTTAATAGGATAAACATTAATAATATTAAAAATATCCGACAGGTTTTAATTAAAGTAAGCTTCTATATTAAAAGATACTACAACTACTTAACAAATTTTTAAAAAACATCCGCAAGGGTGTTTTTTTCTTGTCTTTTATTCGTTAGACGCAATAAAGAAACGAAAGGAAAATACCCAATAGGGAGGAATAATCTTGTTTAACAAATTGATGATGCAGGTTGTATTGCTTTGGACGTTTTTGTTTGGTCAAAAGGTTGATCAGTCACCTAAAAGAACTGAAGGAAAGTTATTACCGTTACAATTACAATTCTTTGCCGATAGCGGGGAAGGAGATCCACCGCCAGCAGATCCACAGGGAGGAAATGAACCTCCTAATAACGATCCGCCACTAGCCGACCCACAAAAGACATTTACACAGGATGAACTAAACAATATCGCGGCAAAAGAAGCTAAAAAGGCCCAAGAAAAGATTTTCAAAGAGTTAGGGCTAGATTTCGAGAATGCTAAAGAAGGAATGAAAGCATTTAAGGATTGGAGCGAAAGCCAAAAAACAGAGCAACAGAAACAAGCTGACAGATTAAAAGATTTGGAGAAAAACTATTCTTCTGCCAGTGAAGAAAATACCTCTCTTAAAGCTCAACTATCCGCATTAAAAGCAAATGTAAAAGCTGAGTCCGTGGAGGATGTTGTCACTCTTGCTAAAACCATGGTTAGTGAGGAATTGGACATGGATGGAGCTATTGCGAAAATAGTAGAGAAGTATCCTCATTTTGCCCAAAAGGTAGAAGAACAACAGGAGGAGAAGAAACCATCTTTCTCCACAGGTCAGCACCAGAAGAAACCAGAATCCGATACGGAGAAATGGTTAAACGCATTTAAATAAAATTAATTAGGAGTGATTCATAATGGCAGTAGTAAACTATGCTGAACAGTATCAACAAGCATTACAACAAAAATTCACACAAGGACTAGCGTTCAACGCTCTTTATTCTTCACCGAACAATGCATACATCAAGTGGGTGAATGCTAAAACAATCCAGATTCCTAACATCACGACTGGAGGATTCACTGACGTTGACCGGGATGTAATGGGTAACTATACCCGCCGAGTAGATAACTCTTGGATTCCGAAAACACTTGAGCATGATCGAGAGTTCAAGACTCTTGTTGACCCTCAAGACATCGATGAAACAAATCTAGCTTTGACAATTGCAAACATCACACGTGTATTTAACGATGAGCACAAGATTCCTGAAATGGACAAATACATGGCATCCAAATTATACACGGAGTACACAGGGTTTGGTGAAACGGCAAACACAGAACAGATTACGGAAGCATCAGCATTATCTATCTTTGATGACATGATGGAGGAAATGGATGAGGCTGAAGTGCCACAAGAAGGCCGTATCCTATATGTAACTCCAGCAGTTAAAAAGGTCCTTAAAAATGCTGAAAAAATTCAACGTACTCTGGATATAAAAGGAGAAGCTAGTGCAGTAAATCGTAATGTTCGCTCACTTGATGAGGTGACAATCGTTTCCGTTCCTTCTAGCCGAATGAAAACTTTGTACAACTTTACTGATGGAGCTGTTCCTGATGCAGCTGCACGTCAAATCAATATGATCTTAATTCACCCGTTAACAGTTATTTCTCCTCAGAAGTATGAGTTTGTTTCTTTGGATGAGCCTAGCGCCAAAACTGGTGGTAAACATCTTTATTACGAGCGTAAATACTGGGATGCATTCTTAATTGAGCAAAAAGTTAAAGGTGTTAAATTCAACGTTTCAGCAGCTGAATAAAAATTGGAGGGCTTCAGCTCTCCTTATAACATAGGAGTGATTATATGCCAAAGATGAAAAAAGGAAATCGTATTTTAGATATTGATGCAGGTCGTGTGGATGCGTATCTTAAACAAGGTTATGATCAGGTTGACGATGCAGGAAAAATTGTTAAGCGGGCAACAGGGGGACGTTCTATATCACTTCAGGAACACAACAAGATATTGGCTGAGCTTGAAAACTTAAAGAACTCTGATTCTGCAGAAAGAAATTTAGAGGAAGCCAAGAAGGAAATTAAGAGTCTAAAGTCTGAAAATGCAAAACTTAAAAAGTCGTTGGATGAGAAGAAGAGTGAATAGTCGTGCACTACATTACCTATACGGAATTTGAGGTACTAACTGAAGGAACATTTGAAATTACAAAAGAAGAGTTCACTCAGCTACTCCCTAAATCCTCAGCGGTACTAGATAGCGCTACTTCATACTTCTATAAAAGAAATAACCTGGAGAAAGACCATGATTGGCGTAGAAACCAATTCAAGTTAGCTTTATGTACACAAATTCAATATTTCCATTCCCTTGGGGCAACCACATTTGAAGAAATCAATAATACTCCTCAAACGTTTCAAGCGGGGCGTACTAGTGTTTCAAATGCTAGTAGATATAACCCAAATGGAGCTAACGAAAGTAAACCGTTGCTATCCAAAGATGTATATGTATACCTGGATGGGACCGGTCTTTTGTATAGTGGGGTGAACGCATGGTAATGCCAAAGCCACCAAAAAAGTTTTGTATTGATTCTTTTGAGTACAAGGAATACACGGGGGAGAATAATTGGTCCGAACCTGTATATGCAAACCCGGTGCTAATTGAAAATTGTCGTATCGATCGTGGTGCGGAATATACTTCAACTTCATCTGGAAAGCAATTGATCTACAACGCAGTTGTTTTTTGCTATGAAGGAATAACAGTACCACTACCAATTTTTAAAGTTCAATCTGTACTCCGTTTTGATGGAAAAGATCATGTGTTGACTAAAGTCGTACCGATCTATGAGGCATACAAGAAAACTATCTATTCCTACGAATTGGAGGTGGTGTGATGGTACAAGTAAATATCAACTTAACTAAGGTCAAAAAAAGGATCAGTCAAGCTAGTGTTAATCGAGGACGAATGATAGCTGCCAATCAAATGGTCGCTGACATGAATCAATTTGTTCCGATGGATGAAAATATTCTGAGGCAAACTGGTCATTCAAATAAAGGCGGAACAGCATTACTTTGGGAGATGCCTTATGCTGCTAGATTGTTTTATATGCCAATGTACAATTACACCACTCCTGGTACCGGTCCGAGATGGGATATAAAAGCAAAGAGAATGTTCATGTCGGATTGGTTAAAAGCATTTGTGGAAGGTGCTGACTGGTAATGGATTTTATTGAAAGGTTATGCGATCGAGTAAATAAAATGGCTGGTCTCCCTATAGATTGTAAGCTGGGTTATTTAGGAACAGATGAATCTTTTGTGGTGTATCCTCTACCCGGATCACGGACAGTTCAAGAGTATATGGATGGTACCAAGGACCAGCAATTGAATTATGAGTTTGCCATGAAGTCAAAACTACAAAGTAAAATACATGCAACTTTGTGGCTTGTTCAAAAAGAGTTGGAGAAGTTAAAAGTACTTAAAAGCCAAGATGATAGCTTTGAGTTTGAAGAATTAATCATAACAAACAAACCTTTCATCAATAATGCAGATGAACAAGGTTGGTTTGTTTTTTTATTAGATGTGCAAGCAAATATAACCGTTATTAAGGAGGAATAAGGATGGCTAGAAAAAAGAACGCCCTTCGCGGGCATTTTGTCCAGGCATATGTACCAGGTGAAGAAGTAGGAACCGCATGGTTAGAGCTTGCTAAATGGATCTCCACTATTGGAGACGATACGCAGGAAACAACTGAAGATACCGCTTATTACGATGGAGACGGTACGCCAGAAACGGAAGTGGTTTCTGTTGCAGGGGCGTATACTCCTGAGGGTACATTCGATCCCGAAGATCCTGCACAAGCACTGATTGCAGGACTGAAGTACAAAACGGGTGATGGTCGTAAAATTTGGCACCGTGTAGTATCTGCAGATGGTAAAAAAGAATGGGTAGGACGTGCAACTGTAACTTCTATTGTTGCAGGGGCAGGGGACGCTAGTGCATATGAAACATTTAGTTGTAACATACGTTTTGATAGCATTCCAGCTGAAAAGGTTCTTACTCCCTAACGACCCTCCAGAAGATGGAGGGGTTGAAGAAGAGATATCAGAAGAATGAGAGAGGCATACGCCTCTCTTTAACTTATTAAGGAGGATGACTAATGTCTGAAGTGCAGATTGACATACAGCGAACGGGGTTTCCGGTAAAAGTCGGTTCTATTGAGCTGTGGTTTGATAGTTCTTTAGAGAACTTAAGGCGTTTCTTTAATGTGGATGAAATTGCACAAGAAAAGTTAAAGGAAGCTCAAGAAAAGGCTAAACATATACATTTTCCGGATGAAGTGGAAATTGAAAATTTAGATGTTTCTACGGTTGATGCAGCGTTTGATGTTAATAAAGAATTCATCGCGGCCCAATACGATATTATTTTCGGTGATAACACATTTAAAAAAGTTTACAAAACTTACCCTGATATCTTGGCTTTAGAACAAGCCCTGGACGTAATTGGGATTGCTATTGCAAAAAGAATTGAAGAATTAGAAGTTGAAAGGTCTGAAAAGACAGAAGCTAAAAAGATGGAATACTTAAACAAAAAAGCAAAGAAGAAGTAGGTGACTAGCATGAGGTTGAACGACCCTCTAGTTACCTCTTTTTCATATAGAGGGGAAGAGTATTCCATTGACTTGGCTTTTGACAATGTTCTAGATGTATTTGATGTACTAGGCGATAAAAGTCTTAGGAATCAAGAGAAGGCTGAAATCTGCCTTGAATTGTTACTTGGATATAGTCCGACTGATCAATCTTTAACAGTAGAGTTGTGGAATTATATTTATAAAACTTTTATCCATATTGAAAGCAAACAACCACTTGAATATGACCGGCAAGGAAATCCAATGCCAGTAAAAAAAGAGGATGATAGAAAGTTAATTGATTTAGAAAAAGATGCACCTTATATCTTTGCTTCTTTCCAACAAGCTTACCAGATAAATCTACATAGAGAGCAAGGGAAGCTGCACTGGCATGAATTTCAATCCTTATTAAATGGGCTGCCTAGTGAAACAATTATGCAGCGTATTATTCAAATACGAATGTGGGAACCGTCAAAAGGTGAGTCAAGTGAATATAAGCAGGCAATGAGAGAAATACAGAAAATTTATTCGTTGGATGTCGAAAGTGCAGAGGAGGTGGATTAGATGGCAGATGGGACTATTAAGATTGCAATTGAAGTGGATGGAAAACCCGTCACTTTAGCATCAAAGGAGCTAGATAAACTAGAGGAATCTGGTAAAAAGTCCGGAAAGGGTATCAAATCGGCAGAGAGTAGCATGGAAAGCCTGGCTGATATTAGTGCCAAAGCTGGTAAAAGCGTAAAAGGTGCTAGTGATGCGGTAGATAACCTAGGTGATAGTGGGGCCAAGACAAGTAAAGGTTTGAGGGGTGTAGATGGTGCTATTGATAATCTAGCTGACAGTAGTGCTGATGCTTCTTCAAGTGTCAAAGGTGTCTCAGATAGCTTAAATAGCATGTCTGACAATGCAACTGGAGCAGCTAATAGTACTAAAAAAGCAAAAGAAGAAGCTGCAAGCCTGAGTGAAGAAACGGATAAGGCTACAGGAAACACGAAGAAATTTGCGCTAGCCCTTGGACTTGTTGCCATCGCATCTGCTGCTTTCGCGGTATTGAAATCGTCAATGGATAGTGCTATCAGCCGTTTTGATACACTCAACCAGTTTCCAAAGGTGTTACAAGCACTAGGAGTTTCGGCGGAAGAATCAGAGCGGGCAATGAGTCGGTTATCCGAGGGTATTGATGGACTTCCGACAACTTTGAACGATATTGCAGGAAGCGCTCAAAGGATGTATACCTCTTTTGGAAATATGGATGAAGCGGCCGACACCGCCATCGCATTGAATAACGCATTGTTAGGGTCGGGATCTAGCGCCGAACAGGCTAAGCGTGGAATAGAACAATATATTAAAGCACTTCAAACCGGCACGTTTGATATGAACACTTGGAACACACTATCAGAAACGATGGATGTAGGGCTAGTTAAGATTGCCGAAAGCTTCGGATTTGCTGGAAAGAGTGCCAAGGATGAACTTTATAAGGCGTTGCAAGACGGGACTATCACCCTCGACCAATTTAATGAAAAATTAATTGATGTAGGTACTGGAACTGGCATCATGGCTCAATTAGCAAAGGAAAATAGTTTAGGTATCGCTACATCGTTAGGGAACTTACGTAATGCGGCTGCCCGGGGAGTAGCTGGGATGCTTGATTCATTTAATAATTTATCAAAAGAAGCTACTGGCAAAGAAATTGCCGAGAACATAGATAGTCTAAAAGTTATTGTGAATGAGTCATTTAAAGTTATGGGATCAGTGATTGAGAGTACCACGCCATTTGTTAAAGGGTTCTCATCAGCCATAAGGGATGCAATGCCTGTTGTAAATGCACTCACCCCGGCTTTGATTGGTATGGCCAGCGCATACACCATCCACAAAGTTATTACCTTGACCACATCAGCACTTATGACAAATACTGCTGCTGTTGCGGTTGCAACTACTGCTAAAAATATCTATGCGGTTTCAACGAATAGATTAGCGCTTGCTCTTGCCCTAAGTGCTGTCCAAATGAAGGTCTCAAGCACTGCACTTTTAGCCTATAACAAGATAGTCTATTTAACCACAGCTGCCCAAGCTATGATGGCATCCGGAATGAGTCTCACCGCTATTGCTGCAGTCGGACTAAGTGGAGCAGTTCACATACTAAACGTAGCAATCAAGGTGCTTTTAGGACCCATTGGATGGGCAACACTAGCACTAGGTGCTTTGGTAGGTGCTGTGGTTGGAATAGTTAAATGGTTTAACAGGTCAAGTGAGGAAGCTGAAAAGTTGAAAGCGGAAACGGAAGAACTCGCCAGCAAAACAGAATCCTTAACTAATTCAGTGAAAAATAGCGGAGAAGCCTATAAAAATAACCAAAGAGAAATTCAGGCTGCAGCTAAGGATAATGAGAATTTAGCTTCCAAAGTTGAAGACTTAGCCAATAAAGAAAATAAATCGGCAGCCGAAAAGCAGTTGTTAAATGATTATATACAACGTTTGAACAGTTCTATTGAAGACTTAAACCTTGCATATGATGAAGAAGCCGGAGCGCTTAATATGTCATCTAAGGAACTACAGGCGAGATTGGACTTGATGAAAGAGACGGAAGCGGGTATGGCAGCCCAAGAAAGGTTATCTGAAATTGTACAAGAACAAGCTGCAGTTGAGGAACAACTAGCGGAAGTAATAGCCAAGAGAAAGGAAGTCGAAGAAGATAGTAATTTAACTAAAGGACAATCCAAAGAAAGGTCTGAGGAATTAATCGAGCAAGAGAACAAACTCAGAGAAACCATTGCTATCTTAGGTGAACAATATGGTATCACTGAAGGACAAATCAACGAAGCATCTGCAAATGCGGCCGCAGCTATAGAAGAAGGTAACCTAAGGCAGATAACCTCTTATGAGCAGTTAGAAGGCGCTACCAAAGAGGCATTCGATAGCATGAAATCTTCCTATGACTCTCTAGTAGAAAACGCTACTAACGCTTTTGATAGAATGTCCGAAGAGTCCAAGGTAAGTGCAGAAGAAATGATTGCTAACCTTGAACACAACCAGAGAATGACGGAAGAATGGGGAAAGAATGTCGCAAACCTTTATGAGCGAGCTGGTAAAGAAGGTAATGAAGGGTTTATCCAGTGGCTAGAGTCTATGGGGCCGGAGTCAGCAGCTGAATTGGCCGTTGTTTCTGACATGTCAGATTCAGAGTTGAATAGATTCATTCAATTAATGAATGAAGGGGGCACTGTCGCATCTCAATCTTTAAAGGATTCCCTTGGTGAAGGATTCGATGAAGTGGTAGATGTAATGATCAACTTTGTAGATGACGGATCTAAAACGCTAAAGGATCAAATAAAGTCAGCTGACTTCAAGTCAATTGGTATTGCCATACCTGAGGGAGTTGAAAAAGGCGTTGCAGATGGAACTAAAGGTGTTATCAAAGCATCCTCTGAAATGGCGAAAGGAACTTCTGATGCATTTAAAACCTACATGGATATCAACAGTCCTTCTCGACGCTTTAAAGGTTATGGGACAAACATCACCGAAGGTTTAGTGCTTGGAATTAATGATGGCACTTCAGCTGTTATTGAAGCTACCAGGAAAATGCTTCAAGCAATTCAAAAAGAATCAGAGAATAACTTCAAACTCATTTCGAAAAATCAGGATTCATCAGTAAAAGAGATTGAGAAATCTTTTAATAGTTTGAAGAGTGTTACTCAGACAGGTATGAAAAATATGCTTGATAGAGTAAGAGAAGGTGCAAATCGCCAAAAAGAAACAATGAGAGACTTGGCTAAAGGTTTGTTAAATCCTTTCAGTAACACGCCGTCACAATTTTATTCCATCGGGTTGAATTCTATGTCGGGCTTAAATTCTGGACTTAATGCCGGTAGATCAATGGTTCTATCTACGGCAAGGAACATAGCCAACCAAGTCGCCAGCACGATGAAAAGCGCTTTAAGGATCCATTCACCTTCTAGGTTAATGCGTGACGATATAGGTCGTTTCATACCAGAAGGGATCGCGGTTGGGATAAAGGAAAATGCCAAGTCTGTTTACAAAGAGTTAGACATCCTTTCTAAAAACATGGTGTTAACCTCTACACCGGAGCAAGCATTAGGTACGACGAGAATGGCCTATGCAAGCACTGGTGGTTATTTAGCGAATGCATGGACCGGGAACCATCCAACTCCTGCACAAGCCAATCAAAATACAGGGTCTAACTTAACGGGTCTTATAACGGCCATTGAGAAGCTTGCTTCCAGACCTATTTCTGTTGCCGTGGAAGGTAGAGAAATTATCAAAGCAACACGTGAACTCATGACGAAAGAACAAGAGTTTTTTAGGGGCAGAGAAAATATTTTTAGGGGAGGGACGTACTAGTGGGATTTTCCTTTAACCGCAAGAAAAGAGAATACCTTCGTATTCTGCAAGGGTTTAGTCGTTCCCCCTGGACTCCTGTAATTCGGAATGTCCTCCAACCGCCAGGTATGGCGGGCGGGCACCATGTAAGTACAAAATACGATGTAAGAGTTGAGAGGGTTCCAGTAGAGATTAAAAACCATGGTTTTGATAGTTTTGAGAGATTGAAAGAGGATTTGGCAGCCTGGTTGATTACGGAAACCGCGTGTGAGCTTGTGTTTGATGACGAACCAGATAGAATCCTGTATGCGATGGTTGAAGGTAGTCTGGATTTAGATGAACTTATCGAACGTGGGAAAGGGACCATTATATTTATCTGTCCGGATCCATATAAATATGGACCAGAGAAGGAAGCGGACTTTCCAAGTGATGCAGTAACTTTGAACTATGCTGGTACTGTTGAAACAGGGCCCATTTTTGAACTAGAGGTACTACAACCGATAACCTTTGCTTTGATACAAAATCACCTTGACCAGTATCAAATGATTGGTCGTCCGGTTGACGTAGACTCGCCGCCTTTCGTTGCGGAGCAATTAATACTTCATAGCACCATGGCCACTACAAACGGATGGACAGCTGGAAGTCAGGTAGATAATGGGTCTGTGGAAGGCTCAATGATATCGAATGGAAGTCGCTTTCTGGTTCAGAGCTTTGGCAATGAGTCGGAAGCAAAATGGCACGGGCCAGCTCTTAAAACTTCCCTTTCAGAGCCATTACAAGATTTTCGAGTAGAAGCACTCATAGAGAATCTAAACGGAAAAGAAGAAGTCGGGAAAGTAGAAGTGTATCTATTAGATATCAACAACGAGATTATTGGCCGGATTACCTTAAAGGATGCTTGGCAAACGTTTAGGCGCAACCGAGGAGAGGCGAAAGCAGGAGGCGCCAATGGGCATTATCTTTTAGATCAACATTACGAGGGTGCTTGGAATGATTTTAAGGGGATGCTTCGATTAGAGAGAGTCGGCAATCAGTGGTTATCCTATATTGCTAAAATACGACCAGATGGCACACATCATGCAAGGGAAACCAGAAGATTCACCGATACCGCCAATAGATACATGGATCGTGTTGCGCAAATACAGGTCCATATATCAAAATTCGGCGGTTTTAAGCATGGACAAATGGCCATTGATGATTTGAAGGTATGGAAGATTAATCATCCAGGAGATTTCGATATACCATACATCGCGTATCCAGGCGATAAAATAACCTTTAATCATAAACAAGACGAGGACGAGATATTGATCAATGGGGAAGATCGTACCGGTCTAAAAGCATTTGGGGCTGAGTATTTTCAACTGTTACCCGGAGCCAATCAATTAATAGTGGAACCAAGTGATAGCTTTCAAACTAGTACCAAGTACCGGGAACGTTTTAGGTAAGGAGGTGAAAAGAATGTCACTGATACACATTACAGACGGACAAAGTGACGAAATACTCGATGTGATAAATAAATGGGATATCCTGCACAATACACACAGAAAATCATTAAAGGACACCTTGGAAACATTCGACTTTGAAACGTTCGCCGATAAAAAGTTTTCTGCACACCTGGGTAAGCATAATCGTGTCGTAATCCCAGAAGAAGATGGCACCTATCGGGAGCTTGTCATTGAAAGAGCCGGGAAGTATCGGGATAATGATGGAGTGTTGAAAGCAGATATTTATACATCAGCAAGCTATCTACTGCTGAGAAAGGCGAAGGTTATTTCCCCACAAACATTGCCTGGACAAACCGCCTCTACCCTGGTTGCATTCACGGTTAGTGGTACAGAGTGGCAGCCGGGAGTGATTACTTTTGCTGGTGTTCGAACTATCCATATCGAGGCACATACCAACCCATATGTCTTCCTAAAAAGGATCGCGAATGAATTTGACCTAGAATTGCGATTCCGTATTGTGATTGACGGAAACAAAATCATCGGTAGATTTGTGGACTTACTTCCAAGAGTCGGCCAATGGAGTGGCAGAGAAGCAGAGTTTGGAAAAGACTTAATCGGTATTGAACGATTAGAAAACACCAATAACTTAGTCACCGCCTTGGTTGGGTTAGGACCTGAAAGGGAAGATGGAACAAGGCTAGAGGTATTTGTAGAGGATAAGGATGCCTTAGCAAGATGGGGAAGGCGTGGCCAACATTTCATTGAGACCTATGAGCCTGAGATATCTGATCTAGAAATGACCATGGAACGCTTGACGCAACTCACGCAAATGGAGTTAAACAAAAGAGTGAATGCTATGGTGGAGTACAGGGGAGATATCGCCGATCTCGAACATGTACCAGGGATGCAAAACAAAAAAATCCGATTTGGCGATACCATAAAGTTAAAGGATACGAAATTTTCTCCTCCTCTTTACTTGGAAGCCAGGGTCCACACTTTGATTCGCTCCATCACGGATAAATCGGTAAAAACGGTGGAACTTGGCGATTACATCGAGTACACCGAGGAACAAGTGAATGCCCTATGGAAATCCCTGCAGGCACAAATTAACCGAAAAGCAAGCATGACCGACGTGTTAGAAGTAACCTACACGAAACCTGAAGTTGATGCTAAAGATGAAAGTGTGTACCGTGATGGCACGCATTATTCAGATGTAGTCTCTAACACAGCCAAAGAAGATGCCATCGAGACAGCTGCAGAAGATGCCACCGAAAAAGCAAATAACGCGGAAAACAAGGCGAAGGAACACGCAGAGGAAAAAGCACAGGAAGCAGAGAACCGATCCAAGGAACATGCCGATGTAAAAGTCGGGGAAGCATTAAGGCTTGCGAATGAAAGGTTAGAAAATGCTAAAGGCGTTCTGGACCAGCAACTAGATGGATTGAACAACCAAGTGGAAGACCTATTTCTCGCTGCGACTGAAATGGAGGACACACTAGCAAATGTAGAATCCAGTTTGATTAGTTTAAGTGATTCTATCCAGGTAGATGTGAACGCCCTACACAACAGGGCAGATAGCCTGCTGCAGCGTGTAAACGAGCAGGAGTTCGACTTGTTAAATGTTTCCGGAAGAGTGGTGTCCGTAGAAAATAATATAGATACATTGAGTGGACAAATGAGCCTGACTATCAATCAATTAAGTAATCTGGATGGAGTGGTTTCAGACCATACACTGTCCCTCCAAGCTCATGCAGGGTTGATTGTGGCCAAAGCAAGCCAAACATCGGTCGATACCTTAACAGGCAGAGTCTCCACTGCAGAGGGAAGCATTAGCACTATTGCTGGACAAGTATCGTTAAAGGCAAATGCGGAGGATGTTTATACCAAATTCCAAGTGAATACCGAGCTTGGCAAGAAAGTAGACACCACAGTTTATTCTAATAAGATGTCTCAGTTGGATGTGAGTATTTCAGGAATCCAAGGGAGAGCAACTTCCATAGAGACTGAAGTCTCTTCTGTGGGAAGTAGGTTAACTACTACAGAGGGGCTTTTATCTGTTCAGGCAGGCTTGATAGAAGCAAAGGCAGAGCGTGGAGAGTTGACCACGGTGGATGGCAAGGTGACAGGGGTGAGGAATGACCTTACTACTCTTCAAATCTCACATACTGGGTTAAATTCAACTGTGACAAGCTTGAGGAATGACTTTAATGGGTTGGAAATTGGCGGACGTAATATACTGAGAGATACTGCGCTAACTCACATCGGGTTGGGTGCCTGGAGTAATTTGCCTGTTAAAAGAACCGACGATATTTACCCTTATGTAGAACAAAATTATGGCTGGAGTACTCGTCAAATCATCCCTTTATTAAAAGCTGGAACTTACACTATTTCGGTACTTGCAAAAGAGGGGACTAATTCCGAATCAAAAGTACGTTTTAGTATGAGTGGGAATAATTATGAGTTTTCGAGCAATCAACTAACAGAGGATTGGAAAAAGTTTAGTAGGACTTTTACTTTAGATAGTGACATCGAAAACTTCTCTATCTATTTTCTCAATGGTCATGCAAGTGCCGGAAATGCTCGCATAAAATTTACTAGGTTTCAACTGGAAAAAGGAAACAAAGCAACCGACTGGACACCAGCGCCCGAAGATATTGATTCAGCAATCGGTACTGTGGAACAATTCGCTTCTAGTATTAATCAAAAAGCAGACAGCATCCAGAGCAGTGTCACAGGGTTGACTCAAACAGTTAATAACCAAGGAACTAGACTAACTGATGCCGAGACAACGATAACTCAGCACACCACAAGCATCAACTTAAAGGCTAATGCTCTTGATGTCTACACAAAAAGCCAGGTAGACTCAGCGGTCAATGGCCGTGTAGCAAACACTACGTACAACAACAAAATGGCAGAGTTGGATATCTCTATCACAGGAATCACCAACCGTGTGACGAACACGGAAACATCTATAGATAGCTTAACTGGTGAGATTGGCAGCGCTCTTAGTCAGATTGCTATTCTGGATGTTAAGGCTGATGGAATCAATGCAAATGTTAGTGAGGTTCGAACAGATTTAACTTCGCTTACAGGTAGGATTTCAACTGCCGAAGCAGAATTGGACGTCCAGGCAACTGCTATCAATCAACGGGTTACAACTACCACTTATAACGCTGGCATTGCTTCCAAAGAGAATGCCGTCGTGAAGCAGAACACAGCACCATCGCATTCCAATGGCAGGTTATGGCTAGACACCTCCAAGACACCAAATGTTTTAATGAGGAGCACAGGCAGCGCTTGGGTAAAAGCATCCCCCACAACTGCTGCAGAAGTCGGAGCCTATTCCTCGGTGGAGGGGTCCTCACTTGCTGGCAGAATAACCACAGCTGAGACTACACTTAACCTTTTACCAGGACAACTAAGTGCCAAAGCATCTCAAATAGAGGTTAGTGATTTAACCGGGCGCGTGAGCACAGCCGAGTCTACACTTAACCTCTTACCAGGTCAACTAAATGCCAAGGTTGAAAAGGATGGGATTATAGCTGCCTTTAACATGTCCCCAGAAGCGATTAAGCTACAAGCGGCCCGAATCGAATTAGTCGGTGCGGTTACAGTCTTAAGTGACATAACTGGAAATTTAGGTGATATGACAGCTGGTACGATAAATGGTGTAGTGATTAATGGATCGGAAATAAACGGTGGCCGTTTTGCCACTACACAAGGAAGCACCACCGTGGTAATTCAGGATGGATACGTTCTGAATGTGGCGGATATCAATAACATAACGGCGCATCCGAGAGCTTACATGCAAGATGGCTTCTTTATGGCACGGTCAGCTGGCACCAGGGAGCTTACCCAATATGCTCCACACCAATTAATCCATGAACATTTAGATGGCCAGAGATATACCCTTAAAAGCAACGCAGGTATAAATGTCGACGCCAGCTTAGCCGTTTTGAAAGAGTCGGTATTTTATGCCACTCCCATCATGCAATTTGGCAATGCGTCCGATTTATCCGTATCAAGAAGCCGAATTATCGCCCATGACTATCGCTATACCAATCAAGCAGGCCAGCTAACAAGCGTGGTAGCGAGTATAGCCTTGGAAAACTACAATACGGGTGGTACTGGTTGGTTTGATGTAGAATCCAGACGTCATGTAGGTTTTACGTTTTACACGCGTAATAATGGATCATGGACAACGGCCTTCCGGATAGATCCTGCCGGGAACTTCTTTGCGGCTGGATCTAAATCAGCCGTGGTGCAAACAGAGAATTATGGAAAACGAGCTATGTATGCTTATGAGGGAACACAAAACTGGTTCTTTGATATGATGGAACGAAAACTGGAAGCCGGGAAATGGTTCATCGAATTGAACCCGATGTTTCAAGAGACCATTGCAGAAGAGTTTTTCGTCAAGGTCTATGAACAGAATCCTTGTAGTGTTCGCATAATTGAACGAAAAGCAAAAGGCTTTTGGATAATGGTTGAAACCACTGAACCCTATGCAGAAGTGGTCTTTGAGGTCTACGGACTTCGAAGAGGGTACGAATACGACTATATGAATAGTATCGAGGAGGAAGCAGCATGAAATTAGCAATAGAAAACGGAAGATTAGGGCAGGTCATTGACCTGCTTTTTAGTTTGCCATTAAAGGGGAAGAAATCTCGCCATCGGACTAGGTTACAACTTGCACTCGAAGCAAGGTTAAAAGAAGTGGCAGAACAGGAACACCAACTCCGAAAAGAACACTGCCACCTAGATGAAAAAGGCGAACCGAAGCTTAAAGATGAGGGAAAAAGATGGGACGTCAAAGATATTGATGCGTTTATCAAGGACAAAACGGAGCTGTACGAAGAAGAAATGGTTATTGAGGGGGCAGATAACCACGGCATGTTAAAGACCGTGAAAGATGTCCTTGATAATTGCGAAATGGAATGGAGTGGACAGGAAGCTGTCACCTACAACTATATTTGCGAACAACTTGAAGGAGGTGAAAAATAATGAATGGTATGACAATCCGTATTTCACAAACAAGCGTAAAATACAATCAAGAAACAGGCGAAGTGGAATCTGTCCAAGTCCATTTCTCTGGGCATGATCAAAATCGAACAATCAACATTAATGGGTATATCCCATTGACTGCAGAAGAGTACAATGGGAATGAATCCATTGCCAGCATGACAAACTTAGTCAAACAAAACTTAGCAGCGCGTTTAGCAGAATAATAGAGAGAAAGAGGGGGCTGAGATGCCTCCTTCTTGTTAGGGGGTCAAGTCAATGGAGGCACAGCCAATGAACAAATATGATGAAATAATTGCCGAAATGAAAGGCGACATCAAAGTATTAGAAACAAAGTACGACACGCTAAACGAAAAAACAATTAGACACGATGAACAAATTAACTCCATTAACAATACATTGGACAGCATTAACGAAAATACGAAATGGATTAAACGAACGATAACGGGAGCCATTATTACAGCGATAATATCCGGAATTATTCTGGGTGCCATCGCTATTTTTTATACCGTATTACAAAATTAAGGAGGAAACGTTCATGTACACAAAACCACAAACATGGAAAGACTGGGGCATTTTACTAAGCGCTTGGGGATCTGCGGTAGCTTTATTTTTAACTGCAGTATTTGGATGGGATCTAGAGAAGTATGTTGGCCCATTTGTAGCAGCTGTCATGATGACAGCATTCCTTGCCTGGAACATCTGGGGAATTTGGAAGAACACCCATGTGAGTAAGCAGGCCAAGGTACAGAAAGAAGCATTACTAAAGCAAGGGTTAATAAAGGAATAGAGCTACCATTCGTGGTGGCTTTTTCTTTTGGGGAGGTGAGGAGTTTGTAATCTTTTAGGACAACCGTACAAGCAATGTATTTAAGAGATTCATAAAAATAACATGAGGTGATGTAAAATGGTAAAAGTATTTATCGATCCAGGTCATGGTGGAACAGATCCAGGTGCAGTAGGTAACGGATTACAAGAAAAGAACCTTACTTTGCAGATTTCTACACGAATTAGAGACATGCTAGTAAACGAGTACAATGATGTATCCGTACTTATGAGCAGAACTGGAGATCAATCACTTACACTTACTCAACGGACAAACGCTGCGAATTCATGGGGAGCAGATTTCCTTCTGTCCGTCCACATTAATGCAGGTGGGGGTACCGGCTATGAGGATTTCATTTACCCAGGAGTGGGAGCTCCTACAACCACTTATCAAAATCTAATCCATGAAGAGATAATGAAGCTAGTAAACTTCCGAGATCGTGGGAAGAAGTCAGCTAACTTCCATATGCTTCGTGAATCACGCATGCCGGCATTGTTGACTGAAAATGGTTTCATCGATAATGCAGAGGATGCAGCAAAGCTTAAATCACCTTCTTTCATTGAGAACATTGCCCGCGGTCATGTAAATGGTATTGTTCGCTGCTTTGGGCTTACAAGAAAGACATCAGGTATCTATCATACTGTTGTTGCGGGAGATACGGTCTATGGATTGAGTCAACGATACGGCAGCACCATCCAACAAATCAGAAGCTGGAACAACCTAGATGCTAACTATACGATTGTAGTTGGCCAGGTCCTATTGGTTGCGGGTGGGCCAAGCTCTTCTACAAGTTCATCTAATGTGGGTAAACCAGCACCTAAAGGAGATATTAAAACAACAAGTATTGTGGATTACCTGAATTCCATTAAACAAGATTCCTCCTATGCTAATCGCGCTAGGCTGGCCAAGCAACATGGTATTAATAACTACAGTGGTACATCAGCACAAAATACACAGTTACTGAATAAGTTACGGAAATAATAAAAAGAGGCTGAGGTATAACCCCAGCCTCTGATAATTTAAGCTCTTTGAACTACTTTACTTTCTTCATAACAATATTTATATAATTCACCAGTTACATAACAATCATGTAATGCTTCATGTGAAGATAAATGGTTTAATTTTAGGAAACTTTTCATTGTTTCAAGTTTGTGGTTCTTAGTAAAATCAATGTGTTTACGAGATAAAGAAAGAGTGTCAATTACTCTGAATTTACGATAATCAATTCCATTAGAGTTCATTTTGGCCAACAAGAATTTTAAATCAAATGGAGCGTTATGAGCAATTAATACATCGTCTTCTAAGTAGTCTAAAAATGGTGGCAATACCTCTCCGATAGTAAGCTTCCCTTCAACATCTTCGTTAGTTATACCGGTAATTTCAGTAATTCTTTGTGGTATTTTTACTTGAGGATCTACATGCATAGTGAATTCACTTATTTTATTTAGGTTACGATACTTTACTGCAGCCACTTGAATTATCTGGTCATCCATTGGAGAAAAACCAGTTGTCTCGAAGTCTATAACCGTAAAATCAGAAACTAGCTTTCTTATTTTTGAATAGGTGAAGTTAACTGGAACAGTTTGATTCTTTTTAACATTTTTACTCATTTGAGAAGACTTTTTCTGTGAATACATATGTATTTGTGTTTTTATTGCATCCTTATGGATGTTGTTATTTATATGTTCAGCTTTAATATTTTTATCATTATTTTGATGTTCTTGTATTCTTTTCAATCCTGATTTACGTCCCTTGTATATTTTTGTTAGGAAAAGAGAAAGAAATACAAATACAATCAAAGTGGCAATGTCTTGACTTCCTAATAATGAAAGCCCCCAGAATAACCAAATACAAAAATATGTAACTAAGAACCACTTTCTTTCATGCCATTTTAATTTTTCGACATCATATTGATACAACTTTTTTCCCCCTTAATTCAAATAATCTTTTAATAACTATGAATCTTATAGACTTTTATCGACTTGACCTAAATACGTTCAATTAGTCGATCTAGCTCATTATAATTAAAAGCCCTTTCTTACTTAGCTGTAGGGGCTTTTCCGTCTATTGTAGATTAGACACTGGATGCACTGGATTTAACAATAGCAGCATTTCCAATCCCGTCATATTTGGCAATTTCTCTAAAAAGTCTTTCGCTTCCTTGAATCTCTTAAACATAAATGCCTCTAGCTCTAAAACTATGTAATAACTATCTGTTGTAGGATCTTTCTGGATTCTATAGAGCCTAAATACAATTTCTGTAGAGAATTGGTTAAACCCTTTTGATAAAATTAGTACCCCCACCTCAGGATGTGAAGGACTTACCGTTGTCCCTTCAATCTGCATTCCCTTTAGCATTTCTTTCGGCACTTCCACTTTTAGATTATTTGACCACATTAACATCCCCCCTCTATTTACTATATTTCGACAATATAACAAATAATTCCTTTTATAATTCCAAAGAAATTCCAAAGGGTTCTATATCTAGGGCATCTTAAGATTCTGCTTTTTTATACAAATCCCATTTCTGATAGTCCCTCAAAGTTCCACCGGCAGCTTGCCACTTGTCAGCATATTCATGATAAACCGCTACATAGTAATTCTCCTTATTTGTATTTTCTTTAAAACTCCAATTAACCCATCTTTCAGAATTAAATCATGTCCCTGCTTCAATTTGTTGATTTCCCATTACAATTAATCTCCTGGATAGTGACTTTAGCATTCGAACTTTATCCATATTCGTTTCAATAGGTCTATTAGAATCTTTGGTTATAACATAGTTTTCTAATATTAGGAAATACCAAATATTATGTAAACGTTGCTTAGTATAAAAACTCCTGAGGAGGGGATATTTACCTTCTGTATTGGGATAATAATCTCAAAAAGGAGGTTTGAAAAATGCAAAAGTTACTAAAAACAAATTTGTATTTGATTATTTTTATACTCTTTATGGTCGTTAGTACTGCCAATGCTCAAAATAATACAGATAAACCTTGGAGTAAATACCCTGATAATTCCCAATTAAAGTTAGAGGATGTTGATTCTTTTTATCAAGGTCTTGATAAAAAGCTATATAGAGAATATCCTAATGCTAAATTAAATATCAGAGAAAAAACTACGTTTAAAGAAATTAATAAAGTTAAATATAGAGCAGATAAGTATCAAAAATCTAGAGAATCAGGAAATGGAGTCCATCCTAATCGACAAGTATATGTATTCATTTCGGTTTCTCAAAAAGGTGATATGAAGACTGCAGTATTTGATGCTGAAAAAAGGCAAATTATGTCGTTTACTGGTCCCTTAGAAAAAGCGAATGAATAGGCAACTTATTAGCTGTCTTAATATCAGTGATTTGTAATTTGGGTGCATGTTTTTAAAGTAGATTCCTGATAACAAACTTAACTTGGGTGGCCGTGATGGTTGCAAGAGAGAGCCTATATCATTTTTATAGGAATTTAAAGGAAAAAGGACCTTCTATTCTTAAGATGTGGATACAAATGGGACAATTTTTAAGAATATACTGAAACTAATAGTAAAAGACCCTCCTCTATTTGGAAGGTCTTTTAACTTTTAACATGAAGAATATTTAATTAATTTATTCAGCTGAATGATATCCGTAGCCTTCCATAAGTTTCACAATCGACTCAAGGGAATAGGTATCATCATAAGTGTAAGAGTAATGATTTAAATCGACCAAACTAGCCTTATTATTCTCATCAAGAATGATATCTGTAAAGCCAAATACGGTAGTGAATTTATCTTCTAGTGAACCTTTATCATCATACTTTTTAATGGTGTAAAGGTTTACTAACGTTCCATTACTAGGTGAGCTGGTAAACCAATCACTAGGTTCGTCATCATCTCGTTTGAACTGTCTATAAAAAGAATGTTCTTTTATAACCTCATATTTATAAAATCCCCAATCAGAATCCTGGTATTCCCTATTGATTCCTTCAGATATTAATCTTTCTATATCTTTAAGGTTTATAATATCGGAATGTTTTTCAGCAACAGCCGTTAGATTAGAAGCAACAAAAGTTGCTTGGCCTTTACCTGAGAGTATATAACCAAGGTTAGCCAATTCGTCTTTTGATTCATCGGACATCTTTACAGTAATTGTATCTCCATTTTTAATTCCACCATCTTGATTTGTTACAAATGAAAGGTTACGGAGATCCCCATCGAAAGTAGTTTCAATTTGTGCGTTTCCTTTTCCACTCGCACCTGTATAGTTAACCACTACTCTCTTCTCAATTTCATCGTCACTTAATTCTTTTGGCTTTTCCAATCCGGAGACAGTAACCTTTATATTGTCCTTAGTCTTGAGTTTATTTGTCTTCTCTTTATCAATTTTTAAACTCAGAGTAATTTCTTCACCATTCGAAAGATTTTCGTCCTTACTCATATTCACAGATATAGATGAGAGCATATCTTCAATTTCAGTAAAAGTCTTAGCATCTATATTAAAAAAGCTATTCTCTGAGACATCGAACACGTCTTTTACTAATTTACTCTCATCTATGGTGTAATCAGCAGTTCCAATGGAATCATACCCACTAAATTGGACATCAAGGTAATCTGATAAATCCGCTTTTGAATTACAAGCTGCAAGAAGTGAGATTAATCCTAAAAAAATAATGGTTTTGATAAATACTTTAAACATAAAATTTCCCCTTTAATAAAATATTCGTATCTAATTTACTACTTACTTGTAATATTTCGGTAATATTATGGAATGTTTTAGTGATATACACCCAGAAATGAAATTCTTCTAAGAATAATTTGTATACACTGTCAATGTATTGCGCCTCTAAATAATAGAACGTTTGTTCGTTTTTTCGCTTGAAAAGGAACGTTTGTTCGTTTATTATTAGTGATAAGGAGGTCTTATCGATGGTAAATTTACATAACAGAATAAACGAAGTAATGGAAATGATATATATGAGCAATAAAGGAGAATTAAGCAAAAGAAGAGTAAAAGTTCTAAGTGTACAGGAAGATGCATTTCGAGCCTATTGTTTTGTTAGAAAACAACAGCGTACTTTTAAAATGATAAATGTTTTATCGATAAGACCAGTTCGGAGCGTTAGGAGAGGTGCATAAAAATGATGTTATCTAAGCCCAAAAAAGTAAAAAAATCATCCAGACCTACAAGAGATGAATTTGAAATGGAAGAGTTGGGGAATGCAATTGAAGAAGCTTACCGGGAGAAAATCGAAGTGATTGTGACTATCTGGCAACGTGAACCACTTAAAGGAAAAATTACAAAGCTGGATGGGGAAACAAAGACTGTCCACATTTTGAGTGAATATGAAACTCATAAAGTAAAATTTATCGACATACTAAAAGTGGAGAGCGCACCTCGTTAATGAGGGCGCTTATTTTATTTAAATTACATTAAGGTCTTTACCAAAAAAAGTAGAGAGAAGAATAAGGAAATTTGTAACAAGAAGAAAAATTTTAGTTAAAATATTCCATAAAATATAAATTATCTATTACAAAATAAAGCAAGGAGGAAAGAGTTAACGGGTCGTTTATTGTGTTGAAACTGACTGTCATACTGGAATGCGCATTAAATATACTTTGAAAAGTGGAGAGATTGCTATAAACTCTAATAAAATTGGTTATGAATAAAGTTGTCTTGGAACTTTTTCAGGTGCAGGAGGTCTAAGTAACAGATTAATAGACTGTAAATTAATGTCGGAATTTTGTAGGTATAAAGACTATGAGCGTGATATAATGGAAATTATCCACTATATCCACAGAATACTTATCCACATATCCACGGAGGTAAATATGTATAATATATATTGTGATGAAAGCTGTCATTTACAAAGTGATAAAAGTGACATTATGGTTCTGGGTTCTCTAGTCTGTCCATCTAATAAAAAGGAAAAAATATATAATGACATTAGGGAAATAAAAAAGTTGAATGGTGTTAACACAAGGCTAGAAGTTAAATGGACAAAAGTTTCTGCTGGGAATTTAAATTTATATAAGGATTTAATAAATTATTTCTTCCAAAACGATTACCTTTCATTCAGAGCAATAGTAGCAACTGGAAAATCAAAATTAGATCATTATAAGTATAATGATGGAGACTACGATACTTGGTATTACAAAATGTATTATCAAATGTTATACCCCCTTCTTAATCCAGAAAGTAGTTATCGTATTTTTATTGATATTAAAGATACAAGAGGTGGGGCTAGAATAAAAGAGCTACATAGAATATTAGGAAATAAAAAAAATGATAAACAAAATGAAATATTAAAAGATGTTAAACAAATTCAATCAAATGAATCTGAAATTTTACAAGTATGTGACCTAATAATTGGAGCACTTTCTTATTTCCATAGAGGTTACTATTATGACGAGTCCAAAAGTTCGTCTAAAAGAGAGCTATTGGATGAAATAACAAAAGTATACGGAATAGGAATGTTAAATAGCACACCATTCTCAGAGTCGAAGTTTAACATCTTTATCTGGAAGCCAAGGGGGACGTATTAATGTATTCCAACAAACTATCTATTCCTCTAGAGATATCAACCCCTAAAAATATAAGTGATACTTTAGATGAACTTTATCTTTTTTTTAAAGATAATATATTGGATAGAGATAAAAGAATAAAGTTATTTGGAAAAGATATATTCATAGACTGTGGCAAAGGTAAATGGATCAGAGGAAAGAATGAAGTTTTTTGGCATCTAACGAGTTTAAAGAAAAGGGAAAAATTCAATGTTCTTCCATGTAGTAATTGTAAATCTTCTAGTATATGCCCTCAAAATTGTTTGGAACCAACAATTGAAGTAATGCTTTCAAATGGTGAAAAAAGAAATATTTGTATTTATCGAGGTAGGAGAATTAATTGGTTTATCGATGTAGTAAGAATGGCAAATGAAAAGGATGAAAATGTTCAGACGTGGAGAGAAAATTTGGGGCAAGGGAAATTTAAATTGTTCCTTAGATTCAGACACCAATCTGGGGACTATGTAGTCATATTTGAAGAAAAATGGAGAAGAAAAGAGTTAATTCAATATAGACTTTTATCAGCATTTCCTGTTTTTTATATAAATAAAAAAAGAGAATTTGATAAAAAATTTAGGGAGTATCAAAATAAAACAACAGAAATTTCAATTATAGGCAATTAAAAACCGGCAATCGCTATGCGAAAGCCGGAGTCTCCTTCTACACGTGGCAGATGAGATGTTATCTAAATTAAATATAATGTAACTAGTAATGTATGTCAATAAACGATGTAACATTTGGTTTGAAAATTGTTACAAAATTATGTATTAACATTATACCCTCTTTTTCCAGACATATTCATAGAAATTATATACTCATAAAGTAAAATTTATCGACATACTAAATGTCGAAAGCGCTCCTCCCTAATGAGGGCAGCTTATTTTATTTGATCTCCCCATAAATCTTCAATTGTAGTATTTAGTATTTAAAATTTTCGCTATACGGATTGCAGAAGTTAATGAAGGTAATGATCCTCTAACAATTCTATAAGCACCATTTTGCTTCAAGTCCTTGTTTTATTTCAGTTTCTTTATGCATCTTCTTCAATTTAGTATCCATATACACATCTAATTTATATATTCTATGAAAATTTTAAGACATTCAATAATTTTCACACGTTTTACTATTTGTCAGGGCTTGAAGGGGAAAGTCTATCTTTGGGAGGACTTAAAATGAGAACTGTGACGATTTCGTTTAACTCGTTTATGTCGGGTAGTTATAAGCGAAAGAAAAAAGTGAATTATCCAGATTGGAGGGGTATGCGAAGAGTAGCCACAACTTTAGCTATTCCATTAGTTGCAACAAAACCTGTTTTCGCAGATTCACCAGAAGTAATTACAGTAGGTGCTACGCTTTATATAGGGGAATTATTGCACATGCATTAGATCCTCTTGTAGATTTAATGGTAGCTTTAAGTTTTCCTATTTGTTCAGTTATTATGTTGGAACCTGTTTTTTCTTTATGGTAAAAGTGAGAGGGGATGGACTGGAAAACAAAATGCAGTGCTCGGATATGTTCTTATTCTGTTAATGCCTATGTTCCTTACATTATTAAGAGAAATTGGTAGTGCAATTTAAAATTGACCTATTTTTGACCAACTTTCAAATATTGTGGAGTAGAATTGGGTGAAAAAATTATCCTTCTAAATGCAGTAATAGACCAATATAGTAAACATCGGTGAAACTGTATATAGGGGTGATATGAAAGAGCGTAAAAAATACGGACTTAAGGGCGCTCGTCGTGCACCTCAGTTCTCAAAACGTTAATCTATCTATGCTTAAAGCCCCTCAAACAGTTGTGTTTGAAGGGCTTTTTTTGCGTAAAAGTTAAGTATCAGTACTTGAACATTCCACTTTGGAAGATTAATTTATGCAGCATGTCACTGTTTCTGAATTTGGTCCTTTATTGGAGTGGTTATCCGTATCAGCTTTTGTATAGAAGAATTCCCACTCATTTCCGTTAGGATCTGTAACCCAAAATTTATCTTGTACGGCATAACAACAAGTTGTATCCATTTCATCCCTTGCAAAAAAGCCTTCTCTTTCTAGTCTTTCTTTATGCTTTATCACATCTTCTGATGATGCTAATTGAAACCCAAAATGCCCTACTTGATTACCTTCCACCTTGTCGCTCTGGTTTAAAGTGAAATTTAGCCCTGGTTGTTCTAATAAAAACTTTGCATATCCCTCTTTTACCTTTACCGGTTGCTTACCAAATATTTTAGTATAGAACTCCATACTCTCTTCTAGATTTGTTACGTTTAATCCAACATGAACATACAACATTTTATTTCCTCCTTTTAATAGGTCATGAAAGCTGAAATGCGAGTAATTAAAGAATCACCCCCTTTGTTTAAATTACTTGTATTTTGCAAGTATAAACTTGAAAAAAATCACCATATCTGCTGGTGGGAGTCACTAATAGTTTATTACCTTATAATTACAATAAGTTATTTAATTGCATTTTGCAAGTATTATTTTTCAAATATTATTAAGTAAGTGTGTAACCTTGGTTATTTGAAAAGGCTGGTACATTCATCCTGACTTTACAGCGGCAAAATGCTGCTAGGGATTGTTGTTCTGCTGACTGTACCTAACTACCTAAGTAGTATTTCACAGTTTATTTGGAAAAAGTAATAAAAATAGGCAATAACAACCAAACGACGTCGTTCTATATAATGAATAAAATAGGCAATATGCAACTTAAATTTATTTGGGACATGCTATATCATTAGTTCTTAATAGAGAAATAATTACTGGAGAGGGGGATGAAGGGCCATAAAAAATAAACGGATGATCATATGCTTGGCAATGGCCTGCTTTTTTATTGCCGGCAGTCAAGCGCAGGCAGGCGGCAGCTGGTCAAGCCTTAAAGATTGGATGGCCGAAAGATGGAAGGGCTACAATCAAGACCAGGATTATATTCAAAAAGACATCTTTTCAGAACAACTCCATGAAACAGATAACTCCATCTACTCCTTAGAACTAGAAGAATTCTTCAAGTCCACCACAACCTCATCAAAGAGTAATATTGAAACCCATCAACAACAATACCTTCAACAATTAAAACAAGCGAAAAATCAACTGAATCATAGTCCACTTGGCAATTATGAAGAAAAACGTCGAGAAGACATAGATAAAGAACTGACTCAGGAACTAGAACAATTTCTTGCTGAATTATTAGGCGAAAATTAAACGATAAGGGGCGATTTTTATGTCATGGAAAAAGAAATTGGTAGCAGGTACGGTAGCGGTAGGTTTGATATCAGGTGTGGGGCTGACTTTTGCAAGTGCAAGTGAAGATTCCCCGCTTAGACAATGGTACAATGGGCTTTTTGGCAATACACAGCAATCTATTTTGGCGGATAATGATGCAAATGCCACGGCAGCTTTTGAAAACTGGGCGGCAAACACGGAGCAGCTTAAGGCAGGTGCAGGTTTAAAAATCAATGAAACGATGTCTGCGGAGTTAACAAGGGCAGGTGCGGAAATCATGAGCGTAAAAGAATCCCATCTGGCTTCTTTGGATGAGGACAAATTGGAATTGCTTGAAAACATGAACTATCAAGTGTATCAACATATATTCCTTGAAGGATATTTTGTCATACAAAATCAAGGAGATGCAGCGCTGGGTGCTGTAAGGGAGAGCTTCCGGGATTATACAAGTGAAACTGGGCAGGCTGCCGTTAATGAAATGACGCAAGAATTGACTTCAGCAAAGAATTCGGCTGTTTCAGAGCTTGAAAGTGCGATTGAACAAGCTAAATCAGAACTATCCGCACAGCTTGCGATGGAAGAGCAGGTAAGTAGATATAATTTGGAGCGACAGATCACATTTAAACTGAATGACTTGCGCGATGCGTTGACATCCATCGTCAACGGGTTGGTTAGGGAACAGCAGAACATCATAACTGCCAAGGCTCTGGAGCTTGAAGAGGATGCGAAAGCAAGCCTCGATGAAGTGATGAACAGTATTAATGACTAAAGGGATATTTTTAAAGAGGTGAAGTGATTGGGGACAGTGAAGAATAAAAAGCTATTCGTTGTTGCGGTATTAATCATGGCACTTCTTTTTACGGCAGAATGGAAAACTGCATATGCCAGCTCTAACATTCAAGCATTATTAACCAGTTGGTTCGAAGAGGAAAAGCAGGAATCCATCCTTTCTCTGGAAAAGGAAATCACGAAGGAGAAGGAAGCTCAAATGGCAATATTGAAGAAAGAAATATCAGCCACTCTTGCACAGGCTAATCAAGAGCTTGCCGACTTTACCGCACAGGAAGCGGAAAAGAGCAAGGAAGAGCTTAAGGAGTATACGAACCTTCTCATACAGTCGATGGAGTTTGATGTAGAGGGCCAACAAGAGCAATTTTTAATTGAAGTGGAACGGATTATGGAAGAAGCTTATACAAAACTCGAAAAAGCCCAAGCGGAATCTATGGAAAATACAGAATGAGCTTGTGCCTGCACTTAAATGTGCAGGCTTTAGCTTTAGTGTGTAGACAAAGTTATTTTCGAATTATAGTTTCCTTGTTGATCGTAGTGGAAGGCGCGCAGACTCCTGCGGGAGGAAGGGACTTGTAAGACCCCGCAGGCGTAGCCGAGGAGGCTTACGGACCGCCCTCGGATAAGCGAAGCGCCTGGAACGAAGATCAACTGCTCCAACGGATATCATAACTGATTTTTAGTTTTACAATAGTCTGGATGCCTGTATCTAAATATGCAGGCTTTTCTATATGCTTTTGGAGTAATTCCATACTTGGAAAAACGTACTCATTCTTTGTACGCATGAAAGCCCCCGCCCATTAGGAAACTAATCGGGAAAGGGTGTGAAAGAAATGGCTGTAGTTACAACCTTCAAGGAAAAACGCAGGGAAAAGCAGATGAAGTATGAGCGAAAAATGCTGCGTGAAATATCATTAGAGGTCTTACGTACGAAGGTGAAGGATTTTTTCTCACCATACTTAAAAAATAAAAAGCAGGTAACTGCCATTGAAGAGGGATGCCTGGATGTAGCAATAGAAGCTTATTTGCTGGGGGCATCCTATAGCAAGTTTGGTTATTACGGTGAGAGTGCGGAGAAGGTGAAAACGCGCTGTCATGCAGAAGAGAAATATTTGATTGATACTTTGTATGATTATTTTTTATACTGGGGTTCAATTGGTGACAACGATATGGTACATGAATCCTTTTATATGACATGTGATGCCTTCGTCGATTATTGGTGGCGCGAAGGCTTCCATAAAGGCGAAAAAAGGTATCGTTTAAGGTTACACTAATTATCATAATCTTTCCCCTTGTCCCATATAGTTTATAGAGCGGACATGCGGGAGGGATACATATGCGAAGGTGGAAGTTCTGGGCGTTTCTAACAGCAATCTTAGCGGTGACAGCCGTTTTTCAATATCAGGTGTTTTCTGAAGATACGTGGGAACAATGGAACCTCCCGCTGAGCGGAAAAATCATCATTTTGGATCCTGGCCATGGGGGCCCTGATGGCGGTGCTGTTGGGGGGGAGATCTTGGAGAAGGATGTTGCGCTACAGGTGTCTCACTATGTAAAAGATTATCTGCAAGAGCAGGGGGCATTGGTGCTGATGACACGGGAAGAGGATGTCGATCTTGCCGACCCGGACACAAAAGGCTATAGCCGCAGAAAAGGGGAGGACTTGCGGAAACGGATTGAGATGATCAATGAATCCGAGGGGGACCTCTTTCTAAGCATCCATTTGAATGCCATCCCATCTCCGCGATGGAGAGGTGCCCAAACCTTCTACCATGGAACAAAGCATGAAGAGAATGAACGTCTTGCTAAGTTTATACAAGAAGAATTCCGGATCAACCTTGAAAATACTGACCGTTATGCCAAGTCGATGAATACCCTTTTCATATTGAAAAATGCCAAAATACCAGGTGCCCTTGTTGAGGTCGGATTCCTCTCCAACCCATCAGAGCGGGCTCTGTTGAATACAGAAGAATACCAAAAGTCACTCGCCGCTTCCATATATAATGGAGTCATGAGGCATTATACCGATGAAAAAGAACTACCCGATCCCCCACAATGACATAGGGGGATTTTTATTGTAACGATAAAACTATATAAGGTTTGAGGATTCAATAATTTATAACAAAACTGCCTTATGTTATACTCGTATTGTAAACGAATTCAATTCTGAAAATAGACTATTATCACATAAGGGTGGGGTCATGTTGCTAACAGAAGCTAAAGTTGTACAATTATTGAAAGATCTACAAGATCCGTTTTTACATAAAACATTCGAAGAAACAAATGCAATCCAAGAAATCTCCATTAAAGAGGAAAAGAACCATGTAAGCGTGAAAGTGGCACTTGCCAAAACGGGTACCGCAGAACAGATGCAGCTGCAAGGCACCATCGTCAACCTTTTGAAAGAAGCTGGAGCATCAACGGTGGGTCTGCGTTTCATGGAACTGCCTCAAGAAGTGGTAGAACGCTTCGGGGCTGCTGCACCTAAAGAAGAAGAGACACTGTTAAATAGTAATAAAACAACATTCCTTGCTATTGCTTCCGGAAAAGGAGGCGTAGGAAAATCGACTGTATCCGTCAACTTGGCTGTATCCCTTGCGCGTTTAGGGAAAAAGGTAGGATTGATTGATGCGGATATCTACGGTTTCAGTGTACCGGATATGATGGGTATCACCAAACGTCCGGTCGTGCGTGGGGAAAAGATCATCCCGGTTGAGCGTTTTGGGGTGCAGGTGATTTCCATGGGCTTTTTTGTGGAAGATAACTCCCCTGTCATCTGGAGAGGACCGATGCTTGGAAAAATGCTGAACAGCTTTTTTAACGAAGTGGAATGGGGCGACCTAGATTATCTTCTATTGGATTTGCCGCCGGGCACAGGCGATGTGGCACTTGATGTACATTCCATGCTACCGTCCTGTAAAGAGCTAATCGTTACCACACCTCACCCGACAGCTGCTTTTGTCGCTGCCAGAGCGGGTGCAATGGCCATAAAGACGGATCATGAGGTGATCGGGGTCATTGAAAACATGGCCTATTTCGAAAGCAAGAAAACAGGCGAAAAGGAATATGTATTTGGAAAAGGCGGGGGAGATAAGCTTGCAGAAGAATTGCAGGCGCCGTTACTTGGGCAGCTTCCTCTTCAACAGCCAGATTGGAACGATGATGATTTTGCTCCTTCCATTTACCAGCAAGACCATGACCTTGGGAAAATCTATCTGAACATTGCCTCCAAAGTGGTGGAGCTGACATAATACTGAAAAGAAGCAGACCCTTATACTTTGGGTCTGCTTCTTTCTATATAAAGTGCTTTACCCGCCACCACCGGAAGAACCCTGACCGCCTCCGCCATCGGAAGATTCTTGGCCGCCTTCAGAGCCGCCAGATTGTCCCTCCTGGCCGCCTCCTTGTCCACCTTGCATTTCAGAAGCTGCTTTTAACAAGAGGTCCTGTATTTTAGCTTTAAATAATGGACTCTCAAATGTCTCGGTGATAACCTGTTGCAGATGCTTTTTAAATTCCTGACCACTCATGACCGTGATCATCTGCTTTTCCATCTCGGGATCCTGCAAGATCTGAACCATCATGCCTTGATATTCTGGATCCTTCATCAAGTCCTTGATAAGCTTTTCCTGCTCCGTTTTCATGCTTTTTGCGAAGGTCTCTGCAAACTTTGGATCCTCAAAGGCTTTCTTCCAAAATTCCGTGCCTTTTTCACTATCCAAAGTTTGCTCTATAGACTTTGTGACAACCTCCTGATCAAGCACGAAGTTAGCCTTCATCTTGTCATCCGCCATGATTTCTTCAATTGCTTTCTTTCCATCATCAGTCTTTAATATATCCACAACCATTTTTTTGGTTTCGTCATAATCCATTTGGCCGCCTTTTTCACCCTGTGCACATCCTGAAAGCAATAGGAAAAGAAGGAGAGACGGCAAAAGGTAGTTTTTCATGAAGAAAACTCCTTCCATCAGCTTTTTCATATGCTTAATATGTGACAAAGTTAATGAAATATACAAATTTGAAAGGAAGGCAATATAGATTTTTATTGGTTGGATTGGTAAAATGATAACTAGTGTCTTTAATCTGTATTATATGGAGGAAAAGAAAAGTGAACAGTCGTAATTGGGTTCGATTATTTCTTTCCACGTTACTAGTAGGAGCGGCAACTACCGTCATTGTTGCGTTCATAGTCCGTTGGGATCAACATACACAACAATTTGCTAATGGGGAATATCTTCAATTCCTATCCATCATTGCCTGGTATATCGGCGTGGGACTTATTTTTAGCATCATCAGCCAGATGGGCTTCTTTGCCTATCTGACCATTCACCGTTTCGGACTGGGGATCTTCAAGTCCTTTTGGAAGGCAGTCCAGATAGTTTTAATCCTTTTCGTTTTGTTTGATTTGGTGTATTTCCGCTATATAGCATTTGCGAATGAAGGGGATTCCTTGCTTACATACTTGGCCTTCCCGATTTTCTTACTTGTATACAGCCTGCTTGTAGCATATGTGAAAAGTGCACAGACCAATAAACACGCATTTGTCCCAGCCATCTTTTTCATGGTGGTGGTAACGACGATTGAGTGGTTCCCTGCTTTAAGGGAGAACGAACCTGGATGGTTATTATTCATGTTGTTCCCACTATTGGCATGCAACTCCTATCAGCTGTTATTATTACACAGGCTGAACAAAGAACCGGCAAAATAAAAAGTGGCGCATACTCCATAGGGAGTGGCGCCATTTTTAGATTGTTTAGAAACCTTGTTTACATTACAATTTTGCATTTACTTGTTGATCTCCGTTCCAGACGCTTCGCTTTCCTGCGGGCGGTCCGTAAGCCTCCTCACTCCGTTGCGGGGTCTTACCAGTCCCTTCCTCCCGCGGGAGTCTGCGCGCCTTCCACTACAATCAACATCGGGAAATCATTAATACACAGTGAAAGTGGAGCATACTCCATAGGGAGTGGCGCCATTTTATTTATTGTACTTCCTTGCTATTTGCCTTCGTATTATTAATAAGCTCCGTGACACTGCTTATATCATACCCTTTGTTTTTGATATACTGAATGATCTCAGGCAAAGCATCTTCGGTTTGCTTGGCGGAATCAGAAGCATGCAACAAAACAATATCCCCGTTAGAAAGATTCTTTGTCACATTATCCACGATAATTTCCTTGCCTGGATTAATCAAGTCATGGGAATCCACACTCCAATGCACGACCGTAAAGCCAAGAGAGTTGGCAATCTCAAGCACCCGCTTATCAAACGCACCTTTAGGGGGACGAAGTAGATTGACCTTCTTCACCCCAAGTTTCTCCAAGACTTCGAGTGATTTTAAAATATCGCGCTTCACTTTTAAATCCTCCAGATCGCGGTAGTTTTCATAGGCATATCCCATACTCCCGATTTCATGCCCATCATCCATGATCCGTTTTACGATATCGGGATGGCGTTCCGCCCACGCAGCCGATAGAAAGAAGGTCACCCCTGTCACGCTATTCTGCTTCAATAGATCAAGAATCGGCAACGCCTTCTCATCACCCCAGCTAATATCGAAGGACAAAGCCACTTCTTTATTTTTACCTTCTCCCTTATAGATGGCCTTTGGTCCATCTTTTGTTGAAAATACGGGCAGATTAGAAAAATTCTCTATATATAAAATCCCTGCAGTGAAGAATGCCGCCAATATGATAATAGATAATTGCTTGAGCTTTCTCCCGTTAATCACATAAAAGATATTCATGCTTTCCCCCCTTGTCCACAGTCTCTACTCTCATAAATATTCAGTAGGACAAATCTTATGCAAAAAAATCTAGGAAAATGTTTCATAAAAACCGATTTGGTGGAAAAAATAACTATAAAGTATTATTTTGAGGTGAAGAAATGTTAGGGATGCTATTTAACAATAAAGAAGTAAAAGAAATGGAATACCTGCTTAAACGAGAATTAGAAGAACTTTTACATGACTTCGAAGATAACCGTATCGATAGAGTGGTAAAACACGCTATGGAAGAACGCTATCAAATTCTCTATAAAATGTTCGCCCGAGTTGCCCCGCCGACGGAATGTATGAAATATATGCGATCGAAAGCCGTCTTCAGAGAAAGGGAATCATTATAGATATAGAGTAAAAAGCCGCAGTCTCTGCGGCTTTTTGTTTGCTTGAGAGAAGCCTGAAAAACCAATTGAAAAATAATTGAGAAAAACTGTTGACGCAAAGAGAAAATACATGGTATATTATTATTCGTCGCTGCGAGATGAACAACAGCTTGCACGAAGAAAATAAAAAACATGTTGACAACAACTTGCTCGATATGTTAAATTAGAAAAGTCGCCTCTGAGCGACAAACTGATTGAAATGATCTTTGAAAACTAAACAAAACAACAGCGTCAAAACGTTGATCCTACGGGATTGACAACATGATTTAAGTAACACAAGCTAGCAAATTTTGAGCAAAAGCTCAGACTCTTTATTGGAGAGTTTGATCCTGGCTCAGGACGAACGCTGGCGGCGTGCCTAATACATGCAAGTCGAGCGGATCTTTCAAAAGCTTGCTTTTGGAAGGTCAGCGGCGGACGGGTGAGTAACACGTGGGCAACCTGCCTGTGAGACTGGGATAACTTCGGGAAACCGGAGCTAATACCGGATAATATAAGGAACCTCCTGGTTCTTTATTGAAAGATGGTTTCGGCTATCACTCACAGATGGGCCCGCGGCGCATTAGCTAGTTGGTGAGGTAACGGCTCACCAAGGCGACGATGCGTAGCCGACCTGAGAGGGT
>LQXN01000050.1 GCA_001648575.1 Sutcliffiella horikoshii DSM 8719 | reverse complement strand
TTCGCACCCACATGTGTGCGGGAGCATTCTTATCGATATGATAGCTTTGATCGAAAGTATGAAACCCTTAAATATTCGAGGCCTAAGGAATGTCAAACCTGTCCTCTAGCTAATGATGAGCTTTGCCAAAAAGTATTTAAAGTAAGGATAACCACAGACCTTAGAAAATACACCGCACCTGCGCGTGGGTCGAAGACCTGGAAGAACATCTTTAAACGGCGAACTGCAGTGGAACGGGTTAATGCATACCTAAAAGAATTTTATCAGCTAAACAATGTTCGTTATCGCACCGGAAAGCGTGCCAAAGTTCATTTTGATCTCGTAACGTTAGTTTATAACGCTACAAAATTAGCGGCCGATCGTATTAATGCCTTATTAAATAGCCAGCAAGCTGTATAAAACCAAAAAAGTATAAGGAATCATAATTCTGTATGTCTATGATTTTTTTAAAAGAGCAATTATGAAATTGATTCACCTAATAAAAGTAAGAGAGAACCTGTTGAACTTTTATAAGTTCATCAGCGATACTTTCATTAAATGATATTACGATTAACTTGGTGATATAATTGAAAAAACCAAGTTCTGGAATAGAATCTATTATTGAAGTTATAAACGGTATTATCACAGAGGAAGAGTTTTTTTCTAAGAAATCTGATGGAGTTGGAAGATTAATAGTTGATTTACCTGAGCTATTAATTTTAAGAAAACAACCTGTATTATTTAGAGAGTTCTTATTATCAGTATCGCTAGCAGGACGATTTAAAATTCTTTTAACCAAAGAAATATTAGGAATGCCACAGAAAAGTCTTTATACTAAATATGGTATCCCAAATGATGCTTTACGTTTTTTAAAGGGACTACAGACTGTCACCAACACGAGCCCTATGCCAGAGATAAGAAAAATTAATTTAGTAAGTTCACCCAGAATAGAAATATTAGCGACTATTGCTTTATTCTCAAGGCTCCCTATTACTTGGTTATTAGAAGAAAAACCCGAGAACAAATGGACAACAGAGTATTTTTATTATCTACCTGATGCGCATTTGAATCTAGATCAATTCATCAATTTATTAAAGAAAACGGAAGAACAAGCACTTCAATACAGTCAAACTAAGCTACATTCTCGACCTGATTTTCAGTATGTATATGATGTTAGAGGCGTAATACTACACTTTAATGAATCTGAGAAATTGTACCTTAGATTACTTTTTTGGGAACAAGGAGGATTTGTTATTGAAATCTTTAATAAACAAAAACAACTACAAGGCTTTTGGCAATTAAAATCTCTATTAAAACATTTCGGACCAATAGAAGTAGGATATTGCCAAACGGTAATTAATAGTCAAATAAATATAATGTTCATTGTTAAAAGTTCTTCAATAAATTTCTCTTATCCAACAGAGTTCCAACGTTTTAATTTTTAAAAAAACAACACTTATTTAAGTTCATTACTATTTAATGCACTTAACTTGTTTATCCTCCTTTACTAAAAGGAGGATTTTTTTATGAAGAATAATCAAACGAATATGACTGATGCTGATGCAAGAAAACGAGGGTTAAACCTTTTGGATGCCTGGTTGAAAGATCTTACTTCAAAAGAGAAAAACAATTCGAATATGAAAGTTGGAAATGGTAATGAAAAACATAGAAGGAGAAAATGATTATCCGCTAATTCTTACTGCTAAAGAAATTTGCGAAATATTAAAAATCTCAAAACCAACAGCATATGAAATAATGTCAAGACCAAACTTCCCATTACTTAAAATAGGGAGATGTAAAAGAGTGTTTAGAAATGATTTTATTTATTGGTTAAAGTCAGAAAGAAAAAACCTTCATACGAATAATATAAAACTATAAAGAAAGCATATATTCATTGAAGTACTAATTATACTTCAATGAATATTTTTTTACATGTTTATAAAGTGTGTGTTGCTGTTTTGCCATAAATATCATTCGTTGTAATACGTTTATTAACCATTTATTTTTAATATTCCAAAAACGTTCAAATGGTACAATACATAATCCCCTTAAAATAATACTATTCATGGTTTGAATGACACAAAGAAAATCGCACTCTCCTCTCCCCAATGTATGACCTTACTTGGGATAGAATTATTATTAAAACTGTATTTTACATTGGATTCTTAATTTGCCTTTCATATTTAAAAAAGATAAAATTGAATTAATCAGTAGAGTTCAACTACTGTGGGTGAACAATCACTCCATCCCAACTTGCCAGCGTATAGGGATGGAGTTTTTACTTAAGTTAATGGATAGTCTTCTGCAGAAAAATTGCGTACTACCTTTTTAATTAACCATTCTCTTTCATAAATCCATTCATATCTAATTACTTTTCTGATCGGCACCAGGAACCAAGATTACATCTGCTGGAGAAACTGCGATTTCCACAAAAATAAACTCAGTAATACAATCAAACGGGTTAGACATCTGATAAACTCCCCTTGTACTTATAGTTTTCTATTGGAGTGGGCTTCACTATGCTACAATCGCTCCTATATTCTTATGTGATTTCATTGTAGATTTAGACTTAAAAACTCATTTTATAGTTGGTATAACAATAAAAAACGCACTGTGAATTTCTATGTGAAATACAGTGCGTTTTGCATTGATATTTACTTGTTTGCACCTCTGAAGTAAACCCGTTATTAAAAAAGTGCGTGCTTTTTAAATTTCTTAGGATGGTATTAACTCGTTTTTCACTGTTTCGTACCACATGTTTTCATTACATGTACGATTGGCATCCACTAACATTACTCTAATGTTACTAGAAGAATTCAATCGTAGTTTTTGTTGATAATATCTTGCAAGTTGCTGCTCAGTACGATTGTCACTCTTAAAGTGGAAAATGAAAAGCCGTTTATTTTCTTGCTCAACCAAACTTCTGAACATTCCATTTATATGACCATCATCTCCGTTGAAACCATAACCAATCACACATACTGCATCCGACTGAACAAAGTGATCGTAAAGGTCAACATATTTTCTAGACATACTAACGGAGGTCAAAGGTTTAACACCACTTTGAGTAAACATAAAGGGAACTAAGATTCGCCCTCGTCGTTCTTCAGCAGAAGGTTCTGTTAGAATCTCGTTTTTATATGGATCGTAGTATTCAATCACACTACCGTTCAAATGGAAAACTGGAGTTTCTGCTATTTCTGTTCCAGCCAACACTTGTTGCACGAAATTATTGTAGTTGGTGGTACCTACAGCTCTTAAATCAAAGTGTTCTCTTAAATTTATTAAATCATGATAATATCCTGGCCCTTCTGATATCCTCGTTTCGTCAACATGAACATGGTTTGTAATATACCTCTGAACAGTATGGAGGAAGATAGCAATTCTGCTAAATTTAGCCCATTGTGCCTTAGGATTGTATAAGTATCTAAAATGGCCGTCAATCAACGCTTGATAGTCCATCGCCTGACAATAGATTTCTTCTAGAATGCTACGGCCTAACTCTCTAAATACCGTTAACCCTTCTGTTGTTTCATCGACTTCAATAGGCAATTCTTCGATAACAATCTCCATCCCTGTTTGCCCGACGCCTTGATAATTTAAAGAGAATATACCTGATAAGTCATCGAATACGCTTAATTCATCAGGTGCAGCCGTAAAAAGCTCTTCGTTAAGTTGCGAAACAAGGCTTTGCCCTATTGCTCCAACGAGCAACTCCAAATAGGCTCTTACAATTCTTTTTAGATAGCGATCAGTTGGGTGCTTCTCTAATAAACGTAAGAATGCTGAAAAATAATCTGATTCGAACAACGGCACACGGGAAGCGAGTTTCTCATTTAACCTGATTGCTTGGTTATATCTCATATCGCCAATCTGCTCTTCAGTTTCTGTAGTGAATTTTTCACGGACAACTGTCTCGTTTACTTTCCAATTTCGCAACATGTTAGAAACATTCGTGTCAAAGTTGTCGAGGTACTCTAATATGTTGCTTCTTCTGTTTTCTAAACTGGATGCGATAAGGCCTTCGAATTCACCTTTACCGAAGACATTTAACCTTTTGCTTGCATAATTATCTGGAAGCCATTGAGTAGCAATTTGAGAACGAGAGTCAATACTCTGAATCTGTTCCCGAAACGATTCTTTATCTTCTTCGTTTGACACCCTAAATATTTCTAATGCGAACTTTCCTCCTGATGGTAATCCGTATCCAATTTCTGCCCCTGCTCCAAAAAATACTGATAATGTTGGTAAACTCAAACGTATCCCCCTCAAAATCTATTTTTCTATTATTTTACAATAACCAGCAAAAAAGCACAAAAATATATAGTGTTATTAAAATTATCTAAAAACAAAGCATACTTTTATAACTCTGTTCCCGTTACATGTTAAAGAGCAATAAACGATTCAAAGGACTAATTGCTAAGTACCTTGTTAAATAAATGACTAGAAAAGTTTGCGTATTTATTACTTTTTTTTGAAAAGAAGGTAATAAGACCTATTTTGTCGAAATTCACCTATACATTAAGGAGGCGGTATGAATTGAAACTAATTACTGTACCAAAGGCAAAAGAAGAAATAAAACGGTTGCAATCATATGTTGAACTGGTGGATTCCTATGAAGCAGACACCTTCTACACGAATAGTTTAAGAGAAGTAGTGAAAAGAGCGAACGAAGCTGGAAAAGCAGTGGAATATGAATACGTGAGGGAAGTCATCGATGGAAAAATTCAAGATGAGTTACCCCGATTTTTACGATTAGGCTATCGAGCAAGGATTAACCGTAGCAAGAGAAAATAATGATCATGGTATAGGCTCCGCACCCGTGTTTAACAATATCTAATCATCCAACACAAGGGCAAGCCTATGATGGATATAATTTAGAAACACAAGAAGAACATGTACATCACTGTACTTTGCTATGTTCAGATTTTATTCTGTTAAAATGACAACTTATTAAGGTTCCAGTAGTGATTTTGAAACATAAGGTTCTTATTGCCCGTTCTTTCAAAGTAATTGTTTGTTGGTACGTCTACCCATAGAATGGGAACGCTAAATAAACTATTTCTGCCCGTTAGGTTAGTTCATGAAGTATCTCCCCTGAATTATCATATATTGATTGTAAAAATGCTAAAAACAGTGAGATTTCAGTAGGGAAATCCACTGTTTTTAGCATTTTTATACTTACCTTTTCTTATGCGAATATTTCAAAAGAGAACGGCTTACTAGTAGGGAGGTCCTTTTTCATGATTAAGTATATTCTACGCATTTACTAATTTCTTTTTAAGTGATGGGAGCACTTTTTCAAGTAATATCTCCCTCAATTCATTAATATCAGTAAATCGCTTCTCTTTATCTGGGGAAATTGCCTTTAATATAAATGCTTTAAGTTCATCATTTTTTTCAAGATGGAAATTAGAACTTTTACCTGTAAGTATAAAATACACTACTTTAGCAAGGGCATATGTTTCATGTCTAATCTCATAATTTTCATATCCTACAACCGTAAGATCGGTTGAATCATTTATTGCTCCCTTCACACTTGCTCCATTCTCTGTCAATGTACTTTCTGGAGCTTTTACTAATCCAAAGTCAGATACTTTTATCATGGAGGTACCATCATCATGATGTTTAACCAAAATATTTTGATAGCTTATATCCCTATGTAACATTCCTTTTTCATGAATATATTCAAAAGCTCTTAGTAATTGTATCAATAAAGCTTTCCTTGTTAGGAAAGATAGTTTATTACTATCCTTAAGAATATATTTCTCTAAAGTTTGATCAGCTAATTCCATTGTATATTCTTTGTTTTTATCATCGTATCCATAGGCCTTTATAATAAATGGTGAATCTAGAGTTTTTAAATATTTATACTCATTTTCAAATCGTACTAATTCTTCTTTAGTAAGGGTTGGAAAAGCCCTTTTCATAGCAAACTTTGTGTCATAAAAAGAGTCTTTAAACTCAAAGACTGTAGAATATGACCCCCGACCAATTTGCTCTATTCTTGCCCTTTTTATGTTTTTTTCTTCTCCTATTTCTACAAAGTTATCTAAAGAAAAAATGGCTCTTGATTCTATAATGCTAATTTTGGGGAATCCATTAGGAATCGTGCTGCCACCATTCCCAGATAAAAATTTTGAACAGGCTTCAATTACTCTATTATATTCTTCATCTAAACTAAAGCTAATTTCAAAATCCTCCTTAATATTTGCCTGAATAACTTTTATTGTTTCAATAATGTCAATTAGATCCCTACTTGGATCAGCATTAAAATGACCTCCTTGACCTCGATAATTCTTAGAATTTAGAAATAAAAATAAGTCATTTAACGTGCTGTGAAGAATCATGAACAATTCATTTAAATTTTTACTTTCACTTTGATTGTAGTAGCTTTTTAATAAGACTGCCTTTTCCGTATTGTACTTTGAACGTATCTGATTTAACTTTATTAGAATGTATCCATCTAGGTTCTCCATCTTGCCCTCCCAAGATTAACAAATTTAGTAGTACAATGTAAATATTAACATATTTTTCATTTTCCTATTATGGAAAAGTAGTAAAAGTCACCCGGATTATGATTAAGACGAGTTGATTTGATTGGATAAATTACATACTCTGCGAGAAATGGTACATGAGGCAAAGAAAGAGGTAACTTTAGTCTAAAATAACCTCAATAGGCTTTTTCTCTCATGCTACATAAAAAAACCTCTAACTTCATTGACGTTAGAGGTTCAAAAAAATTTAAACAGAAAACTGGTTTCCTAATTCAACGCACCCGTTACTTTAATATTCACATTGCACTTTTTTTAACATTCCTTATCTTTTCCGCTCAGAAAAAGTCCATGGGGGAGAATCCTGAAAGGGAATGAAGACGCATCCATATACTCAATTGTATTTCCCTTTTGCCCAAATTAAAAAGATCATGCGGCAGCCCTTTATTTTAACCATGTTGGCTTAAATTATTCGGTCATTATATTAGTCTGTTAGTGAGAAATCTTTCTTGATTTGATCAATATTCCTACTAGTTATTTTTGCAGTATATTTCAATAGATCATCATATTTTTCACCATTAATGAGTTTTTTAAATTTCTCAACATCACCCTCAAAACCTTTAAAATATTCACTTTGATAATTAGGGTTGTTATAAATTTTAATAAATTCAAGATAATCTTTTGTAGACATTTTATCTTTAATTTGAATAAGAATATCATTCCAATCTTTAATTCTTTTTTCATGTATAGGCTTTTTTATGCCAATATCTTCTTTTTTCTCATTTTTTATCTGTTGAATAAACTTTTCGATTTCAAGCACATACTGAAAAAGTTCATTCCTATTTTGACTATCCAATTCAGGTAGTAATTTATTTTCATAATGTTTATAACGCCTTTTCCTATAATGCCATTTTTCTCCTTCTGTATTGTTTGATTCTTCTTTCTTTTCCATACGTTTTTTAATTACATCTCCTACGCCTAAAACACCTAACACTGCAGTTATCTCTTTGCGGTTGTCTTTAATAATTTTCCCTGCTTTTGGTCCATATTTTTTTACGCCTTCTATAATTGTTCCAATTGGTATTCTAGACATATTTGTCCCCCCCTTTAATTTGATGACATATATCAGTCCATTTTATTGTATTCGACGTTGGAAAGACCGTTTCCAATGGAATACCATATATTTTAATAGTACCATGCTTTTTCCATTAATCCTTATAGTTTTTGTGGATTAGCAGTTAAATTAGCAGGCACATTAGCAACATTTTGAACCCCGACCAATAGATATTGTCCACCTGCTAAAACTAATGTTAAAAGCCCCTGCTAATCGATATGCAAAAATACGCTAAACACTCTCATACCAACAATAATAATAAAGTGAATTCCTATGTAAAATCGCCACTAAATAAACCGTTATTTTCTGTTTTCTACCTCTCAACCGAACTACTTAAATCTTCTGTACGCTACTTTTTGCACTATCTTTTCATTTCGAAAAAGAAAGCCAAGAAATTGAGCACTTATCATTTGAACCCTTCCTCATCAAAATGTATAAGGCGAATGTTTTGTCCTATCGCAGGAGTTTTTTTGAGCTTCCATCCCTTGATAAATATACAAATTACCTATATTCTACAAAGTTCGACAAAATGGTTTAGAGCCATACTGTAGAATAAAAATGGTAATCGACAAAAGATCGAAATTTTACTACTTGAGGTGATAGATTTATGCAAATTATAGAAAATAATGAATTCGTTAACTTTATATGGAAAAACGCAGAAATTCTACGCGGCCCCTATAAGAAAGAAGAATATCGTGATGTAATCCTACCACTTAGCGTATTACGCCGCTTTGATTCCTTATTAGTACCGACAAAAGCACAAGTGCTGGAAAAGGCGAAATCCGTGAAACATGATGCTATCTTAAACAGAATCGCTGGATATGATTTTAACAACACGAGTCCGTTTGATTTCCAAACTCTCTTGCATGATCCCGACAACATCGCAGCGAACCTTCGCAATTACATACAGGGCTTTTCTTCCAATGTACGTGTGATATTTGAACGCTTTGACTTTGAAGATGAAATCAAGAAAATGGACGAACATGACTTGCTTTATAGTGTCGTTCAACTGTTTGCAGCAATGGACCTTAGCGTCGAAAAGGTTTCCAACATGCAGATGGGATACATATTTGAAGAGTTGATTCGTCGTTTTTCTGAAAACGCAGAAGCCGGGGATCACTATACCCCTCGTGAAGTAATTAAGCTGATGGTAAACCTTATCTTAAACGAAGACCCATCAGAACTGATGCAACAAGGTAAGATTGTCCAGGTTGGAGATTTTGCATGCGGAACGGGCGGAATGCTTTCGGAAGCAACGGAGTTTATTAAAGAATTCAACCCAAGCACACAAGTAGAAGTGTTTGGACAAGAGTTAAACCCGAAGTCCTATGCGATTGCTTGTGCCGATTTGTTGATTAAAGGGCAAGATGCGGGACATATCGCGTTTGGCAACTCGTTAAATGATAATGACGGTCATAAGGACTTAAAAGTACGTTATGCTCTAATGAATCCTCCATTTGGAGTGGACTGGAAGCATTACGGTGCCAGTATTATTGAAGAACACCAAGAAAAAGGGTTTGATGGACGCTATGGTGCGGGGCTTCCGCGTACTTCCGATGGTTCCCTTCTTTTCTTACAACACATGGTCTCCAAAATGAAGCAAGATGAAAAAGGCAGCCGAATGGCAATAATCTTTAACGGATCACCCTTATTCACTGGTGATGCTGGCAGTGGCGAGAGCGAAATCCGTCGTTGGATTATTGAAAATGACTTGTTAGAAGGCATTGTTGCTCTTCCCGATCAGCTTTTCTATAACACAGGAATTTCCACGTACATCTGGATTCTTTCTAATAGAAAAAACGAAAAACTTGAAAAAGGTGCCGTTCGTAAAGGGAAAATTCAATTGGTTGATGCGACGCAATATTTCGTCAAAATGCGAAAAAGTCTCGGAAGTAAGCGGAACGAAATTACTGAAGAGCAAATTAATGAGATATCCCGCATTTACGGTGACTTCAAAGAGAATGAACGGAGCAAGATTTTTGATTTGAAGGACTTCGGATATCAAAAGATTACCATTGAACGCCCATTGCAATTAAATTTCATGATATCTCCAGAGCGGATTGAAAATCTCTACAACGAGGCAGCTTTTGCTAAGTTATTCGATGAAGAAGTGTACCTGGAGCTTCAACGTAAAAAAGATAAAAAGGCAGCCGATACTAAAAAACTTGCGAAGCTAGAGGAAGGTAAAATGCTGCAAGAGAAAATTATCGCTATCCTTCAGGAGAATATTTCTGACAAGGTATATAAAAATCGTGAAGAGTTTATTGCTATGCTAAAACCCGCTTTCGACAGTGTTTCAGAAGTGAAAACGGGATTATGGAAAGCGATTTATATGGGGCTTTCTGAACGAGATGAAACGGCTGACGTTTGTCAGGATAAAAAAGGGAACATGGAAGCCGATCCGACCCTTCGAGATACGGAAAATGTCCCGTTGAGTGAGTCTATCCATGCTTACTTCCAGCGTGAAGTGTTTCCTCATGTTCCTGGTGCATGGATTGATGAGAGTAAAACAAAGGTTGGCTTTGAAATTCCAATTACACGACATTTTTATCAATATAAATTTTTGTCCCCATCAACAGCTTATCAAGAGTTAATCCAACAAAAAGAAGCTGAAATATTGAATTTGATGGAGGGAATATTTAATGAAAAGGTATAACGACTATAAAATTAGTAGTATCCCTTTAGTAGGTGAAATACCCTTTCACTGGAATGAAATTAAACTTAAAAACCTAACAACTAATAGAAGTGATAATTTTGTTGATGGACCGTTCGGTTCTGATTTGAAAACAGAACATTACACCGACTCTGGCATTCCTATTATTCAGTTAAATAATCTTAAAGACGGAGAGCACATAAATAAAAATACTAAATATACATCAGAAGATAAAGCGAATAAATTGAAGCGTAGTAACATTTTTCCAGGTGATATTGTTATTACTAAAATGATGCCCGTTGCTAGAGCAGCAATAGTAAATAACGAATATGATAGGTATTTAATCTCTTCGGATTGCATTAAGTTCTTGGTAGATGAAGAAAAAATCGATAAAAGGTTCTTGGTTTATGCAATTAATTGCAATTATTTTAGGTCAAATGCTGAATCACATTCAACTGGTTCAACAAGATTAAGGACTAATTTATCATTAGTAAAAAACTTTAAGGTTTTATATCCTCCCCTTCAGGAGCAAGTAGCCATTGCTAATTTTCTTAATGAAAAATCTGTGCATATCCAAACAATAATAAAACACAAAAAGATTTTACTAGAAACCCTTCAAAAATACCGTCAATCTCTAATAAGCGAAAACGTGACGCGTGGGCTTAATCCCCACGCGAAAATGAAGGACAGCGGCGTGGAGTGGATTGGTCCAATTCCTGAGCATTGGGAAGTAAAAAAGATAAAATATTTATTAGACGATATTAGGATTGGACCATTCGGTAGCAGCTTGAAACTAGATGAGATGAACGAATCATATCAATATAAAGTTTACGGACAAGAGAATCTAATTTCTAATAATTTTACTTTAGGACATAGATTCATTAGTAATGAAAAGTATAAAAAAATGATTCAATATAAAGTTAGTCAAGGTGATTTATTAATATCGATGATGGGAACAATTGGAAAAAGTCAAGTCGTACCTTCAACATATACAAGTGGCATTATCGATTCACATTTAATGAAATTAAAAATCAAGACCAATATGGCTATTCCTAAGTATATTTCTTTTGTGATAGATAAAAGCAACTACGTTGAAGAGTTTTTAAGAATAAATTCTAAAGGTAGTATTATGTCAGGGCTAAATTCAAAAATAGTCAAATCGATTTCTATAGCTTTACCACCCTTAGAGGAACAAAAAAATATTCTCGAATTTATAAAAAACAAAAGCGAAGAAATAGAAATTGCAGTCAATAAAATATTTAACCAAATTGAAGTGCTACAAAAATACCGTCAATCTCTCATATATGAAGCTGTTACTGGTAAAATTGATGTTCGAAATTACAATGAAAGCGATTTGGAGGTGAAAAGATGATTGTTACACCTGATATATTAAAAGAACGGGCTTTTCAAACAGTGGTCAAGGAATACTTGACCACTGAAAATGGTTACCTGGAAGGCAAAAATAAGGATTACAATAAGAAGTATGCCGTCGATGAATGGCAATTATTCTCCTTTTTAGAGGAAACGCAAGAAAAGGCTCTTGGTAGATTAAAAGATATCTACAAAGGTCAATACAGGCAAAAAATCTTATCAAGACTGGACGCAGAACTGAAACGCCGCGGGATGATTGATGTACTTCGTAAAGGCATCAAAGATTACGGCGTGCAGCTGAATTTCGCTTACTTCAAGCCTCCTACCTCCTTGAATCAAGAACTGATGGAGTTGTATCAAAAAAACAGACTTTCTGTAACAGAGGAATTGGTTCATAAAGAAGGGGAACGAATTGATCTTGTAATTTTCCTAAACGGTCTACCTGTTCTTGCATTTGAGCTAAAAAATGAATTTACAGGACAAGATGTAAGCGATGCCAAACATCAATGGATGCATGACAGAAGCCGCAAAGATCTTCTTTTCCGATTCAAGCAACGTACACTTGTCTGTTTTGCGGTTGACACAAATGAAGCATTCATGACGACAAAGCTAAACGGCACCAAAACGTTCTTCCTTCCTTTTAATAAAGGTGACAACGGAGGAAAAGGCAACCCGATTATTAAAGGCAAACTGAGTACGCATTACATTTGGGAAGACTTGTTGTCACGCGAGGGCCTTCTAGAAGTGCTTGATAAGTTTGTTTATCTCATTGTTGACGAAGATGAAGATGATGAAGGAAACATCCTCACAAAAGAAACGCTTATCTTTCCTCGTTACCATCAACGAGATGCTGTTAAAAAGGTGCTCACGCACGCAAAAGCTTTTGGTCCAGGACAATCGTATCTAATCCAACACAGTGCAGGAAGCGGCAAAACGAACTCCATTTCATGGCTCTCTCATCGACTAGCTACCCTGCATAACGAACATAACGAGTCCGTATTCGATGGAGCGATTGTAGTCACAGACCGTAAAATCTTGGATAAACAGCTTCAAAAGGCGGTCTATCAACTAGAACATAAAGCAGGCATGGTAGAAAAAATCGAGGAGAACTCCTCGCAGCTCGCAGAAGCACTAAACAAGGGTGTTAAAATCATCATCACGACGATTCAAAAGTTTCCCAATATCTTGGATAAACTCGGAACACTTAAAGATAAAAGATACGCCATCATTATTGATGAAGCACACTCCTCCACGAGTGGCAAAAACATGGCCGCACTTACCACCAGTTTAACACTGGAAGAAGCTCAAAAGATGGACGAGGAAGCGGAAGCAAAAGAACAAGACACCGAGGATAAAATTCTTGATGAAATGAATCGCGTTGGAAAACAATCCAACATTAGTTTCTTTGCCTTTACAGCCACTCCAAAAGGCAGCACATTAAAAATGTTTGGAACAGAAGATGCACAAGGGAAACCTCACCCTTTCCACCTCTACAGCATGAAACAAGCGATTCAAGAAGGTTTTATCATCGATGTGTTGAAAAACTACACCACCTACAAAATGTACTATAGAGTCGCTAAGAAAATTGAAGAGGATCCTGAATTTGAAAGTGCCAAGGCAACAAAGGCGATTTCTCGATTTGTGAGCCTTCATCCCCATAACATTGATCAGAAAACGGAAATCATTATTGAGCATTTCAGACGCATTACGAGTAAAAAATTAAATGGTCAGGCAAAAGCGATGGTGGTGACCGCTTCCCGCCTTCATGCAGTGCGTTACAAGATAGCATTTGATCGATACATCAAAGCGAAGAATTACAAGGATATGAAGGCATTGGTGGCCTTCTCAGGGACGGTAAAAAACAGTGGAGAGGAATATACAGAAACAGAGATGAACGGATTCGCCGAAAAGCAGCTTCCTAAGAAGTTTGATAGTGAGGAATATCAAGTGTTACTCGTAGCGGAAAAATACCAAACAGGATTTGATCAACCAAAGCTGCATACCATGTTTGTGGATAAAAAGCTCTCAGGTTTAAAAGCAGTTCAAACACTCTCTCGCCTCAATCGAACCTATCCTGGCAAAGAAGATACCTTCATTCTAGACTTTGTAAACGACCCTGATGACATCCGAAAAGCTTTTGAACCTTATTATGAGGATACCGTCCTGGAAGGCGATATCGACCCTAATGAGCTTTATAGCATTCAACAAGAGATACAGGATTATATGGTTTTAAATGACGAAGAAATCGATAAGTTGATGGATATTCTCTACAAGGAAAAAGAAAAACAAACAAAACGTGACATCGAGCTTTCCAATAATCTAATCGATTCAGCAAAACGCCGATATAGCAACCTAACGGACGAAGAGCAACGTGATTTTGTAAGTAAAGCGAAAAAGTTTAACAGCATCTATATGTTCGTCTTGCAGATTACTCCGTTTAAAGACGTTGATCTTCACAAACTGTTTGTTTATCTACGCTATTTGCTGCAGAAAATTGCTCTAAAACCTGGCACAAAAGTGGACTTAGAGGACAAGGTCGTACTGGAGTTCTACTCCCTTAAAAAGAAAGATCATGGCAGCATCTCCCTTGGAGAGGACGAAGAAGACTATACAGTGGGTATTGATATTAGCGGAGGCAGAGCTAACGAGGATCCTCCAAAAGATCCGCTTACGGCCATTTTGGAACGACTAAATTCTAAAAATGGAACGGAATTTGGAGATCATGAAAAGCTCAACATCCAGCAAATCGTTGACATCGCCGCAGGTGATGCCACCCTTCGAACCCAAGCACAGAACAATACTTATGAGGATTTTATTTTAGGGTTTAGAAAACGATTTATGGACTATGTGGTAGAAGGTTATGAGAAAAACCAAGGATTCTTTGGGAAAGTGTTAGAGGATGATTTCTTCCGTGATCAACTAGAAGGTCAGGTCGGAGAACACATATATGAAGTATTAAAACAAGCTAGTGTCCAGTAATGGCACTAGCTTAAATACTTATTTGTTTTTAGAAATATTGGACGTAAAGAAATGCAAGAAACACGAATAAATACAAAATGCTCAGAGCTCTGGGCATTTTTTGTATCAGTAAAAACGCCATAAAACCTTGACGGGTTCCGTTACCTATCGCACAAATTTTTCTTGCGTCACTAAATGCAAGTTAATATGTCATAATAATTGCACTGCTTATTGCGGTGCTTTTTGTATACAAAAAACAACCCAGTTTGAAAATGAACTGAGTTATAAAACGTATATTTTGTCGGACGCTTATTCAACAATCGCTCCCAGATTGTTGAATAAAGAAGTCATCTTTAAGCATGTGCCTCTTGTTATTTTATTTATTGTTCATCAGGGTATTATCTTATCGGGGTCTCTTGTCAATAATATTTCCTCACTATCTAGAAGCTGGCTGCGGTGCGGGATTGAGTAGTAATAGCATCTCTAAACCGTTCATGGAGGGTAACTACGAAATAAAATCATGAGCTCCCTTGTAATTGGTAAACATAAAGGCTTCTAGCTCGTAAAAAATAGAGAAAGTATCGCCACTGGCATCCCGTTGCAACCTGTATATTCTAAAAACAATCTTCTTTGAACCTACCGCCTATTAATATTTTTCTCTCCATTCTTCTACAAAGAAGGCATTAATACCTGTTAAAATTACAAAAAAACCCATTAAGTGATGATAAAGTTAGGAATGTCATATTCAGTGCCCAATGGATTTTTATTGGATGCATATAAAGAAGATATTTAGGCAAGGGAATAAATACTGAATAGTCAATTTTAATATGTATTCTTATGTAAAGATAGTTATTATTTAGTTATAATCAAATTACGTTTTATTATTTGTTGTAATTGGCGATACCTTACCGGTGGCGGGTAAAACATGGTTAGGAACTACTATAATAATTATATTTTTGTTAGTTCAATATTTTCAGTTAAAAAGCAGACATTTGTTAAGAGGTGGTTACACTGAAAGAAGCTAGTGAAATTTCTAAAGAACAATCTTTAAAAGTTAACAAAATCAACACTTCTTTAGAAAAAAAGAATAGAACTGGAAAAGAAAGAATTGTTGGGGAATATACAAATACATTAGAAAAATCATTTGGGTTAGAAAGCTCGCTTCAGCTAGCAAGTAGTATTGGGAAAGCAATGTTACAATTTGATGAGCAAGTAAGAAGAATATCCGAATTCAATACTCAAAAAATATCGGTAGGGATAGATAAATCGATGCAACTATCAAGTAGTATTGGGAAAGCAATGTTACAATTTGATGAGCAAGTAAGAAAATTATCTGAATTCAATACTCAAAAAATATCGGTAGGGATAGATAAATCGATGCAACTATCAAGTAGTATTGGGAAAGCAATGTTACAATTTGATGAGCAAGTTAAAAGATTATCTGAATTCGATACCCAAAAACTCTCGGTAGGGATAGATAAATCGATGCAACTATCAAGTGGCATTGGGAAAGCAATGTTACAATTTGATATGCAAGTAAGAAGACTATCAGAAGTAGGGATAGGTAAATCATCACAAATGACAAGTAATATTGGAGCGATAGCTTTACAGCTTGATAAGCAATTAAGTATGGTACCTTATGAGAAAATAAATCTAGCTTTGGATTCTATTTCTCAAAAGGGGATAGAAGTTCCTAATGACTTAGTTGAGAATATTAAGAAAGTTACTGACATAAAAATAAAAACTAGTGAAATTATAGAATTTAACGCAGATTCAGAATTAAATCAAGAAGATTTACTAATAAGTGATACTCAAAATGTATACGAATGGATTAACGAACTTTGTAGAAAAATCATTAATTTTCCAACCGAGCTGAAAACTAAACGTCCATTTTTCTATATAATTTATCATTTAGGTTTAGTTGTAATTATATGGAATGTGATAATAGTACCTTACATGCAAGAATCAATGAAGAATGAAGTTTTTCAAACTCGCGAATTAGAGCATATTTCGGTTAAAAATAATATAACTTATATAAAAGTTGAATTACAAAAACAACAAGTATACGACAATTCTCTTATTAATAAAGTACGTATAACTAATAGAGAAACCAACATATATAAATCTAATAGAAGAAAAAGTGGAATGCTTGATACAATACCCATGAACACTCCTGTAATAATTCTAGATAAAAAGAAAAACTGGTCATATATAATATATAAAGGGGAGAATGACCTGGAAATGAACGGTTGGGTGTTTACAAAAAATTTAATCCAATAAGCTTCAACTGTATTTAAGATTAAATTTTTAATTTGGATCTTAACGAATACCTTTAGCTGAAATATTTGAATAAGAAATAAATGGAAAGAATGCATACGGATTTCTTAGTGCAATATGAATAAGATTTCCTTCCATGATATTGCTCGCTGACTATATAACAAGCGAGTAAAAGAACCGGAAAAGGAGCGATTTATCCTAACGGGTTCCGTTACCTATCACAATTTTTTGTATCGCTAAAAGAAAGTTAATATGTCATTATAATTGCACTGCTTTTTGCAGTGCTTTTTGTGTACAAAAATAACCCAGCTCGAAAATGAACTGAGTTTTTAATCGTATATTTTGTTAGACACTTATTCAACAATCGCTCCTAGATTGCGGAAGATGCTTATCAATTATGAATAGTACCATTCCTTTTGATATTCTAGATTTAAACAATCTCCAAATCTAAATGCAAAATTAATGAAAGCAGAACCTCTCGCAGTAATAATATTATCATCTACAACCACTGGGGAATTTTCAAAGTTACCTTCTGTAAATGTTCCTAAAAAGTTTCTTTGTTCTTTTGTTAGTCCTGTCGTGAATTTTTTGTCAGCTAAAACACCACTCATAGATAATAAGTATGGAGCACTAGAGATTGCTCCAATTAACAGTCTATGTTCGTTAACCTTGATTAAAAAAGATGCAAGCTCTTTGTGGTTAACAAGGTGCTCAAAATCATCAACTCCAGGCAACACTATACTATCCAGATGTTCTAAATTAATATCCTTGATAGTTGTTTCAGGTACACAGGGTAATCCCGCCTCCCCCTTTATAACCTGATTATCTCATCCGACATATACAGTGTGTTTTCCACCTTGTTGTAATACTGACAGCAGCACTGAAAGCTCATACTCACTAAATCTAGGATATAGCATAATACCAGTAAATTTAGGTTTATCCAAGTAATCCCGCCTTTCTCTAAAATTCTATTATGTAGTCCTGCTCAATTCTTAAGTAAGGTGCGATCCACTATGCTGCAATCGCCCTAGATAGTGGAATTACAAGCGAAGGTTATTCGTGCGAACTAGAGTAATTAGTTATTCTCTTGCTCTGACTTTGTTAGTTCAAAGTTTATATTTTCAAATCCCCAATCCAATTCAGGAATTTTCTTCGTTTTAATTTACAAGTCTCATTTTTTATCAATTCGTCAGTAACCCAAAAGATTAAAGCACATAAAATTGCACTAATAAAGAAAAAAACATCTAACAACACAGTTAAATCTGACATCCACATTTCCCTTTCGTACCCAGAAAAAAATAGTGGGATAAGTACGAATAATGTAGCTAAGAAAATGTGAATAAAGAAGGCTGCGACCATTCGTATTTTACCCGTCATCCTTTTAGTAACGAAGTCCGATAAAATAGAAGAAGGTACCCCATAGATAAAAACAATTGGAAGTAAGTACATTCCAAAAAAATTCCTATACCAAATCCATCATAAGCTGAATAAAGCATAATCATTAACAAACTAGTGATTAATGCTGAAAAAATTTTGCTTCCAATCATTTTATCACCTCCTTTTTATTTTATTTTATTCTATTCAATTAAAGCTCCTAGATTGCTGAAGAGTGCTATTGATCTAACGCACCCGTTAGCTTTAGCTTAAGTGAACTATTTCACAATACTTTATGTAGGATGAGATTTCACGAACTTTACTATGTAATATTAGCTTTAAGTATGTCACTTCACAGAGAGGCTACAATTTATCTTCTGTTCAACTTTATTTCCCCTCCATTTTTTTCCTAATACAACTCATATTTCTTTTAAATTAAGGGTAAGTTATTCACATTAACTTAAATTCTATATTGGAGGATAAATGGAATGAAGATTGATGGAAAAATAATTCGATTGACTTCAGCAGAGATAACTCATCTATGGAATACTTACCTGAATGATAGCGGGAATATTTGTCATTTAGAACATGAATTACATAATGCTGAAGATGAACAAATAAAACCTATGATTCAGCATGCTTTAGCTATATCAAAATCACATATCAAAAAAGTAACAGAACTATTAAATAAAGAAGGCTATCCCGTTCCACACGGTTTCAAATTAGACGAAGATGTAAATACTACCTCTCCTCGATTATTTTCTGATGTTTATGCGTTAATTGCTATTAACCAATTAGGAAAAATGGGATTGAACGCATATAGTATGGCATTACCTGTTGCTGTGAGAGAAGATGTTTATACTTTTTTTAGTGACTGTTTACGTGAGTCAGATGATATTATTAAGAAATCCAACGAACTATTGTTATCAAAGGGATTATATATCAAGTCACCGTATCTTCCTATCCCTGAAAGCTTCGATTTTGTGGAGAAGAAAAGCTTTCTTGCGGGGTACTTTGGAGAAAAAAGACCATTAACTGGAACTGAAATTACGAACCTTTACACTAATTTCCAAAGAAATGCACTAGGGTCCGCCACTATGATTGGGTATAGTCAGGTTGCAGATAAAAATGATGTAATTGAATTTATTTTAAGAGGTAAAGAAATTGCACAAAAGCATTGTGAGATATTTAGATCTTATTTAAACGAAAATGACCTTCCTAGTCCTATGACATGGGAAACAGAAGTTACAGATTCAACCACATACACATTTTCTGACAGAAAGCTGATGTTTTATTGTACAGCCTTAACTGCAATGAGTGTTGGTTATTACGGAACTAGTATATCAATGAGTCCTAGAAGAGATATTGGAATCATGTACAGCAGACTTATAGGAGAAATCTTAAAATATGCAGATGATGGGGCTAAAATAATGATTAAATATGGGTGGTTAGAAGAGCCGCCACGGGCACTTGACCGTGATGAAATAGCAAAGAAAAAATAAGGGATTTTAATAAATCGGAAGTAAAGAAATGGTCAATCATAACAAAAGTGAGAAAACGCCTCTTACAGCGAATATTACAGCTCCTAAGATTGGTTCCAGTTAACTCTAATAGATTTTCTCGGATTATTTGTTTACCATTGGACTTTACCTCCTACGCCAAAATAATACAATCTTTAACATCATCTTGTATTAAAAAATTATTAATATAGTATAAAACTCTCAAAGTACTTACATCTCCTCTAATTTCAAGGACTATCCTCGTGAGAGACTGTAGGGCAGTGGCTGTAGCTTTGAAATAAAGTTTGATCAATAGGATGATGCAAACATTGATCCATAATTCTAATAGCACATAATTAAGAATCTAACCATTCTAGGCATCGTGGAAAAAAATTATCAATGAGCGCAAAACGGAGTGGTAAAGGGCTAGCTTGATAACTGTCTTGGAGTGGAGTGAGTAAACAAAGTATAATAATAAAGTTAAAAGTCTTGAGAGCCAATCCTTCAGGTTTTTTTCTGCTTGGGTGAATGCACTGGCTGGTGTACCACTAGCAAACGCGGATTTATTTTCATGAGTTTGCAATAATACCGATATTAGAAAAGAAAAAATTAATATTGTTTTTAGTTCAGAACTGCAAAAATGAAGTGAGTGGACCCCAGCGAAAATCAGCCATTATCCACGTTCCCACTGACTATCAATTGTATGTGAAAGCAATACTATATAATCATATAAAATAAACCTGATTTCTCTATCCAAGCAATTTTCTAATTGCCTAAGAGTAAGGTATAACTCCCTACTTAATAATTGGATTTCCGATTCGTTTAACCAAATTTCTTCCATGAACAAGTCCCCCCTACTAACTACTTGCTATACCCACTTCCGCTCAAATTCAAACATATTTATTCTTTTCTTAATTCAGCAACAATGGTTAATTGTACAAATGTACAAATTTCGTCAAGTACACTATGATTAATATAGGGAGAATATTTTATTGAACTTGTTTTATACTGCTCCTAGCCCGAATCCATCGTATCTTTAGGAAGTGAGGTTTTCTTAATAGAAGCACGTTCATTATCATCCTTATCCAATTATCTAATAAACGAATCTAGAATCCTGGCTGAAGATATTGTTGAAAGAGTACTTGAACAGATCAATACCACGATATCAGTAGACGAACAAAATAAAGCCATTTCCATGTATAATAATTTATTCCAGTTCCTAGGAAAATTAATAAACAATGAAGAGGAAAAAGCGCCTGCAGAGTTATTTCAATGGAGTAGATTGAATGCAGCTGGTCAGGTCGGTGAAAATGGAAGGATTTCAGAAATAGTAAAAAGATACGCTCCAACCCGTGAAGTGTTCGCAGATTTAGTAATGGATCTTAGCGAACAGTTTAATTTATCTATTAAAGATACAGTGTCGCTATTAAAAAGAATCAACCAAATGCTGGATATAAGTTTAGATGAAACCGTACAAGCATACGAGCATTATGCAGAGCTGTATAAAGAACAAATGAGGAAAGAAGTAGAGGATCTTTCTTTCCCAGTTGTACCAATTATGGAAGGGATTGCCATTCTTCCGTTAATAGGAAAAATCGATCATAATCGTGCTGATTTCCTATTAAATAAGGTAGTCCCAAAGATTTCACAACTACAATTAAATTATCTTATTGCCGATTTTTCTGGAATTTCCCATTTAGATGAAGTTACCGCTCGTAATTTTCATGAGATAGGCAATGTTCTTCGATTATTGGGCATTCATATCATTACTACAGGAATCTCTCCTAAGCTAGCTTTAACAACCTTCATAGTGGAATAAACTTGTCACGTATAACTTCTTTTGCTACTGTCAAACATGCATTGGATTACTTACTAAAATAGTGCTGAAATAATAAACTAGAACAGTTCTGTAAGAAGCTGTTCTAGTTTATTATTCAACAATACTGCCCTTTAATGGAATAACATCTATATCTATATTTTAACATAAATTCCCATAAACCTTCTATTTATTATTTAAAAGCCACAATATTTTATAAACCAGGCTTTCGAAAAGAGGAAAGAATAAAAGTAAAAAAATTCAAAATATATACACAACTAACAATAGTGTTTTCCTTTTTTTTCCGTATAATATATATAAAGGGGGAATAATTATGAGATATGGCGTTTTTTTAATTATATTATTAATACTTATGGGTTGTTCTTCTAATTCACCATCTGGAACCGTGACGGACAATGATACGGACGCTAATGTAAGTATTATTAAAGAAGTTGAACCCGACTGGATGAAACATCATTACCTATCTGATAATATGGATCGAGGAAATCACGATTACTTTGATAAAGTTCTTGTGATAGATCCAAGTTTAGAACCATCCTCATATACTCGAGGAGATATTGTATTCTTTAGCAATAGTACGAATGACAAGATGATTTCACGAGTAATTGCACTTCCAGGTGAAACAGTCAAGATTACAGATGGGCAGATTTTTATCAATGACAAGAAATTAGATGCGTTTTATGGAAAAGCACATCGACTCGGTTTTGATAAAAACAGTTATATTCCAGCGATGGATAAGGCAGGAGTAGAGTACAATAAGGAAGGGATGATGGATATTTTCAATACCACTATGAAAGAACTGGAATTAGCCGAAGATGAGTATTTTGTGATTAGTGACGATTGGATGCGAGGAGCAATGCAGCACCTCGGTCAAGACGACATTATCGGTAAAGTGCTTGGCTACCAATACGGTTACAAGAATTAACTATTGGTTGAACTTTAATCTTAGCCACGGGAAATGAATAATTTCACACTAGATGGCTTAGAGGAGTTATTCCTCAAAGCCAATTTTTTATTTCGATATTCAATAAAACTTCTAGATTGTTGAATAACATTATTTTATCGGTTGATTAAGGTTATTTAGAAGTAATTCTTAGAAAATACCCATCTGGATCAGCAATCTTAAAGCCTCTCATATCCCAAGGATATTCTTCTACACCAACTTCGATAGGGTAACTATAATCAAGGCAACGAGAATGTACTTTTTCTAATTCATTTACAACTATAATTAACTCAAACCCATTTCCTTTAACTTCGCTTTTAGCTTTACTATTAAAATAATGATTATTTTTTAAGACAGTATCTGAGGTTATCAATAATGAGAAACTATCGTAATTAAAACGTGCGGACCTTTCATTCCTACCATAGAGTTTCAAACCAATGATGTCTTGATAAAACTTGATAGATTCTTCAATATTTCTTACATACAATTCCACACGAAAAAGAACACCCACAGTTTCAAATCCCCCTTCCTCAGGAGCAATCCATTATGCTACAATCGCTCCCAGATTCTTGAATATGATTCTGCATATTCATCTCGTACTGTGCAGCAGATGACTTTGTTATGTTATGTTCTCCTTAAACATTAACACCCGTTCAGTACATTATTTCACAAACCTTTATAATTAAGTTATATCTGTTGTTAATCTAAGTGCTTTCCACATTGGAGATACTTAAATAAATGTCCAACTTTATTAGAATTCAAGGCTTTATTAAAATCAGCACACTAAATTATAGCTTAATACTTCCAATGTTAAATCACTGTGGAGCTCTGACCTACATGGCTAACTAAGTAAGAACAAAAATCAATTGGGAAAGGGCTACAATATTCATCAACCAATTTTGTTTCGATTTTCAACTTGATAATTGTGAATTGCTAAATTTAATCTTGTTATGTCATTTACAGATAAATCAACAAACTGTACACCATATGAAATTGATTTCCCTTTAATGTGATCTTCTCTTCTCATAATCTTACCTTTTAAATCAAATACTTCGCCGTAGAAAGTAAAATTAATTTTAATTAATATATTGTATTTTACAGGAAATTCAATAGACGTTAGAAATTTCATACCACCAATACTAAGATCCTCGATTACTCCATTAAAATTCCTATTCTTTAATTTCCCTAAAGAATTATTATCAAATTCCATTAGAGTAAAAGTACTTTCTATATTAGGAAGTATGATTCTATAAGAATTTCTCTTTTCAATTGGACTAGTTTTTTTAACAATATTTAGTTCTTTCTTTAATGTTTTATTATTTTTATTTAAAGTCTCTATTATATGACCTTGCTTTACTAATTTTCGTTCATCTTTAATAAATAATATTAGCAAAAAAATTAATATCATAGCTTGAAATAATACTATATAGCTCAATACTTATCACCTCTAAACCACAATTAAGCTTTCTGGTCTTCCTAATACAAAACCTTGGCCATATTTGACCCCAATAGCTTTTGCAATAGCTAAATCCATTTCGGTTTCAAGTCCTTCCAATACTAATTTAATTGCTTGATTGTCAGTGTAATGGATAATACTTTTTATAAATTCCTGTTTTTTCAAATCCTTATACAAGTTATTGGAAAAATATTTATCCAATTTAATAAAATCCGGGTCCAACTCGATAATGTATTTTAAATTAGAGTTTCCTTTTCCAACATCATCGATTGCAAATAGAAATCCCTCGGATCTTAATTGGATAATATGTTTTTTAAAACTTGAAAAATCATTAATTACTTCCATTTCACTTATTTCAAAGATTATTTGTTGACTAAAAGAGGTATTTTCAGTAATAATTTTCCTTATAAAAGGTAGGAAATTTGTATTTGTAAGGGTAGATGGAAATACATTTAAAAACAAATAACCGTCCTTTTTGGAAAAACCTGCAGAATGGTAGGTCAAAGCAGCTTTATGGATAGACCGTGAATCTAATTCATAGAGCTGTTTTTCTGTTTTTGCTAGTTTGAAAGTATCTTCAATGTTCTCGAAATGTGAGGTTCTAAGAAGTCCTTCGAACCCTATCCTTGACCATGTCTGGATATCCACAATGGGTTGGAAACTGTGTGAAAATAGTTCATTTAGAATAAAATTATTTAACATTAACAATCCCCCTTTCATTTTATAAATATAAGAATAAAAAAGATGACTACACCGAAATAAAACGGGAGTCATCTTTTCTCCACTAATTTCGGTAACCCGACTACCGTAGCAATGTTGCATTAGGTTCGTAGCTTTGCGTCCTTACCTTTCGATAAGTTTGCCTTTATCGTATAGCTAATCAGAATATAATACTTTTTTATAATCTAGGATAAACTTAATGTACTTACAAAAGATAATATTAGTTGGAGTATAAAATATTGTCTAATCGTATTCAGACACAATTTAATTGGTTTCAAACACCTTTATAGTGATTTCATACACCATTTTTGATTACTCAATCAAAAATTCATCAAAATTAAAACTCAGCATTTTTTTGCTGAGTTTTAATTAGATGCTTTAAATTCTTGGACAAAATGAAATTTGCTTTTTGTTATTTTAGCTTTTTCTTTATAATTTTTGAAGTAAGCAATATACATATGTCCTACTGCTTCTATTTTATCAAGTAAGTCCATGTTAATTATATTTGAGCGATGTGATGTCAGAAAACGTTGGTCTAATATTTTTTCAAGGTTAGATAATGGTTCGTTAGTTTCGTATTGACCCTTCATGGAGTGTATGACAGATTTACGCTCGTTTCTTTCTATAAAAATGATTTCACACATTGGAATAAAGATATAACTGTTGTTATGCTTAATCATTAGGTCTTTCTTTTTATTACGATCTGATGAATTAGAGTTTTTCACCCTTTCGAGTGATTCAAGTAATCTAGGAAATTCTATTGGTTTAATGATATAGTCTGCTGCATTTATATTAAATGCTTCTATTGCGTATTCATCATTACCAGTAATAAAAATTACATGTAAATCTGGAATTACTTCCTTACACGATTTAATGGCATCCATTCCATTTAATAAAGGTAAACCTATGTCAACTAATGCTACATCTGGTTTCTCTCTTACAACCAATTTAATTAATTCTTCTCCATTAGTTGCTTCGGCTACAATTTTATAATCAGTAAACCGCTCGATTAACTTCTTTACAAATTTTCTGGAAGATAAGTCGTCCTCCGCAATTAGCAATCTCACTTACTTTCTCCCCCTAATAACCCATTAAGCTAATGTTTTAGGATACTGTACAATGTAGATAATAGCTCCTGAACATCAATAGGTTTTGTCATATACTTTATAAACCCTTTATCTAGTGCATATTTCCTTTCATCCATCATGGCATTTGCACTTATAGCTACCACAGGAATATTCTTTGTTTTATCATTTTGCCGTATTCTCCTTATTACTTCATAACCATCTATATCAGGTAGGTTAATATCTAGTAAGATGATATCTGGATTACGTTCAATTTTATCGATTAACCTTAGACCTTCCATCCCATTATTTGCAGATAACAACGATAGTGAAGGTTCTCCCTATAGGATTTTTTCTATTAATCGATGATTCGAGGCATTGTCCTCAATATAAAGAATTTGAAACGCATTTGGAAGTTTATTATATGAAACAATAATATTTGTTTCATTAGGCTTCTGTTGTTCTTTCTTTGTTTGATTGGAAATTGGGAGACAAAACCAAAATTCACTTCCTTCAATCTCTGTACTACTTACCCCTATTTTACCACCCATTGACTTTATGAGCTGCTCTGTTATAGAAAGTCCAATTCCTGTACCTTCTTCCGCAGTATTAAGACGAATAAACGGATCAAATACTCTTTTTTGCATCTCTAATGGAATACCTAGTCCAGTATCCTTTATTCTAAATACAACGTAGTTTTTTGCTAGAATACAACTAATATAGACCTTTCCATTTGGTCTATTATACTTAATTGCGTTATCAAGCAAATTTAAAAAAACTTGTTTTAAACGAATGGAATCTCCTTCAATTGCTAAAGTTTTAAATCGACTCATTTGGTTAAAAATGGTAACGTTTTTTTTATTCACCATTGGTCGAAGCAATTTAATACAATCTTCCAAAATGCTATCGAAATATATTTCTTCTGTATTAACCTTTAAATTTCCAGTCTCAATTCTAGATAAATCCAAAATGTCATTTATTAGTTTTAACAAATGCCTACCGGCTTTTAATATTTCTTGAATGGAATCTTGTTGGTTTTCATCTAATCCTTCTTCTAAGTCGAGAAGTTGAGCAAATCCTAGTATTCCGTTCAATGGTGTTCTTAACTCATGACTCATTTTTGATAAAAAGTCGGACTTAGCCTTATTTGCTTTTTCAGCTTCTTCTTTAGATTTATTGATAGCAAGCTCCATCTTCCTGTGATCAGTAATTTCAATTAGTTCGAAGATATCCCCAATAAATTTACCACGAATAAATAAAGGTAAGTATTGACATTCAAGAATCTTATTATTCACTGTTTCTAGTTCAATTACTGAGGATTGCTTGGTTTCTCTTATAGAATTAAGAAAGTTTAAAAATACCTCTGGTTTTTTAAATATATAATGAAAATTTGGTGCGTAGGTTCCAATATATTGATTAGAATTTCCATCTAAACATAACATTTTAAGCATAGAGCTGTTGATTGCAGTTATTTCTCTTCGTTTATTAGTAACAAATACCCCACTATTTAACGTATTAAGTAGTGATTTTTGGTACTCATGTGCTTCAATTAATTTAATCTCTTGTTCCTTTTGATATGTAATATCTTTAAAAGATACAAGGGTACCTTTTCCATATTCCAGAGGATAGTTAAGTGGTTTTGAATTTACAGAGTACCAGCTCACACCACCTGTTTTATCCTTTTTTCCCATAATAAAGTTGTTAAAGGAAACTCCCAATTTCTGTGTAACAATTCCTGGCAATTCGGAATAAAATAAAGTTGTTCCGTCCTCGTTTATAAATTCTATCCCCATGTTTAGTAATGTATTTTCATTATAATATCCAGATTTAAGACCGAATTGTAATTCTACATTTTTGTTTAACGCAGTGACTTTAACATCATTATCTTGGGTACATTTCTCTACAAGAAATATCCCTTCTGACATTGTTTCAAGTACTGTTCGAGATAAATTTTCGATTTGTTGAGCTTCTTCTTCGAGAACTTTTCTATCCGAAATATTGATACTGGTACCTACCACCTCAATTACTTTTCCTTGCTGAAAAACTGGCCTTAATGTACAAATATAACTAAAACCAACTAAATAACTTTCGAAAACACAAAATTCCCCGCCCCATGATTTTTTATAATATTCCGATTTCTCAGCAGCATAGTCTTCCGGATAAAAATCAAACAACGTTTTACCTAATATATCTCCGGGCTCAAAACCTAATTTATATAACAATTCTCCATCGCAAAATGTGTGGATAAAACAATTGTCTTTTTTTGTAAATTTGTAAACCATACCTGTATCTGAAAGAGTTTGTTTTATTTCTCTAGAGTATTTACCCACTTTAAATCTCCTTTTTTTAAAAATTACTATTTAAAAAAATATTAATGGGTGTTTACAATATATGTAACACACATTACTATGTCTATGATAGATTATTGAATTATAAGGAAATGATAAACAACGGTTATTTATGGAACAATACATAAACCTTTGTACATATAACTTCATGAAAAACGTTCTTCCTTCTGCTTGGAAAAACTCAAGTGAATTTAAAAAGGTTTTATGAATTAGGATAAAAAATTCATAACAAAAAACAAGCTAATAGCAAATTCATTTTGGGGTGTCTCATGAGAGAAATACAGAGGTTCATCTAAACAATCCCTTCGTATTCCAAACGTATACTCGCTACAAAGTTAGTACATGTTAAGAGAAAAACAAGTGAGGGATTTCAGTTGGAGTGGATCTTTTATCTATACCTTTTAAATACGTTTTTTATGTTATTCATAGCAATTTGGGAAGTTCGTCGCCCTGCCAAAGCTTTAAATTGGATAACAATCGTCCTTATTTTTCCACTCATTGGTTTCTGGTTATATCTTAGCACATCAAATCCTAAGCGTATTCATCGGAAAAGATTGACCTCTTCTCATAATGAGTCTTACAAATTACCTGATACATATAGTCATTCAGCCTCTGTAATCGCTGATGCTTTGCGGAATTTCACCGTGCATGGTCTTCGATTCGGCCAAGTCCAAGTACTTAACAATGGAATAGCAAAGTATGAACAACTCATCAAATCCCTACAAAAAGCCCAAAAAAACGATTGACCTGGAATATTACATTTATCGGAATGACCAAATTGGTAATCGTATCACAGAACTACTGATCGAAAAAGCAGCAAACGGAGTCAGGGTTCGTTTTATAAGAGATGGTTTGGGGAGCAAGAAATTTCCGCGTCACATAATCCTTCAGATGTTGGATGCAGGAATAGAATGCCGGACAATATTTCCTTTACGATTCCCCTGGATTATGTCCAATTGGAATTACCGGGATCATTGTAAGATTGTTACGGTCGACGGAAAGGAATCCTTTACTGGCGGTATGAACGTGGGGTATGAATATACAGGATTAAAGCCTGATGTAGGATTTTGGCGGGACACTCATTTGCAAATCATAGGGGAAGTAGCAGTCGATTTGCAAACAATCTTCGACGTTCATTGGAATATCGCTTTGCCGGAACGGATAAAGTCAAAAACAAAATCTAAGGTAACGAAAAAGAACACTAAAATCCAAAAATATAAGTCAAAGGAAACCAATCCAACCGGCAGCGTAGATCTTTCCAGATTGTCAGCCGAATTGGGATCCGAGTTGTATGCCATAGATGGTAAAATGACAGTCAATTCCCCAAAGACAGGGAAATTGCAAAAAGCGTACATCCACACGTTGGAAGGAAATCCCGGAGTTCCTACTCCAGTCATTCGGCAAGCTTACTTTATATGCATAACACAGGCAACCAAGACGATTGATATAACAACACCTTACTTTGTACCAGAAACAGATATTATCATGGCATTAAAGACAGCTGTGGCTCGTGGTGTGCGTGTAAGATTACTGGTTCCTCGCCACATTGATCACAAAATCGTAGGCTTTGCAAGCCGTACCTACTACGGGGAACTTATAGAAGCTGGTGTCCAGATCTACCAGTACGACAAAGGGATGTTGCATGCGAAGCTGATGATCATAGATGAGGAAATTGCAGAAGTAGGCGCAGCAAACTATGATATGAGAAGTTTTCGTCTGAATTACGAGGTGAGTGAAGTCTTGTACAGTGCTGATGTGGCAAGGGAACTCACACAGCAATTCGAGTGCGACCTTACTGATTCTGTACTCTTAAGAATCGAAGACTTGCTGCAACGATCACTGACAGAGCGTATTATTGAGCAAGGTGCTCGCCTGCTTTCTCCATTATTATAAATTAATATATCTTAAATCAAGATTTAAAAAATTCTCATTTTATTAAAAAAGGATTAAATCCGTGTTAGAAGAACTTTTAGCACGGATTTTTTTATAAGATGAAAATAAATTATTACAAAAAAGGTGATACTATAAAGGAGCTAAGTAAAGTGAAATGACCAATATTAAATCTACAGTCCAACCACTTATTTTTCTTGATAATTTGGGATAACTCAGTTTTCTTGTTTAACAATTCTTTCCTTAAAGTGTTGCTGATAACAAAAAAATTGGAAATATTTTAATCTTTAAACTACCTCCGTACTACTAAAATAATTTGATATTTACCACTTTCTAATCAACTCAAAAATGTAAGGAGTCTGTATATCCTTTCATAAGTTAGCCGAATTTAAATTAGAGAACCAAAAAAGGATACTTTAACGGGAGGAAAAGCGCATTGGAAGAAATTAACATCGGCTTCCTGACGATCAAAATTATCGTAGGTTTTGTCGCTTTATTTGTTATTATTATCATAACAGGTAGAACATCTATCTCTCAGTTAACCCCCTTTCACTTAGTTTTTATATTAGTCCTTGGGGATTTTTTAGGAAATACAATTTATGAAGATAAGGTAAGCACTTTTTATTTTTTATATGCCATCGGATTGTGGACTCTTCTCATGTTGGGGATAGAGTTTATAACTCTAAAAAACAAATCGACACGTTCTCTCTTTTTAGGCAATCCTAATATCATCATTCGGAATGGTGTCATCGACAGAAAGCTACTTAAAAAGAACAAATTGGATATAAATCAGGTATTGAGTTTGCTTCGACAAAATAATGTTTTTTCAGTTCGTGAAGTCAAATACGGTATACTGGAAGCTAATGGGCAATTAAGCATATTATTAAAATCTAAGTATCAAAAACCAGAAAAGCAAGATTTTAATCTTCCAGAAAGTCCAGTAGACCTCCCAACATCATTAATTTTAGATGGAGAAATTTTATGGGATAACTTACATGAAAAGGGCTTTGATAAACAGTGGTTACATAACAAATTAACTGCTAATGGATATGAAAATGAAAAGCGTATACTCTACGCAGATTGGCGAGAGAGTGAAGGTCTACATATAATCCCTAAATAAAATTTTTTCTTTTTATAACTGAATTTATTAACACGTAACTTTAACGAAAACCTAAACAATTTTGTAACGTCTATGTAGGCTAATGTTTTAATGAATCGGATAATAGGTAATATAAACAATACTCAAATAGTCGTCAGTCACTTCCGTAAAAACGTAGCCATATAAGACCAACAACAATAAGGTGAACGAGATCCCAAACTAAGATACAACATAATGTCCAAACAAGTAATAAAGTCCATACATATTTTCATCTTAATCATCAAATTAAGTTCCCAATTTAGCTATACTTTTACTCAACAATTTAACCCTAAAATGAAAAATGAGTTCCAGGATCGCGCCCGTTTGCTGAAGACCGTTCTGCACATCTATGCATTCTGGATAAAGAAAAAACAATCCTATCTTGCCTAGTTCTCCTTCACTAAATTTAAGATAGAAGCTTTGTATAAAGAAATTAATACAATTAGGCCATAACCATTCACCACAACTAGAGCGTCTCATCCAATTTCTGAATCCTTGAGTATGAAATTAAATATACATTACCCGAAATGTCGATTTTGTCTCCCTTTGTACGTACAGCGCAATCTTTGTTCGACGCATAAATATTCATTTCTTCCGATAAGGGAGACAGTTCACTTTGAACCAGAGCAATGTTATTTTCAAGATCAAAGTGAGACAGGACGGAAAAATCGTCAAGGCCGATTCCTTCGTAAACAGAGCTTATTTCATCTCCAAAGTTTTTCGAGCATAACCATTTAGCGGAGATATTGTTCGCACCAGCGCTTGCTCCCATAACAACTGCTCTGCTTTTTTTAATCAAATCCGACAATTCATATTCCATCATAAAATCTTTTTGTTTAAGAATACTTCCACCCAACAAGAAAATGACTGAAGCACTTTGAATTAACGTTTGTGCATCTTCCTTCTGTACGCGATAATTAATTAAATGATATTCATCAAACATAATGCCTGCCTGGTCAAGCCACGAACGTTCAGTAGCACCATCATCTTCATAAAAAAATGGATTCGAGCTAATCATAACAAGCGATCTTCTATCGGTTATAACCTCCTGTAAAACCCTGCCCAGATTCTCTGGAAAAAAGTTGCTAACCACCCTAAATAATAGTGAATTTTCATAAGTATCCCCGTCATTACTCATTCTATTTTCTTGTGACCAACACAATATTCTCAATATGGCCCGATTTTATTATATGGACGCAAGCGTTTATTAAGCAATTGCGCCCGATTGCCGAAGACTCGATTTCGAGATAACTTGTAAATGTTCTTCGGTTAAAGCACCCAGTTAATTGATTAAGATAATTTCTAATCTTCATATTCGGAGATAACAAAATCAGTTTTAGGTGGGAATTTTTTTGAGATATTTGTAATTGTTGAAAATTGACTATCATTTGTTATTGCAACAATATTAAGTCCATCAAAACCAATCCAAAATACACTGTCATTTTCAAGAAGAGTAACAATTGGAGTAATTATTTTTTTAATACCAAAAAGAGTTTTAAAATCTCTTTTCCCAAAACTAAAAACATCCTTTTTTAACGACCATAAAGCCAAATTATTTATACTTCCATTACTATATACATAAGGGAGCATAACCCTAAACTGTTTGTGATTTTTGATAATCGCTTTATAAAAACAATCATTTTCTTTATCAAAAATAATTCTTTCAAACTGGATATTATATGTATGGCAATCTTGTTCATATTCCACTTATTCGTATTCATAAACTTCAACAAGTAGGTACATAGGAAATTGATTAATTTGATTCATCCAGTTAGAAACAAATTCAAGTGGTTCTTCATCAGTGAATGTTAAATCAAAATCAACTATATACTCTTTTTTCCATCAATTGCAAAAGGAAAAAAACCACTAGAATCGGGAATGTCAGAAATCCATTTAGTTGGCATAAATCCAATTTCTAATCTCAATAATAACTCTCCTTTCCCAAAATACATCAAATACTAATAATATTAAACTAACCTCCCTCTTCCCTTTAAAGAAATAAAAGAATGCATCTTGTATAATCCCTCCTGCCAGGTGGCATTGAGGGCATTTATGTGTTAAAAATCCTTTTATCCATTTGTCTTTTCTCAAGCTCAATTTTATTGTAATCCATTTTACATTCTTTCAATTTGTTATTTGTTTCATATATAATTGTAGTTACTATTTTATATATTAATTCGAGCTCTTTAATCTGAAATTTTTCTACTTGATTACCTACTAACTTATCATTTAAGTAATGCTCATGTACATATCTATAAGCTACAGCTAGTTTTAATAAATTTTGTGAAGCAAATTCCTTCTTTTTGATTACCAACTCTGCAATTCCAATTTTATTAAACTTAGCTATGGCATTTACTACAATTTCCTCATTAGCTTCTAATGTTTCTCCAGTGAATAAGTCCTTCTTATGGTTTGTTAAGATCTTTTGAACCTCTAAAAAAGGAATCTCCTTCAAAGTGCCAAACTGATCAATTGAATGGAAGGTCCTTAAGAATTCTGATTGGGCAACTATTGCATAGGCTTCCGTGTATAGTTCCTTTAATTGACTATAATAATGTTCCCTTTTGAATTTTTGAGTATCAACCATAAAGTCAAACTTATTTTGAAGAAATTTAAATCCTATATTAGTAAACAAAGTAAGTACAATAGTAAAAAAGGCTAGACCTAAACTATCTTGTAAATCCATTTAACATTCCTCCACACCAAAATGTTTTTCACAATTTTTATAATTGAAATTATACTCTACCATCTTAACTAAATTGAGATAGATGATTTACTTGATTGTAATCCTTGATATTCCATTTTTCTTCTACAAATTCAATATTACTTATACACGCATTTATCAACTTCGTCTTCCCGGAGCCTATCTTATTATTTGAAAACATAGCTAAAATTGTATTAATTACAGCTCCATGTGACACGAGCAATATTTTCTTCCTGTTGTGCAATTGATTTACTTTTTCGATTCCTTTTATTACTCGCTTTTTAAGGGAGTCTCTTTGTTCTTGATTAGGATAGTTTTTCGTTGGAAATGCTGACAGTCTTTCATTTATTGTCAATCCTTCAGCATCACCATAATTTCTTTCTAAAAACTCATCCATTTCAATAAGGGGAACATTTAAGTCTTTATTAATTATTTCTGCTGTTTGCTTTGCTCTTTTTAAGGGGCTTGTTATTATCAAATCCCATTGAGAATTCTTCAGAAATTGTCTACATTGTTCAGCTTGCAAAGTACCGTTACTATTTAGTGGTATATCAGACCTTCCTTGAAATTTCCCTATTGAATTCCAATCAGTTTCTCCGTGTCTAACCAAACATATAGAAGTGATTTTAACCCCTCCTTAGGCTTCTGATATTTCACATATATTCATATGGTTCTTGTTCCACAATGCTGCCTATTGCTTAATTCCAATTATTTCATAATCTAAAAATTCCTACAATATGTAATTCTTCATCTTGGCCATATTAAAAATGAGCGCTGATCCTTGTTAAAGGATAGCGCCCCATTGCGGAAGAACCGACTATACATAATAAAATATTTCTGTAATAAATAGAGAAGGCATATTAACTGTTAAGATTTATTCTTTTGAACCGTTTTTTGGAATGCTCAAAATAGTCCAATCTTTATCTTTTATTTGTTTTCCAATAAATAAAATTTGTCCTAAATGATAACTTATGTGAGCTATTTCCGTTTGAATTGCTTGTAGTACACTTATTGGTTGTTTCCTTAAAGTTACAGTTTGATGTAATTGTTTTGTTTCGAGATTTTCCAGGGTATCAAATAGTAAGTACCATCCATCTTCCCAATTTCGCATAAGGGTTTCCCTCGTCTCACCTCGATCAATAAATTCCATATCCCTTTCCCTATACTGCTTTTCTCCATCAGTAATTAAAAAATCCCTCCATCGAGAGTTCATATTACCACTAATATGCTGAATAATAATTGCAATATTATTAGATTCTGCATTGGGCTTCCAATGAATATCCTCATCGGACAATTGTATTAATACCTTTTCTGCTCGCGATTTGAATTGTTTAAATTGCTGTATCACAATTGAAAGGTATTCCTTTTCAAAACTATTCAAAATCTATCCTCCTCATTTAATGTGCTCTATAATAATTGTTGTTTAACATTACTCCCATATTGTCCTGTTTGTACTAATGAAGTTTTCATTTTTACAATCTCTCTTTAATTAAGAAGTGATATTGGATAAAACAACCATTTATTATCAACAAAAACTACTGCTGCTAATCCCAGAATTATGCCAAATCCAAGACAAGTTGTAAAATGAATTTTACTTCGTATTAAATTAAAGGTAAACCCGATAGCCAAAGCTAGTAACACAAAGGTAAAACCTATAGTTATCTGGCCAATGCTAAATCCAGCAAGAACACTAAATATGTAAATTCCTAATGCTGCAACCCAATAAAATTGAGGTTTTCCATTAGCGGCCAATATTGTTGTTGCAATGGAAATTGTCAAAGCTGAAAATGCAATAATAGAATATATTAACATCTATTTTTTCCCCTTTCAAATCTAATTTCATAATCTACTTTTTAACTGGAAAACGGCGAATTTACATTATATTTTTCTATAACTTCCAATTAATATTATATTATACATCCAGCTTAATATTTCCTTCTTTTTCCTCATTCTAACTACACTCCATACGAAGAGAAGTTGCATTTTCACATAATTGCTGAGTTGTATTGCTTCAATTTTTTCAAAATCTTTCTTAGAAAAATAGCGCTGATCCTTGTTCCTGGATCGCGCCCGATAGTGGATGGTCATTTCTATTAATTGAAATGAAATCATTAGTTGGTTTAATGAACTTAGTATGTACAATTCATCTTGTTTCTTTGGCACTATCTATTATTTGTATTTCTAATAATATCCTCTAGTTCTTTTTTTGTATCAGGGTGTAAAACAATCTTATTGGTAAGATCTAAAGTAGAATTTTTAACCTTTCTCCCCCAGATCCTTGAAAACGACCGCCAATCACATACCATTTCTAGGAGATATTTTCTGGGGATAGGCAAAGCCTGTTTATTATTCGGATCAACAACCCAATATTCCCAATGATGCTTATTTTTATGTTGATGGTGCAGCCAGGCATATCTCCATTTCAATTCATCATCAGCACTTTTTTCTCTATTGTAAAAAAACTTCTTAGCATACGGTAAAAACTCATTTGGTGAAAATTTTGAACAATCATGAATAATGCCTTGTATGTATAATCCTTCTTTCCAGCATTCAATAAGCACGTTTAGTTTATGGTCAAGGATATAAAGGAAATACTTCCAACAAGCCTTTAACATAAAAAGCCTCCTATCTATCCAATAATTGTTGATTTGTATTTTATTTGAATATCAATTTCTTCTGGGTTAGTTCATAAAAGAAAAGAAACTTAAAATGGCAACCTGATTTTCAATTCTTGCACTCGATTGAAGAAGATACCATTTTCTCGCTTATTGTCAGTATTTCAATGAGGTTTATTTATGTAAGACACTTGAAGTATAGGTAGATATTGAAAGTAAGGGTAACTTTGGGTCTATAGTGAAACAGAAAGTAATCCACTTCAAACTGAATAGGGATGAACTAGTATAAGTAAGATCGAACTGGTGGAAAACTTCTTCGTCCGACCTACAAAAAGCCCTATCTCCTATCCTATGGAAACGAGGCTCTAGTTATATTTTTTAATTTAACCTCATGTCATAATACAGTTTCAGAAGCTTGATTCAGTTTTTCTTCAGAATAAAAACTTGCTTTAGAGGGCTGAATATTAAAGATAAATAATATAATCGTTACTCCAAACATAATTAAGGTTCCTAATATGACAACAATCTGTATAGATATCAATTCCGCAATAATTCCAAAAATTACTGTTCCAATAATGGTGAAAAAAGCTCCGATGAAACTATAAATACTACCAACCCGCCCCATTACCTCGACAGGAACATTATTTTGATAAAAGGTGTAAATTCCTGTGTTAATAAAAGCCATTGAAAATGATAGAATGAAAAAGCCAATTGCTGCTACCAAAAACCCACCCGAAAAAGCATAAATCATATAACCGCTTGATACCATCAAGGATCCAAGACCAATCAGCCAAGAGGTAGCTACTTTTTTTACAATAATTATGTTTACTAAAGAGCCTGCAACTATTCCAGCACCAGCAACGCTTACCAGGAATCCATAATCTCCCTCTGATAAAGAAAGCACTTCAATAGCAAATGCTGCTTCCAGTGAATCTATAACCGTTGCTAAAACCATGACCGCACTAAATAGTAAATAAATGACCATTATATAGATGTGTTTACGACTAAAATCAACAACTAATTTCCAATCTTTTTTCAAAACCTTTAAGCTGAGTTTTTCGTCTTTAGTTTCTATAAAATCATTTTTTTCTATATTAGGCATGGACATTGTGATTAGTGCTGCTAAAAAAAGGGCTACTGCATTAACATATATCGCAAAATTAGGGGTGCCACTCATAAATATGATACCCGCAATAGCAGGTCCGGTAACAAACGCTCCAGAATCAATAAAACTTACGAGGGAATTAAACCGTTTTCTTTTATCTTGAGGAATTAACTTAGTTATGTAAGTCATTGTTGTAGGACCAGCAATGGAACTAGCTATACCTATTAAAAATACAAGACCGTATATTGTCCAAATAGATGAAAATAACGGCAATAAAGCAATAAACACTGCCTGGAATATATTAAGCCACAATAGAAGATGCTTTTTATTCATTCGATCAATCAGACTACCCGACCAAATGTTAGTAAATAAAGTAGATAAAGCTCTAATTATATATAGACCTGAGACAGCAAGTACCCCCATCTTATCAAGAACAATTAAGTTTAGTGCTAAAAAATACACCCATTCCCCAATACTAGAAATACCAATAATAGTCAATAAAATTACAGGATATCTCCACGACTTTAAAATCATTTTTGTACGCATTTTCATTTTCACTCCTTTTAGAATTTAAATTTGGACAATAAAAAAACTCACCCCCAAGACATTGTCTTGAGGACGAGTTATTGCGTGTCGCGGTGCCACCCCAGTTTGATAATATGTTACCATATTACCCTCATTAGATACTGTATTAACATCATACAAATACCCTAGCTCTATAACAGGAGCTCCTGTCACACTATCACCTAGATGGATCCAATGTGCTGCTCAGAGGCTTGCTTCAGTAAATAAATCCTTACTCCTTTTCACCAAACGGAGCTCTCTGTGAATGATTACCTTTACCTACTCTTCTCTTCATCGCCTTTAATATTATTTAACATTATCCAATATTCGGTTAATTTTGTAAATAGGTAATTTACAATTAATTGAAGAACGACAATTCTAATAAAGCACGGCAAAAAATATTTTTTATATTCAATTATATGGCCCTTTAATGGAATAAGAATAAACCTGTTGGTGAAAATTTCCAGCTCATTATCTATCTTACTAACGATTTAACTTTGTTTTAAACATTCAAATATAACTAATCTTCAACAAGCGAGGGCTATTATATAATAATACCCCAATTGAACCAAAGCCTTCTCCTAGAATTCCCCAACCACCACTTCATTTGTTTCTATTAATTAAATCCATCAGGTATTCTCTTCTTCAAAAACTGAAACAGATTTCTTTTTACCTATTTAAAAAAGCAGTTTTAACTAATTAACTTTTTGACGAAACTGAATGCTAAAAATATGAAATAAAAAAGGAGTATCCAAGTGAATATAAAAAAGGATAAAAAAACAGGTAAATGGTACTTTCGATTAGACGTGGGTTCCGACCCCAAAACCGGTAAAAGGAGGCAAAAATATAGGGGGGGCTTTTTAACTAAGAAAGCTGCACAAGAAGAATTAACCCTTATTCAATCCAAGGTAGTTGATGGTTCATACTTTGAACCATCTATTGAAGAATTCGATGTCTTTTTTAATCGTTGGTTTGAAAAAACGTATAGAAAAAATGTAGAAGTAACTACTGCCGAATCAAGAAGAACTATTGCAGATAAACATATACTTTCCTACTTTAAGCAAACAAAACTTTCAAATATTGATACTCTCTCAATTGACGAGTTTTATGAAGCAAAAGTAGAAGAAGGATTATCTCCAGCCTATATTAAAATAATGCATTCTATATTAAATCAAGCATTTAAAAAAGCTGTAACCTGGAAATTATTAAAAACCAATCCTGTTTCTGATTCATCTCCTCCAAGCGTAAAAACAACAAAAGTAAAAACACTTTGGACTAAAGTTGAAACAAAAACGTTTTTAAACTTGGTTACAGAAAAAAATTTAGAAACACCTTATTTGTTAGGAATTTTCACTGGCATGAGACGAGGAGAAACCTTAGGCCTGAAATGGAATGATATAGATTTTGAAAGTGGAAAAGTACATGTTCAAAGGAGTTTAACACGTACGAAAAATGATGGGATAGTTATTAAAAGCGTAAAAACTGACTCTTCAAACCGAATTGTAATGATTTCTGAATATGTTTCTACACTTCTTAAGGGACATAAGAAAAAACAGGATTTAATTAAAAACAAATTAGGAATTAGTTACATAGATAATGACTTGGTTAACTGTACTTTTGATGGTAAACCAATTGAACCTAGAAACTTACTTCGACAGTTTCATACGCTTATTAAGCAAGCAAATTTACCTAAAATCACTTTTCATGATTTACGCCATCTCCATGCTACAACATTAATGGCACTAGGTGAAAACCCAAAGATTGTAGCAGATAGACTAGGACACAGCCGTGTACAGGTTACATTAGATTATTATTCACATGTTAGTTCTGAACTGCAAAAACTTACAGCTCAAAAATTTGAAGATGACTTTTTTAATATAAATGTGCAGTAAATGTGCAATACAAAAATATCAGTGAACAAATCCGTATCTAGTGAAGCGTGCAAAAAAAGCTGCAATCCCTTAATTATCAAGGGATTGCAGCTTTTTTATCGGATGATCTGAGAGGGATTCGAACCCCCGACCCCTACCCTGTCAAGGTAGTGTTCTCCCACTGAACTATCAGATCTTATTTTTCGACTGTAAATACTATTATAATTAGTAGTTAATAGTTTGTAAAGAAGATTTTATAAAAAGGCTCTTTCCTTAAAGATTGTTGCTATTTATGGATGAAAAGTCGGCAATTGGACTTTTCATCCATAAATAGTCTTGAATTTGCAAGCAGTATTCACAAACAAGGTATACGAAAACAACATATAAAATCGAGTAGGAGGGGGTGACTAACCCCCGACCTCTCACACCACCGTACGTACCGTTCGGTATACGGCGGTTTCAATTAAGTCGAACGTAATATTTGATATCTTGTAAGCAAACTTTTTGAGCCCTTGATTTAACCAGTAGTGGTTATCAAGGGCTCTATCTAGTATTGGACTTTTGGCGATACGCCAATAACCCAGCCTAGTATTTGCCCATTCCCATGCCTTATTAGGCTTAATACCTAACTTCTTTAAGTTTCTATGTTTGCTTTTAATTTTCTTCCATTCTTTCCATCGAATCATCCGAAGTCTTCTCCGAATCCATCCGTCTAACTTAGCTAGAACCGAGGGGGTATCAGCTAATTGATAATATCCTAGCCAGCCAACCAAGTAGCGGTTTAGCTTTCTTATCCTATCTTTCATGCTGATAGACCATTTTCTCGAAGTGATTTCTCTTATTCTCTGTTTAAAACGTTGAATACTCTGTTTAGCGATTCGGACTTTTGGTTCCTTTCGATGAAAGGTGAAAGTGAAACCTAGAAACTTACGTTTCCATGGTCGGTCTACTGCACTTTTCTCATGGTTTACTTTTAGTTTGAATTTTCTCTCAATGAAAGTTGTGATGCTTTCCATGATTCGTTCTCCTGCTCTCTTTGAACGAACGTAGATATTACAGTAAGTAGACCAAGGGAACCTCCCCCTTAGTCCCTCTCAGAACCGTACGTGAACCTCTCAGCTCATACGGCTCCCATTATTCATAGCCGGTAGTATTCCATATTTCCAGTGTGAAAATAACTTGCGTTCTCGATGGGCAATAGCTCCTAACCAATACTCTGCTCTTCTTCGATGTTTTCGCTTCTTGTATTTTCGGCGAACCCATTTTACCAAGCAACTATTGATGTATCGCAATACACTATACATTTCTGATTTATAGAAATGTCCATAGTAATTAATCCATCCTTGGATTTTCTTATTAAACATGTTGGAAAT
>LQXN01000049.1 GCA_001648575.1 Sutcliffiella horikoshii DSM 8719 | reverse complement strand
TTAAAGCGGTACGCGAGCTGGGTTCAGAACGTCGTGAGACAGTTCGGTCCCTATCCGTCGTGGGCGCAGGAAATTTGAGAGGAGCTGTCCTTAGTACGAGAGGACCGGGATGGACGCACCGCTGGTGTACCAGTTGTCTTGCCAAAGGCATAGCTGGGTAGCTACGTGCGGACGGGATAAGTGCTGAAAGCATCTAAGCATGAAGCCCCCCTCAAGATGAGATTTCCTTTTGCTTCGGCAAGTAAGATCCCTGAAAGATGATCAGGTAGATAGGTTCGAGGTGGAAGCATGGCGACATGTGGAGCTGACGAATACTAATCGATCGAGGACTTAACCAAAATTTAGAGTAGTTGAACGATAAGAATATCTTGATATGAACACATTATCTAGTTTTGAAGGAATAAAAAGATGAAAAAACATCTTGATTTTCTTCAAAGATATATTATAATAATATTTGTCTGGTAATGATGGCGAAGAGGTCACACCCGTTCCCATACCGAACACGGAAGTTAAGCTCTTCAGCGCCGATGGTAGTTGGGGGATCTCCCCCTGTGAGAGTAGGACGTTGCCAGGCTGGTATTGATCCACCATAGCTCAGCGGTAGAGCATTCGGCTGTTAACCGAAGGGTCGTAGGTTCGAATCCTACTGGTGGAGCCAATTATATGGAGAGCTGTCCGAGTGGCCGAAGGAGCACGATTGGAAATCGTGTAGACGGTCAACGCCGTCTCAAGGGTTCAAATCCCTTGCTCTCCGCCATTATCATTGGCCCGTTGGTCAAGCGGTTAAGACACCGCCCTTTCACGGCGGTAACACGGGTTCGAATCCCGTACGGGTCACCAAAGTTTTTTCAAGAGAGTAAATTAACTTTCCTTACATAGGAGGATTAGCTCAGCTGGGAGAGCACCTGCCTTACAAGCAGGGGGTCGGCGGTTCGATCCCGTCATCCTCCACCATCTAATTTTAAACATAAACATTATTAATATTATCGCGGGGTGGAGCAACGAGCATCAGCTTCTTGCAAAAGCTTCGAGTTGTACCGATCGACATACATCATTGAATTTACTTTCAGAGATCGGGACAGTTGGTATAATAATGCATGAGAGTTAAGAATTTATTTATATTATCGCGGGGTGGAGCAGTTCGGTAGCTCGTCGGGCTCATAACCCGAAGGTCGCAGGTTCAAATCCTGTCCCCGCAACCAAATGGTCCCGTGGTGTAGCGGTTAACATGCCTGCCTGTCACGCAGGAGATCGCCGGTTCGATCCCGGTCGGGACCGCCATTTTCTTTGAAAATAGAATTAGGCTCGGTAGCTCAGTTGGTAGAGCAATGGACTGAAAATCCATGTGTCGGCGGTTCGATTCCGTCCCGAGCCACCATGATTTTTTCACAAAAGTGAAATGATCACCATATAATGCCGGTGTAGCTCAGTTGGTAGAGCAACTGACTTGTAATCAGTAGGTCGTGGGTTCGACTCCTATCGCCGGCACCAGAAATATGGAGGGGTAGCGAAGTGGCTAAACGCGGCGGACTGTAAATCCGCTCCTTTGGGTTCGGCAGTTCGAATCTGCCCCCCTCCACCATTTCTTTTAAAAAAGTAGTAACTAATTGTAATATAGGGGCATAGTTTAACGGTAGAACAGAGGTCTCCAAAACCTCCGGTGTGGGTTCGATTCCTACTGCCCCTGCCAATTTTATAACTAATTATGGCGGCTGTGGCGAAGTGGTTAACGCACCTGATTGTGGTTCAGGCATTCGTGGGTTCGATTCCCATCAGTCGCCCCATATTTTATTCATTATCGACTTGATTGAGTCGTTTTTATTTCCGGTTTTATTGGGCTATAGCCAAGCGGTAAGGCATCGCACTTTGACTGCGACATGCGTTGGTTCGAATCCAGCTAGCCCAGCCATTTTTGCGGAAGTAGTTCAGTGGTAGAACACCACCTTGCCAAGGTGGGGGTCGCGGGTTCGAATCCCGTCTTCCGCTCCAAAAAATTCAGGTGGCATAGCCAAGTGGTAAGGCCAAGGTCTGCAAAACCTTTATCACCGGTTCAAATCCGGTTGCCACCTCCAATTTTATAAAATAATTATTCATATATACGAGACAAGCCGGGGTGGCGGAACTGGCAGACGCACAGGACTTAAAATCCTGCGGTAGGTGACTACCGTACCGGTTCGATTCCGGTCCTCGGCACCATTTGAATAATTATTGATTGAGTATGCCGGTGTGGCGGAATTGGCAGACGCGCACGACTCAAAATCGTGTTCCTCTGGAGTGCCGGTTCGACCCCGGCCACCGGTACTATTTTTATAGACAAGTTCTCGAACCTGTCTATGCGGGTGTAGTTTAGTGGTAAAACCTCAGCCTTCCAAGCTGATGATGAGAGTTCGATTCTCTTCACCCGCTCCATACATAACTTTTCAAGACTTTAACCATTTGGTTGAAGTCTTTTTTTGACTGCAGACTTAACCAATTGATTCACGGTTTATTAGTAAAACATAAAACCACCAAGCAAATCATTTCATTGCTAGGTGGCTTTATTTGGGTTAGCGATTTTTTTCTGATAGCATGGCAATTCCATTTTCAAGTTCTTTTAACACATCAGGATCTTGTTCTGTTAAAAGGTGACTAGTTAGGTCCTCTAAGTTTTGTGGGCCTCCGATTTTGCCTATTGCCCAGGCTGCAGTGCCCCGGATCACTGGTCTCGGGTCATTTTTAATCAGGCTTATCAGATCAGGGATGGCGGTTGTATCTTTATAATGGGCAAGTGCAATGATGGCGTTTCGTTGTATCGGCTTTTTTCCTCGCCAGGATCCTGATATTTTACCGAATTTCTCTTTAAAATCCCTATTAGAAATGGTGAGGAGCGGTTTGAGTTTTGGTTTGACGATTTCAGGGTCCGGCTCCATCTCAGGATGGAGATGAAAATCCTTGCCTTTGTTTTCTGGACAAACGGTCTGGCAGGTGTCACAACCGTATATTCTGTTACCTAGCTTTGAGCGGTACTCTTCTGCTAGAAATCCTTTTGTCTGTGTTAAGAAAGCGATGCATTTATTTGAATCGAGTTGTCCACCTTGAACGAGAGCTCCTGTTGGGCAGACTTCCACGCATTTATTACAAGTCCCACAGTTGTCTTCTAGGGGTGTGTCGGGCTCAAATGGTATTGTGGTAATCATTTCTCCCAAGTACACGTAGGAGCCAAATTCAGGGGTTATAATGGCACAGTTCTTTCCACTCCAACCAATACCAGCGCGCTCCGCAACTGCCCTGTCACTGAGCTCTCCGGTATCTACCATTGACCTCAATAAAGCTTGTGGGTGTCTTTCTTTAATAAATGTTTCTAAAAGTCTGAGTTTATCACGCAATATATCATGGTAGTCCGTTCCCCAAGAAGCACGACAAAATATCCCCCTTCGATCTTCCCTGGTGCTACGTGGTGCGTTTTTCATTTTTGATGGATAAGCAAGGGCGATGGCAATGATGCTTTTGGCTTTTGGGACCAAAAGTTCAGGTTTGGTACGCTTTTCAATGTCTGGCTCTTCAAATCCTGATTGATAGTTGAGCTCCTGTTGAGTTATTAGTCGTTCTTTAAGACCCGTGAACACCCCAGCACTTGCAAAACCGATCTTATCGATGCCGATTTGTTTACTGTATGCAATGATCTCTTCTTTTAATCTTCTGTTTTCCTCATTCAGTGTGAACACCTCCTTTGCTTTTCAGTTTGATTTTTTTGCCACTCTATATTTTATCATATTTTTCAGAGGTAGTATTTTTTTTGATGTATCTAATTATATCCAACTCTTCATCGAGGTAAGGATTCAGCGGTAAGTTTTATGATACAATTACCATAATAATGAAAGGAAAGGTTGGATACGATGAAGGTTATTGTTGCGGACAATGTAACAGAAAAATTGTCTTTTGCCAAATTTGGGATTATTGTTTACAGGGATATCACGGTAGGTTCTTCTCCCCAGATGTTAAAAGGAAGAATCCGTCTTTTCCAAGAATCGCTTCATCTGGATTTAGAAGATAAAGAGATGAAAGATATTACGGGGATTGCAGAATGGCGCTCTGTATTTAAGGATACGGGAACAGATCCATCCAGGTATCGCCCATCCATCGAGGCGCTGTATCGTAGAATTAAAAAAGGGCAATTTCTTGAGCCTTTCAATTCTGCCGTGGATTTAAATAATTTCTTTTCATTAAAATATGAAATCCCTTTTGGTATCTATGATGTCAGTAAGTTAGATGGTGATGTTACGCTTGCGGTCGGGGATGATTCTGCTAGCTACGAGGGCTTGAATGGTCGTGAAATAAAATTGATTAACATGCTCCATACAAGTGATGGGGGAGGTCCATTTGGGAGCCCCTTTGTTGATAGTCGCAGGACGGCCGTTTCAGAGGGGACAAACTCTGCGTTGCATGTCGTTTATTTCAAGCCTTCTATGGAAGTAAGTGAGTGTGAAGAGATGCTTGCAGCGATCAGTGAAATGTTCCTCCAGGTTCACGGTGGGACAAGTGAGTTCTGGGTTTTGAGTTGAAAAGTGGGTAATTATTCAAAGATAGTTGCTTTAAACAGGTGAAAAGTCGGCAACTGGACTTTTCACTCCTTACAAAGCAAAAGAGCACTACAGATAGTAATATTAAAAAAGCCTAATATTTTGATGGGAGTGATGTGGATGAGTATGATGATGAAAGAGCGCATGGAGCCAGGTGAGTTGAAAATATTAAGATTGCTGAAAGCTCGTGGTGGCCAAGTGGATGATAGTCGCTATTGGAATCTGGACAAGGGTTTTCGGGGGGAGCTGATTTTTGATAAATGGTTTTCTGGCTTGCCCGGTGAGTGGATTGTCCTCCATGATCTATTGCTCGACCACGGTGGCAGTGTTTTTCAGCTTGATTCCCTCGTAATTGGGGAAGATAGGATTTACCTATTTGAAGTGAAGAATTTTGAAGGTGACTTCTATTTAGAAGATGGTAAATGGCTCTCAACCAGTAAGAATGAAATAAAAAGTCCTTTGTTACAAATGCAACGATGTGAAAGCGCCTTAAGACAACTTCTAAAAAGCCTCGGATATCAATCCCCCATAGAATCAACCCTCATTTTCATAAATCCCGAGTTTACCCTCTTTAATTGTTCACCCAATTTACCAATTTTGTTTTGTTCCCAGATGAGTCGGTTTTCTAAGAAACTTTTAAAACGCTCCTCTAGTTCTGGCAGGTTAAATTCACGCCACACTCTTTTGGCAGAGAAGCTGTGCAAACTCCATATTGAAAAGTCGCCATATGAGCGTTTGCCCGAGTACCAGTATGATGAGTTACGGAAAGGGATTGTTTGTGTTGGGTGTGGGGGGATGGCAGTTTTGGCATCTAAAAACTTTCTGGGGTGTAACAATTGTTCTTATACTGAAAGAGTTGAAATGGGGTTATTGAGAAGTATCAATGAATATATGGTACTTTTTAATACTAATTCTTGTACAAGTAAATTGATTTATGATTGGTGTGGCCACACAGTATCTATAAGAACGATACAGAGAATTCTTAGCGACCACTATTTATTGAGTGGTCGCGGGAAGTCTACCTGCTACTTATTAAAAGGTACAATAATTGAGCCAAAGGGAAGGAATGACACGCAAAAATAGAAGCAAGGAAAGAAAAGCGAGTCATAGAGCAGCAATGGCACGCGAACTACGATGGGAACAAGAAAAACGTGTGTCATAGGGTAGCAATGGCACGCAAACTTCAAAGCGAGCAAGGAAAACGTGTGTCATAGAGGCGCAATGGAACGCAAACTTCAAAGCGAGCAAGGAAAACGCGTGTCATAGAGGCGCAATGGCACGCAAACTTCGAAACGAGCAAGGAAAACGCGTGTCATAGAGGCGCAATGGCACGCGAACTTCGAAGGGAGGAAGGAAAACGCGTGTCATAGAGCCGCAATGGCACGCAAACTTCGAAGCGAGCAAGGAAACCGCGTGTCATAGAGGCGCAATGGAACACGAACTTCGAAAGGAACAAGGAAAACGTGTGTCATAGAGGCGCAATGGAACGCAAACTTCGAAACGACCAAGGAAAACGCGTGTCATAGAGCAGCAATGGCACGCAAACTTCAAAGCGAGCAAGGAAAACGTGTGTCATAGGGTAGCAATGGCACGCAAACTTCAAAGCGAGCAAGAAAAACGTGTGTCATAGGGTAGCAATGGAACGCAAACTTCGAAGCGACCAAGGAAAACGCGTGTCATAGTCAAAAACCAAAGTGTAAAACCAGTTACCTCAACTAATTCCATATAACAAACCTAATTACCCAAACCCTTTACATAAAACCCAAACCCAAATTCCCCAAACCCTTTACATAAAACCCAAACCCCAAATTACCCAAAACCTTTTCACAAAACCCCAACAACAAACCCAAGCCCCCCACATAAACATATCTACAAGGACCATCACCCAGGAGGAGGGGCAAGCCCATGAGGGAAAAGCTTAAAGCGTATATTCAAGATCGACTCGACACATATGTTTTTAAAAGTAAGCACTCTAACAGAACAATTATGAATGACGATACCATCAGGCAAAAGCAGGAAGCGCATAGAAGAAGGGGAGCGGAGATAGTTAAGTGTGCTGCGACGGCGAAGATTCATTCGATTCATGAGGATGAACAGCAGCGGGAGGCAAACGTTTTTTATGAGGTTCACATCCGGTATCTTATTAAGCAAAATGAAAATCTCTATCTTGAGGAGGAGGCAGATCAGCGTTATTCTCAGTGGACAGATGGTGAGATGATTCAAGATTTTTCTTTGCAGGATGAAGGGGATCGGACTTCTCCAAGGTTCATTCCTCCGCAAGAGGAGGAGGAGCAACAAGAGCCGCTACGTTTCAAATATAGCCGTATGGAGGCTGTGAGGTACGCAGAGCAGTATTGGAACAGTTATAATCCTCAGTTCAAGAAGTTTGAGGTCAACTGTACCAATTACATTTCGCAATGCCTGTATGCTGGCGGGGCTCCGATGGTGGGGTATCCGAAGAAGTCTGGTGGTTGGTGGATGCGGAATAATGATTGGAGTTATACGTGGTCGGTTGCGCATGCGCTCAGGTGGTATTTACCGAATGCCAAGCAAGGTCTGAAGGCGAAGGAAGTAAGCACCGCCGATCAACTTAGGCCGGGGGATGTTATTTGCTATGACTTTGAGGGGGACGGGAGGTTCGATCATAACACGATTGTGGTGGCGAAGGATGAAAACGGGGAGCCGCTCGTTAATGCGAATACCTATAACTCACGGATGAGGTATTGGAAATATGAGGACTCTACGGCGTACACTCCGAATATTAAATATAAATTCTTCCACATTCAGGACCGTTAATAGATACTTGATTCCAATGCGATAAAAAGGTATTGTTGTAGAGGATGAAAGTGAAAGAAATACGAGGTGACGATTGTGGGATTACATGTGGTATTGTATCAACCAGAGATTCCAGCTAATACGGGGAATATTGCCAGGACTTGTGCAGCAACGAATACGACGCTCCATTTAATCAGGCCGCTTGGATTTTCTACGGATGATAAAATGTTGAAGCGAGCTGGGCTTGATTATTGGGAATTTGTCAATGTGATTTATTATGATTCCTTGGATGAGTTGTTTGAGAAAAATGAAGGGGCGGAGTTTTTCTATATCACGAAGTTTGGGATGAAGCCGCACACTTCTTTTGATTATAGTAAGCTGGAGAAGGATTATTTCTTTGTTTTCGGGAGAGAGACGACTGGCTTACCTAAGGATTTGATTCAAAATAACTTGGATCAGTGCTTGCGCTTGCCGATGACGACAAATGTAAGGTCTCTGAATTTGTCCAACACAGCTGCGATCTTAATATATGAGGCGTTACGTCAACAGGATTATCCGAATCTTTCTTTGGAGTTCCCTGAAGAATAAGCAAATATAAGAGAAGCCCTCCATACTTTTAGCATAAAGCTGAAAGGTGGAGGGCTTCTTTATTTATAGCGATTACTTTTTACGTGTACCTGGACGTGTATCGTATCCTGCAGTGAAAATGGCTGTCAAGAATGCAATGCATACGCCTAGAATTAAGATGCCTGATGTACCCATCTTTGTTTTCCTCCTTATGTAAGGTTAGTTCTTGTAAGCATACTATTTATATTATAGCCCAATGGACAAGTTATGTGAATGAAATCTGTGGATAATTTTTAACAGTGTTTTTTTAACTCCCTGTTGCCTTCCGTTCCAGGTATTCGCTTATCCTAAGGCAGATGCTTGAGCCTCCTCGGCCTGCGGGGTCTCAACCTACCGCTACCTCCCTCTGGAGTCTCACACCTTGCACTACAGGCAACAGGGGAGAGTTTCATCATCAATTATGTTAGATGTGCAGTTTAAAAAAAGCATGTTTCATTCCCACAGCGCATAGAGTATATTAATCACGCAATCACGACTCTTGAAGCTGTAATAAAAGGGGAGGTCCTTATGGATATTTTACGTAAAATTGAAAAGTATCGGGAAGAAGAGCAAAGGCTGAAGTGGGAAGGAACCTTCGGGCAGTACTTGGAGATTTTGAAAGAAGAACCATGGGTAGCTCAATCCGCACATTCACGGGTTTACAATATGATCAAAGATGCTGGGGTAGAAGAGGTCAATGGGCAGCGAAACTATAATTTCTTTAGCAATGCCCTTTTTGGTTTAGAAGAGGCCTTGGAGCGGTTGGTGGAAGAGTATTTTCATCCGGCTGCGAAAAGATTGGATGTCAGAAAGAGGATCCTCCTTTTAATGGGGCCGGTCAGTGGGGGGAAATCCACCCTGGTTACGATCCTTAAACGGGGGCTTGAGCAGTATACCCTTACAGATAGAGGCGCTGTATATGCCATTAAAGGCTGCCCGATGCATGAAGACCCGCTGCATTTGATTCCGCATCATTTGCGCAATGACTTTTATGATGAATACGGGGTCAGAATAGAAGGCAATTTATCGCCGCTTAATATGATGAGGCTTGAAAAGGAATATGGAGGCAGGATTGAAGATGTGTTAGTGGAACGTATTTTCCTGTCAGAAAATCAGCGTGTGGGGGTTGGTACCTTCAGTCCGTCTGATCCGAAATCTCAGGATATTGCTGATCTAACAGGAAGCATCGACTTCTCCACGATTGCAGAGTTCGGTTCGGAGTCCGATCCTCGTGCATATCGCTTTGATGGGGAATTGAACAAGGCGAACCGCGGGATGATGGAGTTCCAGGAGATGCTGAAATGTGATGAGAAGTTCTTGTGGCATCTATTATCTTTAACGCAGGAAGGGAACTTCAAAGCTGGACGATTTGCGTTAATCAGCGCCGATGAGTTAATTGTGGCGCATACCAATGAAACGGAATATCGTTCATTTATTTCCAATAAAAAGAATGAAGCCTTGCATTCGCGTATTATCGTGATGCCGGTTCCATATAATTTGAGGCTGTCTGAAGAAGAGAGAATTTATGAAAAGATGATCAATGAGAGTGATGTGGCAAATGTCCATATTGCGCCGCACACGCTTAGGGTGGCTGCGATGTTCACGATCCTCACTAGACTTAAGGAAGCAAAGCGCGGGGATATCGATCTTGTAAAGAAGATGCGCCTATATGACGGGGAATCAGTCGAAGGCTTTAACTCTGTGGATGTTCAAGAGCTCAAGAAAGAGTATGCAGATGAAGGGATGAGCGGAATCGATCCGCGTTATGTGATCAACAGGATTTCGTCCACCATCATTCGAAAAGAAGTCCCATCCATAAATGCGCTCGATGTCCTACGTTCCTTAAAAGAAGGCCTTGATCAGCATGCATCGATTTCCAATGAGGATAGAGAGAGATTCCTGAACTTCATATCGGTTGCAAGAAAAGAGTATGATAATATTGCGAAGAAGGAAGTCCAGAAAGCATTTGTGTATTCGTATGAAGAGTCTGCGAAGACATTGATGGATAACTATCTGGATAATGTCGAGGCATATTGCAATAAAGCGAAGCTAAGAGATCCTCTCACTGGGGAAGAGATGAGTGCCGATGAGAAACTGATGCGTTCCATTGAGGAACAGATTGGTATTTCTGAGAATGCGAAGAAGGCGTTCCGGGAGGAGATCTTGATAAGGATTTCCGCTTATGCGAGGAAAGGGAAGCGATTTGACTACAACTCCCATGAGCGCTTGAGAGAAGCAATACAGAAGAAGCTGTTTGCAGATTTGAAGGATGTTGTGAAAATAACAACTTCTTCTAAAACGCCGGATGAAACACAGTTGAAGAAGATAAATGAAGTGGTGGCACGCTTGATTGATGAGCATGGGTATAACTCCACTTCGGCGAATGACTTATTAAGATATGTAGGCAGTTTATTAAATAGATAATAGGAACAGCAGCGGTGTGAGTGCCGCTGCTTTTTTGCTTATTTAGGTTTGTTTTCCAATAATAAGGGGAACTTATAGGATAAGAGGTGATTATAATGAGTAAAGATAAAGCCTATGAAAATACGATGGCTCCCAATGAAAAAGAGATGGAAAAGCTGGCCAAGGAAATGGAGCAGCTGAAGCAAAATAAAACTGACAGGGAGCGCGATCCCAAGCAGCATAAAAACAATACGGAAAATGAAAAAGAATAAATATACCTTCCAGTTACTTTGGGAGGTTTTTTTTATAGGCTGTTTTCTCATTTGAGAAAACAGCCTATAAATATTTTCATTGTATAGTACTACCTTCTAGCAGCATACAAATATTATTACTAACAATTGAGGTACGCTTGTCTATTTAATAGATATGCGAGCCTAATTATCTAAATAATCTGTCAATTATTTGAGATATGTGCATAGGATAGAGTAACCAACCCTAATTATCACAAAGGTTGGATTCTTAAAATTTCACCAAGATATTTTATGAAAATAGTGATGAAAAGGTTCCTAGAAACGTAAAATTAATTAAATAGGGAGGGATATCGATGACAATGTCAGATGATACGAATTTTGTAGTGTCCAAAGAGGATTGGTCCCTCCATCGAAAAGGCCACGACGACCAAAAGCGCCATCAGGAAAAGGTCCAGGAGGCTATCAAAAATAACTTACCAGATCTTATTACTGAAGAGAACATTGTAATGTCCAATGGCAAAGAGGTCGTAAAGATCCCAATCAGGTCTTTAGATGAGTACAGAATTCGTTACAATTATGACAAGAACAAGCATGTTGGCCAAGGAGATGGAGACAGTCAAGTCGGGGATGTTGTAGCCAGGGACGGGTCGGGTCAGCAGAAGGGACCGGGTAAGGGGCAAGGAGCGGGAGATCAAGCCGGTGAGGACTATTATGAGGCGGAAGTTTCTCTGATGGATCTTGAAGCGGCACTTTTCAACCAACTTGAGCTTCCGAACCTGCAGCAAAAAGAGCGCGATGAGAACGTCATCGAGCACTATGAATTTAATGATATCAGACGCACAGGTCTTATGGGGAATATAGATAAAAAACGGACGATGATGTCCGCTTATAAGCGGAATGCGATGACAGGTACGGCAAGCTTCCATCCGATTTATCAAGAGGATCTCAAGTTCAAGACATGGAACGAAGTGGTAAAACCTGATTCCAAAGCGGTTGTCCTGATGATGATGGATACGAGTGGATCGATGGGGATGTGGGAGAAATATATGGCACGGAGCTTCTTCTTCTGGATGACACGCTTCTTGCGTACAAAGTATGAGACAGTGGATATCGAATTCATTGCCCATCACACTGAGGCGAAGGTAGTCAGTGAAGAGGACTTTTTTTCTAAAGGGGAAAGCGGGGGAACGATTTGTTCATCCGCATACCGGAAAGCTCTGGAGTTGATTGACACAAAATACAACCCTACTCGATTCAATATTTATCCTTTCCATTTCTCAGATGGTGATAACCTCACTTCTGACAATCAGCGTTGTGTTAAACTGGTTGGGGAACTGATGAAGGTTTCGAATATGTTCGGGTACGGGGAAGTAAATCAGTATAACAGGCATTCTACACTTATGTCAGCATATAAGAATGTCAGTGATGAGAAGTTCAGGCATTTCATTTTAAAGCAAAAGCCAGACGTATTCCATGCAATGAAGGAGTTTTTCAAAAAGGAGCAGAATAAAAAATTTGCTTGATTAAAACCAGCCATGTGGGCTGGTTTTTCTTGTGGGGCAAAAGGAGGAATAAATGGTCCGAAAAGCGAAGTATTAACTATAAAATGTAGTGACTTCTATGTGGTAGGGGCGTTGGTATGTTTGAAAATTTAGGACATGTTTTATATCATGTGTTAATTGTTTTATTTCCGATCCTGTTTTATTATCAGTTTCTGAATAATGGTGCAATAGGGAACACGACAAAAGTGAATTTTCGATTTCTTGTAACCCTATTGGTCATGTTATTTTGTACGATGTCCTTTCCGATAGAAGTGACAGACGGCTCTTATTATGATCAAAAGGTCATACCGGTCATTTTGGCATTTTTGTATGGGGGATGGATGACAGGGCTTGCTGTAATGGCATCAATGTTATATTACCTGTTTATCCTTGGAGAGAACAATTTTCTGGTAATGGTTATGAATTACTCGATTGTTACGGTATTTTTAGTGTTTTCCACAAAGATTTATAGGAATATGACCTTAAAGAAAAAAGTATTAAGCATATCAATATTGTTAGTGGTAATCAGTATCACCAGGGCGTTGAGTTTCATGTATCGTGGAGAGTCTGATGAGATTTTTCTGGCAATGATTGTTTCTTTGATAACTTGGGTATCCTTGGTGACCGCTATTATGATCATTGAAAACCTTACTATGCAAATGCAACTGCAGCATGAGTTGCAACGGTCAGAGAAGTTGAAAGTGGTAAGTGAACTTGCGGCATCAGTCGCACATGAGGTCAGGAATCCAATGACATCAACAAGGGGTTTTTTACAGTTGATGAGCGAAGATGATAATCTAAGTAGTGCTCAAAAGAGATACATTGAGATATCCATAGAGGAATTGGACCGAGCACAGTCAATCATTCAAGACTATCTATCACTTGCCAAGCCTAATAAGCAGGGGATGGACAGGATAAATATTTCTCAGGAATTGAAACACGTCATTCAACTCATGTCCACTTATACTGCTATCAATAACACGGCCATTTGTCACAAGATAGACGAAGGTTTGCATATAAAGGCGAATAAGGGGGAAATGAAACAGGTTTTGATTAACTTGATAAAAAATGCAATTGAAGCAATTGATAAGGGTGGAACGGTGACAGTTAATGCCTCTAGCAGCCGAGGAACGGTTTTAATAGAGATTATAGATGACGGTATGGGGATGACGCCACAACAGGTTGCTAAGTTGGGTACACCTTTTTATTCTACCAAGGATAAGGGAACAGGTATCGGTTTGACGATATCTTTTCAGATCATTGAGCTGTTACAAGGAAAAATAGAGGTGAAAAGTGAGATAGGGAAGGGCACGACATTTACGATTAAGCTACCTGAAGAAACTAGTGTCTAAAGCTAGTTTCTATTTTAAATTCATTAAATTTAAAGGATATGCTTGCAAAACCACTCAGGACTTTGCTTAGTGTGAGTCGCTAGAAAAACTCTATGCTTGAAGAGAATTATCTGAGTGTTTTGTTGCTCTTACCTCAAGAAAATACTTTCTAATAGTTAATGATTATTATAACTATAAAACAAAAAACCCCCCGACTATTTCTAGCCGAGGGTCATTTTTGATTAGTTAAGCTTCACACCGTGGAAGTAAGGAGTACCACTGAAGTCTACGAATAGACCGTTAGCACCGTTTGTTCCATATACGAAGTCAGGATGTTGCAAGTAAACCATTGGAGCTTCGTCAACTAGGATCTCAGAGATTTCTTTGTATGCTTCGTCACGCTTTCCTTGCTCAGTCTCAGAACGAGCTAGGTCAAGTAACTCATCCACGCGGTCGTTCGCGTAGAAAGAACGGTTACCAGGAGCACCGAATGCAGAAGAGTGGAATAAAGCATATAGACCGTAGTCAGCATCAGCTGTTACTGTAGTCCAACCTAAGATGAATAGTTCGTGCTCACCATTCGCAGTAGCGTCAAGGAATGCACCCCATTCGATAGTTTCGATTTGTACATCGATTCCGATTTGTTTTAATTGGTCTTGAGCCAGGATTGCGATATCCGCACGCTCTTTAGAACCTTCGTTCACATAAAGAGTTGTTTGGAATCCATCTTCAAATCCTGCATCAGCAAGCAATTGTTTTGCAGCTTCTACATCATAATCAAGTGGCTTAAGGTCTTGGTAGTTACCAACAACTGTAGGAGCAAGAGGTCCTACTGCAGGTACACCTTGACCGTCAAGGATACCGTCAACGATATCGTTTTTGTTAATTGCCATGGAGATAGCTTGACGAACCTCTTTAATGTTGAAAGGTTCTTTTTCCATGTTGAATCCTAAGTAGTCCATACGAGTACCGCGAACACGAGTTAATTCGATTCCGGCACTTTCCATACCTTCTACACGTGCAACGTCAGAAGCACCAACTTGGATAACATGTGCTTCACCAGTTTCAAGCTGTGCTACACGAGTAGCTTGCTCTGCGTTCACTACGAATTTAATGGAATCAAGTGCAGGTGCGCCATTCCAGTAGTTTTCGTTTTTATTCAGTACGATTTCAGCACCGCGGTTCCAAGATCCAAATACGAATGGACCAGTACCAACTGGGTTTTCGTCTACTTTAGCACCACCGTTGTTCTCTTCTTCCATTGCAGAAGGAGCGATGATAGATCCAGCATTATGTGCTAAGTGAGCCGGTAGTGGAGCAAATGGTTTTTCTGTTACAAACTGTACAGTGTAATCATCAATAACATTTACCTCAGTGATCATGTTAAGTACTACTGCACGTGGAGATGCAAATTCAGGATCGATGATACGCTCGATCGTCATTTTTACAGCATCGGCAGTGAAATCGGTGCCATCATGGAATTTAACGTCATCGCGAAGTTTGAATTCCCAAGTAGTTTCATCTACAGCTTCCCAAGATTCAGCTAAGGAAGGTATTACAGTTCCGTCTGCTTCATATGCAGTCAAACGGTCGAAGATTTGAGTTGTTACGTTAGTTGTTGCAGTATCGTTCATTCCGTGTGGATCAAGTGTTGGAGCATCAGATGAAACAACATATACTAATTCTCCGCCTTCTTGTCCTGCAACTTCTTCACCATCACCAGATCCGGTGTTAGTGTTTCCGTTTCCGTTAGTAGGTGTGCTGCTGTTCCCGCCACTACATGCTGAAAGTACTAGCATAAGTGAAAGCAGAAGCATGAAAAACACATTCTTTTTTGCTTTCATGTAAAATTACCCCCCTGAAGATTTGTTTTGTGTTACAAGATTGTAATCAATGGATAAGCCACGATTGTTTATAATCATAATTCAAAAACTGAAAATTCACAAGAGTTGTTTTACAAGAATTTTAACAAATTTATTATTTTTGTAATAATTATAGTAAAAATACAACCCAATATTACGTTTTTGTTAATTTTTTCATGTATATAATGAAAGGTATTTCGAGGGGGAAAATATCTTAATCTTAAAATTAAGTATGCTTAGACTCTTTAAAACTATTGTAATATTACGAATTAATAGCTATTATAGTATCTAGTTGTGTTGAAAATTTTGAATTATTAAGTTTGTTACAAAGAGATGAAGGGATGAGAAGAGCGTATGGATCAACCACAAGCACAAACGACAACAGGAGTTCCAGTTACTATTGAAAATACGAAATCGGTTCGATGGAGATCTTTTTATAAGAAGCTGGCAAAAAATAAAGCGGCCATGGCGGGTGTCTTTATTATTATATTTGTTATTTTGATGGGTATTTTTGCCCCCTTACTTGCGACTCATGACCCGAATACAACCAACGTAATGAATAAGCTGCAAGGACCATCTGCAGAAAATTACTTGGGTACGGATGATGTCGGACGAGACATTTTCAGTCGTTTGCTATTTGGTGCTAGAATTTCACTAGGTATAGGATTTTTATCTACTTTTTTAGGAGCGATTGTCGGGGTTACACTTGGAATTGTATCCGGTTACTATGGTAGATGGGTAGACTCCCTGATCATGAGAATTTGTGATGTATTATTGGCTTTCCCGGGAATCCTTCTTGCGTTGGCTATCGTAAGTGTTCTTGGAGCAAGCACTAGAAACGTTATTATTGCTGTTGCATTTTATGCAATACCATCTTTTGCAAGGATAGTCCGCGGATCTACATTGACCGTGAAGAAGTTGGAGTACATTGACGCTATAAGGGCGATGGGTGCGAAAGACTTCAGAATTATATTCAAGCATATTTTGCCGAATATTATGTCACCGATTATTGTACAAGCAACATTGTATATTGCTTCTGCCATTATTACGGCAAGTGCTCTTTCCTTCCTTGGAATGGGGACAAGACCACCGACTGCCGAGTGGGGTGCGATGCTTAGTCAAGGGCGATCTTATCTTGCACAGGCTCCGCACATCACCCTATTTCCGGGGCTTGTCATTTTGCTGGTCGTTATCGGATTCAACTTGATGGGTGATGGACTTCGTGATGCGCTAGATCCGAAAGCAAGAAAATAATGGAGAAGAAGGTGAACTAACATGTTTATATATATCATTCGAAGACTTTTCCAAACGATTCCGGTCATGTTTGGAGTGACGTTGGCAGTATTTTTAATGATGCACTTGATTCCTGGTGATGCAGCCCAAATCATGGCAGGGGAGCAGGCAAATCCTGAACAGGTTGAAGCGATGCGTGAGAAATTGGGATTGAATGATCCTTTATATGTTCAGTACTTCAGTTATATCGGTAATGCGATTCAAGGGGATTTAGGAACTTCCATCCGTACGAACCGTGATGTGACGTCGGAGATTTTCACAAGCAGATTTTGGATTACGGTAGAATTGGCAATTTGGGGAACGATCCTTTCTGTCATTCTTGGTTTGATTGCTGGTATTATTTCAGCAACTAGAAAATACACATTTGCAGATACTTCTTTAATGATAGTTGCATTGTTTGGTATTTCCATGCCTAACTTCTGGCTGGGTATCATGCTTATCTATTTCTTCTCGGTCAACCTAGGCATCTTGCCTGTTGCAGGTTGGGGGAACGATTGGAAGCAAATGGTCTTGCCGGTCATCACACTTGGAACTGGCGGAGCGGCCATCATTGCACGTATGACAAGGTCGAGCATGCTGGATGTTATCGATCAGGACTATATCCGTACGGCCTATGCAAAAGGTGTCAGTGATAGATTGGTCATTTATAAACATGCTCTGCGCAATGCATTGATTCCGGTAGTTACTGTCGTAGGTCTGCAATTTGGTGGACTGCTTGGTGGAGCGGTAATCACAGAAACGGTATTTGCCATCAATGGATTGGGTCGATTGATCATCAACTCCATTACAATGCGTGACTTCCCGATGGTCCAGGGGACAATCCTTGTTTGTACGATATTGTTCGTGTTCGTAAACTTCCTGGTGGATATCACATACCGTTTAATCAACAAACGTATAGACCTTAACTAAAGGACGGTGAAGAAAATGACAACTATAAAGAACGAAAAAATATTAGAAGTAAAAGGCTTGCGTACTTCCTTTTTTACAGATGAAGGGGAAGTAAAAGCGGTTGATGGTGTCGATTTTTCCATTGAAAGAGGAAAAACGCTCGGCATTGTTGGGGAGTCAGGATCTGGAAAAAGTATCACGTCCCTATCTATTTTGCGACTGCTTCAAGAACCTGTCGGTAGAGTGGTTGGAGGAGAAGTTATTTTTAAAGGTGAAAACCTTCTTGATAAAACGAAAAAACAAATGATGCAGATCCGCGGAAACAATGTGTCTATGATATTCCAAGAACCAATGACATCCTTGAATCCTACATTGACCTGTGGAGAACAGATCGCAGAATCAGTACGGATTCATCAAAAGCTTGGTCGTAAGGCAGCATGGGTAAAAGCTGTGGATATGCTGCGCCTTGTTGGTATTCCATCACCTGAAAAACGTGCAAAGCAATATCCGTTCGAACTTTCAGGCGGGATGCGACAGCGTGTCATGATCGCGATTGCACTTGCATGTAACCCGGAACTGTTGATTGCCGATGAGCCGACTACAGCACTTGATGTGACCATCCAAGCTCAAATTTTGGAATTGATGAGAAAACTTCAAGATGAATTGGGCACTTCCTTAATGCTTATCACACATGATCTCGGGGTAGTGGCGGAAATGTGTGACAAGGTTGCGGTAATGTATTGCGGGAAAGTGGTGGAATATGCAGATGTTCAGACCATTTTCTCAAGCCCTAAGCATCCGTACACGGTAGGCCTATTGAACTCGGTACCAAAGCATGATCAGGATGTGGAAGGTGATCTATCTGTTATTCAAGGGTCTGTGCCAAGTCCATTCAACTTGCCACAAGGTTGCCGTTTTGCGCCACGTTGTCCGCATGCAAAGGATATTTGCAGAAACAGCCTGCCGGACTTAGAGAAAACCGAAGACGGGGATCAGGTTCGTTGCTGGATCTATACAGACAAGTGGGAAGATGAGGAGGTTGCTGCTAGCCATGAGTAATCAAACATTATTAGAAGTAAAAAACCTTAAACAATATTTTCCTATTAAAGGTGGAATCTTTGGAAGAACAGTCAACCATGTCAAGGCAGTAGATGACATCAGTTTTTCCGTCAAGGAAGGGGAGACGGTCAGTATCGTAGGGGAATCCGGATGCGGGAAATCCACGACAGGCCGTGCCATTCTGCGCCTGGACAATCCTTATTCCGGAGAAGTAACTTTTCAAGGGGAAGATTTACTTGCTTTAAACAAATCTCAGATGAGAAAGAAACGTAAAGATTTGCAAATCATTTTCCAAGATCCTTATGCTTCCTTGAACCCGCGTCAGACAGTGAGTCAAATCCTGGAGGAGGCTCTTGAGATCCAAAATGTCGTACCGCGTAAAGATCGTCGCAAGAAAATCGTGGAACTGCTTGAAACGGTTGGGATCGGTGCCCATCAGGTTGACCGTCATCCGCATGAGTTCAGTGGAGGACAACGCCAGCGTATCGGTATTGCCCGTGCATTATCTGTTGATCCGAAGCTGATCGTCTGTGACGAAGCGGTATCAGCATTGGACGTATCCATTCAAGCACAGGTATTGAATCTGCTGAAAAGATTACAACGTGAATTCAACCTGACGTACTTGTTCATCTCGCATGACCTTGGGGTTGTACGTCATATTTCCGATAGAATCATTGTTATGTATTTAGGTAAAATCGTAGAGATTGCAGATAAAGATGCCCTGTTTGCAAACCCGCAGCATCCTTATACAAAAGCATTGTTGTCTGCAATTCCAAGTACAGAAATCGGGAAGAAGAAAGAGCGTATCATCTTGAAAGGTGATGTTCCTTCTCCGATCGATCCGCCTGAAGGGTGCCGTTTCCATACACGTTGCCCATATGCATTCGATCGTTGCAGAACAGAAGCGCCGAAGCTTCATGCCATTCCTGGTGTAAATCAGCAATCTGCTTGCCACTTGGTGGAAGACGGAGCAGTTGATTTCTCACAATTGAAGACGAATTATTAAATGTTAATTAGGGAAAAGCCACTCTCAGTAGTTATTGAGGGTGGCTTTTTGCTTGGCTCTTCCTAACCCATTATGTCCGTGCACCATTACCTTGATAATTGAAAAGCAGTATGTAAGGGCCATTAAGACCCCGACATACTGCTTTGTTTGATTAAACGCCCATTTTTCTTCTTGTGTTGCTTGGTTTTTTCGTTTGTTGGCTCTTCATTTTTTGTGTTCCATTTGCTCCGTTAAAGTTACCTTTGCCGCCAGAAGCCTGCTTCTTTTTATTTTCCAGTTGCTTTTTCATCGCTTCTTGAAGACTGATTTTCTTTGGTTCATTACTTTCTGTCATATAGATTCCTCCTAAGTGTCCATGATGGTAGATTTAGTATAAACCATTTTTACATAGAAAGGTAATAAGAATTTATTGGGTATTTACAATAAAGGGATATATTTTGAAAAAAAAGCAGACGGTTGATAACTAAAGGTCAGATAATATCTGTTGGAACAGTTGATCTCCGTTGCAGGAGCTTCGCTTTCCAGCAGGCGGTCCGGAAGCCTCCTCGGCTGCGCCTGCGGGCTCTAACATGTCCCTTCCTCCCGCGGGGAGTCTGCGCTCCTTCAACTGCGATCTACATGGGGATTTCATATTCCTAAAGATTAAAGACTTTGTCTACACACCAATATATTTTGAAAATATAGAAAATATTTAATTCAATAATTATTGTTGAACCTATCGTAGTATAGTGATAATGTTATAAAGGTATTATATAACACTTGTTAATTTTAGTAATTTTATTTGTTTTTTATAAGAATAACAGAGATAAAAGTATTTAGTAGGAAAACTTTAAAGCTTTTCTATTAAATATTTTTATTAGAAGTAAATATTGGAAGCGTTGCCAAAATAACAAGTGTATATGGAGACTATAGGAAAAGGTGTGAGCAGCATGATAGACACAATTATTGAATGGAGTAATGAGATCCTCTGGTCATATGTCCTTATTGCACTTTTAGTTGGACTTGGGATTTTCTTTACCTTGAAATCAAAGTTTGTCCAGTTTACCCAAATGGGGGAGATGGTCCGCCTCTTAAAAGAAAGCCCCACTTCCAATGAAACAAAAAAGAGGGTATCTTCATTTGGTGCCTTTTGTATTAGTGCAGCAACTCGAATAGGGACAGGAAACTTAGCAGGTGTGGCGATTGCCATCTCCCTTGGTGGTCCAGGGGCTGTATTCTGGATGTGGGTTGTGGCCCTATTCGGCGCATCACTAAGCTTTATCGAAAGTACACTTGCACAGGTATACAAAGTGAAGGATAAAAATGGCTTCAAAGGTGGACCCGCCTATTATATGCAAAAGGCAATGGGAGCACGTTGGATGGGAATCCTATTCGCTGTCCTCATTACGTTCTGCTTCGGATTGGCATTTACCTCAGTTCAAGCCAACACCATCACCGTCGCATTCAACGAAGCCTTTGGCGTGAACCGCTTAGTGCTTGGACTGATTCTTACAGTTATAGTTGCACTAGTGATCTTCGGAGGGGTCAAGCGGATAGCTAAAGTTTCACAAGTCGTAGTGCCGGTCATGGCCGTATCTTATTTACTTTTAGCGTTTTATGTCATTGCATTGAACATTGGAGAGATTCCAGGATTGGTCGGTGTCATCGTTTCCAGCGCATTCGGATTTAACGAAGCGGTTGCCGGTGGGATCGGGGCTGCCATCATGAATGGTGTCAAACGCGGATTGTTCTCTAATGAAGCAGGTATGGGTAGTGCACCGGTTGCAGCAGCAACGGCAGACGTAAGTCACCCTGCCAAACAAGGATTCATTCAAACACTTGGGGTTTTTGTTGATACGATCCTGATTTGTAGTGCAACAGCCTTCATCATCTTACTTGCTGGCATTCCAGGCGGTGAGGAGATGGAAGGTATCCAATTGACCCAAGTGGCATTGGCAGAACACGTTGGCCCATGGGCAAGCATCTTTATTGCCATAGCAATCCTGTTATTCTGTTTCAGTTCCATTATCGGAAATTACTATTATGGCGAATCCAATATTGAGTTTATTAAAGAAAGCAAAGCAGCCATCATGATTTTCCGCTTTGCGGTGTTAGGAATGATCATTTTCGGTTCTGTGGCAAGTCTTAGCATGGTGTGGAACATGGCTGACTTGTTCATGGCATTGATGGCAATCACCAACCTCGTGGCATTGGCCTTTATCGGGAAGATTGCTCTTGCAGTTCTGAAAGACTATCTGAAGCAACGTAAAGAAGGTAAAGATCCTGTGTTCTATGCGAGCAATATTGATGGGTTGAAGAATACAGAGTGCTGGGAGGATGAAGAGGCATCAAAACATGCGGATGAAAAAGGAGCGTAAGCATTTATTTATGTATGAAGCTACAGGATTCTATTGTAATCCTGTAGCTCAGTGTGTAGACAAAGTTAATTTATCTTTGAGATATGCAAAACCTGTGTTGATCGTAGTGGAAGGCGCGCAGACTTCTGCGGGAGGAAGGGACAAGGAAGACCCCGCAGGGCGTAAGCCCGAGGAGGCTTCCGGACCGCCCGCGAAAAGCGAAGCGCCTGGAACGAAGATCAACTGTTCCAACAGATAACTTAACTAATTTTTAGTTTGTCAACAGTATAAAGGGACAGCGCATATACGCTGTCCCTTTATACTTTAATTCAATTCAAGATGCTCTTTCAATATACCTGAAACTCGCGTGCGTTCCTCTTCCGACACCTGGAAGTAATAGATGCCTTCAATGGTTGAATTTGATCCTTCGATTTGCAATACTTCGAGATCATGTCTTGCTTCTTTGTAATTTTGGGTGATATCCACCATTTCACCAGAACTCAAGTCTGTCTTCACATTCCCCCCGATAGCCCCAAGGATCGAATCCAGATTGGTCAAACCGGAGAAGGATGCTCCCCTATTAATGACAGCTTGTACCACTTGCTTTTGACGATCAGCCCGTCCGAAGTCCCCGCGTGGATCCTGTTTTCTCATTCTTACAAAAGACAAAGCCGAGTCGCCGTTTAAAGAAACATTGCCTTCATTAAAATTATAACCTCCCGAAGAGAATGCAAACTTGTTGTTCACATCTACCCCTCCGACTGCATCAACAATGTCCTTGAAGCCCTGCATATTGATTTTCACATAGTAGTCAATCGGAATATCTAAAAAGTTCTCCACGGTCGGGATGCTCATCTCCACCCCGCCAAATGCATGGGCGTGGTTTATCTTATCCAAGTTCCCGCGTCCGATGATTTCTGTTCTGGTATCACGCGGAATGCTTACCATCTTCATGGATTCTGTTTTAGGATTCACTGTCAAAACTATCAAGGAATCCGAGCGTCCCTTTTCCAGATCTCCTTCTTCCTTGTCAATCCCGATCAACAGGATGGAGAAAGGCTCCTGATCACCCAATTGCACTTTTCCTGTTCGCAAATCGGAAAAATCCCGGTCTATAGGTTCATGCATGGTGCTCAAAGCTTTATTAACGGTATAGAAGGTGTATCCTACAAAACCTGCAACCAATAAAAACAATATCGCCAAAATACTAAGTGTAATCTTATGCCACTTCTTGAAGCGTTTCTTTTTTCTGCTTACTCTAGTCATTTATTCATATCTTCCTTTTATTTATTAATTTTGCAATATTTTATATTATATAGGATAAAAAGGATGTTTACAATTTAAATTCTCTAAACAGCTATAGGTCATACGAAGGCAGAAGGGAAATCCTAAAAGACTTCCCTTCTGTCCTGCTTTGCACTGATACGTATTTAGTTCAGCCTAAGCGTCTCCAACACTGTTTTCCCGTCGGCTTCTTTGGTTGAAAAAGCGATATTGTCGCCTTCTTTCACCTTATCGAGATCTCCGGTAACTTCATCCACAATTTCATAGATTTGTTCTTTTCCATCATGCTCTATTTTTACAAAATTTTCTCCATCAAAACCTTTGAATACCCCCTCTATCTGGGATGTCAGCTCAATACCTGCGGGATTGCCTGCTACATCATCAGATTCAGGAGCGACGTTCTTAGATGTGGAAGAACATGCAGCAAACACGGCCATCAAACAGAATGCCAAAATAAATGCACAAATTTTTTTCATCGATTTCCTAACCTCCTTAGCTCAATAGACGGACTCATAGAAAATAAAGTTACAAGGTTAGAAAAAAATGTATGCAATTTACAGTTAGTGTGATAAAATATCTTTAATTCAAGATGTTTATTTTCAAAGTAATATTCAGGAGGTTTTAATATATGCAGCATTTTCATCAAAGCCCCACCACCTATGTGGGGGAAGTAGTGGTAAAAGTAGAAAATCTTCAACGTTCCATCGAATTCTATACAAATGTTATCGGTTTTAAGGTTTTTAAACAAACAGAATCAAATGTGATATTCACAGCAGATGGGAATACACCACTCTTGACCATTGAACAACCAAAGAATATAAAAGCAAAGCAGCCACGTACCACCGGGCTCTATCATTTTGCGCTGCTTTTGCCATCAAGGGCTGACCTTGGAAGCATCTTACACCACTTCATAGAAAAGGATGTGCGCCTGCAAGGTGCGTCAGATCATCTTGTAAGTGAGGCTCTCTATTTAGCGGATCCTGACGGAAACGGTATTGAAATTTATCGGGACCGTGCCGCAGAGGAATGGAATTGGAACGGGTCGGAAGTGGAGATGGCTTCCATTGCGCTAGATGCGGAAGGCTTATTAAAAGAGGGGAAAAAAACAGAATGGCGCGGACTTCCAGAAAAAACGGTCATGGGACATATTCACCTGCATGTTTCCGAGCTTAAGAATACGGAGCAGTTTTATACGGAAGGTCTCGGATTTGAAGTTGTCACTCGCTATGGGGCTCAGGCTTTATTTATTTCAACGGAGCGTTATCATCATCATATTGGTCTTAATACGTGGAATGGAGTGGGCTCTCCAGCTCCTGCAGAGAACACGGTAGGTCTAAAATGGTTTTCTTTGAAGTTTTCAAGTGAAGAAAAGAAGTTGGCTGCCGTTGAAAGATTAACCTCATTAGGTAGCCAGGTAGAACTAACAGATGGCGATTATTTCGTAAAGGATCCTTCAGGAAATAAATTAAAACTGGTTTAATTGTTGACTTCCATTAGGAAGTCTCAGTGTGTAGACAAAGTTATTTTATATTAGAGATATTCAAAACCTGTGTTGATCGTAGTGGAAGGCGCGCAGACTTCTGCGGGAGGAAGGGACAAGGAAGACCCCGCAGGGCGTAAGTCCGAGGAGGCTTCCGGACCGCCCGCGAAAAGCGAAGCGCCTGGAACGAAGATCAACAGCAGGATGCAAATATAAAAATATTTAGGGCTTTGTCAACAGTCTGTGACTTCCATTAGGAAGTCTCTATTTTTTTGTATAATTTTTTCTATTTCAACAAAACTTAAATGTAACTACGTGTCCAATGGGAGTTTACAATATGAGAGAACATAACATACAACTGACAACACCGGAAATTGCGGCATTATGGACCACTTACATACAAAACAGCGCAACGATGTGTTTTTATAAACATTTTCTTCAACATGTGGAAGACTCGGAAATTGAACATGTTTTGAAGGAGTCTTTGTATTTGGAAGAAAGATATAATGAGGAAATCAGAAAAATATTTACAAAGGAAAGCTTGCCGATACCGGATGCTTTTTCTGATAAAGATGTTAATTTGGTTGCTCCTCCATTATATACAGACCTTTTTGCCCTTAGCTTCGCATATAGAGTCGGTCAAATGACAGTCCCGCACTATGCTACCGTATTGACCAAGATAGCAAGAAGTGATGTAGTTGCCTTTTTCAGTGAATGTTTAAAGACTTCAACCAAACATTACAAGCATGCGCTTAATCTGATGCTTGATAAGGGTATTTACGATAGACCGCCAAAAATCCCCTACCCAAAGAAAGTGCAGTATATTCAAGATCAACAGACCATCCTTGGAACATGGTTTGGTGACAAAAGGCCTTTGAATGTGATGGAGTTGGGTGAAATTTTCTATGTGATAGAACGTAATTATATAGGGATGATAATGTTGATAGGTCTGATCCAAGTCATGAGGGACCAGGAAATCAAGGTGTATTTGGAAAAAGGAAAAAAGCTTGCGGAGAAACAGGTGGATGTTTTCAATAAAGTATTGAAGAAGGAGGAGCATCTCGGGAATATACCGGTAAGTATGGAGGTAACTGATTCAATAGTTTCTCCATTCTCTGACAGACTGATTTTGTTTCTGATTACCACTACAAGTTCAGCTGGATTATTTCTCTTGGCATATGCGATGTCCACTTCAATGCGAAAGGATTTAAACATGCACTATTCCACCATTATGTTGGATGTGGCCAAATATGGGGAAGAAGGGCTGGAGATGTTGATTAAACGGGGATGGATGGAACAGCCCCCACAATCTGTGGACCGGAGCAAGCTGCTGTAATAGAAAAGCTGAAGGTCAGACGTGGACCTTCAGCTTTTTCTCGAAAAAATGGAGTTCATTAGTAAGATTGAAACCGGACTTTCGATAAAGTTTAAGTGCATGATTATTAGTGGCATCCACGCATAATTGAAGTTTTTCCATCTCCTTGAATGAATAGATCCAGGCAATCGCCCCATTTAGTAGTTCCGCCCCAATTCCTTTTCCTCTGAACCGTTCATCCACTGCAAAAAATTCAATGCTGGCCTCTGAAAACTCTGGTTCGACTTCCACATAAATGTAACCGGCAAAAATGTCATCTTTTTCATAAAAGAATACTTTCCGATGATCATTCATACGGCGAATGATCTGTTCTCCATTATAGTATGTACCAGGGAAAGCAAGGTCGTGAAGACGCGCCATCTCACCGTAGAATTGCACAGGGAGAGTAGGCAACATCGAACTTTGAGAGGAGAGAAAGTTCTTTCGCTCCATGATCAGAATAGCTTGTTCGCTTTTTTTGGAGAAATCATACTTTACTGCTAGTGATGTGGCCATTTTATTTTCCTTGTTGGGAAACATGCAAAGTTTTTCCACCATAGACGGTAAAACTGATAACATCTTCTCGAACATCAATGGCACTTGTTCTTCATGATTGGTAGCTATAAAAGGTCCCCAAATCTCTGCGGATTTGTTTTCGAAATCAGCATCAAATCCAATGACACCTACTAATATTTCCCCCTCATAAGCCACAATGAATGCCTTTTCAAACGGCACATCTGTAAGATCATTTTTCAAAGAGGAGGCTATCTCTTCCTGCATCTTTCCGCAATAACCGATGTGGCTTGAAGCATGTTGATTGAGCATTGCAATAAATGTGGCCACCTTCTCAATTGAATTTTTGGAAGGAAATGCAAGTACTGTTTCTTTCATTTTATTTCTCACCCCATATAAAATAGCCCAGAGTGTATAAATCTCTGGGACTTTTCAGATTAATTACAATTATAACAGAAATAACTAGCGTTTTATTAGATTACGTACCCCTAAATAGATTAAGGCAAGTGAGAATACAAGAACAGTAATGACGCCAAGAATACTTGTGATAGGCTCAAGCGCAGCAAACGTTCCTGTCAGTGGTACTCTAAGAAGCGCAAAACCTGCAAGCATGGCTGCAAAAAACAGAAGAATTCTTTCCATATGAAACCCTCCTTTCCCTTTGGTATCACTATATGTATCTAGGCTTTGAAATGTCAGCGCTTTCAGTATAATTCTTTATGCTCTTTAACCATTACATTGTTATGCTATGGGAAAAATAGGGTAAAGGGATTATTTGAGAAAAAAAGAGTGGGAGTGAGGAAGTGGAGGATATCAAAAATTCCATCAAAGAATCTTTTCTTGCTATATTACCGGTATCATTTGTAATCATTTTCTTGCAAGTTTTTTTGATAGGGCTGCCTTTTGAGAAGTTTCTATTATTTTTGATTGGTTTGTTAATGGTGACATTTGGTTTGATGTTCTTCCTTATGGGGGTCAATATTGGTCTTTTACCTGTGGGGGATATGATCGGACGGGCTTTTCCCAAGCCTAAGAAGAAATGGCTCATCATTGTTGCAGGGCTATTACTGGGTATCGCCGTAACTGTCGCCGAACCAGATGTAAGGGTGCTGGCAAAACAGGTGGATGGTGTATCTGAAGGTAAGGTCACTCCAAACGTCCTGATAATTGTTGTAGCGCTTGGTGTTGGGATATTCGTGGCGTTGGCCATGATAAGAACCATTTATAAAATAAAACTGCCTTACCTTTTTATGCCTGCCTATTTACTGGTTTTCATTATTGCATACTTTACTCCTGATAAGATTGTTCCGATTTCATTTGATGCTGGAGGAGCTACAACTGGGCCGCTAACAGTACCTTTTATTCTTGCTTTAGGGGTCGGAGTGGCCTCCGTAATGAGAAAAGACGATTCTTCGAGTGAAGGATTCGGACTGGTGGCATTGGCTTCCATTGGACCAATACTTGCAGTTCTATTGTTAGGGGTGGTTTATCAATGATGCATGATATTTTTGAAGGATTCGGGGAGCTGCTTCTTGAAGTTACCTTCGCATTAGTCCCATTACTCGTTTTTTTCCTCGTATTTCAATTTTTTTTTCTTGAAAATGGACTTGGATAAACTGAAAAAAATACTGTTAGGTTTCGGGTTCTCCTATATAGGACTGGCCTTATTCCTTCAAGGGGTACATATCGGTTTCATGCCTGTTGGAGAAAGGATGGGGGAGAGTCTTGGCGAAATGACTCACTCGTGGATCTTGATTCCAATCGGCTTTGTGCTTGGTTTTGTGGCTACGATTGCAGAGCATGCTGTAAGAGTGCTCAATAAAGAGGTTGAAGATGTCACGGAAGGATATATCTCGAAAAAAGCGATGCTCCTGACACTGTCTATTGGAGTGGGGATAGCCATTGCTTTGTCCATGCTCCGTATCCAGTTGAACTTCTCCATCTGGTATTACATCATTCCGGGCTATCTTATCGCTTTTATCCTGTTGTTTTTCACTAAAAAGATATTTGTCAGTATCGCCTTTGATTCCGGCGGGGTGGCAACCGGACCTATGACTGTGACCTTCATTCTGTCGATGGCTGTAGGTGTGGCGTCTGTGACAGAGGGTAGTGATCCCTTGACGGACGGATTTGGAATGATTGCACTTGTCGCACTGGCACCTATTATCTCTGTGCTTGTGTTGGGGATCATTATTAAAAAGGAAGTGGAAGATGGTTAAAAAATGTGCTAACAATATAAATGGGAGAGCCAATGCTATGGCTCTCCCATCATATTGTTGACAAACCTTAGAATAGTAAGGTTATCTGTTGGAGCAAGTTGATTTCCGTTGCAGGAGTTTCGCTTTCCAGCGGGCGGTCCGTAAGCCTCCTCACAACGCTTCAGGGGTCTTACCAGTCCCTTCCTCCCGCAGGAGTCTACACTCCTTCCACTACAATCAACAGGGACTTTATAACTCGAAAAGAGCTTTGTCTACACACTGATGGGAGAGCCAATGCTATGGCTCTCCCATTTTGATGAATCAATGGATTTCAAGCGGTCTCAGGCTTGCTTCGATTTCGGTTCTTTTTGGCTCCAAGAAAGGAGGCAATGCGAGTTTTTCTCCCATGCTTTCCAGCGGTTCGTCGACCGTGAACCCAGGAGTGTCTGTGGAAAGCTCGAACAGGATGCCATTTGGTTCCCTGAAATAAAGTGCCTTAAAGTAATGTCTCTCCACTTCACCAGAATTAGGAAGACGTGTTTGTCTGACACGCTGAACCCAATGGTTAAATTCTTCTTCATTCGGAATCCGAAACGCGACATGATGCACTCCGCCCCGTCCGATTTTTTCGGCTGGCAGATCTGGTCTGGTTTCGAGATGGACTTCCGCACCGGAGCCACCTTTACCAGTTGCATATACTTCGATTGCCGGAACATTTCCTTTGAGAGAAGGATAAGACCCCAGATGACGGAAACCGAGAATATTGGTTAAAATGGTGGCTGTAGGAGGTGCGGATTTGACTGTCAACGTCACGGGGCCAAGCCCTATGATTGCGTGTTCCTTTGGTATGTCTGTTTTCACCCAAGGTACACCTGGACTAACGCCATCTTCCTTATTATCGGCTACAAGAATCAGCTTTGTTCCTTCGGAATCCTCGAAAGACAAGGAATCCCGATTTGCTCTTTTTTCAATTTTGCCATGCTTGACATCCAAGGAAGAAAATCGCTGTTGCCAAAAGAGAAGAGAGTCGGTAGTCGGAACTCTTAATGATGTGGATGAAATGCTAGAGATCCCTTCATATGTCCTGCCGAGACCTGGAATGTCAAAAAAGGTGATTTCAGTACCCGGATTTCCCTCTGCGTCCCCGTAAAATAGGTGATAAGAGGAAGTGTTGTCCTGATTCACCGTTTTCTTCACTAGCCGCATTCCCAGTACTTCCGTGAAAAAATGATGATTTTCTTCTGCTTTTGCTGTCAATAGAGAAACATGGTGTAAACCTAACAGTTCCATAAGTGGTTCACTCCTTATATATGAATGGTTTTTAGTAAAATATCTCGAATTCAAGATAATTATATCATGAGGATTTTAGTTGCGCAATCTTGTGTTAAATTTTTGAAAAATACAAATATTTTAGGTATTTTTTTCATTTTTATTGCTAAATTTCCTGTTTCAAAATATATTTAATATATATATATGTAGGAGAGTGATGAGAACTTGGACAGTATACCCTATGACTCGATAATTTTATTAGGGGCATTATTAATATTATCAGGATATTTTTCGGCATCTGAAACAGCCATTACGAGCGTGAATAAATTGCGTCTCCGTAACCAAGCTGACAACAATGCAAGGGCAAAACGCTCATTAAACATGGCAGAAAACTTTGATCAAAGTGTTTCTACAATTCTAATAGGTAATAATATTGTCAATATTGCAATGGCAGCGATAGCAACAAATATTGCCACACAAATGTATGGGCCAAGCGGCAGTACACTTGCTATCACCACCGGAGTTATTACTATAGTTGTCCTTGTTTTTGGGGAGATTTTGCCGAAATCTTTAGCAAAACAATATGCAGAGAAATATTTACTTTTAATATCTGCCTCTTTAATGACAGTCATGAAGCTCTTTTATCCAATTACATGGTTGTTCGTCCAACTAAAAGTGGGCGTTAAGAAACTTCTTGGTGCAGATAAGGAGGAACCTACTGTAACAGAAGAAGACGTGATAGCAATGGTGGAAATTGGAGAAGAAGAAGGGACTTTTCTCACACAAGAACGAGAACTGCTTCATAATGCCCTTGCGTTTGATGATATCGTCGTGAAGGATATCCTGACGCCACGGCCAGATGTAGTTGCCATCTCAGAGGATACGTCTATTGAAGAAATCAAAGACATCTTTATAAAAGAACAATATTCACGTTTACCTTTATATGAAGGATCCATTGATAATATAATAGGAGTCATTTCACATAGAGACTTTTTCGCACAATATGTTCAAGATCCTGAGTTCTCATTGAAAGATATTGCCCGCAGTCCATTCTTCGTAATTGGTTCTGCTAAAATTTCTAACCTGTTGAAAGAACTGCAAACCTCCCAGAATCACCTGGCAATAGTGCTTGATGAATACGGTGGAACAGCAGGGATCATCTCCATTGAAGATATCATTGAGGAGATTGTCGGGGAGATATGGGATGAGCATGACGAAAATGAAAACTTGGTGGAAATTCTTGATGAATTGAAATTCCGGATGGATGGACGTCTTCCTGTAGAAGATTTCACAGAGCTATTGCAGCTTGAAGTAGCCGAATCCACTGCCAACACATTAGGGGGCTGGATCTCTGATATGCTCGGCTATCTCCCGAAAAAAGGAGAGCGGGTGGAGTGTGAAAGTTTCGTCATCCATATTGAAGAAGTGAAAAAACATCGAATCCAAAAAGTCGTAGTGGAAAAAAACATTGACTTCGTTTTTTCTGCATGATTAATTTTATAGGAAGTCCTGGCATCCACTTTAGTTGCCAGGGCTTTTTTTATTTGGTGTAATGGGAAGAGGGGCTATACCACTTAATATCCAAGAAAGTTAAAAACTTATTCAAATAGGGAATATCAAATTGGAAAGACTACCAATATCTGTTGCTTTAAAAGACAGGCTTTTGAGGGAAATTAAGGCATGTTTACTTTCATGAAAAATTTGTCACCTGACATATATTAAAGCCGACAGTAGAAAGAGGAATGTAAATTGGTCTATTTTTTATTTATCGCAAGTGTGATTGTAACCGTTGTGGTTGCTGTTAAACTTTCCAAATATGCAGATATCATCAGCAAGAAATCCATGAAGGGTGGAGCATTTTTGGGTGCTGTATTGCTTGGGGGTGCAACCTCCTTACCGGAAATCACGACAAGTTATACTGCAGCTATCATCAATAATCCTGATCTTATCTTAGGTAATATTTTGGGAAGCAACCTTTTTAACATGATGACCTTGGCATTTATCAATATTTACTTCATCAAAAGGAGGATCTTCCAGCATAAGACGAGGGAGCATGTGTTTACAACGCTTGTGGGCTTGATCCTTTCTATTTACCTCTTGGTGGGGTTACATATTAAATCGGGATTTCAGGTGTTTGGGATTGGCTTGGATTCGATATTGCTTTTAGTTGGATATGGTTTAGGTATGTTCTTTCTCTCCAGGATCCAAGTCCCGGAAGTGCCGCTCAGTACCACAAATATCAAAAAGGAAATCGATTATTCCTCCATTTCGATGAAAAGGACTGTCTCTTTCTTTATCTTCAGTTGTTTTCTTATCATGGCTTTCGGTACAATCCTGACCGTGACAGGTGACAGAATTGGGGAAATTACAGGATTGGGTTCAAGCTTTGTAGGGATGTTCATGATTGCTATTACAACCTCATTGCCTGAAGTTGTAAGTTGTATTGTTGCCGTACGACTCGGAAATCCGGGGCTTGCCATTGGGAGTGTATTGGGAAGCAATCTGTTCAATTTGTTCGTGCTTGGCAGTTCGGATATTTTTTATAGAGGTGGACTATTGCTCTCATCAGTGGAGTTGTTCCACTATATATCCACCATCACTCTCATTATCATGAACCTGATTGTCTTATATACAATGCTTCACCGGACAACAGCTAAACAGGCACCTAGCTATCTCCTCATATCGCTAGCCATTATTGCTCTATATATAGCAAATAGTATCTTCCTGTTTGTCAGTCCTTAACCTAAAGCTATCCCGACATAAAGGGGTAGCTTTCTTTTTGCGGGTTCTATATAATTCAAGGCAGAATGATTAGGAAGTGATACATAAATGAGGAATAAGATAATTGGTTTTATTGGTTGTGGGAAAATGGCTGAGGCTATCATAGGTGGAATGATAAAGTCAGAGTTAGTATCTGCAACCCAGATAATCGCCAGTGCGAAAACAAATGCGACTGTAGAGAAGGTTGCTGGAAAATATGGGATTGAAGCAACTTTGCAAAACAGGGATGTAGCAAAAGAAGCAGATATGCTGATTTTGGCTGTGAAACCGGATCTTCACAAGGAGGTAATAGAGGAGATTTCAAATGTGGTCAAGCGTGAGGCAGTCATTATTACCATTGCAGCCGGGATAACACTGGAGTTCCTTGAGTCGGCATTTCAAGAAAATATCAAAGCAGTACGTGTCATGCCTAATACCCCATCATTGGTAGGGGAAGGCATGAGCGCGATTTGTGCAAATCAAGCAGTAGGTCAGGAAGAGCTTCATGAGGTCATCCGCCTGTTTGAAAGCTTTGGGAAGGCGGAGGTGCTGCCTGAAAAGCTAATGGATGCAGTGCCTGCTGTCAGCGGTTCATCACCGGCCTATGTGTATATGTTTATCGAAGCGTTGGCAGATGGTGCCGTCCAGCAGGGAATAGCAAGGAATCAGGCATATACAATGGCAGCCCAGGCAGTCCTTGGAGCGGCGAAAATGGTGCTGGAAACAGGAAAGCACCCTGCAGAACTGAAGGATAATGTGTGTACACCAGGTGGAGCTACCATTGAAGCAGTGACCACATTGGAAAAACAGGGATTCCGTTCAGCAGTGGTTTCGGCGATGGAAGCCTGTACGGAAAAATCGAAAAAACTTAAAGGGGTTTAGCAACGCACCCCACTCACCTTGATAAAGGGAAGTGATTGGTATAGTCATTTTAAATGGATGTGATAAATACCGCTGGTTGTTTTTTGCATTGGACTTCACTTTCCTCAATGCGACCTTGAGGCTCCCCGGGATACGCCCTGGGGGGCTCAAGAATATCGTTATCACCCGGTGGAGTCTTCACCATATATTCCACTCACCAGCAATAAACTCCCTGAAATCACCAATATCCTTAAAAAACTATTTAAATAAATTCAGAAATTCCCCGTATTCTTCTGCTTCCATGTCCTCTTTCGGTACAAATCGGAGAGCGGCGGAGTTCATGCAATATCTCAATCCAGTAGGTTCAGGGCCATCATCAAACACATGTCCAAGATGGGCATTGCCCAATTTACTGCGGATTTCCGTCCTGACAGAGAAAAAGCTTCGGTCTTCAAGCTCCACAATGTTTTCTTCCACAAGTGGCTTGGTGAAGCTCGGCCAACCTGTGCCCGAGTCATATTTATCAATAGAGCTGAACAATGCTTCTCCGGAGATTAGATCCACATAGATACCTTCTCCTTCAAAATCCCAGTACTCATTTGCAAACGGCTCTTCAGTACCATCTTCCTGCGTTACATAGTATTGTTCAACTGTTAAGTGAAGACGCAATTCTTCTTTGGTTAAATGAAGGAGGGTGGCACCGTCATCCTTTACTTCCGGACTCACGATCCGATCATCCCCCCAAACCTCATCTAAGTATTTATCCCGTCCGGAATTTTCACGATAATATTCATAGCGTACAGGATTCTGCAAATAATAATCCTGGTGATAGTCTTCTGCACTGTAGAATGTTTCTGCAGCTTTGATTTCCGTTACAAGCGGTTGATCAAAGCGCCCCGAGGCATCTAGTTCATTTTTTGATTCTTGCGCAAGTTGCTGCTGCTTCTCATTATGATAGAAGATGGCGGAACGATAAGGCGCCCCTTTATCAACAAATTGGCCATCTGCATCTGTAGGATCGACCTGCCTCCAAAATACCTCTAACAGCGCCTGATAATCGATGACATCTGGATTATAAGCAATAATGACAGCCTCCACGTGTCCTGTTTCACCAGTTGTCACGTCATTGTAGGCTGGGTTCACTATATGTCCTCCAGTATAGCCGGAAACCACTTCATACACCCCGGGAAGTTTTTCAAATGGCGGCTCCATGCACCAGAAGCAACCACCAGCAAATGTGGCGTATGCCACATTTTCACGTTCTTCCAATACATATGGCATACTCCCAACAGACTTTTGTGTTACGGTAGCATATATTTTGGGTAAAAAGAAGTAGGCAATAAAACAAGTGATCACAAGGAACAGTCCCCATTTTCTTTTACTCATCACAAACTCCTTTGTTATTTAATGTTATACAAATTATAACGTATGGCATCCACTGACTGCTAATATCGATATGTTTATTCAATATTTTCCAAGTTTTGATTTAATGCGTAATCTATATTACTATTGTAGTAGATTTTATTGAAAAATCATGTTCAACAATGGAGGACTTCAATGAATATATTTTTAACTGGTGCTACTGGATTTTTAGGAGGAAGGTTGATTCGTAACCTCTTGGAAGAAGGTCATAATGTTTATCTTTTAGCCAGAAACACCGAGAAAGCGAATAATCAAAAAGATCGATTGCCTCTGTCCTTACAGGAAAATGTCACTATTCTTAAAGGGGACATCGTCCAAACGGATTTTGGATTTTCTCCTGCATTACTTACTGAACTTACCAAGAAAATTGATATTTTCTATCATCTTGCGGCACTTGTGAAATTTGATCACCACCTTCGTGATATTTTGATGGAAATGAATTATCATGGTACAAAGAACGCTCTGGAAGTGGCAAGGGTTCTCAAAGTGCCGAAGTTCATTCATGTCAGTACTGCCTACACGGTCGGGGTGGCAAATTCAGGGCGTGAAAAGCTATATGATCTGCAACAAAATTTTAATAACCCTTATGAAGAGAGTAAGGCACTTGCTGAGCATGAGGTGATGAAATACAAGGGATTTATGGATATCTCCATCTTCCGCCCTGCAATAATTGTAGGTGATTCTAAGACAGGAGAGGCAGATTCCAACTTTACCCTTTATGGATTCATGAGAGGACTGGAACTATTTAAACGAAAATTGGAGCGTAAGAACTATCAAGAAATGGTCCACCTGGTTGGTTCTAAGGAAGGAACATCCAATCTTGTACCCGTAGATTATGTGGCTGATATCTTAACCATTGCAGCAAAAAGAGCTACATCTACCACTATTTACAATATTACAAACCCAAGTCCGCCCACAAACAGAGAGATACTTGCTACAATCAAGCACCACCTTCAATTCGACTCATTGGGCATTTATGAAAAAGGAACAGTCTTTACACTTAATCCTATAGAAATGCAATTGAATAGCCTGATAGACGTTTTTGAACCTTATTTGGATAGAAGTATCTCCTTTGACGACGAAAATACACAAGCGCTTTTAAAAGGCAGTCCAATAGCCCATCTTAATATGACAGATGAGATATTGGAGATTATTATTCGCGCCTATTTTGAACCTGAGAGTGAAAAGTTGGAAATATAATATAGATCGAGTGGATGGGGCTTGAAGTCATCCACTCTTTTTATGCATAATTATAGAAGGCAGATTCCTTGAACATTTTTAGGGAAATCACATACAGGTGGTTGAACAAATGAGAAAGAATGTATTGGCTGTACTAGTCGGGGGAGCTTTGGGCTCTTTACTCAGATATGGAATAAATCTGGGGACGCTTCCCTTTAGCTTTCCTTTTGGCACATTATTAGAGAATATTGTAGGGAGTTTCTTGCTGGGAATACTTACAGGGTGGTTCCTCTATATAAAATCCCCAGAGTGGGTGAAGGCGGGGTTGGGTGTCGGACTTTGTGGCGGCTTTACAACAATGTCCACTTTTGCTGGAGATGTATTTCTTATGGGTTCAGATACTTCTGTGCTACTAACCTTCATATATATAATCTCTTCCATAGTAGGTGGAATATTGTTTGCATTAATTGGGATCGTTTCGGGACGCATGTTAGCTGAGAAGCGCCTATCCGTTCAGAAGGAGGGCGAAGTTGAATGAGTCAGTCCATGATGGCTTTGTTACTTGCTGCAGGTGGTGGGATTGGTGCGGTTTGCAGATACATGGTAGGTTTGTATGTTATGAAAAAATTACCCTCACCACCGATACCGGTTGCCATGCTGATCGTAAATCTTGCAGGATCTCTTGGCTTGGGATTATTGTATGGAAGCATATTTAATGACACAGAAATATTGTACGGGAACATTATATTCATTGTGTTGGGTCTAGGTTTTTTTGGTGCATTCACTACATTTTCTACTTTCAGTATGGAGGCGGTTAATCTCATTACCGATAAGCTATATAAGAAAGCGGGAATTTATATTACCATGAGTATTGGTGGATCGATAATAGGTTTTATTTGTGGGTTTTATTTGATGGCAACCATTATATAAAAGAGAGGGATCCCAATAAAGGGAAGCCCTCTCTTTAATTTGTGCGTATCACTTTCCGGCTCGGATATTCACTTTTTTTCAATTGAGCAGGGAGTGTGATGACCACTACCTTTTTGAACATCCTTGATTTTATCTGCAAATCCCCTCCATGAGCAAGGAGGATGGTATAAGCGGTATAAAGGGTGGAATTTCCTTCATCTTCTAGCAAAGCAGGTAAATGCAAAAATGACTTGATCGGCTCTCTTTCAGCACGTTTAGAGTTAAGTGAAATTTCAAAAACGACATCGTTTCGGCGGAGAAAATGGTTCAGTTGGATTTTATTGATTGCACCACCATTTGAGTCGATGCAATGTTTTAAGATGATTGTCATGGATTCTGTCAGCATATCCATATTGCCCTTAATTCTAAGGTTGCGCATCTTTTCAATAAAAATATGGATGTTGTGGTTGGTTGCGTAAACTTTGATCCCTTTCAGCACATCCTGCAACAATTCTTTAGAGGATATGGCCCTAAAAGGAAACATTTCGGTCTTAGCAAGTTTCAAATAGGAATCAATGACTCTTTCTGCCCTGTTTAACTCTTGGAGAATGATAGGAACGTATTCCTTATTGGCTTGGTTTTTTTCAGCCCCGAGTAATTGTGTAAAACCTTTAGCCATGGTTAAGGGTTTATGGAACTCTTTTGAAGCCTCTTCCGCCATAATATTGATGTGGTATAACTTTTTCATCTTTTTGAAATTTTGTTGTAGCTTATTTATCCCGCATAAGTATTCAATAATGTAAAAAAGAAGAAGAGAGGCGCCAATATAAAGAATCCCTGACCAAAAATTAAATGGAAAATAATTTGACCATGAAGACGTTATATCGCCGTTATAAGGGATTAAAAGATTGGATAATGAATATAAAATTCCCCCTGAACATGCAATAAAAGCAAAGATTGATTGTTTTGAGAGAAGTGAGTATACTTCCCACTTTTTTAAGAAGAAGTGCAGAAAGGTGGGAAGAACAGGTATAGTGGTGTAAATTACCATTTCCAAGGTCGTAACTGGTGAAATGATGAAATAGACAAGTAATGTTAGAAAGGTAAGGGTCCTTGCTAAGATTCCGCCATATAAAATAACTATTACTAATGGAATACTGCTAAAATAAATAATGCCATGAATGTTTTGTAGTGGGTACTGGGTACATAATAATATAGAGGTGGAGCAACAGAAAAAAACAGCAACTTGACGGAAAAAATCCGAAGACTTACTGTATCTTCTATGTACAAATGAATAGAAGAAAAGAAGAGGGACAATCAAAAAGAATAGTTGTAGTAGAATATCTTTCAGTAAGCTCATCGCTAGTCTCCTAACCCAGATGCTGTAAGCACTAGTGTTCTTTTAAATTATCACAAATTGAAAGAAAATTCTAGAAAATTTATAATTTATTGTAGAAATTTAGGAGGGCCAATGAAGGAATCAGGTAAATTGTCGGAGTTATATAAACAATTATGGAATAACCGCTCACTCCTTTTCTCAAATGTGAAAGGGGAAAATACTGTAAATGAGGCAATAAGGTCGGAATTGAAGGATGAATTGACCCACCCAAGAACAAGAAAGAAACCAGCGGAGAAGTATGCCATGGCTGTTAAACGCATCCTTGATTCGCCGCTTGAGGACTCTGATCAACTGCTAATGATCAGGAAATTCACCATTATTTTGGAAGAAATAAAAAAAGAAAGCTGACCAAGGCAAACATAATGGGCAGCTTCATTATAGTCCGAATATGGAACGAAAAACATTGCGGCGCTTAGGTTGAGAAGGCTGGTCAAAGATAAGTGGAGGATCAAGTTTTTTTGTTTGTTTTTCATGTAATTGATCGATTATTCCTTCCATCTTCTCCACTTTCTTTGTTAGCTCTTCAATTTCTTTTCTCTGTTGCAGGAGTTGATAGGAAACCACATCGTCGGCCTTTTGTTGGACGAGTTGCTCGGTTCTGGTGACCCTCTCAAGCAGGGTATCCATTTTTTGTTGGACTATAGTGATGTCTTTCTCAGGATTTTTTTGAGGTGGTGGATTGACAGTATCATAATCATAGGCAGCGGCTACTTCCGAGTTTGTTTTTAATGTTTCCAACAGGGATATGGCTTCTGCGTCATAGACATAGTGGCCATAATCATTTTTGGTGCAAGGGATATTATATTTTTGGACCCACTTTCGGATTGTACGGGGTGCCATCCCTAGTTCCTTAGCTACTTCATGTGTCTTTAATTCCATTTTATCCCCTCCCTTGTCTATGTAATTACACATTCAGTGTCGAATTCCTTCATGAAAGACAAAACTAGTTATCGTTCGTCAAAATAAGTAATGTTGCTACAAACTACCTTAAAAAAGAACAAGTATCCACCATTAGACTTATTTTTTTCCGGGGAAAGGAAAATTTTCCTATTGAAATATGCCTAGATAACTATAAAAAATGGTTACGAAATTGATGTTTAGCTCTTATAATATAAGGTAGAATGATAACCGCTTTGACGTAGTAGTTTACTTATAGTAATCTGAATATTTGAAATAGAATTCAAAGCGAAGGAATGATCCATATGATTAATTTAGATCAACCAGCTGCCAAAACAACAAAAATGGACATTGGAAGTAAAATTAAATTTTTTCGCATCCAAAAGGGTTTAAAACAAGAGGACCTTGCAAGAGGAATAATATCTGTTTCTTATTTATCTAAAATTGAAAATAATTTAACTGCCCCAAGTGAGGAAGTATTAAGATTGTTATGTGAACGCCTTGAGGTGAGCCTGATTGAGCAGCAGGATGATACATTCCTACAAGAGTTGACTGCTTGGTACAAATTGATGACAACGACTGAAAGTGAAGAAATCAAGAGGCGGTACGACTTGCTTTCGGGTAAAATTTCATCACTCAATACGAAGACATATATGTATTTCGTCCTGTTTGATTTACGCTATCAACTTTATCTTAAGAATATGGAGCAATCTAGAAGCCTGATTGATAAGCTGCAACAATTCGTTGATATCTTTGACATACAAATGCATTATTATTTCCAAAAGTTTTATGCAATCTACGAATATAGATTAAACAATTTTGTCCATGCGCTTGAACATCTTAAGATAGCAGAGAAACTTTTGCAGCGAAATTCAAATTTCGAGAAATCGGAAGAAGCAGATCTCTATTACCTGTTCGGCCTTACATACAGCCAGTCTTTAAAAGAACCTCTCAGCATCACCTATACCACCAAAGCACTTCACGAGTTTCAAGCAATATATGACTTTAAAAGAAGCGCCGAATGTCAGGTGTTGCTTGGAATCTGTTATCGAAGAATAGGAGAATATGACCGTGCAGAAGAAAGCTATCTGCTGGCTCAAAAGCTTTCAGAATCCCTTCATAATATCTACCTTCAATCTCTTATTTATCATAATCTAGGAAAGTTATACTCTATTCAAGGAAAACAGATGGAAGCGATAAAAGAGTATGAAAAAAGTTACTACTTAAAACGTGAAGACAAACCTTTAAGTAAGCTGACATCCATTTATTGCATTCTTCTTGAATATGACAAAATGGGAGAAATAGCAGAATGCAGAAAGTGGCTTCATATAGGTCAGTCTCTTTTAGAAAATCCTGAGGACTCCATTGAATATCATTATTATTTCTCCATTCATGAGAGTATTTTGGATAAGGATTATGAAAGATTTGATCAAATTTTTCAAGAAGAAGCTTTACCCTATTTTCTGTCAAAAGATTTAAAAGAGCCGCTTATCATCTATGCGGAACGGCTGGCCCAGTATTTTGAATCTACTTATAAATATAAAAAAGCCAGCTATTATTACGCACTAGGCTATAAAGAATTAAAGAAACAAACATTCTTAAGATAGGAGATGGTATTTATGAAAAAAAGCTTGGTCCTTTTATTGCTGGCTGTATTGCTGGTTGTTGGAGCGGAAAATGAAGTGCAAAAGGTAGAAGCTCAATCTCAAGCAGATGTCATGTCCCCTTCAAATAAGGATGAATATCCTGAAATCATTCCTGGCGGTTAAAAAAGGATAACTGATTAAATAATCCCCTTCCATTTTAGGAAGGGGATATAGACTGTTGACAAAACTCTACTTTAGTTAGAGTATCTGCTGGGACAATTGATCTTCGTTGCAGGAGCTTCGCTTTCCGCGGGCAGTCCGGAAGCCTCCTCGGGCTTACGCCCTGCGGGGTCTTCCATGTCCTTTCCTCCCGCAGGAGTCTCCGCTCCTTCCACTACGATCAACTAGGGATTTTTTTATTACTGTACTTTGTCTACACACTGAATCTTCTTCCATTTTCGGACGGCCACTGAAAAACCCAATAACTTATCGTCCTAATGATTTCTAGCTGTTGATTGGAGCAAAAGGCGAAGACTCCTGCGGGGGGATAGCGACAATCTTGAGACCCCGCAGGGCGCAGCCCGAGGAGGCTCAAGGTCGCCCCGCGGAAAGCGCAGCCTTTTGTGGAAATCAACAGCGGTATTAGCCAGATCATTAGAATAATGTACTTTTTCAGTGGCCTTATTTTCGGAAGGGGATATTTTTTTGCCCTAGAGAAAAAATCATTCTTAAAAGTTTTTAATTCGAGATATTTGGGTACAAGATAACTTAGAGGGGAAAGTGAATAGCCCCACATCCAGAACATTAACCTTTAATAAAAATGAAAAGGAGCGGAAAACAATGGCTGCGAATGTAAAATTGGCAATTATCTATTATAGCTCAACAGGAACAAACTATAAGCTTGCGAAAACGGCGGAAGAGGCTGCCAAGGCAGAGGGAGTTGAAGTGAAGCTTGTCAAGGTACCGGAACTTGCTCCAAAACAGGCAATCGAAACGAATCCGGCATGGAAGCAACATCTTGAGGAAACAAAGGATGTACCAGAAGCAACATTGGATGATCTGACATGGGCGGATGCCTACATTTTCAGTGTCCCAACGCGATATGGCACACTACCTGCCCAGATGAAGCAGTTCTTGGATACGACTGGTGGTCTTTGGGCGGAAGGAAAACTTGTAAATAAAGTGGCGAGTGCCATGACTTCTGCGAGTAATCCACATGGAGGTCAGGAACAGACGATCCTTAATTTGTATACGGTCATGCATCACTGGGGAGTGATTGTGGCAGCACCTGGTTATTCAGATAACTCCGTTTTTGAAGCTGGAGGTAATCCATACGGAACAAGTGTAACGGCCGATCAAGAAGGGAACTGGAAAGAAGATGTGGCAGCAGGGGTCAAGCATCAGACAAAACGCACTATCCAAGTGGCAAGTGCCATTAAGAATGGCATGCAATAAATAAAAGGAAAAACATCTCCCCAAGGTTCTGAGCGATCCTTGGGAAAGGTGTTTATTTATTTCCTTTCTTGTACTTTTTTATGAGATAAGCACGCTGGACAAAGAGATAAGCCAAAAGAACGGTAGAACAAAATATCGCGACTATCATGTTAAAAAGCATCCCACCAATGTATAGGAGTCCGTCAACCTGTATAGTCAGGATATACCAAATGGTAGTGGTGACGAACCAGGTGGTGACAATAAAGAAAAGACTTATGACAGTATGAAAGAGAAAAGCTCCTTTTCGTTTCACCATTTGAAAGACGTACAGATAACTGCCCAACGTCGTGGAAACAATGGCCAACAAATTCAAGAGCATAATATAGTCATACATCTCCATTATAAAACCCCTTTTTTCTATTTATATGGCAGGACAGATTTGTGGGTGAAAGCCTAAGCAAAAAATTTGCTTAATTCCGATAATCGGACATAATAGAATTATTCTTGGAAATGGGAAGGTGAGAAAATGAAAAATATAGCATCTACTACAACCTTACATAATGGACTTGAAATGCCGTGGTTTGGCCTTGGAGTTTTCAAGGTGGAAGAAGGACAGGAGGTCGAAGCTTCTGTAAAGATGGCTATTCATGCTGGATATAAGAGCATCGATACTGCAGCCATTTATAAAAATGAAGAAGGTGTCGGAAAAGCGATCAGGGAATCCGATGTTCCTCGTGAAGAACTCTTCATCACTACAAAGGTATGGAATGCCGATCAAGGATATGAATCTACTCTAAAAGCATTCGATGAAAGCATGGAAAAGCTTGGCTTGGAATATCTTGACCTTTATCTTGTTCACTGGCCGGTAAAAGGAAAATACGTTGACACTTGGAAGGCGTTAGAAAAACTATACAAAGATGGCAAGGTACGCGCGATTGGTGTGAGTAATTTCCATATTCATCATCTGCAGGATGTATTAGAGGTGGCGGAAGTAAAACCGATGGTCAATCAAGTGGAGTACCATCCTAAGCTTTCACAGGTAGAACTGCTGAATTTCTGTAAAGAGAACGATATCCAGCTTGAAGCATGGTCACCTTTAATGCAGGGCCAGCTATTGGATGATGAAGTATTAAAAGAAATTGCAGATTCTCACAATAAGTCTGTTGCCCAGGTGATTTTACGCTGGGACCTACAGAATGGTGTTGTAACGATACCTAAGTCTGTGAAGGAGCATCGCATTAAAGAAAATGCTGATATTTTTGATTTTGAATTGTCAGATGAAGAGATGCAAAAGATTCATGCATTAAATGAAAATAAACGAGTAGGTCCGGATCCGGATAATTTTGATTTTTAATTACAAAAAAAGGTGCTGGTATTTTTCCAGCACCTCAGACTGTCGACAAACTAAAAATCAGTTGAGTTATCTGTTGGAACTGTTGATCTCCATTGCAGGAGCTTCGCTTTCCAGCGGGCGGTCCGTAAGCCTCCTCACTCCGCCTGAGGGGTCTTACCCACTAGCTTTGCATAGTTGTAAATAAATTTGAATTTAAGTAAAAAAATTACATCCATATTTTACCCAAGGAGCAAAAACGACAATCTGTATATAAGATTGTTATTTGTTCCCATTTTTTGTATATTCATTTACTTGATTGTTCTTTTCACTTGTTTTTTTCTTTTCTCAATGATTAGCGCTACACGACCATATTGTACTTTCTCTTTAGGTTTCTCACGTATTTTCTGCCTACCTTTAGATGTTTTTTTAGGTTTGTATGCCAAGGCAGCGATGAACTCTTCCCAAGTTCTATGGAGGTAAGCCTGAATATGTTTTATAATGGACAGCAGGCTTTTTTCTGATTTCGTTTTTAACTTGATAATTAAGGTAAGAACATACGCAATCATCGCAATGAACATTTGGTTCCAAATACCTTGAGGTTTTGTACTCCATACCTTAACAAACCTTAGGGTTTGTTTGATCCACTTG
>LQXN01000048.1 GCA_001648575.1 Sutcliffiella horikoshii DSM 8719 | reverse complement strand
TCGGCTACGCATCGTCGCCTTGGTGAGCCGTTACCTCACCAACTAGCTAATGCGCCGCGGGCCCATCTGTGAGTGATAGCCGAAACCATCTTTCAATAAAGAACCAGGAGGTTCCTTATATTATCCGGTATTAGCTCCGGTTTCCCGAAGTTATCCCAGTCTCACAGGCAGGTTGCCCACGTGTTACTCACCCGTCCGCCGCTGATCTTCCAAAAGCAAGCTTTTGAAAGATCCGCTCGACTTGCATGTATTAGGCACGCCGCCAGCGTTCGTCCTGAGCCAGGATCAAACTCTCCAATAAAGAGTCTGAGCTTTTGCTCAAAATTTGCTAGCTTGTGTTACTTAAATCATTTTGCCAGTTCCGTAGAACCGACGTTATGACGCTGTTGTTTTGTTTAGTTTTCAAAGATCATTTACTCCGTCGTCTCTCTCAAGGCGACTTTATAATCTTACCAAATCTATCATTCCGTGTCAACAACTTTTTTCGTTTCTTTTTTTGAAGAAGCAATGTCGTTTGTGACAACGAATATTAATATACCATCGCCAGAATACAAAGGCAATAGGTTTTTTCGATTATTTTCTATAAATGCTAATGTTGTAATAGTCGCATTATTCTGTTCGGATTGCTCTTCCTTTCTTATCGATTCCTCCTTAAGAACCAGTTACCCCCTTTCTAGTAGAAGGTAATGAAAAAACGCCGTGCTGCACAAGAGGCAGGACGGCGTTTTAATAGAGAATTAACGGTGGCGCATTTGTGGGAACAATAGCACGTCCCTTATAGAAGGGGAATTCGTCAACAGCATTACAAGGCGGTCGATCCCGATACCCAGCCCGCCTGTTGGTGGCATGCCGTATTCTAACGCTTCGATGAAGTCGTGATCCATTTCGTGCGCTTCATCGTTTCCTTGTTCTTTTTCTTTAAGTTGTGCTTCAAATCGTTCTTTTTGGTCGATTGGATCGTTAAGCTCTGTAAATGCATTTGCATGCTCGCGGCCAACAATGAACAATTCAAAACGATCTGTGAAACGTGGGTCTTCTGCATTTTTCTTGGCAAGTGGAGAAATTTCCACTGGATGCCCGTAGATGAAGGTAGGCTGAATTAACGTTTCTTCTACCTTTTGCTCAAAGAACTCGTTCAAGATATGGCCAAATTGCATGTGTTCAGTAATTTGGATGCCATGTTCTTTTGCAAGGGCACGCGCATCCTCATCTGTCATCTGCTGCCAGAAGTCTACACCTGTTGCTTCTTTAACTGCGTCAACCATGTGCAGTCGTTTCCACTCAGGCGTTAGATCGATCTCACTGTCTGCATATTGAACCTTTGTGCTTCCCAATACTTCTTTGGCGATATGTGCAACAAGATTCTCTGTCAGGCTCATGATGTCCTTATAGTCAGCATAAGCTTCGTAAAGTTCGATCATGGTGAATTCAGGGTTATGCCTTGTTGATACACCTTCATTACGGAAGACGCGGCCGATTTCATAAACTTTCTCCAACCCGCCAACAATTAGACGCTTTAAGTGAAGCTCGATCGCAATACGCATGTATAAAGTCATGTCCAATGTGTTGTGATGGGTGATGAAAGGTCGTGCAGAAGCTCCACCTGCGATGGAATGCATCATTGGCGTTTCAACTTCCAGGTAGCCATGGTCGTCAAGGTAACGACGCATTGCTTGGATAATCCTAGAGCGGGCAATGAATGTTTCTCTGCTCTCCGGGTTAGTGATTAAATCGAGATAGCGTTGACGGTAGCGCTGTTCCACATCTTTAAGTCCGTGGTATTTTTCTGGCAGTGGACGCAATGCTTTTGTCAGAAGTTCAAAAGAAGTTGCTTTAATAGAAAGCTCGCCTACTTTTGTTTTGAAAATAGAGCCTGATACCCCGACGATGTCTCCGATATCTGCTGAGTTGAAGATCTCGTATGCTTCTTCCCCTACAGCATCTTTACGGATATATAACTGGATTTGGCCTGTAAGGTCCTGAATATGCGCAAAGCCGGCTTTGCCTTTGCCGCGCTTTGTCATGATACGGCCAGCGAGTGTCACGGCAACTTCCTGCTCGTCCAATTGTTCTTTTTCAATTTCCCCGTACTGATTGATCAGCTCTTTGGAATCGTTTGTGCGCTCAAAGCGAGCTCCAAAGGGATCTAAGCCTTTGTCACGGTGTTTTTGTAGTTTTTCTCTCCTGACCATCAGCTGGTCATTCAAGTTCAATTCTTCTTGACTCATTCTATTCAACTCCAACTAGAAATTTATCTACTTTATTATGTAGCCTTTTCTTTTATCTATCATATAGACTTTCCAACTATAAATAAAGCTAAAACTGCCAGTCACAACTTACTGGCAGTCATACTGGTGACAAACTTTATATATTTTAAGATTTGAAAGTAACTGTTGATCTTAGTTACAGGCGCTCCGCTTATCCGAAGGGCGGTCCGGAAGCCTCATCGGATAAGCCAACGCCACTGAAAAAGTACATTATTTTAGCAATCCGTATCATACCGCTCTTGATTTCCGCAAACGTCTTCGCGCCTTCCACTATGCTCAACAGGCGTACATTAGCCTTGCTACACGTTAGATCGCTTGTGGATCCATGGCTTCTTTTTGCTCTGATTCTTCCACAAGATTGTCGATCAGGCTAACCAGGTCAAGGCGTGTGTTACATTCATTGACGGAATTGCGGACCTTAGCGTTCCCGCGGATGCCTTTAAGGTACCATGCGGCATGTTTACGCATTTCGCGGACAGCAACGTTCTCCCCTTTAAGATCGATGAGACGATCGAGGTGCAGCTTACATACATCCATCTTTTCGCGAACGGAAGGTTCCCCGACAAGCTTGCCTGTTTCCAGGTATTGCACGGTACTGTAAATCATCCAAGGGTTTCCGAGGGCGGCACGACCGATCATGACACCGTCCACTCCGGTTTCCTCAAGCATTTTTTTAGCATCCTGAGGAGTTTGTACGTCACCGTTTCCGATAACGGGGATCTTCACGGACTCTTTCACTTGTTTGATGATGTCCCAGTCTGCATGGCCTTCATACATTTGTACTCTCGTACGGCCGTGGACCGCTACCGCTTGACCGCCTGCACGTTCAACGGCACGGGCGTTCTCGATTGCATAGATATGCTCTTCATCCCAACCGGTTCGCATTTTTACGGTGACAGGCTTATCGACTGCATCCACCACTGCCGACACCATCTCATAGATTTTGTTGGGATCAAGAAGCCATCTGGCACCTGCATCACATTTAACGATTTTTGGGACAGGACATCCCATATTAATATCAATGATGTCTGCCGTTGTATTTTTATCAACGAACTTCGCGGCTTCCACCAGGGTGTCTTTTTCCCCACCGAAGATTTGCAGGCTTAGTGGTTTTTCCCGCTCATCGATGTAGAGCATGCCCATTGTTTTCGCGTTTTTATAAAGTATGGCCTTGTCGCTTACCATCTCGGCACATACAAGTCCGGCGCCGAACTCTTTTACTGTTAAACGGAAGGCAGCATTACATACACCTGCCATCGGTGCCAGGACCACTTGATTTTTCATGGTGATATCACCAATTTTCAACATCAGTTATTTACCTCCTCTCTTTTTATTAATTCTGGTGGGGACAGTTCCTCTACCGTGATATTCAGTTCTTGCGCAATCGACTGTACCAGTTCCTCTGAAGGAATGCGATTTCCCCGTTCCACCTCTCCTAAAACAGAGACAGAAATATGAAGATTTTTTGCAAACGATTCTTGAGTAAATCCTTTCAGCTTTCGGTAAGCTCTGATACGTCTCCCCCACTTTTCGGCTTCCATACATGTACCCCTTCTCTATCTTGTCTTCCAAGAAGTTCTTTTCTATTTATCTTTATCGGCAGATCTTCAGAATCTGCGATCTCCATTAACGGAATAAAAACAAAAGCCCTTTCCCACATTCTTGGATGAGGGATAGAAAGCTCTTCTGTTTCAATATTTTCTTGGTTATATAATAAAATGTCAAGGTCTAAAGTGCGCGGCCCCCAGCGAATCTCTCTTTTTCTGCCATAAACATGTTCAAAACCCTGTAATGCCTTTAAGAGATCAGCTGGAGTCAACTTTGTTTTTACTTTAATTACCATATTCAAAAACTTATCCTGTTCGGTATATCCGACAGGGTCCGTTTCATATATGGAGGATTCTTTTTCCACTGTGATCTGTTCATGCCGGCCTATTTCCTCAACAGCTTCACAAAGGTACCGGGCACGGTCCCCTTGATTGGACCCAAGCGAAATATAGGCGGTATTCATCACGTGCGGCTCCTCGTAATTTCTACGGCGACGGATTCATAGTGTCCCGGGATTGGCGGATCAGGCTTGATCGCTTTGACCGTACATCGTTCTATTAGTTTAAAAGATGAGAGGATTTCCTCTGCTATCCTTTCAGCCACGGTTTCTACCAGCTTGTGCGTTTCGCCCTCCACCACTTTTTTGCAGGTATTATAAAGATCTGCATAGTTGACGGATTGTGTGAGGTCATCAGTTTTACCTGCTTTAGATAGATCCAATTCCACCGTCAAGTCGATCATGAAACGCTGGCCAAGTTTTGTTTCTTCAGGGAAGACTCCGTGATAGCCGTAAAATTTCATCTGGTTCACATATATTTTATCGATGGGTAGGCCCTCCTCCTGCAAGCATGGCATCCATCATTTTTGCCATACGTGCGATTTGTTTTACATCATGCACACGGACAATCTGACAACCTTTTTGTATGCCAAGGCATACGGTGGCACCTGTCCCTTCCATTCTTTCTTCCGCGGGAAGATTTAAGACATGACCGATGAACCTTTTTCTTGATGTTCCAAGGAGTATTGGATATCCCAGCGTATGGAAATGTTCCAGCTGCTGCATCACATTCAAATTGTCCTCAAACGTTTTGGCGAACCCTATCCCCGGGTCCAAGATGATGTTCTCATCCTTCACACCAGCTCGCTTGACCAAGGTGATGCTATCGAACAAATCACTGATCATATCCGGGATCAACTGCTGGTAATTCCGCTCTTTCCTGTTTTGCATGAGGATGATCGGCACTTGAAGTTCAGCTGCGACTGCGGGCATATCCGGGTCACCCTTTGCCCCCCATACATCATTGATGATGTGGGCCCCTGCTTGTATCGCTTGCTTTGCGACTTCCGCCTTGTAAGTATCAATGGAGATCGGAACCTGAACTTCTTTTGAAATGGCTTTTATGATAGGGATGACCCGCTCCAACTCCATTTCAAGGCTCACTTTCTCCGCGCCGGGCCTTGTCGATTCCCCGCCGATATCAAGGATATCTGCACCATGCTCCACCAATTCCCTTGCACGCATGATTGCCCGCTCCGAATCATTGTACTTTCCACCATCAGAAAAGGAATCGGGAGTCACATTCAAGATCCCCATGATCAAGGTTTTATTCTCCAGCGGCAATTCATACGGGCCGCATGTCAGCTTAGTCTGATATAAGTTCGTATTTCCCATTATTCACGTCAACCTTCTTTACTTGTTGATAGGACAACAGCTCTAGTTCTGTACTCTTATTATATAATTCCTTCAGGCGGGCGACCCATGAGCATTCCATCGCCGGAAAGCTCTTTGAACCCAAACAGTCGATGCGGATTATTTCCTGGGTGGAATTTGTGATGAAGACCTCGTCCCCTTGGAGGAGCTCCTCAGGGGTAAACAGCCCTTCTTTCACCTCTAACCCTATCAGAGGGGCTAGATGAAGGAGGAACTGCCTTGTAACCCCATTTAAGATTCCCGTCGATATACCAGGGGTATAGAGGGTATCCCCTTTTACCCAAAAGATATTGGAAACGAGACCCTCTGCCACATACCCTTCCTTTGTCAGAAAAATCCCTTCAACATCTGTCCGATCCCCGATCTCCCTTTTTCCCAAAAGATTATTCAAATAGTGATGGGACTTCAAACGGCTGCTACCTTCCGGGGTATTCCGCCTTAACTCCAACAACACGGCACCCTTGCTCGGTGTTGCCGATGGCGGGACTGGCCTTGTAAACAACAGCAGGGACGGGGCCTTGTAGGTCTCAGTCGGAAGGCCCCAATTGCTTATTCCCGCTGTAACGTTCAGGCGGATGACACCGTCAGTCACTTCGTTTTTCTCGAGGGCATCTTCCACCAGCTGATGTAAATGCTCTTCTGTTTCATTCCAATCGATATAAACCGACTCAAGCCCTGCCCTCAAACGGTTTAAATGGTCACGAAATAAAAATGGTGTTCCATTATACGTGCGGAATGTTTCAAACAATCCAACCCCATATAAAAATCCATGATCCATTACAGAGATGTTCGTTTCTTCTATCGGCAGCCAACTGCCATCTTTATATACGATCATGCTACACGGTTTTCGCTGAGTAGCTATTTATAAAATTACGCAGCAACTCTTTTCCTACTGAAGTCATGATGGATTCAGGGTGGAATTGCACTCCTTCGATCGGGAGTTCCTTATGACGGATGGCCATGATTTCGTCCTGATCCGTCCAGGCAGAAATCTCAAAGCAATCAGGCAGGGTTTCCTTTTTTACAATCAAGGAATGGTACCTTGTTGCCACGAAGGGATTCGCCAATGTTGTAAAAATAGTCTTCCCGTCATGATGCATCTCGGACGTTTTACCGTGCATCAGCCTTTCCGCCTGCACGACATCCCCTCCAAAGACCTGGGCAATGGACTGATGTCCAAGGCATACCCCAAATATCGGTTTCTTTCCTGCAAAATGACGGATGACATCCAAGCTGATTCCCGCCTCATTCGGAGAACAAGGGCCAGGAGATATCATTAAAAACTCAGGGTCAAGCACTTCTATTTCCTCAATGGTAATTTCGTCGTTTCTCTTTACCACCAATTCTTCTCCAAGCTCCCCTAAGTATTGCACCAAGTTGTACGTAAATGAATCATAATTATCAATCATTAAAATCATACTCTCACCTCTGCTCGTTTTATTTGCTCTTCTTCACTCAGCTCTTTTGCTTTCCATAGGGCAGCCGCCTTTTTAAGGGACTCTTTGTACTCCCGCTTCGGCACGGAATCAATGACCACTCCTGCACCAGCCTGTACATAGGCCATGCCGTCTTTGGCAATCATCGTCCTGATGGAGATATTCAGTTCCATTTCCCCATCATACCCGATCCACCCTATGGAACCAGTATATACAGAACGCCTTACCGGCTCAAGCTCTTCAATGATTTCCATCGTCCTTACCTTCGGGGCCCCAGTAATGGTACCGCCGGGAAAGGTTGCTTCTATAATATCGGAAATATTTTTGTTCTCAGCAAGTACACCTTGCACATTTGAGACAATATGCATCACATGGGAATACTTTTCGATGGCCATGAATTCATTCACTTCCACCGTACCGTATTTGCAGACCCGGCCCAGGTCATTCCTTTCAAGATCTACAAGCATCACATGCTCCGCCCGCTCTTTTTCATTGTCAATCAACTCTTGGGCAAGCTGACGGTCCTCTTCATCTGTCTTGCCGCGGGAACGTGTACCTGCGATCGGCCGCGTACTCACCATTTCGCCTTTTTTCTTCACTAAAAGTTCCGGGGACCCGCTGACAAGCTGGAAATCCGGGAATTGGAGATAGCCCATGTATGGAGAGGGATTGATTTCCCTTAGAGCGGTATATACCTCCATCGGATGGGTATTAAGCGGCTCTCCCTGTCTGACAGAAAGGTTCACCTGAAACACATCCCCTTGGGCAATATAGGCTTGCACTTTCTTCACAGCTTCCATGAAATCTTCTTCTGTAAAAGAAACTTCCCTTTCCGGTGCAGCCTGCCTCGTTGGAGTGAATGGATAGACCACATCTTCGCTTTTACCTTCCCATTGTGTCCGATACTCCACAAGACGCTTCATTGCCGACTCTTCCTCCCCTTCAAATGCATGGGAAATCAAGTAGAGTATTTTTTCTTCTTTATCATATACGAACACATCATCAAATAATAAGAAATACAAATCTGGCAACCCGAGGTCATCCTCACTGATTTCAGGAAGGCGCTCTATGTAACGTACACAATCATAAGTCAAGTAGCCAATTGCCCCGCCCGTAAAATCAGGGAAACCCGGGAGTTTCCTGATGGAACGTCCAGAAATGACATCTTGTAATAATAGCAATGGATTGCCTGCTCTCTTTTCCGTCTTTCCATTCAGATAGTCAATCTGCAGCTCCCCGCCCTTCCCATGAATGGATGCAACCGGGTCGAGGCCGATGATATGGTATCTGCCTCCGCGTCCGCTTTCCAACAGAACATGGTGCGGCTTGTCCTTTGCAAGTGTTTTATATCGTGAGAACCACTTACTCTCATCCAACTTTATCTTAAGACCTACTGGTATCTTTAGCATTCTTGCTGTCACGCTCCTAAATAGCATACTACCCTTATATTACATGAAATTTATATAGGGATGCACGATAAAAAACAGATTGATTTTTCGGAATGGATGGACAGCATTGGTTGCTCCTTTGACTCCTGTAGATTTACGTTCCAGGTGTTCGCATTCCAGGTAACCCACATAAGAAAAGGGAAACAGCTCAACAGACTGTTTCCCTTTAAGATATCCTATTCTTCAAATTGATATAATGGTGTGCTTAAATAGCGTTCCCCGTTACTTGGTATGACCGCAAGAACTTTCTTGCCTTTGCCAAGCTCCTTTGCCACCTGGAGGGCAGCTGATATGGCAGCTCCTGATGAAATACCGCCAAGTATCCCCTCCTGCTTCGCAGCAAGCCGTGCATATTCAAACGCTTCTTCATTCTTCACTTTAATGATCTGATCGTATATCTTTGTGTCCAAAATAGAAGGCACAAAGCCTGCACCAATTCCTTGTATCTTATGCGGGCCTGGTTTCCCACCTGATAATATCGGTGAATCTGCAGGCTCCACTGCTACAATTTTAATATCTGGGAAAGCATCCTTTAAGACCTCGCCGGCGCCTGTAATGGTACCGCCTGTTCCTATACCGGAAACAAAAGCATCCAAACCGTCACCAAACTGCTCCACAATTTCTTTCCCTGTTGTTCTTTTATGAATTTCCGGGTTTGCCGGATTATTGAACTGTTGCGGCATGAACAAATCTTTTTCTTTTGCGAGTTCTTCGGCTTTACGGATTGCCCCGCCCATTCCTTCAGGGCCAGGTGTGAGAACTAGCTCAGCTCCATAAGCCCGAAGAAGGTTCCTTCTCTCCAAACTCATCGTTTCAGGCATGACCAAGATTGCCTTCAAGCCTTTTGCTGCAGCAACCATCGCAAGTCCGATCCCAGTATTACCGCTGGTCGGTTCAATAATGGTGTCGCCTTCCTTCAACTTGCCTTCTTCTATGGCAGCATCGATCATTGCAAGGGCAATTCTATCCTTTACACTGCTGCCCGGATTCATGAATTCCAGCTTTAAATACACATCGGCCATATCTTCTTCTACAATTCGATTCAGCTTTACGACGGGAGTCTTCCCAATTAACTCATCAATTGAATTTGCTACTCGTACCATCATTTTTCCCCCTGTCTTTAAAACTTAGTGTTTTTGTCGGATTAATCCCATTTAACACCATTAAATCTGAATTGTCAATTTATTTGCTCCGACCTATTGTGCAGTGGAAAGATTCCATTCCACCCCGACCTCGTCCCAGAAAATCGAGGCATCCACCGAACCGTCCATCTGCTCCATCGCCATCTGTCTACGAATTTGATCTTTTACATCTTCAAAAGAATAAGTAACGCCATCCATTTTTTCATGAAGGAAGATCACCGCATACTTTCCGTCTACTGAAATGGGGTCACTCCACGACTTTTCCTCAAGCTTTGCAGCCTCAGTCAAATAAGCAGGGGGATAGACTTGCGTTTCATGTGTAAGAAATCCTAAGTCTCCACCTTGGTTTGCGGTCAATTCATCGCTTGAAACTTCCATCGCAAGAGAGGTGAAATTCGACCCATCCTCCAGTTCCTTTACTACCGTTTCCGCCTCTTCCTTCGTTTCTAAAATGATATGGGAAAGGTGAAAGGCATCTTCGATAGTATAGAGCTGCTTGTTCTCCTGGTAAAAACTTTCAAGCACCGACTCGGGAATTTCCACATCTTTTACAAGTAACTCTTCTAACAATAAGCTGGAGCGTATTTGTTCCTTGACCAGCTCCTCGGAAGAATTACCATGCATAGGAGATCTGCTATACATTGTTTTGATCATTTTCCATTCTCGGTCTACGGACTGTTCAGAAACGGTTACTTTGTATTTCTTTGCAATCTGATTGACAACCTCTTTATTGACCATTTTTGTAAGCATTTCTTGACCGTACATTCCTTCTAACTCTTGCAGCATATCTTTTCTTGTTATGACCGTATCCCCAACTGTTGCGACAATATTTTCCTGCCCATTTACAAAAGCACTTGCTTCTGCCGCATCTTTCAAGGAGAAGGATTGTTTCACAACCAGAGCCAATGTCAGGCAATTGATAATCACAAGCCCAAAAATGATATTCCATACCCACTTCTGCTTTAATCTCCGCTTTTGGTTCATATGTGCCCCCTAGCCCCTGACTTGCTCCCTCATTGCTTCCAATTCCTCTTTGCTGAACAAGTATTTTGCATTACAGAAATGACAGTGCGTCTCCGCCTGGCCGTCTTCCTCGATGATTTCAGTGATATCTTTCTCTCCTAAGGAGATGATGGCTTTTTCAAAACGTTCCTTGGAGCATGTGCATTTGAACTCTATCGGCATCGTTTCAAGGAACTTTACATTCCCTTCGCCCAGGATTTCTGTTAAAAGCTCCTCTGGGGTTAATCCTCTTTCAATCAATTTTGACACAGGTGTCATTGTATTTATTTTTTCTTCTATGATACTAATCGTTTCTTCCGAAGTCCCGGGTAAAAGTTGAATGATGAACCCGCCTGAAGCAAGGATCGTGTTATCAGGATTCACCAGCACTCCCACCCCGACTGCTGAAGGGATCTGTTCGGATGATACAAGATAGTACGTGAAATCTTCTCCAAGCTCCCCAGATACTAATTCGGTCTGGCCTGAGAAATGATCTCTCAATCCAAGGTCCTTAACAACTGAAAGTGTTCCATTTGTTCCGACCGCACGCGCTACATCCAGTTTCCCGTGCTGGTTCAGGTCAAAATGAGTCTGCGGATTTGTTACATAGCCTCGTACCTGTCCTTTGGCATTGCTGTCGACAAGTATTGCTCCGATCGGCCCGCCACCATCTATTTTAACGGTAAGTTTATTTTCACCTTTCAACATGGCGCCAAGCATGACGGATGCGGTCATCGCGCGCCCCAATGCTGCAGAAGCGGTCGGCCAGGTCTGATGGCGTTTTTGTGCCTCTCCCACAGTATCTGTTGTCCTGATTCCATATGCACGAACTTGTCCTTCAAAAGCCAATGCTTTTACGAGATAGTCTGACATGTTAGTTTGCCCCTTTCAAGGTTCAATCCTCTTTAGTATTTTTCATGTAAATTAAATGCAACCCTTTTAACGTCAAAAATGGATCGACGACGTCAATGACATCTGACTCATTACCAATAAGTGCAGCGAGTCCTCCTGTTGCGATAACCTTTGGAGTCACGTCACTTTGCTTCTTCATACGATTTACGATACCCTCAACCTGCCCGACATAGCCAAAAAGGATTCCTGCCTGCATCGCACTAACCGTATTCTTCCCGATCACATCGTCCGGACGGGCTATTTCAATTCTTGGAAGCTTGGATGCCCTTGAATAAAGCGCTTCAGTGGAAATGCTGATTCCAGGTGCAATAGCTCCCCCCATGTATTGCTTGTGTTCATTAATATAACAATAGGTTGTAGCAGTACCAAAATCGACAATCACCAAAGGGCTACCGTATAAATGGATACCCGCTACGGCATTGACGATTCTGTCCGCTCCCACTTCTCTAGGGTTTTCATATTTTATATTTAAACCTGTTTTGATTCCAGGTCCGACAATCAGCGGCTTTAAATGAAAATACTTTTGGCACATTCTCTCTAAGGAGAACATGATTGGCGGAACTACCGATGAGATGATGATCCCTTCAAAGTCTTTGAAGCTCAAGCCAACATGTTCTAGCAAAGATTTAAAGATCATTCCAAATTCGTCTTCTGTCTTATTGCGGCTTGTTTCCACTCGCCAATGATGCTTCAATTCTTCTCCATCATATACACCAATTACGGTATTGGTATTCCCGACATCCAACACAAATAACATCTATATCCCCACCATGCATTAAAATTAGTTTCATTATACTATATGGTAACCTAACAAACCCAATAGAAATAATTATTCCTTGGGAAATCATGATTCGACAAGATTCTGATTTCGGGGTAACTCCCTGTTTCCTTTCGTTTCGGGGGTTCGCTTTCCGCGGGGCGTGTGGTTGAGCCTCCTCACAACGCTTCAGGGGTCTCAACCTACCGCTACCTCCCGCAGGAGTCTCACCCCCTGCACTCCAGTCAACAGGGGAGGTCAAGCAATTCAAGTTGTTTTTTCGCTTTCAAAAATTCTTTTGTTAAATGTAGAACCAGTTGATTGTAGTGGAAGGCGCGCAGACTCCCGCGGGAGGAAGGGACATGGGAGACCCCGCAGGCGTAGCCGAGGAGGCTCCCGGACCGCCCGCAGGAAAGCGAAGCGCCTGGAACGGAAATCAACCAACAGTTAACATGAACGCCCAAATCACATAAAAAGGTGCCTGAATGTTACTCCAGGCACCTTTTGTTTATTCAGGCTTGTTTTCGTCTGTAGATTCTGTTTTGTCCACATCTTTTTTAGAGTTGATGTTCACTTTCACATCGTCGCTGCCGTCTACTTTATCAGGGAGTTCTGGAAGCTTCCCTTTTTCATAAAGGCTTTTGATTTGATCTGCATCAAGTGTTTCAACCTCTAATAGAGTTTTAGCTACAAGCTCCAGCTTATCACGGTTTTCCGTAAGGATCTGCTTCGCTCTTTCATAGCTCTCTTTGATGAAGCGTTGAATTTCCATATCAATATCGTGTGCAATTGCATCACTGTAGTTTTGCTCGTTTTGGATATCGCGCCCAAGGAAGACCTGCCCACCTGAAGCTTGACCGAATTGAAGCGGTCCAAGCTTTTCGCTCATTCCGTATTCGGTTACCATTTTACGGGCAATCCCTGTTGCACGTTGGAAATCATTGTGGGCACCAGTACTTGCTTCCCCGAAAGTGATTTCCTCTGCTACACGGCCACCTAAAAGACCGGTGATTTTGTCCAACAGCTCTGGTTTTGTCATGAAGTAACGATCTTCTTTCGGAAGCATGACGGCATAACCGCCGGCTTGACCACGAGGAACGATTGTTACTTTATGTACCATATCGGCTTCATCCAATACCACACCGATGATGGTATGACCAGCTTCATGGTACGCCACGATATTACGTTCTTTATCGGAGATCACCCTGCTCTTTTTGGCAGGTCCGGCAATGACCCTGTCGATTGCTTCATCGATGTCCAACATGTCGATGTTCTTTTTGTCTTGTCGAGCGGCTACAAGCGCAGCTTCGTTCAACAAGTTTTCAAGATCCGCACCGGAGAATCCAGGTGTACGCATCGCAATTGTCTTCATGTTGATGTTGTCAGCTAAAGGCTTGTTTCTTGCATGGACTTTCAGTACTGCTTCACGGCCTTTGAGATCAGGACGGTCAACGGTGATCTGGCGGTCAAAACGACCAGGTCTCAATAATGCCGGGTCAAGAATGTCTGGTCTGTTCGTCGCTGCAATCATAATGATACCTTCATTTGCACCGAAACCATCCATTTCAACAAGCAATTGATTCAGGGTCTGCTCACGCTCATCGTGGCCTCCACCTAAACCGGCTCCACGTTGACGGCCAACTGCATCGATTTCATCAATGAAGATGATACATGGTGCGTTTTTCTTTGCGTTCTCAAATAGGTCACGGACACGGGATGCACCAACCCCGACGAACATTTCCACAAAGTCTGAACCACTGATGGAGAAGAACGGAACGCCTGCTTCCCCTGCAACAGCTCTTGCAAGTAACGTTTTACCTGTACCTGGAGGTCCTACAAGGAGTACCCCTTTAGGAATACGGGCACCAAGCTCGGAGAATTTGCGTGGATCCTTCAAGAATTCCACTACCTCGACAAGCTCCTGCTTTTCCTCATCCGCACCGGCAACGTCTGTGAATTTAACCTTTTTCTTCTCTTCACTGTATAGCTTCGCCTTACTTTTACCAAAGTTCATCACACGACTTCCGCCGCCCTGTGCCTGATTAAGCAAGAAGAAGAATAGGATAAAGATGATGACAAAAGGAATGATGGAAGTAAAGAAGGTTACCCAACCGCTCGTTTCTTCCGCTTTTTCGACAGTCATTTCAATACTTTGCGCTTCCGCGATGCTTTCCACACGGTCTAGAGCGCTGGCACTATTCGGGAAGACCGTTACAAACGTATCTCCTTCTTCAGCACCCTCCATTGTACCACGCGCTTCATATACGGAACGCGTTGGTTGTATGGTGAATTCCTTCACCTTATTTTCTTCTAGACTTTGGATGAATGTATTATAGGTGATCGGTTTTTCGCTGGTGTTAGGGCTATTGAAAAAGCTCACAACACCAATGACCACTAAAAATATTAATAAATAAAAGATGGTATTACGAAATATTCTGTTCATCCCTTACCTCCTCCCACGATAGCCAAACTAAACCAATAGTAACATAGTAAATTAATCCAATTCAAGGAATCCGTATTGGGTTAGCTTATTCTTCTACGTTAGAATAAATTTCAGGTTTCAATACTCCGATATACGGAAGGTTACGATATTTTTCAGCGTAATCAAGACCATATCCCACAACGAATTCATCTGGAACGATGAATCCAACGTAGTCGGCTGTGATATCAGCTTTTCTTCCACTTGGTTTGTCTAGTAATGTAACAATTTTGATGGATTTCGCTTTGCGGTAGCGGAACAGTTCCACAAGATAACTTAGAGTCAAACCGCTGTCGATGATATCCTCGATGATCAGGATGTCTCTTCCTTCCACAGAAGTATCCAGGTCTTTCAGGATTTTCACTTCACCTGAGGAAACAGTGGAGTTTCCGTAGCTTGATACGTCCATGAAATCCATTTCCAAATATGTATCCATGCGCTTGATCAGGTCTCCCATGAACGGCATCGCGCCTTTTAGCACCCCGATAGCCAAAGGAAAACGGTCGCTGTAGTCTTCTGTTAATTGTGCACCTAGTATTCTTACTTTTGCTTGAAGCTCTTCTTCGCTAAAGAGTACTTTTTCGATATCTTTGTTCATTTCTTTGTTGCCTCCCAAACTTTTTGACTCGTCTTGCAGGTTAATACTAAAACAGGACCCACCGTTTCCTCTATTGCTTCAAAAGTGGAACGTTTAAGCATAGGCATCCACAAAATCTCATTGTTGGCATCGACAATCAAGGGCCAAGTGTTACGTTGCTGGATGGGTATTTTGCCTTCGATGAAGATGCTCTTGATTTTCTTGGTGCCGTTCGTCCCCTTCAGCTTTATTCGATCACCCTCCAAACGGGTTCTCACATGAAGCGGAAGTGCGACCTTTGATAGATCAATGACCGCTTGATTCTCTTTGACATCTGATGGTTTATGGTGTGTCCGAATCTCGCTTGTGATGATATCATCGGTTGGCAGCGTCACATTGCCCGGGACTTCAAGCAAACACTTGTAGGCAGTATCATTTTCATCCATATCAAATGTCAATGTGCATTCATTATAGGATTTGATAACCTGTAAGCCATGTGGGAAATGCAGCCTTCCAGAAGGGTGTTCACTTTCCAATAAGGATAATAAATTATCAATATGTATAGAGGAAAGAGATGGAGGAATTTCATTATTATAGAGATAGTTTAATATTAGTTGAATCCCTCGCCTTTGTAAAGGTTTAGCCATGAAAAGCAAAGGTTTTCTACTTAATATCACTCTATCTTTTACTTTGCTTATAATAACGTCATTCCATTCCTTTTCTATTGATGCCTCTATGTATTGCTCATTTTCCTGTACTTGCTCACTGAAGGCCTGGAATCTCTCATGAAGACCGGGGAATTCCTCTTTCAGTAGAGGCAGCACATGATGGCGCAACCTGTTTCTTCGATAGGCGTCTTTGTCATTGCTTGGGTCATGTCTGAATGGCACTTCATGGAGCTTTAGAAACTCCATGATATCCGCCTTGGTAATGGATAGGAACGGACGGATCATCACACCATTTCCATAAGGACGTTTCGGTAGTATGCCGGCATATCCCGCCATGGACGAGCCTCTTCCTAGTCTCATCAAAATGGTTTCCACTTGATCATCTGCATGGTGGCCGAGCGCTAATATTCCTGCACCGTGCTTTTCCAACACTCTTTCATAAAACGCATACCGGCATTCCCTTGCTGCGACTTGGGGACTGAGCTTTCTGTCCCTCTGGTAGGCTGCCACGTCAATCTGTTCGGATTCAAATGGAAGGTTTCTCTTTTCGCATTGATGTTGGACAAACCTCATATCCTCTTCCGATTCCTCGCCCCGGAACATATGGTCCACATGGGCTACTACCAACTTTAAGCCTTTGTCATCCTTGATGGAATCCAAATAATGAAGCAAACCCATGGAATCTGCTCCGCCGCTGACGCCAACCACCACAATGGAATGGTTTGGCAGCATGTCATATTTATCTATGAAAGTCGAGACAGTTTCCCACATACTGTGTACCCATTCCTTTAATCTACGCGTATAATTTCTATTTTATCCTACCATTTGAGTTCTTCTCCTGCAAAAATAGATGCTTAACCAAATACATCCATATTGCTTTATACCCTCAAACACAGTCACAAAACGCTTATATCTACATTATCTGGCCATATAAATAGAAGAAGTATGCAAATAGGATCACAGATAAAAGCACTGCCGTCTCCATCCAACCTTTACTAGAGGATTTTTGGGTGACAGGCTTGGCCGCTGCTGCCCCGACTCTTGATCTTGAAACTCTATTTGACCTACTGGATGGACCACTTTTGAAACCCTGACTTCTTGGTTGCTGTACTGTATCCTTTGAAGCAGGGGGATTCCGTTGACTCATGACGGAGAGCATCCCGCTTTTCATTTCTTGTGCAGATTGATAGTGACCTGACAACGCCCGAGTCAGTACAACTTTGTATCTTTTCAACCAGCTGTTTTTATCAATCTGGCCTTCGAGCTGCTTAAGCCCTCCCTCCCCGTTCTTTTGGAACTGTTTGGGATAACAAATATGGATCATGATCATCCCAACGGCAAAAAGGTCATACGATGCCTCGGCTTTTCTTGAGCCAAGCCCCCAATACCCTCTATCATAGAATTCCGTAAACTCTTTGATTGCCCGCCCGTTTATCGTTGTTCCTCCCACATCCAGAAGGCGGACCTTAGGAGGACTTGCGGTGACAATCAAATTATCCGGCTTCAGATCTCCGAACACCCATCCCTCTTTATGGAGGGTTTCAAGGTCTGTAAGCAATTGAAGGGTCAATATGCCCGCCCACTCCATCCCCCTCTTCTGTACAAATGATAAAAAGGACTCCCCTTCCAGATATTCCATTACGTAAAAAGAGAAAGATTGCTTCGCCACCCCCTGTTCCCAATCGTCCACATCTAACAAAGAAGGCCCCAGGGAGAACCCTCGGACCTTTGAAAAATGACGCAGGACATTAACCTCAGAAGTGATGGACATGCTATTTTCACTTATTTTCAATGCAGCTAAGCCCTTTGAACTCCTTGTAAGATATACATACCCCGTCGCACCGTAACCGAGCGTTCTGACAATGGTGTAGCTCTCTTTATGCCATTTTCCGATAATGGTCGTCCCTTGAGGCAGATTACCTACCGGATTCTTCATAGAATTGTTCATCATCGGAAATCAAGCTCCTCAGGTTACGCGTTTCTTTAAAATAAGGAATTGCTTCTTGAATGGCAGGACCGGTCGGTGTGATCCCGCCAGTAGATAGCTTTGGAAAAATACTTGACAGCGATTCGAGTTTCGGTGTCCAATCCAGGATTTTTTCCACTTCTTGTCGTTTTCCCGGGAAAACAAAGGCTGAAAACTGGTTATCACCGATTCTCGCATTTAGACTTAGTGCCAAATCCAATAACGCTTCCTTGACGGTTGGAAGCTTGGATTTCATGCTTGCACTAGTATCTACGAGAATCAGCACCTGCAGGGAAACCGTTTCACCCAGTTCATCCACTACTTCCATCACTTCCCCGCGTTTCTCCGGCGGAAGGTCTTCCATGGAAGTGTCAGATCCCAAGATTTGTTGCAGCTCCTTATTAATAACCCCCTGTAATGTTTGGGTCATCGCTTTTCTGGTCACCATCTGAACAGTCTGAGATAAATTTTTCGCATACACTATCTGACTGACGCCGCCACCAGACATCGCGATCCCTTCTATCTCTTGCATTCCTCTTTCATCTATCGTATCCTCATCCATCACCCCAATAACATTCACTGTAATTCCTTGCTCCTTCGCAAGGGCTGCCATGGCAATCGGGTCGTCCCCTGAATTTGAGCATCCATCGGTAATTAATAGAATCTGTTTTATCGTTCCTTTATACACGTTTCGTCCCCTCCTAATGCGTATAATTTACATTAGCCATCATAGACGAAACGGGCTTATATTATACCTTCTCTATGCATTTTACCTTCTAAGAGGTATTCACCCCGAGCACTTCCTTTTTACTAAGGAGAGACAGAGCAAACTTGAATTCTGCCAGCAGATTGATTGGCAGTGTCAATAGTTGTCCTATTCGTTCGTTCACCCCGGCTGCTTGGTTCGGCATCAGTTTGTGATTCTTTTCTTTTTTCATTACACTCATTTCTTTATTGCCTAGTAATCCGCTCACCTCATTTGCCAGCTTGACGAACATTCTCTTCATCATATTCCCGGCCACACGTAACTCAATGCTCTTCCTTTCCACCATGTTCCTAGCTTGACCTGCCAGTTTCATAGCTTGTCTTTCCATCTTGAATCCCGTATTCATTGCAAGGACTCCAACTTGATTGCCCTCCGTTTCATTCTCCTTCATCACACGACGGACACCCATTTCTTTCACAAGACCGGTTACTATTTTAGATATTATCTTCAACAATTAAAGCGCCTCCTTCATCCCTTGGTTTTTGGAAAGATAATGATAGGCAGGAATGGCTGCCCATTTCGGAATATTCCTTTCTATCTTTGCGACCACAACCGTCATATCGTCCTGGATTTGTCCGGATCTTGTTCTGATGACCTCCTCCATAATGATATCTGCCATTTCCTGCGGATCGTCAGTCCTGATCTCTGATACTTTCCGCTTCATCCATAGATCATAGTTCTCTACATGTTTTGGCCCTTCAAAAATCCCGTCGCTCATCATGATCAGAAGGTCTCCCGCCTTCAACTGAGTGCTCACAACGTCCACGTCGAATTCTTGGATGATACCCATCGGCAGATTGCTGGCTTCAATTTTTATTACTTTTTCGCCCCTTTTCACAAAACTTGGAGTCGAACCGACTTTTAAAAACTTTGTTGAAGCATCTTGAAGATCGATCATCGCAAGATCCAGTGTCGTAAAGATCTCATCGGTCGTCCTTAATGATAGGACAGAATTGACCGACTTGATTGCAACTTTTTCCTTTATTCCGGACTGTAGAATCTCTTGAAGCAACTTTAATGTTTCCTTGCTTTCATGGTGTGCGCGCTCACCATTTCCCATTCCATCACTGATGGCAATGGCATACTTCCCATGACCCAGTTCAATGGTCGAATAGCTGTCCCCTGAAATCAGTCCCCCTCCTTTTGCGGCATGCGCAACGCCTGTGTCGACTACAAACGCTTTTGCTGAGCCGAAAGATACGTGACAGTAACCATTATTATCTGCATTGCATTCTTCTTTCTTAACTATGATGTTCTCATGCAATATATCTGAAAGCATCGGGGCAATGAGCTTCTCGCACTCACCTCGCCCTTCGCAGTAAGGAACAGTCATTTCAATATCGACATTCCCCTGCTCAACGCTGTAAATTTCCACTTGTTCTATCTCAATCCCGAAAGCTTGGAGGGCATCAAGAATCTGATCTTCCTGAACATAGTGATTCTCCCTCTCCCGCTGTATTTCCCTTGCAAAATCTTCCATCACCTGTGAAACTCCCATCAATTGGTCTGCTACCAACCTCCTGCTCTCCAGTAATTGTTTTTTCAGCTTTTCACTTGCATGGTATTGGGCCAGCTCGTTTTTGATGACAGTCTTCACTTTTTCTGATTTGACGCAATGGCGATCCCACTCCTTTTGTAATTTGACATTCAAACTGATGGTCCCTTCCTCTGTATCCTCCATTAAATGAGTCATATAATCATAGGTTTTCTGGAAATTCTGTGTCCAGCACTGCTCTTTTTTAAAGCAATTTTGACACGTTTTCTCTGTCACATTGCTCAAGAAAAGGTCCACTTCCTTTTCTGTGTTGGAATGCTCAAACTGAAACTTTGAAAAACTATTAGAAAGCGCTTGGAAAACGTGTGAAAATTGTTCCACTCTATTTGCAGTCACGTCGCGGATTTTCCGCATATACTGCTGCTGTTCCGCTGTATGCTCGGCTGTCCCTGGAATGGATTTGGCAAGGTTTGATATCGCCTTTTGCGGGGTCAGCAAAAATAGCGCAACAGCAACCATGGACTCCATGATGGTAGGTACAAGCAGTGTCATCCCATCCCCATAAATGCCGATCAATAATGTTCCAAGAAGCAGTCCCACCGATACACCAAGCTTGTTCCCTTCACGCAACAAACCTCCTAACAAGCCGGCAAATGCCAACAAGCTCATTTGATACAAGTTGGAAACTACCGCCAAGCTGAGTATCAGTCCTGTAACCACCCCCACTGTCGATCCGATGGTGGCACCAGCCACAAATGCGAAAATCAAAACAAGATAACGAGATAATACATGTTCTATGGATAGATCATACGCCGTCCACCCGATTGTTCCTGTCAATACCGATGCAAACAAGATAATGAGACAAATGATCTCTTCTGTTTTAAAAGCCTGTCTCTTTTTTCTCATAGTGATCAGCGGCAGACTCTGGAAAAAAATCAGAGTAAGGATGAACCCAAGCCCCGCCTCCACACCGATCATCAGCCAATCATAGGTAACAATGCCGGTTGTAAAATAAATCATGGTTGTCTTGGAGAGAAACGCAGATGCGAAAACAAGAAATGGAATGGATTTAAGCGGTTCTATCTTCAATGCCTTTGCCCATTTGAAAAGGAATACGAATAGAACCATTCCCCCAAACACATATGCGGCCGTCATAGCAGAAACGGTTGCCGATCCTATCATAAGGGCTATTAATGTAAGCCCCGCCCGTTTCTTTTTCATAAAATACACTGCTGCGAAAAACGGTAACGCAAAAGGTGTTATTTCATTCAGGATCAAGGCTCGTCCAAGCAAAAACCCGATAAAGACCAAAAGAAACCCTTGGTGAAAAAGTATCGTCGTAAGCTTTGTCTTCGTCGAATGCACCGACTTCATGATTGTAGTTCTGAGTCTTCCCAACTGAACATTGGAAACCGGCTCCCCCATTTCCCTTTCTAGTCCCTGCATGATATCCACTCCCATATTTTATCTATTGGGGTCATTATACAAGCTGAAAAGGAAAAGATTTGTCAAACGAACCCATCAGAATCGATGAAAAGTTCGACTTATTACAAGGAAAAGAGGGAAAAGATGTCACGAAATCATCGCATCTGCCAATCGCCCCCATCAGTTTTTGTAAATTCAAAAGGTAATTCCGAGGATAATGTTCTAATTTTTCTTACATTTTTAAAATCTATTGACATATGTATGATAAGTTAGTATGATAACTCTTGTGTCTTGTGAGAGATTTGTCAAATTGCTCTTAGAACACCCCTTATGGCGGTGTAATGACGAGCGAAAGTTCCTGTCTAGAAACACTTTATAATTTTGGCGGTGTAGCGACGAGCGACACTTCCACGAAATTACTACGAGTTGTCCCGACGAATTCACTTCCTGGCTTTACTTGCAGAGGAAGGGACACGGACCAGTAACACTGGTGCCTGTGAATCTTATGAAACACTTATAACTTATGGCGGTGTAGCTCAGCTGGCTAGAGCGTACGGTTCATACCCGTGAGGTCGTGGGTTCGACTCCCTCCGCCGCTACCAACTTTATAAGGCCCATTGGTCAAGCGGTTAAGACACCGCCCTTTCACGGCGGTAACACGGGTTCGAATCCCGTATGGGTCATAAAAATAAAAGCTGTCACAGCTTCAGGGTAATAAACCTTGAGGGTGTGACAGCTTTTTTGTGTTCCCTAACATTATGGCTGTTTTCGTATACTTTGTTGCTTCTTCGTATTTTCCAATCAACCCGATATACTCCTTACTGTCGTGCTATTTTCACTGTTGTCTAAGAATACTGCTTGCAAATTCAAGACTATGTATACAATGAAAAGTCCAAATGCCAATTTTTCATCCATAAATAGCAACAATCTTTGAGAAAAGAGCCTTTCTAAAAGATTATTGTTAATGGATATAAAGTTTGACCGTTCCTTTTCGCTGCAGTCACTCGCTTTACGCGGGGCGGTGCTTGAGCCTCCTCACTTCGTTGCGGGGTCTCAAGTCTACCGCTACCTCCCGCCGGAGTCGAGTGACTTCCGCTTCAATTCACTCATTTGTATAAATTTTTCTATAGTAACTAACTTTGTAAAAAACAGCCAATATTAAATTAAGATGCAAAAACCAGTTGATTGCAGTGGAAGGCGGGAAGAAGGGACAGGGGAGACCCCGCAGGCGAAGCCACTGAAAAACCCAATAACTAATCTTATTTTAATTTTCTAGCTGTTGATTGTAGCAATAGGCGAAGACTCCTGCGGGGGGATAGCGACAATCTTGAGACCCCGCAGGGCGCAGCCCGAGGAGGCTCAAGGTCGCCCCGCGGAAAGCGCAGCCGTTTGCGGAAATCAACAGCGGTATGAATCAGATAACTAAAATATTGTACTTTTTCAGTGGCCTTGGAAGCCGAGGAGGCTCACGGACCGCCCGCAGGCAAGCGAAGCGCCTGGAACGGAAATCAACTGTTCTACAATCCCCCTGTACTCTACCAAATCAAAAAAACACGCCCCACAATTTTAGGGCGTGTTCAAACGTTAACGTTTTATATATGAGATTTTCAGCAGCAAGTTACTTTCTACTTGCTCCACGACCTCCACGTTTTGATTCCGTGCTGCGCTTCAGGGTAGATAAACGATCTTCGCTATCTTTCAAGAATCTAGCCATCTTCTGTTCGAAGTTTTCCTTTGGTTTGAATTCTTCTCTTCTTCCTCGTGGCGGACGTTGATTTGAGCGTTGTTGGCTATTGTTCGGACGTTGTGACGGTGCAGCTGAACGTGGCTGTGGCTCACGATAAGTGTCGCTTGCCTTTTTGATGGATAGGCCGATTTTGCCATCCTTCTCCACATTGATCACTTTCACCTGTACTGGATCACCAACTTTTAGATGGTCGTTGATATCCTTCACATAGTTGTCTGCTACTTCACTGATGTGAACAAGACCAGTAGCTCCTCCTGGCAACTCAACAAACGCGCCAAAATTAGTTATACCTGTTACCTTACCCTGTAACTTGCTGCCTACTTCGATTGACATAAAAAAAATGCTCCTCCTTAAAATCATAAAAATAAATCACTTTACCTACCATTATACCTAGAGCAAAATTGAGGTGTCAATATAACGACTACTCTGACGAAGAATCGTCTGGTATATTGAAGATGATTTCATCATCTTCTGACATGAAATAATCCCTACGTGCGATCTTCGCAATATAATCATCATCGTTCAGTTTTACAATTTCCTCTTCTAAACGCTGCTGTTCTTTTTCCAATTTAGCCAGCTCTTGTTGGACAACTTCTTTCCTCTCGTCTTTCTCTTGAAGGATGGCTCGTTGATCTAAGAGTGTTTTGCCCATTAGTATTCCAAAGACTAATGCTAAACAAAAGAATAATGATAAACGGCGATAAAGTCCACGGCGTCTTTTCTGTTGCTTCAACTGCTGGTCCTGTTTTTGTTTGGAATAGTCGGAATGGATCTTTGATATCTTTTCATTTTTTGCCGCGCTCATCTTATCATTCCTTCCTAGCGCTTTTTCCAAAAGTTCTTTACTCTATTCATTATACTATGTTTCCTATTCTTTACTAGTGTGAAAAATCCTTCAAGTTTTTTGAAAAGTATTTGTAAATATTTTTTTATTACCTTCGGGGTCAGCTTCCATAATAGCATACCAATCCACTTGAAGGGTAATACACCTATTTTAACTAATCTCCAGACCACCAGCAGCAAAAAGCGCAAGATGGTATGGACAAACTTCCAGATTCCCAGCAAAAGAATTATAAGGGCTTGTACCAATAATTGGATTGGTTTGATCACTAGCATACGAACGAGATTTTCCAGAAATCGATATAGATTGATGACAAGCTGAATGATAGTTTCAAGTAAGCTTAAGTAGAAATAGCGGAAAAGGCTTTGGTAGGCTGCAAAACCACATACAAGCGCGATGAGGATATAGAAACGAAGTTCCCCTTCATTCACCATGAGCAGGATATAAAAGGCGATAAGGCCTTGCAAGAGCCAAAAAAGGATGTCGTGAATGAAGACGATCCATTTGGCTCTTTTTTCCCGCTTCAGAAAACGCCCATACGTATCGATGGCCGCTCCTAGCCATGCACCCACGCCGATCATGGCAAGCATTGTATAAAGCTGGGTGCTTAGTGTCATTTGAACAACTTACTAAAGAACCCTTTAGCTTTCTCCCCCTGTTGATCGTCGAGATAAATGATCTCCATGATCTTGCCTTTGATTGAAACGACGCCTTGTTCCACATCAAGGTTTTTCATTTGGAGATTTTGTCCCCTGACGGAGAGGAAGCCCATGACGGTCTCCAATAAAAATTCCTCGTTATCAAAACTTTCCACTTGCTTTACACCTGTGATATCCAACAATCTGCGACTTCTCATCACGATGTCTTGCTCTTGGACAGTCTGCTGCTTATTCCCTTGATTCGGATCATAGTATTGATTCATATTCATCCCTCACCTATCCATTACTTGAAGATAGTACATGTATATGAGAGGGATGTATTTTTAGAACAAGCCTGCCGTCTACTCTTCTGTTTGTTCCACTCTTTCTTCTTTTACAATCGTATACATCATGGCCGCTTCTTCTTTTTTGGCATTTTCCTGAATGTTATCGATGGAGGCGGTGACGATTTTCTGACCGAAGTGAATTTTCAATTCATCTCCTGCCTTTACATTGCTGCTTGCCTTTGCCTGTACATCGTTGATATAGATACGGCCCTGTTCCGCCACTTCCTTTGCAAGTGTGCGGCGTTTAATGATTCTCGAGACTTTCAAAAATTTATCTAAACGCATAGTCTTTCTCCCCCTATATATAACTTCTCGTTGCTTACTGCCATATCAAATTATAACCCGTTTTTTTTCGCCTCTTCCCAAATGCTATCCAATTGCTCTAATGATAGATTCTCGAAGGACTGCCCTAATTCCTTTACCTTCTTTTCAATAAAGGTAAACCTGCGGTAAAATTTACGGTTGGTCATTGCCACCGCTTCTTCCGGGTCGATTTTATAATACCTTGCAATGTTGACGAGTGCAAAAAGCACATCCCCATATTCCGCCGCAACTCGATCAGATGTTTCATCTTGCGCAAGCTCTTCCTGCAACTCCTGCATTTCTTCCTTCACCTTGTCCCACATCGGTGCCACATCATTCCAGTCAAACCCGACCTTGCCGGCTTTTTTCTGGTACTGATAAGCTTTTGTAAGGTTGGGAAGCCCTTTGGCAACGGAGTCAAGGAGGGACTGCTCGGCTCTTTCCCCTTTTTCTTCCGCTTTGATTGCTTCCCAGTTGGTCACCACTTCTTCTGCATCCTCCACAGAAGTATCTGCAAAGACATGCGGATGTCTTCGAATCATCTTCTCGTTGACCCCTTCTATTACATCCTCGATGCTGAAATAACCTTCATCCTCCCCGATCTGGGCATGAAGCATCACCTGTAAAAGGACATCTCCAAGTTCCTCGATGATTCCATCCGTGTCTTCCTCATCTATGGCATCTAGCAACTCATATGCTTCTTCAATTAAATACTTTTTCAGCGATTCGTGGGTTTGTTTCTGATCCCACGGACAGCCTCCTGGTCCCCTTAAAGTCGCAATGGTGTGACGGAAGGAGGAGAACTGTTTATAAAGAAGTGCTTCCTCTTTCACCGCAGGGACATAGACGCTTGTAAGGTTGTTGATCTCCGCCACACGGTCCAGTTCATATAATGGGACCTCTGTGATTTGTTCCATGGAGGATCCCGCCGCAGTTACGATTGTCACTGGGTAATCATCTGGCAACATCTCCATCAAGGTCAGCTTCACTTCCGAGGCGATGAAGGCGTCGTATACCTGGCAGAATATCATCGCTTGGGTGGGTTCGATCGCTTCCTTCACAAGTGCAGTTGCGTCGTGGAATTGAAAGCCATCGATTGGATCGAGTCCCACTGCTGTAAACATTGGGTCAAGGAAGCTTTGACCGCCTTTGATATCGAGTTCTATGATTCCTTCTTTTTCTTTATCCAATAGGATCTGCACCGTTTTTTCCGCGACCAGAGGGTGCCCTGGGACGGCGTAAACGATTTCTTGCTCTGCACTTAGGGCTATCAGCTCTTCTGCAATTCTTTCATATACAGTGCCGAATGTGCCCTCTTGCTCGTAGATGGCATCAAAGGATTGGTATACCAGGCCCTCTTTTTCTAGCTCCCCGATGACAGGGTGTTCTTTTGTGCGCAGGAATAGATGCTCCGCCTTCATTAATTGCTTATACACTCCCATCGGAAGCTGCTCGAGGTCACCGGCACCAATCCCCAAAACCTTAATTACATTCATATATGACACCAACTTTTCAAAATTTTATTACCTTATCAGCTTTGCCAATCTTTTTCCTAAGGGGAGAAGCATTAACTCTTCCCTAGTAAAGAAATGATTTTTTATTAATAGTAATAGATAGACAGTTCCACCGATAGCGACTCCCAGAATGCTCTGGATGGTCGCCAGTGTCCTGCTGTCTCCAACGATTGAGTTTGATAATAGAAGGTAGATGGCCAATATAGACGACATCACGGCGACACTTACCACCAACGGGATGGCAGGCATTCTCTTGAAAATGGAGGTTCCCGTCCTCTTTTTTAAAGCCAGGACCATCATGACGGCTACCGCTGTGAAAGCAATCAATGTACTGATTGCCGCTCCCAATGTGGAATGGCTGGGAATCAATAAAACATTCAGGCAATATTTCAAGCCTATTCCGATCCCCACAAAAAGGGCCGGAAGATACGGGTTGCCAAGTCCCTGCAAAATCGCAGCCCCTGTCAGCGCAATACTGCAAAAGAGAATGGACAAGCCTAATACCAATAGGACATCATAACCATTTTCATTGGCGAAAAGCATCCTATTCACAGGTTTAATGAGCCAGGCAAGCCCTACTGCCGCACCTGCGCCAACCCCGATGCTTACACGAATCGAGAGGCCTATTTTTTCATTCACTTCCGCTTCATTGTCTTTCGAGAGAATGATATATGGGACAAGGGATAGCGAGAAGGCCGTTGCCACCACTGTTCCAAGCTGGATAAGCGGTTGCCCTCTGTCATATACCCCTTTCAGTTCTTTGGCACTTTGCGCATCGATACCAGCCTCCAATAACCAGGCATAGATGGTAAATGCGTCCACCATTTGAAAAAGAATCAATAATAGGGAGCTGATACAAATGGTAAAGCCTTGGAGCATAAGAACCTTTACAATAGATTTCGAAGACGGCAACATTTTTGAAGGTGCTGCCGTCTGTTTCTGCTCCCTTTTCCTCTTTTGGTAAAAGATCAAAAGTACCAAGACCGCAGCAAACCCTCCAGCAACAGAACCGAATATGGCACCTGCCCCAACTTCATATAAGGAAAAGCCGGCGTCAACCATAAAATAGGCCAGCAACAAAATGGTGCCCACTCTGAATAATTGTTCGCTCACTTGAGAAACAGCTGTCGGGGTCATCTCTCCAAGTCCTTGGAAGCTTCCCCTCCAAACGGAGACCAATGGCAGCAAAAGAAAGGAAAAGGAAACGATCTTAAGCAACACCGCAAGCTCCATATCTCCCATGAAGGCTGCAACAGAAGGCGCCCCTAGATAAAGGAGGAAAAAGAATATAAACCCGAGCATTGAAAGAAAAAGGAAGGAAACCCACCTTATTTTGCTTGCAGCGTGTTCCCTGCCCTCTTCAGGATGTTCTGCGATGATTTTGGAAATGACGACAGGAAAACCATATGTAGATAAAATGATGGCCACCCCGTAAAAGGGATATACCTGTTGATAAATATAAAAACCAACATCTCCCACGATATTCTGAAAAGGGACCCGATATGCTGCGCTTAGAATTTTGGTGAGGATACCTGCAAGCGTCAGGATCATCGCACCTTTCCAAATTTTTTGATAGGAGTGTGGGGAAAGATCATTCATATAAAAGCCCGCCTTATAGGAATTCGTACAATTGTATAATTATAGCATATTTTAAGCGAAAATGATGGTTGCATACCGTCAGCGCGGGGGGGATTCATGCAGAGATTCATACATCGTGGATGATTTTCGGGATATAAGCTCAGATCTCCCCAACATATCCCTTCAGAATTGATTTACTTTCCAAAGCGGATGATTTACTTTCCATTCGGAAGGAAATACTTTCTGTAATTTTAAAATACAAGCCAAACTGACCCATTTACTTTCCAAACACATTAAACTACATGCCGAACGACAACAATCCACAAATTCCGACTTCTTGCTAGTGGATAGGATAGCAACAATCTTTTAGAAAAGAGCCAATAAAAAAGAAGCAGCAGATTGCATGTCTGCTGCTTCCACATACATATTAGTGCTCCATCTGTCTGGCCAAGAAGCCTGCAGCTGTTTCCACAGCTTTCTGTTCCACTTCGCCAAGGGACTTATCTTTAGACATGATGACGACTGCACCTATTGGATCTCCGTTAGCTACGATAGGTCCAATGGTATAAGATGCTAGCGTTTCTGTGTGTCCATCCACAATAGCCACTTGCTGTTCACCCGTTTTCAATACGGAATTGCGGTCTTCCATGGATTTCTCCACTACCTCGCTGATGCTCTTGTTTAAATATTCCTTCTTAGAGCTGCCAGCGACAGCAATGAACGTATCGCGGTCACAGATTAATACAGGGTGCCCAAGGCTGTCATAGAGAGCTTCTGCGTATTCTTTAGCAAAATCGCTAAGCTCACTAATCGGAGAGTACTTCTTCAAGATAACCTCTCCATCCCGATCGACAAAAATCTCAAGCGGGTCCCCTTCGCGAATACGAAGAGTTCTTCTGATTTCTTTAGGAATTACAACGCGACCGAGGTCATCAATACGACGAACAATACCAGTTGCTTTCATTTCTTAAGTTGCCTCCTTCATCCGATGATAAAAAGAGATGAGTTAAATTGGTTGAATTGATCAAGATGTCCTGCTTTTGAAGAATTCACCATTCGTTGAAGTTAGTATCCTACACTCAGGGAGTTCTATACATGTTGGAAAAGTTTTTTTCTGATAGTAAATTCCCCCAGTATTTATATAGACGTTTCTTCACAAACTCAAACCTTTCAGGAAGCATTCACGCTTTCTTTTTTCACCTTTTCTAGTCCTTTTATCATGGATATGGCAACCTGTAACCACTGTTCTGTCGATGTTCGCTTCGTCTGGATGACGATTTTCAGCTTCTTCCCTTCCATTCCAAGGCTGACCATGCGGCCGAACTCATTTCCAAGCAAGAATAGCTTTTGTCCATCCACCACTTCACTTGCTTCCTCTGAGATAAGGATCACAAGCTCCTGCTTTGTTTGCTTGATGGAATCTACCTTCTCCTTGAGGCCGTATACCCTCATTTCGGAAACTTGGAATAAATAATCCACTTCTTTCGGATAGGTTCCAAAACGGTCCTTCATCTCGTCCTGAAGCTCTACAAGATCTTCTGGCGTCTCAAGTCCGCGGAATCGCTTATACATATCGATTTTCTGTTTGCTGTCCGAAATATAGGACTCCGGAATATAAGCATCAAGTTCGACATCAATGGAAAGTTCATGTGCTTTTTTCGTTTCTTTCGGACCCTGGCGCTGCTCGATCGCCTCTTTCAGCATCTGGGAGTACATATCAAAACCGACGGAGTCTATAAATCCATGCTGCTGGGCACCAAGGAGGTTACCTGCTCCACGGATGGACAAGTCACGCATCGCGATTTTAAACCCGGAACCAAGCTCTGTGAATTCTTTAATGGACTGCAGTCGCTTTTCTGCAACTTCTGTCAGCACTTTATCTTTGCGATAAGTGAAATATGCATATGCGACACGATTCGACCTTCCGACACGTCCTCTTAGCTGATAAAGCTGGGACAAGCCCATTCTGTCGGCATCAAAGACGATCAGGGTATTTACATTCGGGATATCAACGCCTGTTTCGATGATGGTCGTGCTGACAAGCACTTCCGCTTCCCCTTCAAGGAACTGTATCATGACAGATTCCAATTCATTTTCAGTCATCTTGCCGTGGGCATATGTCACTCTCGCATCAGGGACAAGCATGGAAATCTCATCAGCCTTCCGTTCGATATCCTCCACCCTGTTATACAAGAAATACACCTGACCTCCGCGGGCAAGCTCGCGTTCTATCGCTTCCTTCACAAGGTTTCCGTTATATTCCATCACATATGTCTGGACAGGGAAACGATTTTCCGGTGGCGTTTCAATGACAGACAAATCACGCACCCCAAGCATGGACATATGTAGTGTCCGCGGAATCGGGGTTGCCGTCAATGTAAGCACATCGATATTGGCTTTTAGCTGCTTGATCTTTTCCTTGTGGGTAACACCAAAACGCTGCTCTTCATCAATTACCAATAAGCCAAGGTCCTTGTATTTTATGTCTTTGGATAATAATCGGTGGGTCCCAATCACGATATCGACCGTGCCATTTCCAAGGCCCTTCATTGTTTCTGTTTGTTGTTTTCTTGAACGGAAGCGGCTCATCAGACCGATATTAATCGGGTAGTCCTGGAATCTTTCCCGGATCGTTTCATAGTGCTGCTGTGCCAGGATGGTAGTCGGCACTAAAATAGCCACTTGCTTGCCATCTGCTATCGCTTTGAAGGCAGCTCTGATGGCTACCTCTGTTTTCCCATACCCAACATCACCACAAAGGAGGCGGTCCATCGGGCGAGTTCTTTCCATATCAAGCTTGATCTCATGGATGGAGCGCAACTGGTCTTCTGTCTCCTGGTAAGGGAAGCTTGCCTCGAAATCTCGTTGCATTTCCCCGTCCGGAGAAAAGGAGTGGCCGACACTTGCCTCCCTTTCGGCATAGAGCTTAATAAGATCATCGGCGATATCCTGAACAGAGGATTCCACCTTGCTTTTGACCTTTTTCCAATCTGTTCCGCCTAACTTATAAACTTTCGGTTCTTTTCCTTCTGAACCGACATATTTCTGGACCTGGTCTATCTGTTCAACAGGTACATACAGCTTATCGGAGCCTTGATATTTAATATGAATATAATCTTTATGAAGGCCATTAATATCGAGTGTTTCAATCCCCAAGTACTTACCGATACCATGATTAATATGGACAACATAGTCGCCTACATTTAATTCGGTATAGTTTTTTATCCGCTCGGCATTGGAGAGCTTCTGTCTGTTCTTTGGTTTTTTCGCTTTCTTCTTGAAAAGTTCTTCTTCTGTAATGACGGCAAGCTTCTGCATCGGCAGTTCAAAACCTGAATGCAGGTCCCCTTCTACAAGCTGGACCTCCCCGTGCGCAAAAGCGGATCCTTTTGAAAGCTTTCTTATATCCATTTCATAATCTGCAAAGACGGTCTCCAGCTTTTCCATGCGTTCTTTGTTGGAAGCAAGGACCACTACGGCATAATTCGCCTTCCTCCAACGTTCAATTTCCGATTTCAGTAAATGCATTTGACCATGGAAATGCTGCATGCTTTTGGATGACATGCTGATCAAGTTCTCCGGATGCGTATGAGGTACCGCCCTCAAGAACAGCGACAAATATAGGAACGGCTGTTGTTTGCTATGTACGATTTGGGCAAAAGAATACGAAAACGAGAGGTCATGCACCGCTTTTCCTTCTGCTAAAAGCTCCACAAGCCATTCTGCTTCCTCTTTATCCAGGCTCTCAGCCGTTTCATGGATACGGCTTATCTCATCCATGACGACCAAGCCGCCCTCAGGAAGATAATCTAGTAAACTAGCGGGCGTATTGTAAAAGAAAGAAAGATATTTATACAGCTCGGAAAACACTTGTCCATTGCGTACCTGTTCCATTTCGTACGAGATATTTTCCATTAACAGCTGTTTTACTTTTTCGTTTTTTACTTTTTTTACGGTTTTCGCTAATTCTTTTTCAAGGGTTTCCAGGCCATTTGAAAGCTCCTGATTTGTAAGAAGCATTTCCGTCGCAGGCCCGATGGTTACCTTATCCACGTCTTTTTGGGAGCGTTGATCCTCCACGGTAAAATAGCGGATGGACTCTACCTCATCATCAAAAAGTTCGATCCTTATCGCGTACTCCTCTGTGATAGGATAGATGTCGATGATCCCCCCTCTGATGCTGAAGTCTCCAGGGGTGGCCACCATCCCCACACGCTGATATCCGTAGCGGACAAGGCGCTCTGCCAAATTATCCAGTTCCATCGTCTTTTCTACTTCGATGGTCAACAAGGTTTGCTGCCATTTTTCCTTCGACGGCAGGATCCGTTTCAACCCCGCGATAGGCGCAATGACAATGCCATTTTTCCTAGAAGACCAATGATTGAGCGCTTCGACTCGCTGCGCCTTTAATTCTGGACTCGCGATACCAATTTCCGCTGCCAATACATCGTTCACTGGATAGAGGTATAATTCATCTTCCGGCAAAAAGCTAGCTAGGTCATCATACACTTTCTGGGCATGAAATAAATTATGTGTGATAAGCAGGATAGGAGCCTTCCTCTCCTCATATAACGCCGCAATCAGCATGGAGCGTGCGGAATTGGAGATGCCTGAAACCAACTGTTCCTGCAAACCTTCCTGCAGACCGGCAAGGACCGATTGGAAGTCGTCATTTTCACTAAAATATGGAATAAAACCTTTCATTAACAGCATCCTCCTCTCTTGATTGTTCTCCTATATCTATCTTCTTCCTTCTTAGACGCAAAAAGGCTTTGGTGTCCCACCAAAGCAAATCTATTGTATGAACCGTTCTTGTTCATGCCAGTCGGGGTTACGGTCAAGTGCTTCCTGGCAATCTTCGCAAATCGTTTTAACATGTACATCACCATTTTGTTGATATGCTATCATTTCCTGTCGTTCTGAATCTGACAATTGATGAAATCCCAATTCTTCGGTGAACACCGACTTGGTATCGATGGTACCGACTTTATAGCCACAGTGCCTGCAATGATACTGGATAGCCATCATCTTCCCTCCACTTTCCGAAGACCCTCCCAAACGGGAAAAGGTCCTTTTACCAATAGTATGAACAGAGAGAAACATTGTTATACAAGGTCGGATAGCTTGTAGCGGACTGCTTGATAGCTACCTTTACATTCTATTACTGATTGAATGTGTTCATTACCTGCAAGAAGTCTTTTGTAAGGTTTTCTTCACATGCATCTGCCGCTTTTTTTATACTATCATCGATCGCAGGTCGCTCTTCACTATGAAACTTCCCTAATACATAGTCTGAAATCGACGGTCCATTCTTAGGACGGTCAATGCCCATCCTGATCCGGTTGAAATGTTGAGTCTGCAAATGCAAAATGAGGGACTTGATACCATTGTGTCCACCTGCACTGCCCTTTTGGCGCAAACGCAGCTTGCCAGGAGGTAAATCCAAATCATCATATATCACTACTAGATCCTCTACATCAAGCTTGTAGAAATCCAATAGTGGACGAACACACTCCCCTGATAAATTCATATATGTTAAAGGCTTGACTAGCAGCACCTTTTCACCGTTAACCATACCTTGGCCAAATATCCCTTTGAATTTTGATTGCGTCAACGGAATATTCCATTTATCCGCTAGCTCATCTATTACCATAAAGCCAATATTATGCCTTGTTTCTTCATACTGACGACCTGGATTTCCAAGCCCCACAAAAACCTTCATTCTTTCTCCTCCTGAAACCTCTTCCTCTTTACCAAATAAAGACCGCAAAAAATTTTTCATGGATACCTCCCACAAACCTGTTCGCTACCTACTATTTTACTTTAACCTGTGACGAAAAGGAAATCAGAAGGGGGAATATGTATCAATCAAGGTATTTCCACTCTCCTGCTCTGTACATCCAGTAGCAACCCTGCATAAACAAGAGAAAAGACGTAACCCTAAAGGTTACGCCTCCTCCTCTGTGCTTTCACTTTCTTCTCTTCCTTCTACAAGCTCAGGCTCGCCTGGTTCTTGCTCTTCTCCAGGATCGATTTCCTCTTCTTGTCGTGGAGGTAAGATTGAAGCGACCACTTCATCTTCTTCATGATTAAAGCTATATTTACCTGAGGTGTCCAAGTCACCTATTGTAATGTTTTCATTAACTTCAAGTTTTGTAACGTCAACCTCAACAGATTCCGGTACGTTGTTAGGAAGTGCCTTGATGGAGACTTCATGAAGTACTTGTTGCAGCACTCCTCCATCCCTCACGCCTTGAGCATCTCCCGTTACGTGGACGGTCACATCCACATCAATCTCAGATTTGAAATTGACAACATGGAAGTCCAAGTGGACGAATTCCAAGCTTTTCAACGGATTGACTTGATAATCGTAAAGCATGACTTTTCGCTTATCAGAACCAATCTCAAGTGAAATGATACCATTTCGACCTGTTTCACGGATTGTTTTGATAAATTCCTTACTATCTACAGTGATTGATTTATTTTCTGTATCATTCCCATAAACAACCGCTGGAATTAATCCTTCCTCACGGATTTTGGTTTTCGAAGATCCTTTGAATTCTGTACGTTCATTTGCATGCAATACTGACATTCTTATCACCTTCCTGGGAAAATAAAATACTTGCCTCTCATACAATTTCCCCAATTCACGGAAGGTTAAACATCAACTTGATAGATTAATCAAATAAAGTACTTACGGATTTCTCTTCGTGAACACGGATGATCGCTTCAGCAATAAGCTGTGCTACGGAAAGCTGCGTGAGTTTTCCGATTTTCTTTTCTTCCGGCAGGGAGATAGTGTTTGTTACGACCAACTCTTTAATTCTGGAATTCTGGATACGCTCAATAGCAGGACCCGATAGAACTGGATGTGTACAACATGCATATACTTCCTTAGCGCCATTTTCAATCAGGGCATTTGCAGCCAGTGTAATCGTACCGGCTGTATCGATCATGTCATCAATCAAAATTGCCGTTCTTCCTTCAATATGACCAACGATGTTCATGACTTCTGCCACATTCGGGCGAGGTCTGCGTTTGTCGATGATAGCAATCGGCGCCTTTAAGCGGTCTGCCAATTTTCTCGCTCTTGTCACTCCACCATGATCAGGGGACACGATAACAAGGTCTTCAAGTCCTTTGCTGTCAAAGTACTCCGCAAGGATCGGCACACCCATTAAGTGGTCAATTAAGATGTCAAAGAATCCTTGAATCTGCGGTGCATGCAAATCTAGCGTAATAACGCGGTCCGCGCCTGCAGTTTCCAATAGATTAGCAACTAATTTCGCAGTGATCGGTTCACGAGCTCTTGCTTTGCGGTCCTGTCTGCCGTAACCGTAGTATGGCATCACAATGTTGATTGTTTTGGCAGAAGCACGTTTAAGGGCATCGATCATGATCAGGGTCTCCATGATGTGTTCATTCACTGGTGCGCTTGTAGATTGGATGACATACACATCACACCCACGGATACTTTCTTCGATGTTGATTTGCACTTCTCCGTCACTGAAACGGGCTACAGAACATTTCCCGATTGGAACACCCACATGTTGAGCAATTTCTTCTGCTAAGGCTGTATTGGAATTTAACGTAAAAATTTTCAAATTAGAATCGGCATACTTTGGCATGATATCTTGAACCCTCCGCTAGGTTATTTATAGTTGCTTTTTTAAAAGACTCTGTAAACGCCGCTGTTGATTTCCGCAACCGGCTTCGCTTTCCGTGGGGCGACCTTGAGTCTCCTCGGGCTACGCCCTGCGGGGCCTCAAGAATGTCGCTATCCCCCGTAGGAGTCTTCGCCTTTTGCTCCAATCAACAGTCTTTTAACAGAGCTTATTTATTGTGAAGCTTCCCTACATAGTTCTCTTTATTCACTTGACGCGAGCGAGCTATCGAAAGCGCTTCTCCAGGTACATCTTCCGTTATGGTGGACCCTGCTGCAACATAGGCGTTCTTGCCGATTGTCACAGGTGCTACCAGGTTGGAGTTGCACCCTACAAAAACACCGTCTTCGATTTTTGTTAGATATTTCTTTTTGCCATCATAGTTGACTGTAATGGAACCGCAACCAAGGTTCACATCCGCTCCTACTTCCGCATCTCCAATATAGCTGAGGTGGGAAGCCTTGCTTCCGTTTCCAAATGTCGCTTTTTTCACTTCCACAAAGTTACCGAGCTTTACTTCGTTTCCGATCTTTGATTCCGGTCTGACATGAGCGAACGGCCCGATATTTACATCGTTTCCAATTTCGCTGTCATGTGCCACAGATTGGCGGATGGTTGTACGATCCCCAATTTGGCAGTCTTTGATCTCGGAATTTGGACCGATCATGCAATCTTCCCCAATTTTAGCAGCACCTAAGATGATGGTACCAGGGTTGATGACAGTATCTCTGCCAATTTCTGCATCTGCTGAGATATACGTATTATCTGGATCAATGATGCTTACTCCATTGATCATATGTTTTTTATTAATTCTTTTCTTCATCGTTCTTTCTGCTTGGGAAAGTGCCACTCTGTCATTGACTCCAAGTGTTTCATCAAAGTCCAACGTCTGGTAGGCAGAAACGATATCGCCTTGTTCTTTCAAGATTTCGATGACATCCGGCAGGTAATATTCGCCTTGAACATTGTCATTGGATACATTGTTGAGCGCTGTGAAAAGTGCTTCGTTATCAAAGCAGTAAGTGCCCGTATTGATTTCTGTCACTTTACGCTCTTCTTCGCTTGCGTCTTTGTGCTCCACAATCTTCCCGACATGCCCCTCACCGTTGCGGATGATGCGGCCATATCCTGTAGGATCTTCCGCATACGCCGTCAAGATCGTTGCCTTGGCTCCGGTGTTTTCGTGGAGATCAAGCAACTCCTGCATCGTTTCCGGTGTGATAAGGGGAGTATCTCCACAAATGACCAAGGTTACGCCTTTTTTATCCTCTAACATCGGTGCTGCCTGCATGACCGCATGTGCCGTCCCCAGCTGTTCTGCCTGAAGGGCATACTCACTCTTTGTTCCAAGATGGCTCTGTACAGTTTCCGCTCCATGTCCAACCACTGTCACGATTTTTTCAAACTGCAGTGCTGAAACATGATCCACAACATGTTGTACCATTGGCTTTCCACAAACAGGGTGTAACACTTTATATAGTTTTGACTTCATTCGTGTACCTTGACCTGCTGCTAATATTACGGCATATCGATTTATCATAACGGCCTCCATTTTCACCTAATTATCCATTACGAATATATCCTAAAACGGGGCCTTTTTCAAGGAAGTACACGAAAGTACATTTTTTTGACAAAAAGAAGGCCAAAGAAAAAACAGGCCGCATGACAGCCTGTTTCACCTTTTATCGATTAAGAAGCGCCTGCTTCTTCGTATTCTACTTCTAATTCGCCTAAGCGGTGGTACTCTGCTAGAACCGCTTCCTGGATTTTTCCACGCGTTCCGGAATTGATCGGATGTGCGATATCTCGGAATTCTCCATCCGGCGTACGTTTACTAGGCATCGCAACGAACAAGCCGTTGTTTCCATCAATTACACGGATATCATGAACTACGAATTCGTGATCCAAAGTGATGGATGCAATCGCTCTCATGCGACCATCGGTATTTACGCGGCGTAATCTTACGTCAGTTACTTCCATTCTGTTCACCACCTTTTGTCCCAATAGAAAACTTAGTATTATAAATTCTCTAAATTTTCTTGAATTCCTTCTTCTTTTCAAAAATTTTTTTGAAAATTTTGGGCAAATTGGGTCAAATTGAACAGAATCTATTTTACTAGTGCAATTACCTCTATTTCTACAAGGACATCCTTTGGCAGTCTAGCCACTTCCACACAGGATCTTGCTGGCTTGTGGGTATGAAAATACTCTCCATAAACTTCGTTGATTTCCCCAAATTGGTTCATGTCTTTAATGAATACCGTCGCCTTCACTACCGTTTCCAAGGAAGCGCCCGCCTCCTCCAAAACAGCTTGCAGGTTCTTGAAAACCTGATGCGTTTGGGCTTTGACGTCCCCATCAAGCAATTCACCGTTTGCCAATAAAGGTATCTGCCCTGAACTATAGAACAGGTTGTTAACGATTATTCCTTGGGAGTATGGACCTATTGCTTTTGGAGCTGCATCTGTATGAACTACTTTCATTTTCCTGCACACCCTTTACTTAAACGTGATATTTTCTTTCACATGCTGTAAGTAATTTCCTTGCTGAACCTCTATCTGACGGTCTCTTTCGTTTACTTTATCAAGCTTGGCCAAAGAAACATAATCATCAATCAAACGTTCTTCGATATTTTCCGATTCCACCAGGATCCCGATACCTGCAACATTTGCTTGGAATTCGGCAAGCAGGTTCACCATCCCGCTCACGGTTCCGCCGGCTTTCATGAAATCATCGATGATCAGGACATTCGAGCCCATCTCCAAGCTCCGTTTTGCCAGGACCATAGTCTGGATTCGCTTGGATGAGCCTGACACATAGTTGATGCTTACGGTAGAACCTTCTGTTACTCGGCTGTCACGTCTGACGATGACAACAGGTACATTCAAGAAGCTTGCAACGGCATGTGCAAGAGGAATCCCTTTAGTGGCCATTGTCATGACTATATCCACTTTTTTATGACTGAATGCTGTTGCAAACATCTTACCGACTTTATTCAATACTTTAGGGTTTCCTAGTATATCGGTCATGTATAGATACCCGCCCGGCAGCAATCTTTCCGGCTTTGCAATCATTTCGCAAAGTTCTTCAAGATATGCCGCCGACTCTTCATGGCTCACATATGGAATATATCTTACACCACCAGCAGCACCTGGTACTGTGACAAGCGTACCGACCCCTTGCTGTTCAAATGTCTGTTTGATGATCCCTAGATCTTCACTGATAGATGACTTCGCCGACCCATAACGATCCGCAAAGAAGGAAAGCGGAACTAACCCCTGTGGATGCTGCAGCAAATAATGTGTCATGTCCACAAGACGACCACTTCGACGTAATTTCATGCTTCTTCCTCCTAAAATCCGAATATTCTAATGTAAATATAACATTAATATACGGATTTAATCAAGACTGTTCCGCTCTCCAAGGATTCTGACAGCAAATACTTGATCACAGAAGCCTCTCAGGCCATTGTAAATGCGGTGCATCCTTGAATCATATTGGACAATACCAAAGACAGTCGGCCCGCTTCCGCTCATCAATACCGCATCAGCACCGAAGCGCTTCATCTGTTCCTTGATATGTGCCACTTCCGGATAGAGCCTCAATGTCACACTTTCCAACACATTGCCAACCAGCCCGATCATTTTTTCATAATCATTCTCATGGATGGCCTCAAGCATTCCTTCCACATCAGGATGTGTCACCTTCTCAAGGTTCAGGTTATTGTACACTTCTGCCGTTGAAACCCCGATCGTCGGTTTAGCAAGCACTATCCAGCTGTGGGGAGGTGCAGGGATATGCTTTATAATTTCCCCTCTGCCTGTGGCAAGGGCCGTTCCTCCATACACACAAAAAGATACATCTGATCCGATCTCCGCTCCTATCACGGCAAGCTCATCAAGAGTAAGGCCAAGCTTCCACAGCTTGTTCAACCCTCGAAGCGTTGCAGCGGCATCACTGCTTCCCCCCGCCAATCCGGCAGCTACCGGAATCATTTTCGTAATGGCGATGGATACCCCTTGTTGCACGTTATACCTTTCCTTCAAAAGAGAGGCGGCCTGATAAGCCAAATTCCGATTATCGTCAGGCACATAGCGATTATGGGAAATGATGCTGATCTGACCATCTTTACGTTCTGATAGCTCGATGCGATCTGCCAGGTCAATGGTGGTCATAATCATTCTCACTTCATGAAATCCATCCGGGCGCTTATGTAGCACATCTAGCGACAGGTTGATCTTCGCTGGTGCTTTTTCTAACAGTCTCACTTTCTTCACCTTCTTTATTCGTCTCCAATTATCTATGTATTGTACCATATTCCGAGTTAGAAATATCTCCATGTATGGGAAATATTATGTTCTGAACACTATTTTCAAAGCTATTGCCAAGGCTCTTTTCTAAAAGATTGTTGCTAATCACCAGGAAAAAGATCATGACAGTAATTAAAATAACGCTTTGTTAGTAAGATGAAAAGCATTACGAAAACAGCTTTTTGCCAAAAAACCGAAGTGGCATCCACTCCGGTTTAGAAAGGTTCTTATTTCTGTTGATTCTGAACAAGCTGTCGCTCTGCGATTTCAATTGCCCGTTTGACCATATTCCCGGCATCCTTCGCTTTAATACCGCCCCAGCCTTCGCTTTGGACTACATCATAAAAGCCAAGTTCCTTTGCCAGTTCCTCTTTAAGTTGGTGAGACATCATGCTTCTACGTCTGCTCAAGAGAAAAGCCCCCCTTATAATGATCAATTGTCGCGACATCATTAGTATAGGGAGGCTTTCATGATTTTATAAGCGGATATTTATGTATTTGATGGATTACCTTAAGTCTCGCTGTTGATCTCCGCGACAGGCTTTGTTTTCCGCGGGGCGGGGCTTGAGCCTCCTCATTCCGCTTCAGGGGTCTCAACCTACCGCTACCTCACTCAGGAGTCAAGCCTTTCGCTCCAATTAAAAGCTAGGGTATTTTAAGCAAAATAAAAAGCAGCAAACATATTGTCTACTGCCCACTTATAGCCATATTTCCTTCTTCAAAAAATGTAAGTTGTACCGTCTCTGTGAGGACATCTGCATAGCTGTAGGATACACGCTCAAAAGCATTTTCGTCTTGATCTAGTTCTATTACAAATACCGATGGATAAGTTTCTGCTAATATCCCAATACGTTCGATTGTCTTTCTGCGACCACCGTTAGCACGAAGAGTTAACTTTTTCCCTAAATTAGAATCTAACGTCCTTTTGATATCTACTAACGTTTTTCCCATTTTACTCCACCTCACTATACTATAATTAGTGTAACATATTTTTAACCAAAAATCAAATAAAACTTAAAATTATAACAACCCTAAAAGCAACCTGTCAATATATTTCATTCAACAATTATCTTCATATGTCTACATTTACTTTGTACAATAAACTGCAGAATTATGTATAAAATTTAAAAACTCATGCATTGCCTTATAAAATCAAGGGTGAATCTACTTGGAAAAGGCAGTGAAAATACGACAAAAAGCCCTTAACTTTTCATCGTTAAGAGCTTTCATCTTCATTTTCCTTATATGGCCTAAAGGGCATTCCCGTGCGGAGGACCCCTCTGGTTTCTATTCCACCAAGCCCTTTATCGCCTGTTAAAGTATTCCGCAATAAATCCCATACATTCACTCTTTCCATGAACGGGGTGAAGCAGATCCGGCCGACAATATAAACCGGGTCCAGCGCATGAATATTCACGCGGGAAGGAGAGCTGGCAAAATTTGCGCCTGCCTGTATCAACGATTCGAAGTGGGATTGGCACGCTCCTGCAAAAATGACCAGCTGATCTAAGTTCGGTTGTATCCTCCGGGCTTCTTTCACTGTTTGTGCAAAGTGCCATGAATGCCGGTATGCTTTAATATCAGATGCTTTCCCCTTGCTCTTGGAATAAGCATCATGCCCTGTGACAACAAGAATGTCAGGTCTGTATCTTTCCATCAGCTCGGTTATTTTAAGGGGCATTTCCTTTTCGTTCGCATGCACCCCATGGACCGGCACCCCAATTCTCTCATAGAGCTCCAGGCACTTTTTCAGGTACAGGGGATCGCCATCCAAATGCAAGACCTTTCCCGGCACCTGAAAATAGTTCTGCTCTGTACTATAGCCACTTGTTGCTTCATATTCATTTTTTTCCCGAATAAGCTGATAGTCCTGTTCCAATAGCTGCAAAGACCTGTTAACCTTGGATTCTGCCCTTTGCTTCCTGGTCATTTGTTCTTTTCCATCTACCACTTTCAGGTCATCGTAAGGGGCATCGGCCATCAGCCTGACATCTTCCCCATATAATAAAACAACACGCTGTTTTAATTCATTCTCATGTATATCCATCACACGAAAAAGCAGGTCATAATTATAGGATTTTCGTGCAACAATGTCTCCAATTTTCAGCATCATCATTTCCCTCCAACTGGGAGAAGGCATTTACCCCAACGGTTTATCTAACCTAGAGTATGCAGGATGTTGGAGGTGTGTGAGCATTTTCCTTTGGTTGGAGCAGGTTGGAGCAGATAGGAAGTTTGTGCTTTGTGGTACGTGATGTTTATCATGATTTTCCAGTGTTCCCAGGGTATTGTGATACTGCTCTATCTGGGGGTTTCCTGATCAAGCAGCTAACACAAAAAAACGACCCTTCAACTCAGGCCGTTTCTGTTTTGAATATTTTATACAGCTCATCGCTTAATGGACCGAACTCTTCTATGGAAAGGGTCTCGCCGCGTCTTTTTGGATCGATGGAGCTGTTTGCAAGTGCCGTTTCGATATCCTGCTTCTTTGCCTTGCCGTTTGGCAGATGGCTGGTAAGATTGTTCAGGATCGTCTTTCTTCTTTGTCCAAAACTTGCACGGACCACTTCAAAGAAGAAATCCTCATCCTTCACCTTTACAGGTGGCTCGTCACGCACAAGCAGGCGTATGACTGCAGAGTCCACATTCGGTTGTGGGACAAATACCGTTTTCGGGACAATCATGACCGTTTCCGCTTTCGTAAAGTATTGCACTGCAATGGACAGGGAGCCATACTCTTTGGTCCCAGGCTTCGCCGCCATACGCTCCGCCACTTCTTTTTGCAGCATGACCGTAATGCTTTTAAGTGGCAATCCTTCCTGCAACAGCTTCATGATGATTGGAGTAGTGACATAGTACGGGAGATTGGCCACCACCCTTACTTCTTCATAAGCCTTTAACTCTTCTCCAATCAATTCGGTTACATCCGCCTTTAAGATATCCTTGTGGATGACAGTGACATTATCATAAGGAGAAAGGGTATCTTCAAGAATCGGCAGAAGCCTTTGGTCTATCTCAAAAGCAAATACCTTTCCCGCTCTTTTAGCAATCTGCTCGGTCAACGCACCGATCCCCGGCCCTATTTCAATTGCAGCTGTTTTTTCTGATACTTCCCCATACTCCACAATATTGCGCAGGATGTTGGTGTCTATAAGAAAGTTCTGACCTAAGCTCTTTTTAAAAGAGAAGCCGTACTTATCAAGTATTTCTTTCGTTCGTTTCGGTGTGGCAATATCTTTATGCATTCATTGCTCCTCCTGGTCTATTTTCGTAATCGCTTGCTTCAGTCTATCCAAAGAAATATGGAACATCTGCAGGCGCTTTTGTAACTGCTTCCCATTTGTATAGCCTATATTAAGCTCCGTTCCGAGTCGTTCTCTTCTACTTTTCGCACCAAGACCGGCAACCAGTCCATAGTAAACAAGCGCTTCAAACGGAATCTCTTCCGTTTCCTGTTCATATTCCTGATGCAGACCTTCTAGCGCCAGTTGAATATCCTTCACTGTGGCATGCTCCACACCAATTCCTTTTCCGTTTTTACCGCGCGCCTTATCTTTGGGCAGGAAGGCGTGCTTACAGCCGGGAATGGCTTGCCTGATGGTATGCCGGATCTTTTCACCAGGATAATCGGGATCGGTGAATACAATGACCCCCCGTGTATCCTGGGCATGCTTTATTCGGCTTAAAATCTCCTCGTTGATGGCAGAGCCGCCAGTTTCGATGGTATCGGCGTCCACAGCCCTTTTTATGGCCACTGTATCATCTTTTCCTTCCACCACGATAATTTCTTTTATTTTCATTTTTCCCTCCAAAAAGGTGAAACTTTCCGTCTATGATAAACGTCTAATTAATTGAAACGAAATGTAAATAACAAACAATAGTATGTATTCTACTTTATTTTGTCTTTTTTGACTAATATTTATTTTACCAGAACAGAAAAAAGCAGAGGCATGAAAGCCCCTGCTGACTTATATAACGAATTAATCAACAATCTTGATTTTTACTTTTTTCCTTCCCCAACGATAAGCAGCGTCCTTATCTGAGAAGAATACGTCGATCTTGTGTCCTTTGATGGCACCGCCAGTATCTCCAGCAACTGCATAGCCATAGCCTTCCACATACACTTTTGTTCCTAAAGGAATGACATCTGGGTCTACAGCAATCACTTTCGCTCCCGGGTTAGATCGCAAATCGATTCCCGTACTTGTCACGCCACTGCACCCATTGCAATAAGCTGTATACGCCGTAGAGGAAACATAGAACTCCTCTGAGCTTGATTCTGTACTACGTGACACCACCTGTTGAGGTTGCGCCTGTGGTGGTGGCGGAGCTTTTGTTCCGACAGCGACGATGCGATCCAAGGATTCTTTGACCGTCTCTGTTTTCACCAATTCACGGGATACTTCTTTGCCATTTTCTAAAATGACTTCATAATGATTTGCAACGGTCCCTTCTTCACCTTGCTGGACCACTTGCTCCTTCCCTTTGTCGAGGGTATCATCACTTTTCGTTACAACTCCAAAATCAATAGGCTCTTCCACTACATCGGTGACTTTTTCAACTCTAGTAATATTTACTACAGCATCTTTTGCTACCAACTCTTCTAGACTAGGCTCCACTCGGTCAAGTTCATTTACTGTGATATCGTGCTGTTCTAAAAAGTCAGCGACCGTAGTCGAAGTAGACCATACTTGTTGCTTTTCCCCCCCTACATTCAAGGTAACTTCAAATGCCTTCTCGATGGCAATGATTAAATCATCCTTGATTGGGGTACTTAAATCTTGACTAACCTTATCGTGCTCTTGTATATCTATTTCTTCTTTTGCTAATAATTCTTGTACTGTCTCTGCTGTCGTAAAGATGGAACGTTCCTTGTCATCGATGACAAGTTTCACTTCCTTAGCCGGATCCCAGACAATCTGCATGGCATCACTGACCAGGGTTTCCTTTGAAGGTTCCAGTCGGTCCTCAGGATGGACTTTTATGTCCAATTCTTTCAGAATATCCGCTACAGTTTTTGCGTGCGTGCGCACCGTGACTTCCTCACCGTCCACATTCACTGTTACAGCAGCCTTTGTGCCATGGAAGACACCAAAGCCAAGTATGCTTGAGAAGACTATGAAACTAGTAATAACTATTGCCAGTTTCGTCCTGCTCAACGTACCAGAAAACAGTTTTTTCATGCTATTTAACATGTAAAAAAACGCCTCCTTCTCCTCGAATGGATTATATAGACAGTTATGTAACTTGTCAACCCTTTCCATCGGCTCGACCGTAATGTCTATTATGCAGAAAATTCTCACAAAAGGGAAGTGAAAACTATCGACACGATTATCCTATGAAGAGAAGAAGTTTGGTAGAACTTATTTGTTTTTGCTCGAATCTGGACAAGTATCAGCGTTTTTTGACATGTTTCTTTGTCACTTTATGCCGAATAATTTCTTGGCATTTGCTGTTGTTTTTTCTGCTACTTCCTCTATTGTCATATTTTTAAGCTCGGCAACCTGTTCTGCCACCAATCTGACATAAGCCGGCTCATTTCTTTTTCCGCGATAAGGGTGCGGCGTCAAGTATGGACAGTCCGTTTCAATGAGGAGCTTTTCCATCGGAATCTCTTTAACCACCTCTTTCGGCTTTTTGGCATTTTTGAAGGTGACCGGACCCCCGAATGAAATGAAGAAATTCATCTCCATGCACTCTTTTGCCACTTCCAAGCTTCCTGTGAAGCAATGCATGATGCCTCCCACTTCCTTGGCCTCTTCTTCCCTCAAGATCTCCACCACATCGGCTGTAGCATCGCGATTATGAATGATAATGGGTAGCTTCACTTTTTTCGCCAGGTGAATCTGCCTGCGGAAGACTTCTTTTTGAACTTCTTTCGGTGATTTGTCCCAATGGTAGTCAAGCCCCATCTCCCCGATGGCCACGACCTTCTCATGGGATGCCAGGTCTTCAATCCAAGCTAAATCTTCATCTGTCATATCTATCGCATCAACCGGATGCCAACCTACAGCAGCATAAAGAAAATCGTACTTCTCCACAAGTTCCATTGCCCGGTTTATCGTTTTACGATCAAATCCTACCACTACCATATTTTCTACTTTGTCCTTACGTGCTCTATCGATTACTTCCTGCAAATCTTCCTCATACTGATCTGCATTCAAATGGACATGTGTATCAAATAACATATCTAACACTCCTAGTAGTTTTTATGATTTAAAAATGATTTTCCAAAATAATATAAACAAATAATATATTGATAAAGAAACAAAGAGGTGCAACCCGTTGTTACACGTGAAACACCTCTTTTATTATAAAATTATTTTATCCGTAAACTAATTATTTTACTTTTGCACCTAATGGCAAGGATGCATCAACCGATGCCAAGGACAACACTCCATCCTTTTGTCCGGCAAGAATCATCCCTTCTGAAAGCTCTCCCCGAAGTTTAACAGGTTTCAAGTTCGTCACGCAAATGACACGCTTTCCTACAAGTTCTTCCGGCTTGTAGAACTTGGCGATGCCAGAAACAACCTGTCTCTTTTCATAACCAAGGTCTAATTGAAGTTTTAAAAGCTTATCAGCTTTTTTCACTGGTTCACAATGAGTAACTTCTGCTACACGTAAATCTATTTTCATAAAATCATCAAAAGTGATTTCTTCAGAAGTCGGTGGTGCCTCTTCCACCACGCTCACTCCCTCTTTTTCAACAGGTGCAGCCGGCTGCATCACTTGTTTGATATGCTCCACTTCTTCTTTTACATCAAGACGGGGGAATATCGGTTCAGCTTTCACCGTTTTTGTCCCAGCAGGGATTTGTCCAAAGCTTTCCAGGCTTTCCCAGGTTGCAAGAGAGTCAGTCACTCCAAGTTGAGCAAATATCTTACCTGGTGTTCTAGTCAGGAATGGCTTCAGCAAGATTCCGATGTAGCGCAGCGATTCTGCCAAATGGGCCATGACAGATGCCAGCTGTTCATTTGTTTCTTCATTTTTTGCCAGGACCCATGGCTGTGTTTCATCAATATATTTATTCGTTCTGCTTACCAACTGCCAGATGGAGGACAATGCTACAGAGAACTCCATGTTTTCCATCGCATTTTCATACTGTTGTACAGTATTCACAGCAAGCTCGCTTAACGTCTGATCAAATTCTGTCACCTTCCCATTGTAAACAGGAATCTCACCATCGAAATACTTATCGATCATCGCAACCGTTCTGTTCAACAGGTTTCCTAGGTCGTTTGCCAAATCGAAATTCACTCTTTCCACGAAGCCTTCCGGTGTGAAGACGCCGTCCGCTCCAAATGGAACTTCTCTTAACAGGTAATATCTCAGTGCATCAAGACCATAGCGGTCAATCAGGGTAACAGGATCGACTACATTGCCTTTAGACTTGGACATCTTACCGTCCTTCATCAGCAGCCATCCATGGGCAAATACTTTCTTTGGCAATGGCAAATCAAGCGCCATCAGCATGATCGGCCAGTAAATAGTATGGAAACGGACGATCTCTTTTCCTACCAAGTGGACATCTGCAGGCCAATATTTCATGTATTTCTCATCATTATCCGTGCCGTAGCCAAGGGCTGTGATGTAATTGGACAACGCATCAATCCAAACATAAATAACATGCTTAGGATCTCCAGGAACTTTGACACCCCAGTCAAAGGAGGTTCTCGATACGGCAAGATCTTCAAGACCAGGCTTGATGAAATTGTTGACCATTTCGTTTTTCCGGGATTCCGGCTGGATGAACTCAGGGTTTTCTTCATAATATTGAAGAAGTCGGTCCACATATTTGCCCATCCGGAAGAAGTAGGATTGCTCCCTCACCAATTCCACTGGATGTCCGCTGTCTGGACTCTTTCCGCCCACCACTTTGCCATTTTCCTTAATAGGGTCGACAAGCTGATGCTCACGATAGTAAGTCTCATCAGGTACGGAATACCACCCTTCATACTCATCAAGGTAGATATCTCCTTGGTCGAGCATTTGCTTGAATATTTTTTCCACGACTTCTTTATGGCGATTTTCCGTCGTACGGATGAAATCATCATAGGAAATATCAAGCTTCTCCCATAAATCTTTGATTCCTGATACAATGTCATCTACGTATTTTTGAGGAGTAACACCTTTTTCTTCCGCTTTTCGCTGGATTTTCTGGCCGTGCTCATCTGTACCTGTCAAATACATCACGTCAAAGCCCTTCAATCGCTTGTAGCGTGCCATTGCATCCCCAGCCACTGTTGTATACGCATGGCCAATATGTAAATTTCCACTTGGATAATAGATTGGTGTTGTAATGTAAAAAGTTTTTTTATCGGCTACCATCAAAAACTACCTCCCTTTAATCGAAACATATAAAAGTAGAAAACTCCCGCCCGATGGACGAGAGCGATCAACGTTTTTCTTCTAAATTATACATATCAATATCATAACCTATTTTTTATACCTATTATACATGGTTTGGGTCGGTATTGTTAAGGATTGAACAAAAACTTTTTCTCATTAATTTCAAAAACCTTTCCTCGTAAATCCCATTTCTCCCTCTATCGACATTTGTCGAAAAATATGTCGAAAATACTGTTGAATTTTGTCGATTTATAGTTATAATAATACTTGTATTCTATTGAAAATTAGTAAGTTATTGTAAATGTTAACCAAGACATTATTCTAGTGAACCCTTACTACAGAGCGGTTCTTTCCGCTTTCGAAATACATTTTTTAAAAGAAATACAAATATTTTCAACCATAGATGTTGACGAAATTTGTAAAAATTGTTATGATTGAATCACGTTAGATTTGTCGAATAATGACGAAAATGATAGATTATTAGCATTAAATAATTTTAATTTGAGAGAGGGGTATTTTTCTTATGAAATCTACTGGTATTGTACGTAAAGTTGACGAGTTAGGCCGCGTGGTTATTCCTATCGAGCTTCGCAGAACTTTGGGAATCGCTGAGAAAGATGCTTTAGAAATCTACGTTGATGACGAAAAAATCATCTTGAAAAAATACAAGCCAAACATGACTTGCCAAGTTACTGGTGAAGTTTCTGACAACAACCTTACTCTTGCAGATGGAAAAATCATCTTAAGCCGTGAAGGTGCAGAAAAAATCATCCAAGAGATTCAAAACAACCTGCAAACAAAGTAATATATGACACACAAAAGAGGGTGCTGCTGCACCCTCTTTTTTATTTGCAAATTGATTTTTCAGTCTCGTTCAACTCCTGTAGATTTCCGTTCCAGGCATACGCTTTCCGCGGGACGCTGGTTGAGCCTCCTTACAACGCTTCGGGGTCTCAAACAACCGTTACTCCCCCAGCTGGAGCCTCATACCTTTCACTACAAATCTACAGGGAGAATTTCAGTACTATTCAACGTGAAATGCTTGGTAGACTTCTCTCTTTGGTAAGTTACGCTCTTTTGAGACTAGCTTGATTGCTTCTTTGGAGGAACAGTCTTCTGACTCCATTACTTGTTGCACGTGCTCCAAAACGGTTAGGTCTTTCCACCACGTACTTTCTTCTTCTTGCTCTTCTGAACTGTTTCCTTCTATTATAATGCAACATTCCCCTTTGATGCCTTGTTCTTCAAAGAGAGCCAGTACATCAGAGATATTACCTCGTGTGAACTCTTCGAATTTTTTCGTGAGCTCCCTGCTCACTACGATGGATCTGTCACCGAGTATCTCATGCATCAAACTGAGTGTATCCTTCAGACGGTGAGGCGATTCGTAGAGAATAAATGTATCTGTGAACTTTTTCAGCCGTTCGAGCTCTTTTTTCTTTTCTTTTTTCTGACGATCAAGAAAGCCATAGAAATAAAATGGCTGTGAGACGACTCCTGACGCAATTAATGCCGTCAATGCGGCGTTTGCTCCCGGTAAAGGGACGACATACAGCTTTTCCTGGAGCGCTTCCACCACTATTTCATAGCCAGGATCTGAGATGGAAGGCATGCCAGCATCACTTACCAGGCCAATGTCCTTGCCATCTTTTAAAAGATCGATTATTTTTCTGCCGCTCTGTTCTTTGTTGTGTTCGTGATAACTGATAAGGGGAGTAGTTATCTCAAAGTAGTTACAAAGTTTTTTGGTGTTTCGTGTATCTTCTGCTGCAATAAAATCTACTTCTTTTAACATCCTTAGGGAACGGTAGGTGATGTCTTCTAAGTTACCGATGGGTGTTGGAATCAGGTAAAGTCTACCTTGACTGTATGAGTCGCTAAAGCTTTTTTGTTGCCATAAATCCATATGAATCCCTCATTTTTATTAGACTACTTAGGTTGTTACGTTAACTTCTGTTGACTTCCGCAAAGAGCATTTTTCTTACTTCTGGGGTGTATTCGCCATTCTCATCATAAACAAGCAGGGGCGGAAGGATTTTCAAGTCGGGGTTTCCATCCTTAATTCCTTCTATTAAAAGTGTATTGGCCGGCTTGCCGAGTTTGGAATGGACAAATTGAAGACGCTTCGGCTCAAGTCGATATTTTCTCATCAAGGTTACAATATCCAGCAGCCTGCCTGGTCGATGTACGAATGCCACCTTCCCACCTTGTTTGGCAATATGGCTACTGACTCGGACGACGTCTTCTAAAGTGCATTCTATTTCATGCCTTGCAATGGCATAGTGCATGTTACTATTTATTTTTTCTTCCTTCTCTGCTAAAGGAAAATACGGCGGATTACATGTCACCACATCGTATTTTTTATTTCCAAGCATGGAGGGCAGGTCCTTTAAATCATCGTTCATAATACTCAAACGATCTGCCAGTCCATTATAGTCAATGCTTCTCTGCGCCATATTAGCAAGACGCTCTTGTATTTCCACGCCAGTGATGGAGCCTTTCGTTCGTTTACTTAACAATAAAGGGATAATCCCATTGCCAGTACAGAGATCCATGATATTGCCCTTTTGTATTGGAACATAAGCAAACTGTGCCAACAGAACAGCATCTAAGGAAAAAGAAAAAACAGATGGACTCTGTATAATCCGTAAATTCTCCGCCAATAAATAATCGAGCCGCTCATCACCGATAAGATCTACCTCTACCATCTAACAAAACCCTTTCGTACCATAATCTTTCCCTATTATATCGCAAGTTTTATGAAAAACATAAGAAGCTTTCATGTTTTACCGAACTCCCCTGTAGATTGTAGTGCAAGGTGTGAGACTCCAGCGGGAGGTAGCGGTAGACTTGAGACCCCGCAACGAAGTGAGGAGGCTCAAGCACCGCCCCGCGGAAAGCGAACACCTGGAACGTAAATCTACAGGAGTTGATCGCGGACTCAAAAACTATTTCAGGGTAGCTATAAAAACAAAAAGCCGCCACCCGATTAACGGAGAAGCGACTTTTTTACTTCTTATTAAGAAAAGACAAGCAAAACATACAGTCCCCTTCTTTTCGGGGACTGCCGAAATTCAGGTTGCATATATGAAACCCTTCTTGGTACAGCCTGGCTAAATTATCATAGCCTTCCCCCACATCGGTTTGCTTGTTTTGCTCCTGCTGTTTCTTCTTGTGCTTCTGTTTGGTGGTAGAGGCTTGCTCCTCTTCTTTGGTCATCTGTTCCAGACGCTTACGGAGATGGCTGTTTTCCACCAGCACACTGTTGTTTTCTTCGATAATGAGGGCAAGGTGCTCCTTTAAGTCACCAAGCTGTTTATATAAATGTCCAATCTGTTCTTCCATATTGCTGACAGAATCAAATATTTCCTTCTTGTCCAAGTTCTCCACCTCTTAATCTGTGGCTTGCGTAGAAACGGCTCCTTCTTGCATAAGTTCATCTAAAGAGAACTCCACCACTCGGTCTTTCCCGGATAGCTCCACCTGCAACACGCGCTCGAGGATATTGAGACCTACCACACGTCCCATTCCATTCGGTGTCTTGATGACTTCATCCAGATCCGGTAATTGTTCTTTAGCGGACTCGTATTCATCATTTTCATACTTCAGACAACACATCAAACGGCCGCATAACCCAGATATCTTCGAAGGGTTCAGTGAAAGATTTTGATCCTTTGCCATCTTGATGGAGACCGGTTCGAAATCCCCAAGGAATGTAGAGCAACAAAGCATCCGTCCACATGGGCCAATTCCGCCCAATAGTTTTGCCTCATCACGTACACCGATTTGTCTCAACTCGATTCTGGTACGGAAAATAGAAGCCAGGTCCTTTACAAGTTCCCTGAAGTCCACACGCCCATCAGCTGTGAAGTAAAAAATGATTTTATTGCGGTCGAATGTATATTCCACATCCACCAGCTTCATATCCAAACCATGGTCGTTCACTTTTGTAAAACAAACATCAAACGCTTCTTTAGCCGCTTTCTTATTTTCATCTACAATTAGGCGATCTTTTTGGTCAGCAATACGGAGCACTTTTTTCAATGGGAGCACGACATCATTTTCGTCGACTTTCTTTTGACCGATGACAGCTTTTCCGAACTCCACACCTCTTACCGTTTCGACGATGACAAACTCATTGTCTTTTATATCAAGCCCATTGGGGTCAAAATAGTATATTTTCCCTGCTTTTTTAAATCGAACTCCTACTACTTCATACAAACTAATATCCCTCCTGCAAGTTTAACGCTAATTGTTCCATTAGAAGGTGCGGATTCACATTCGATGCTAACCGAGACTTGCTTTGCAATATATAGGATAAATGCTCGGTCACTCGCTGTTGAGTCGTCTGGAGAGCCAACTTCTGAATCAGTTCCTTTTCGTCGACAAACACCATTTGCCCCTCTTTGGATAACTGAGCATAGAGCATATCTTTATAAATGAATAGCATTAAATCTAAACCAATCTCTAATTGTCTTCTATCTGAAAAATGAGGCATCCATTTTTCCTGTATAAATAGCAAGGATGCTTGCGGACGATTAAATATCGCTTCATACAATTTTATCACTAAATTTCTAGCCAGCGCAAACCAATCATCTCGACATAATTCTACTGCTTCCCCTAAACTATTCGTAAGTGATGCAGCAGACTTTGCCAATGGAAGTGAAATATCCTCCGCCATCAGTTTATTTACCAGTCCCTCAGATGTTAATGCTCGGAATGAAAGGGGTTGGCATCTGGAAATGATGGTGTTCAGCATCTGGTTGACATTTTCCGTCAATAGGAAGGCATATGTTTCCTGATTCGGTTCCTCTAGAAATTTCAACAGGCTGTTGGCAGCGTTTGTCGTCATTTTATCAGCATGCTCAATGATGTATATCTTTCTTTTAGACTCCAAACCTGTTTTAGTGAATTCCTCTTGTAAGTATTGAATCTGTTGTTTTTTTATAGAATTCCCATCCGGCTCAAGTACATGTACATCCGGATGATTACGAGAGTCTATCCGTTTACAATTAGAACAAGCCTGACAAGGATTCACCCCTGTTCGCTCCCTGCATAACAAGCTTTTTGCGAATAGGTAGCTGACCTCTTTTTTCCCTGTGCCTTTCATACCGTCCAACAAATAGGCATGGGCGATCCTGTCCCGCTCCAAACTATTGGTTACAATCCTTGCAACAGTAGGCTGGCTTTGCAGATCAGACCAACTTTTAATCACCATCATCACTCACTAACTTACATATATAAATTGATAAGCAGTCCTTTAATCTCACCAATACTGCTCAATATGTTTATTCTTGATTCTTCTTGATTCATTACCTGATCTGTAAGACCGATCAGCGCCTCATCGACCTGCTTTATGACATGCAGGTGCCTCGACTGCCCATCATGTGTCCAATGGTGGGATTGGTTCAGCTCCATTCCAAACTCAACCGCCTCTTCCATAAATCGCTTTACGAGAGTCTTATATTTTGCCAAGTCTTGAAAAGAACGTGAATTCCCCAGGCGGTCCCCAACCACTTCTATATCCTTCATCAACCTTTGCAGCTGCTCGGAATGCAATTTATTAGAATGTTTTTGCATAACCTCTCCAAAGGCATTTGCAGAAATGTTTGCGCCTCTTGGATCCATTCTTCCCTTATCTACACTTGTACGGAGATCGGTTGATATTTTCAATGCTGAACGTCCCTTTCCTTAGGCTTTTACTTGTGTAAAACAGCCTTCTAAAAAAGCAGCCATTTCAGCCGCTTTTCAAACTTAAAATTGGTGAAAATGTTCAATCGGCAATACAAAGACAGTGGCGCCGCCGACTTCCACCTCTACCGGATAAGGAACATAGGAATCCGCGTTCCCTCCCATCGGAGATACAGGTGCAACCAACTGCTGACGGTGCTGGCAGTTGTCTTTGATGATATCCAGAGCTTTTTGGACACGCACATCTTCCGTACCGATCATAAAGGTCGTATTTCCTGATTTCAGGAATCCACCAGTACTAGCAAGCTTGGTGGCACGGAAATTATGCTCCACCAAAGCATTCATCAATCTATTGCTATCTTTATCCTGTATAACAGCCATTATCATCTTCATAAATAGCTCCTCCTTTATTTTACCATTAAATATGTGTTACTTCATTATTTCATCGGCAGGAATAAATATTTCCATTCTTAGAATCCATGCTCTGTAAAATAAGAGACAAGGATTTCCTTTACCTGCCCGCATACCGTTTCAAAATCTTGAGAGGCGTCAACCACGGCAAATCTGTCCCGATATTTATTTTTCACAAGGTCATAGCCTTCTTTCACCTTATAATGAAAATCCAGCTTCTCTTGATCCAAACGATTAATTTCACGTTTAGTATTCGCTGCAATTCGCTCAAGTCCTGCTTCTGGCTCAATATCAAAATAGATGGTCAAGGACGGCATCATCTTTTCTGTAGCAAATTCATTGATACTGAGTACATCCTCTACCCCTATACCTCTTGCATACCCTTGATAAGCCAAAGAGCTGTCAATGAAACGATCGCATAACACAATCTTATCCTCCTTCAAGGCAGGAATAACCCTTTCCACCAAATGCTGGCGGCGGGCCGCAGCGTAAAGCAATGCCTCCGTCCTCGGATCCATTTCTGTATTATCACAATCCAGTATGACACTTCTGATCTGCTCGGCAATGGCTATGCCACCAGGCTCCCTTGTCAACAAAACTGGATAGTTTTCTTCTTTAAGTTCTTCCGCTAATTTCTGGATGACAGAGGTCTTCCCAGCACCCTCTGGTCCTTCAAATGTAATGAATATTCCCTTCACAAGCTTGTTACTCCTTTTCCTTCTTATATATGAACATATAATTACTTTTTAAACATTCACTTCCTTGAAACCTAGCACCGAGCTCTTTGAGTTCCTTTATGCACTCTAGGGTGGAACGTGTGATCCTCTCTCCTTTAAAAAGCAGGGGAATCCCCGGTGGATATGGAATAACCGGTTCGGCTGCAATTTCCCCGAGGGCATCCTCCAAACAGCATCTTACCACCATATAGTCATGTTGTTCACTGAAAGGAATGGCCAATCGGCTTAACTCTGCAGGGTACGGGGGAACGACCAACTGAATTGTCACTACTTCCCTCTCTGTTTTCCCTTGTAAAGCCCGGCCTATTCTCTCTATCATATCATGTTTTCTATCATGAACCGCCAACGGTAAAATAATTAATACATTCTGAGGGTCTGCCAACTCGACATAAAGACCTTCTTTTTCCAAAAGCTCCTGTAGGGCAAATCCACTCAAACCAGTGGTGGAACGAACCGTCAGCTTTAAAGGATCCACTTGCAATCCAGTTTGGGGCCAAACTATATCCACCCCTTTGATGTTCCCAATCTCTTGGTGAGTAGCCATTATGCTATTATAGATATCTAATACATCCTGCTTTTTTAATGAAGCAAGATAAAATCTCGCTAAATCCAATGATGCCATCAATGGATAAGAGGGACTACTCGATTGCAGCATTTTTAAACAACGAGTGATTTGATCCTTTTTTACCAAATTACCCTGCACATGCAAAAAGGATGCCATCGTCATGGCCGGCAAAGTTTTATGGGCGGATTGCACGACCAAATCCGCACCAGAAGCCAGTGCTGTTTTAGGAAAAGGCTCTCCCAGTACAAAATGTGCCCCATGCGCTTCATCCACCAACACCGGAATGTCAAAGGCATGGATCATCGCAACTAGCTCATCCAAATCCATGGCTACTCCATAGTAATTGGGATTGGTTAAGATAACCGCTTCAATCCCCTCCACCGTCTCCAAAGCTTCCTTCAACTGTTCCGGTTTAATGGATACCGCCACCCCGAGACGCTCATCCACCACAGACGATAAAAATACAGGCTCCACCCCGGCGAGTTCCAAGCCGTTCAATATTGATTTATGGCAATTCCTCTGAACGAGCACTTTCCCGCCCCTCGTACAAGTACCCAATATCATCGCCAGATTCCCGACAGTCGATCCATTCACAAGAAAATATGTATTATCCGACCCATATAAATCAGCAGCCAACCTCTGCGCTTCCTCAATTATCCCCTCAGGATCATGCAAATCATCCAACCCTGTAATTTCTGTAACATCCAGTTTCAATATATCTTCAAAATAACCACTCGCCTCAGCAGGGAAGACAGCCCCATATTTATGTCCCGGTACATGACCGGACAATGGCGAACCCTCCACATGCTTCTTTAGCGCTGAAAACAGCGGTGTCCTACTCTGATCCAACATTAACTCACCTTCTAACTACCTTTTTCCTGTTCTTGTCTACTACCATTATAACGGATAGACCCATACTCAAAGCAAAAAATAAAAGCCCTTTAATGGACTTTTCAATTGGTTTTAAAATATTCAGAGGTCCCCTTACACATGTCTACGGTTCAGAACAGCGATACTAGGAAAATATCTTTGGGATCGTAATCTTTCGGAGCTGTTTTAAATAGAACTTATAGTTTGGATCCTCTACGTCTGTCTGCAACATCGCGCCCTCGCACTCTGTACAGATAAACTCGGTGTACAAATGGATTCCTCTTTCTTTCTGCTTTTCACAAATAACACATGTTTCCCCAACTGATGAATGAATGGCTGACTTCATATCTCTTTCTCCACCTCCATCCACTATTCTAACCAGATTGACCAATTGTAATACTACTTTAGTAAAATAACAGCCTACCAATCTCCTACATCTAGTGTATGTAAGGCCTACTAGTCTGTGTTTGTCTTGAAATAAAAAAGATGGGCTGTTTTTTAGTGTCAAACCTTATTGAAGGCGAAGATGAGCTTGGAAACCTGCAATTTTTAATAGGGGGAAGGTCTGCATGTAGACAGTGACGGCTTTTTAGATGCTGAAAACTCCTGCAAATTGTCTTCATATCCTTGGGGGTGACATCCTTATGGAGATTAAGTCCGTCTTCAAATGGGCAAATCACGCTAAACCTTTGCTTTAGATCTGGATAATTTCGGTTCTATCCGCTAACTATTGGTTTTATCCGCGACTTTTCCGTTTTATCCGCTAACTTTTCGTTTTATCCGCGACTTTTCCGTTTTATCCGCTATTCGACCCCGTCTGACATCCCACATTCCTCTCCACCCCCACCTTCCCACACAACACAAAAAACCAGCACCTATTTTCATAAGCACTGGTTTTCCTCTATTTGCCTGGCAACGTCCTACTCTCACAGGGGGAGA
>LQXN01000047.1 GCA_001648575.1 Sutcliffiella horikoshii DSM 8719 | reverse complement strand
ATATTCCTTCATGCGCACGAAACAACTCTCATTATTATTAGAGACTAAAGAGAAAAGAAGAAAGTCTTACCGCCAACGTATGATAGAGTCTTTTGAAAAGGACCCTCTCCTATGTCCAGGCTGTAATAAAGTAATGGACTTAGCGGAAGTGTATCATGGTGATTATGGATATCTATATCATTATATGGACGATATGAAAATAATAAAAGCGAAGGGAATGAAGAAGTGTGGCAAAGAAAAAAGAGCTGGATGATAGTGAAATTGATGCATTGTTTGATTTTGATGAGATAGAAGAAGATGAAATGATTACATTTAGGTGTATTGATTGTGGGCGAGAGGACGAAGTCCCTGATTTCGTAGTAGATGACTTTTCCTTTGATTTAGGGGAAGGCGAAGAAGTAGAAACGGTCTGTCCGTTCTGTAATGGTACTATGCGAAAGGCGAGAAACGTCCCAAGAGATTAATATCTCATTTGGGACGTGGTTTTAGGTCGCGTTAGCGATTTTGTTCTTATCCATTATGGAACAATCGATTCTGCGTCTTGCTTCCTTTTCAATCAAATTTCCTGTATCATAAGTAATGGTTTCAGTTTAATAAAAAGGAGATGCTCATTATGGCAAAAACAGGATACATACTTATGGAAAATGGCGAAAAGATCGAATTCGAACTTTACCCGAACGAAGCGCCGAATACGGTTGCGAACTTTGAAAAATTAGCTAACGAAGGTTTCTACAATGGTGTAACTTTCCACCGCGTAATCCCTGGTTTCGTAAGCCAAGGTGGAGACCCTACAGGCACTGGTGCAGGCGGAAGCGGTACTACTATCAAGTGTGAAACAGAAGGAAACCCACATAAGCATGAAGCGGGAAGCTTATCCATGGCTCACGCTGGAAGAGACACTGGCTCAAGCCAATTCTTCATTGTACACGAACCACAACCACACTTGAACGGTGTTCACACAGTGTTCGGTAAAGTGACTTCTGGCCTTGAAACTGCTAGAAAAATGAGAAATGGCGACACAATGGAAAAAATGGTAGTCACAGACGCAGAATAAGAAGAAAAGTGGGAGCAGAGATGCTCTCTCTTTTTTTGATAGGCTTTTTTCTCAAAGTTCTTTTCTGAAAAATTGTTGCTAGTTATGGTTGAAAAGTCGGCAATTGGACTTTTCATTGCTTACATAGTCTTGAAACTGTGAGCAGTATACTTATGAGAACAAGGAAAAGAGCACATGGTAGCAACTTGACTAAAGTAAGGAAGCAGGGACTATAATGAATAAAAAGAATTGGATTTTACTCGGTGTATTGCTGACCATGTCTCTTGTATGGGGACTGATCTACTGGTTTTTCATCGTTTAGTAAACTAATCTGAAACTTTAAATTTTACTTATTTTGAAGATATGCTAAAATAATAATGATAGAAAACTACATATGATATCCTTCGGGGGTGGGTGAAATTCCCTACCGGCGGTGATGAAGCCAAGTGTTTCTTAGTCCGTGACCCGGTTTTCTTGGAAAAGAAAACCGGTGGATCTGGTGCAACTCCAGGGCCGACAGTGAAAGTCTGGATGGGAGAAGGATTATAGATTGCAAGCAGTGAAAAATTACTAATATTCACTGTTTATTTCCTATACGCAATTTTAATCCACCAAACCTCTGAGTCATTTTCTTGGAGGTTTTTTTATATGTAAAAGAAGGAGGGGTTGCCATGGATGATCAATACTATATGAAATTCGCAATCGATCTGGCAAAGCGTGCAACTGGCCAGACCTCTCCTAATCCTGTTGTGGGTTCGGTAGTTGTGAAAGATGGAGAAATTGTCGGGTTTGGTGCACACCTTAAAGCGGGAGAAGCACATGCAGAAGTAAACGCAGTTCAAATGGCAGGACATGAAAAGGCAAAGGAATCCACTGTTTATGTAACGTTGGAACCATGCAGTCATCATGGGAAAACACCCCCATGTTCTGATCTGCTCATCGAATCCGGGGTGAAAAGGGTTGTTGTAGCTTCATTGGACCCTAACCCGCTTGTTGCAGGAAATGGGATAAACAAACTCCGCGAAGCAGGGATAGAGGTTGAAATTGGGATCTGTCAGACGGAAGCTTTGGCTTTAAATCATGTATTCTTTCACTACATAAAGACGAAGAGGCCATATGTGACGCTAAAAACCGCGGCGAGTCTTGATGGGAAAACTGCTACCCATACAAATGAGAGTAAATGGATCACTGGTACAGAAGCCCGCTTAGATGCTCATAAGTACCGGCATCAACACGATGGCATCCTCGTTGGAGTGGGGACGATCCTCGCAGATGACCCGAGCTTGACTACAAGACTTCCAAACGGCGGTAAAAACCCTATAAGAATTATAATGGACTCCCATTTACGGACTCCGATGGAAGCAAAAGTGATAACAGATGGCGAGGCAGATACTTGGTTTGTGACAGGTTCAACTCCAGATGTGACCAAAGTTAAAGTTCTACGAAACACACCAGGTGTCAGAGTATTCTCGCTTGCAACACCAAAAGTCGAAATCGAACCACTGCTTTCTTTACTGGGAGAGGAAGGGGTCACATCCTTATTCGTGGAAGGTGGATCAACGGTTAACGGCAGCTTCCTTAAAGAGAAGGCCATCAATCAAGTCATCACATATATAGCGCCAAAGCTTATCGGAGGAAAGGACGCCCCGACATTAATAGGCGGTGAAGGATTTGCAACCATGGGGGAGATCATAGAGCTTGAAATAAAAGAATTCACCACAATTGGGCAGGATTTGAAAATAATATCCGTGCCAAAAATACAGTGAAAAGGAGGGGCGAACCACATGTTTACAGGAATCATTGAAGAGATAGGCTCAATCAAACAAATCATCCGTGGAAATGAGGCAATCATACTGGAGATTGAAGCAAAGAAGATATTGGAGGATGTTAAGCTTGGCGACAGTATTGCTGTGAACGGTGTTTGTCTGACGGTTACAACCTTTTCTCATCACCGTTTTACCGTTGACGTCATGCCAGAAACGGTGCGGGCAACCTCCTTGCAAGCTTTGCAGGCGGGCTCGAATGTGAATCTCGAACGTGCCATGATTGCAAATGGGAGATTTGGTGGGCATTTTGTAAGTGGTCATGTTGATGGTACAGGAATCATTCAGGATAAGAAAAGGGTGGCAAACGCTGTCTATTATACTATTTCCGTTCAGGAAAACCTTTCCCGGTACTTAATGTTAAAAGGTTCGGTTACGGTTGATGGTACAAGTTTAACAATATTCGGAGTATCGGATAACACCTTTACCATTTCCCTCATTCCTCATACATTGAATGAAACCATTTTAGGAGGAAAAGGTAAAGGAGATACCGTAAATATCGAAGTGGACATGCTTGCAAAATATATGGATCATCTCCTGAAGCAAGAGGATAGGGGTACCTCTAATAAGCATGGAATGTCGGCATCATTTTTAGAAGAGCATGGATTTAAATAAGGTGAGGTGAGAACGGTGAGCGAAATTTTTAATACGATTGAAGAAGCCTTGGCAGATCTACAGGCAGGAAAAGTAATCATCGTTTGTGATGATGAAGATAGGGAGAATGAAGGTGATTTTGTTTCCCTGGCAGAAAAGGCGACTCCGGCAGTCGTTAACTTCATGGCGACGCATGGCCGCGGGCTGATTTGTGTACCTGTCCAAGAGGAGCTTGCAGAGAAATTGGACCTCGTTCCAATGGTGAATCATAATACAGATTCTCACGGGACGGCATTTACAGTTAGTATTGATCATAAATCCACAACTACCGGGATTTCCGCATTTGAACGTTCGACAACCATTCTGGAGTTGTTATCTCCTTCATCTAAAGCAGGAGACTTCAAGCGTCCTGGTCATATCTTTCCGCTTGTTGCAAAAAAAGGCGGAGTGTTAAGAAGGGCTGGACATACTGAAGCTGCGGTTGATCTGGCTCAAATGAGCGGTTCCTACCCAGCAGGTGTGATCTGTGAAATAATGAACGAAGACGGATCCATGGCACGTGTACCCGAGCTTAGGAAAATTGCCGATAGATTTGAATTAAAAATGATAACAATCAAAGATCTCATTCAATACCGCAACCGAAAGGACAAGCTTGTCCAAAGGGAAGTGGAAATAAAACTCCCAACCGAGTTCGGGGATTTCAGGGCCGTTGGGTATTCCAATGTTGTAGATGGCAAGGAACATGTGGCCTTGGTGAAGGGAGAAATAAGCCCTGATACACCGACCCTTGTCCGAGTGCATTCCGAGTGTTTGACAGGTGATGTGTTCGGATCTAACCGTTGTGATTGTGGACCACAGCTGCATGCAGCATTAGCGCAAATTGAAAAGGCAGGAAACGGTGTACTCCTTTATATGAGGCAGGAGGGGCGTGGCATCGGACTCCTTAACAAAATGCGTGCCTACAAACTTCAAGAACAAGGGTACGACACAGTGGAGGCCAATGAAAAGCTAGGCTTTGGTGCTGATTTAAGGGACTATGGAATAGGAGCGCAAATCCTTAGGGACCTTGGCGTCTCCCAAATGAAGCTGCTGACGAATAACCCGAGGAAGATTGCCGGCTTAAAAGGGTACGAGCTTGAAGTGGTGGATCGCGTGGCACTACAAATGCCCACAAAAGAGGCAAACGAAAACTACCTGAAAACCAAACACTCCAAATTGGGGCATATGTTGCATTTCTAAAATAATGCATTGGTCGACAGTATTAAGAAGTTTTATAGCTGTTGATTGGAGCAATATGGGGATAGCGATATTCTTGAGACCGCGCAGGGCGTAGTCAGAGGAGGCTCAAGGTCCCCCTCTGGATAGCCAACCCGTTTGCGGAATTCAACAGCTGTGTTTAACAAAGTCAAAATAAATAATACCGTAAAACTAGGAGGAACCAAACATGGCAAAAGTATTTGAAGGTAATTTAGTAGGAACAGGACTTAGAGTAGGGATTGTTGTTGGAAGGTTTAATGAGTTCATTACAAGCAAGCTGCTTGGCGGAGCACAGGACGCCCTTAAAAGACACGGAGTGGAAGAAGGTCAGGTGGATTTGGCATGGGTTCCCGGTGCATTTGAAATCCCCCTTGTGGCCAAAAAAATGGCTGATTCCGGGAACTACGATGCTGTCATTACACTTGGTACGGTTATTCGCGGCTCCACTCCACATTTTGATTACGTGTGCAGTGAGGCCGCAAAAGGCGTATCGCAAGCATCCATGCAGTCTGGTATTCCAGTCATCTTCGGAGTACTGACCACTGAAACAATCGAACAAGCTATCGAAAGAGCTGGTACGAAAGCTGGAAACAAAGGATGGGAAGCAGCTGCCGCAGCAATCGAAATGGCAAATTTATTACGAGAATTTTAAGATTTATTTCAAAAGGGTGTACTTTAAGGCTTTGTTTGGATAGAATGTATATTTAAGAGTATGAAAATCTTTCAAATAGGAACATTGCTTTGTAAATTTCCTATACTTATTTGTAGCCTGATGAAAGTTTTTTCGATAATGAGGGGTTATATATGTTAATTCGTTATAAGAAGAGCTTTGAAAAAATTGCTATGGGCCTCATGTCCTTTATGCCAACTGAAAAAGAGCTGAAGAAATTACAACAATCCATGAGAGACTACGAAGAGAAAGAAAACTGGCAACTTTTCCTTTGGAAGGAAGACGATATTATCGGATTGATTGGTATCGAATTAGAAGAAGACAGCTTCACCATTCAACATATCAGTGTCATTCCATCCCATCGTGGACAAGGATACGGCAAGAAAATGGTGGTAGCACTCACGGAAACTTACCCAAACAAAGCAGTGAAAACAACGCAATATACCACTGCATTCATTGAAAAATGTGATCTAGATGAAAAAGAATGCAGTGAATAACTGCAGAAATGAGAAAAAACGACGGCTTTCTTATGAAAGTGCGTCGTTTTTTCTGTTGTAAAGTTGGAATGGCACTTTTGAAACATGCCGGGAAAAGCCAGTGAAAGGAAATACAAGCGGAACCGGATCGAATACTTTCCCAAAAATGAAAATACAAGCGGAACTCCACCCAATACAAGCCGTTCGACAATAAAGGTCACATTTCAACAATGACGACCAGCAGCCCCGGTACACCAAGTCCAAAAACCCAATTATTCTCCTGCTTCACGCCGCTTCCGCAATTTGAGTTGGCGTTGCCTCTCTGTAATCACTTCTGAGCGATCTCTGAGAGTATGCCTGTTCACCAAGGATCCATCAAGCATATTACTGGCAGTTCCCCAAGTCAATTTGGCTTTTTTCGCCTTTACCTCACAAGATAGCTGAAGTTCAGGGTCTGCAATCGGTAAATTCAAGCTGTTGTAAGGCTCTTGCTTTAGAACAGAATCCATACGCTCTTCCAGCAAATTAACCAACTCCCGACTATCAAGCCCCAACGCATCAATTGCTGTTGATTCTTTCTCGATGATCCGGCAGGCGTTTTGAAGCATTCTAAGAGCGCCATTAAAATTCCCCCGCCGGTGATGATAGAGTCCGACAGCGACTTGGATAAGGCCAACCCAATGGATGTCCCGTTCCGCAGCGTCTTTTTCTTTCCAATATTCTTCAAGCACTTCATGGCATTCAAAATAGTCTCTATCACAATGGAAATGGTACAAATAATCAAGATAAGCTTTTGGGTACAAAGGATTTCCCCCTTTATGTAAATCTAATAATATTTTAACATAATCATGAAAACTCTATAAAATAATGCCGGAATACTCTATACTATTGTATAGTTTGATGTTTATGTTAGGTGGATGAATGATTGTGCAGGAATATAATGTTAAAGTGGATGCCTTCGAAGGCCCATTGGATTTATTATTACATTTGATAAACAGATTGGAAATTGATATTTACGATATCCCGGTTGCTCAAATTACTGAGCAATACTTATTCTACATACATACTATGAAAGAGTTGCAATTGGATGTTGCGAGCGAATACCTCGTAATGGCTGCAACCCTTATTGAAATCAAGAGCAAAATGCTTTTACCGAAGCATGATGAAGATCTTTTGGATGAAGAAGATGAGTTTGCGGAGTATGAAGAGGACCCTCGTGAGGAATTGATGCACCGTTTGATTGAATATAGAAAGTATAAAGAGGCGGCAGATGAGCTAAAGGACTTGGAGGAGGAAAGAAGCCACCTCTATACAAAACCGCCGAGTGATTTGAGTGATCTGATGAAGGACGTGCAGCCTGATGAGGTCAAACTTGAAGTCTCACTTTATGACATGCTTGGAGCCTTGCAAAAATTGATGAGACGGAAAAAGATTCAAAAACCGGTGCAAACGAGGATTACCAGGCAAGAAATCCCTATTGAAAAGCGGATGGTGGAGTTGATGCAATACTTGCGTCAATCCAAGGGCCGTAAACATTTTTATGAGCTTTTTCCTGAATCAAGCAGGGAATATATTGTGGTGACTTTTCTAGCGGTTTTGGAGCTGCTGAAGAAAAACAGCATCCTGTTGGAACAGGATAATAATTTTGCAGACATCTATGTGTCATATAAAGAAGGAGGAAACGAGGAACTTGGCTATTATTAATTGGAATGCGATTGTCGAAAGCCTCCTTTTTGCAGCAGGGGACGAAGGGCTAACGCTGAAGCAGCTAACTACGGCACTTGAGGTGGAAGAACATCTCGTCCAAGATATATTGGAAGATTTGAAAAAAGGGTACAAGAAAAAAGAACGGGGAATTACCCTTATAGAACTGGCAGGGACTTATCAACTGACAACCAAGAAGGAGCATTCCGTCTATTTAAAAAGACTGGTTGAATCGCCAACCTCCCAGACCCTATCACAGGCAGCGCTTGAGACATTGGCAATCGTGGCGTACAAACAGCCTATCACAAGGACCGAGGTGGAGAATATCCGCGGTGTGAAAAGTGAAAGGCCTCTACAAACGTTGTCTGCAAAAGCCCTTGTTAAGGAAGTGGGACGGGCGGAAGGTACAGGCAGGGCAATTCTTTATGGCACGACAAAAGAATTCCTCGACTACTTCGGTTTAAAGAATATTAAAGAACTGCCGCCATTGACAGTGAATATGGATGAAGTGGATGAAGAAGCTGATTTATTTTTTGAAAAGTTTCAAGAAACATTTGAATCTTAAGACTATTTTTTTATAATATGGTAAAATAGTAGTACAGAAAGCTTTAACAAAGCAAAGCTCCATGATGGTAGTGTTTACTATCATCAATCAGGTTCAATGGGAACAGAGAGCAATAGGGAGTGAAGGCATGCGTATAACCGAAATAAAAGGGTATGAATTAGAAAAAGCCCAATCGAACACATCGGAAGACTTTTTTAACCGCTCCGAAGTAACATTTGAAGACGAAGGAGAACAGAGGACGTTTCACGTACTATACATTCGTTATTTCGATGAGACGTTCGCAGAGTTTATTCCAAATATGCAACAGAATGAAAATCCTATTTTTGAATTGGAAAATGAGCAGATTTCTTTTAAAGATCTGGTAGCCATCACCTGCTTAATTAAAAACCCGAGTTTTCGCCAAAGAAAACGCATTTATATCAACACCAAGGAAGAGCTTGCCGGCTATTTTGAAGGAATAAATATTTCAAAATTAAAAGAAATATTCGAAAGCTTGAAACGCAAAGGAGAATATAATTTAACGTCTCCACTGCATTTCTTAAAACAGCCTACCATTTAAAATGGGCCAAGCCGGTAATACTTTTTGCTTTCCTTACGTAACTTAATAGAAACTGCCAGACAGAAAAAATAATAGTTGGAGGGTCATTCTTAAATGGCAAATACAATTGTTAAATCACAAACAGAACAAGTTGAGAGTTTCTTAGGCAATACCGTACACCAATTAAACGCATTCTTGAACGAAGCTACGTTGTCCGCATTGACGGAAGAATCCTCAACAAAGCAGGAGTATGTGGAGCTGCTTTTATTGAATACTCGTCGACTTGCAGTATTTTGTGATGAGGGGCTTAATGCTTGCCAGGTCATCCTCAAAAGTGAACCGTTTAGAAAGTCCGCCGCCGAGAAGGTACTTTATAATATTTATCACCAATGCATTGAAGAATTTTTCGCTCCTAGAAATGATGCTTGGTATGAGGACAGTCGTTCAGCTTATACAGGCAAAAATTCCATTCAGTTTCATGAAGCTCCCCCAGAATCCCTTAAAACAGTGATTCGCGGCCTTGAAAGTGAGTTCCAAGCAGTCCGGGAAGAGCTTGAATACTATGAAACCGATTATCGTACAAAAATGATTCAAAGCAACTAATTAACACGAGCACCCATTCATCTGTCTGGGTGTTTTTTTATTTCTTCTCGATCGATTGTTCCTCCTAGCCCAGTTATTGCATAGAATAGAACGATGAATGCAGAGGAGGGGGACAATGATCAAGCAAAATCAACTTGTATTCAAGCAGTTTCTGACCGATGTGGAGGAATGGTGCCTAGATATATTGACCGGAAATGATGGCAGAGCTGGATATCGTAACAACTGGTTAGAGGAGACCAGGGGCATTCTTAAGAGAGTGCAGCATTTGAACCATTCAACGTATATTTACGAAGCAGAAATCCTCGATATACAAAAGTGTGTAGAAGAGTTGGCAGAAGGGATGCAGAGGTTGAGCACCAGGGTTAATAGTGGAAGGGTGCCAATCGGACAACATACACTGCCGCCGCTACCTTATCCATACAATGCGCTTGAACCATATATTTCAAGAGACATCATGGAACTACATCATTTAAAGCATCATAAAAGTTATGTAGATGGACTCAACAAAGCAGAGACGAAGATGCTTGAAGCCAGGGAAACAGGAAATTATGATCTGATTAAGCATTGGCAGCGAGAAGCAGCATTTCATGGTTCTGGCCATTATTTGCACACCATGTTCTGGGATAATATGTCCCCAAATGGAGGAGGACAACCAAGTGGAAGGCTGCTGCAGCAAATTTCCCAAGACTTTGGAAGTTATGAAAAGTTTAAAAAACATTTTTCAGAAGCCGCCGATAAAGTCGAAGGAGTGGGATGGGCATTGCTTGTCTGGTCGCCTCGTGCACATCGACTCGAAATCCTTCAAACCGAAAAACAGCAGTTATTCACCCAATGGGACACTATCCCCCTTCTAGGATTGGACGTATGGGAGCATGCCTATTATCTTCAATATAAAAATGATCGAAAAGACTATATTGATAAGTGGTGGAATCTAGTGAACTGGAAAGACGTTGAAAAGCGCTACCAGGAAGCGTCAAGGCTGAAGTGGAAGCCATATTAGTAAGGTCGAAGAGTTCTATAATAAATCTACAGCGAGAGGAGGTATAAACCTCCTTTTTTTAGTTTTAGAAGACCATCTATGCACTGACCACATAAAAACCATTCATAATTTTGGACAGGTGTCGCATAAACTTGTACAAAAATAGATAAGGGATGGGATTGGATGTCTCTCACGCAAAAGGTGTTCAGCATCGTATTAATACCGTTGCTGATATTTAGTATAAGTTCATCTCAAACAGCTACAGCCGAGCAGGTTGGAGTCAGTGCACGGAATGCAGTGCTGATTGAACAGGAAAGCGGTAGGATAATCTATGAAAAGGGTGCACATGACAAACAAAGGATAGCCAGTATCACTAAGGTTATGACGGCGATTCTTGCGATAGAATCCGGTAAAATGGACGACATTGCAACCGTGAGCGAAAAAGCAACCAGAGCGGAAGGATCCTCCATCTATTTAAAACCAGGTGAGAAGATAAAACTTGAACATCTTGTATATGGGTTAATGCTACGGTCAGGTAATGATTCAGCAGTAGCCATAGCGGAACATGTGGGAGGCAGCTTAGAGGGCTTTGTATATCTCATGAACGAAAAAGCTGCAGAGCTTGGCATGATCAATACGGAATTTGCCAATCCTCATGGTTTGGATGATCATGAGAATCATTACTCCACTGCCTATGACATGGCATTGTTGACAAGATATGCGATGCAAAATGATAAGTTCAAAGAGATAGCCGGCACAAAAGTACACAGAGCACCAGCGGCCCCGGGTGAATCATGGGATAGAAGCTGGACGAACAAGCACCGTCTTGTGACGGGAATGTATAAGTATGCCACAGGCGGTAAGACTGGCTACACAAAACGAGCAAAAAGAACACTTATCACGACAGCGTCCAAAGACGGATTAGATGTAATCGCCGTGACATTGAATGGGCCTGATGACTGGAAGGACCACATATATATGTTCAACCGTGCTTTTGTGGACTATGAACTTTATGAGATAGCGGATGAAGGTAAATTAAAGGATGTTGAGGACGACTTTTACAAAGGAAAGGTCAAGCTCTCCCGGGATATTAAATACCCGATGACAAAAAAAGAGAGAGAGAATGTCCGCGTGAAAATTACACTTGTCACACCAAATAAGGATTGGGATGAAGAGGGTAATAACATTCCAGAAGTGGTGGGGGAATACACCGTCATCGTCCAGGATGAAGCTGTGGTGGAAACGCCGATCTACTATGAAAAGAAAAAAGGAAAAGAAGGTGGATTCTGGAGTATATTTAAGAACATTTTCTTCATCGGGGCAGGCAAGATCCCATGGTAAACATCATCTGGGTGGCGATGACGATAATCGGAATCCTATTCGCCATGATCAATGGGACAATGGACAAAGTCAATGAAGCCATTTTCACGGGTGCAAAGGAAGCCGTCACTATTTGTATAGGGTTTATCAGTATTTTGGTTTTTTGGCTCGGATTGATGAGAATCGCACAGGAAGCGGGACTACTTGAAAAGTTGGCATCCCTTTTCAAACCGGTTGTCCGCAGGATCTTTCCTGAGGTTCCACCAGATCACCCTGCAATGGGCTATATGTTGTCGAATATGATCGCTAACATGTTCGGACTAGGTAATGCAGCAACCCCGATGGGAATCAAAGCGATGGAACAGCTTAGGGAATTGAATGGGGGGAAAGTGGAGGCCAGCCGTTCCATGATCACTTTTCTCGCAATTAACACATCAAGCCTTACCTTGATTCCTACAACAGTAATTGCCATCAGGATGAATTATGGTTCCGTTGCACCTACAGAAATAGTTGGACCTACTTTAGTTGCAACCTTATGTTCCACTATCGCAGCCATCACTATAGATCGATTTTTCTATTATCGGCGAATGGCTAGGAGGAGGTAGAAGATGCAGGTTATTTCACTTATATCTCTCTGGATGATTCCCCTGATCATCGGCTTCATCCTCCTTTATGCCACATTTAAAAAAGTCCCTACATATGAAACCTTCGTTGAAGGAGGTAAAGAGGGGATAAAGATAGCCATTTCCATTATCCCATTTTTGGTGGGAATGCTTGTAGCGATATCCATATTTCGCGCTTCAGGTGCACTGGATTTTCTTGTTGAATTTGTCAGACCGGCGATGCAGGCAATCGGGGTACCAGCTGAAATCGTCCCGCTTTCCATCATACGCCCAATATCAGGTACTGCTGCGCTTGGGATGACCACAGATATGATTGCGACCTATGGGCCAGACTCATTCATGGGACGGCTTGCATCCGTTTTACAGGGCAGCACAGATACGACGTTATATGTCATTACCGTCTATTTTGGTGCGGTTGGGATCAAGAAAATGGGTGATGCGCTTAAGGTGGGGCTGCTGGCAGATATTGTGGGGATTATCGTTTCCATATTAGTTGTCACATTCTTTTTTGCGATGTAGGGAAATAGTTTTTTCATCAATTTTGGGTTGAGGTCTTCATGAATGAGATGAAGGCCTCTTTTAATTGGAAAAAAAGATCAGGGTATGGCCACAAAGAAAAGTTTCAGCACACATGCCGACAACCACAAATTTTCCTTTCTTTTTAGGAAAGACTGCAGGTATAATTAGAGATTGTGAACATTGGAAAGAATATAGGTAGAGAAATCTTGGCTTTTCTTTGGAAAGTCGGGTAAGATGTTGAATGAGGTGAAAGAAATGGAACGGTTACAGAAAGTGATTGCACATGCAGGTGTTGCATCAAGAAGAAAAGCAGAAGAATTGATCAAAGAAGGAAAAGTGAAAGTTAACGATAAAGTAGTAAAAGAACTTGGAGTTAAAGTATCTTCCAACGATAAGATCGAAGTACAGGGTGTTCAAGTTGAAAGAGAAAAGCCTGTCTACTTCCTATTATATAAGCCAAGAGGCGTGATTTCGAGTGTAAGTGATGATAAAGGAAGAAAGGTAGCAACAGACTTTTTTCCATATATACCAGAACGAATCTATCCGGTAGGTCGTTTGGATTATGATACATCCGGCCTGTTGCTGATGACCAATGACGGAGAGTTTGCTAATGTGTTGATGCATCCTGCTTCACAGGTTGAAAAGGTTTATGTTGCCAAACTGAAAGGTATTCCTTCCCGTGAAGCAATCAAAAGCCTGGAGAGAGGCATCAAGCTTGAAGATGGCAAGACAGCACCAGCAAGAATAAAGTTGCTGTCCATGGAGCGTACTAAAAATACATCCATTTTTGAAATCAGTATTCATGAAGGCCGTAACAGGCAAGTCCGCCGCATGTTCGAAGCAATCGGGCATCCTGTCATGAAGCTGAAAAGGGAACGTTACGGGTTCCTTACACTTCAGGGACTTTCTGCCGGTGAAGCTCGTGAACTGACTCCGCATGAAGTGAAACAGCTTCGTGTGATGGCAACAAAACCGAAGAAATAGCAATTGTATGAAAGAAAGCGGAGGAAGCTTAATAGGCAGCTTCCGCTTTTGTTTTTAACCATGCACCGTAATAGTGTAATGGAGTCGTAGTAGCTGGGAAATGGTTTTGGCATGAACTTGGGGTAGTTTGGCACGAACTTGTTTGATAGACCCCTTGTGATAGTGCTCGAAAGCGAGGATATATGGATATCCTTTCCTTTTCGATGGATAAGTGTTCGTTTGGATGGATATATTGCCCTTTTTGAAGGATAAAATCTATTTAGGATGGATATATGCTCCTCTAGTAAGGATAAACACGATCGCCACTTCCCAAAACGGGCACCTTCCGCTTTTCGGATTGTCTAGCTGCGGCGGCTAGGCCCTCGAGGTCATAAGCCATTTTTCTGCAGAGGTCAAAGAGCAACCTCTTCCGAAAACTGTCTTATGCTTGTCGGGCCTGAACGAGCCGCCTGCGCTTTTCGGATTGTCTAGCTACAGGTGCCTGGGACTATCAAACTTCCCTCGCCTCCTTACGATAAGGCAACATCGAATCGCTAACGCTCTTCGTGTTTTCTTTATCTCATACGGCTCAGTCCAGTTTGTACGTCCCAAAACGGGCACCTTCCACTTTTCTTGGTGTCACAAAACCTTCATATTCTTTTATCTATGTAAAAAGTAGTAAATGTTATAATAACAAGGATGAAATGTCTCAGTTTTAGGAGAGTATGTAGATGAATAAAAAGCAACGATTATTTATGCGGACAACCATTCTGCTGCTTCTTTTATTAGCGATTGGGTATACGATGTATACGAATTTCTTCGAATCCAAGGAAATCGTGGATGTGGGGGAGGAGGCACCAAACTTTGTGCTGACCGATTTGGAAGGTAATAAAGTGATGCTCTCCGATTACCGTGGAAAAGGGGTCTTTCTGAATTTCTGGGGAACTTGGTGCAAGCCTTGTGAACGGGAAATGCCCTATATGGAAAACCAATATCAAGCATATAAAGACCAAGGCGTAGAAATCATTGCAGTGAATATCCAAGAAACGAACCTGGCTGTTGAGAAATTCAGGGATCGCCACAGGTTGACGTTTCCGATTCCTATGGATAAGCACGATCAGGTAAGGCAGGCGTATGGAATCCTTCCTTTACCTACTACCATCCTTATAGATGCAGATGGGAAGGTCGTGAAGAAAAGTTCCGGTGAATTATCTGAAAGAAATGTAAAAGAATTCATGGAAATGATCAAGCCTGACTGATAGGGAGATTTTACGTATGAATGATATTAAATGTGAATGTGGACATCTCAATCCAGAGGGTACCATTCTTTGTGAAGCGTGCGGTAAGCCGACTGAAAATGATCAGAACAAAGAAAAACTATTGGATATGCGCTATGAGGGTAGTGCAAGACGTTCACAAACCTATAACAAAACCATCATCGATAAAGTGTGGAATTTCTTTTCCTCCGTTAAAGTGGGAATTTGGATTATCTTCATTATCCTTGTTGCTTCTTCTATTGGAACGATCTTTCCACAGCAAGATTATATAAACCAGGCCATACCACCTCAGATTTATTATGAACAGGAATATGGTTTTGCCGGTAAGATGTACTATACACTTGGGTTTCACAACCTTTATGGTTCTTGGTGGTACATGTTGATGATAGCGGCACTTGGCATTTCCCTTGTCATTGCGAGTCTGGATCGATTTATCCCTTTACATAAATCTTTGAAAACCCAGAGAGTGACAAGACATGAGAGCTTTATGAAGCGCCAGCGCGTGTATGGAACTACTTTGGTCCATGGGGATGCAGATGCAGAGATTGAGAAGGCGAAACAAGGATTATTGAAAAGAAAGTTCCGTGTCAGAGAAGAGGATGGTAATATCCTTGCTGAGAAAAACCGTTTTTCCAGGTGGGGTCCATATGTGAACCACATTGGAATCATCATTTTCTTGATTGGTGCCATGTTGCGATTCTTCCCGGGGATGTATGTGGACGAAGTGGTTTGGGTGCGTGAAGGGGAGACAAGGCTTGTACCAGGAACTGGTGGCCAGTATTATCTGAAGAATGATGGCTTTATTTTTGAAACTTATAATAGTGAATCATCTGACGAAATATTCAATGCTGCCATCTCCAGAGTTGGAGAGGATGCCATTGCGAGTAACTTCCAAACAAATGCCGTTTTATATGAACGACAAGGAGAATTCATAGTAGGGGCTGAACCTGAATTAGAGGAAGTAAAAGAGCATGCCATTCAGGTTAACCAACCTTTAAAGCATGACAACTTTGCTTTTTACCAGGTAGATTATAAGTTGAATGAATTCAAGTCGATGTCATTCAATCTTGAAAATAAGGAATCAGGAGATAATTTTGGTACAATAAAAGTGGATCTCTTAAATCCTGAGTCAAGTTATGATTTAGAGGACGGAAGATCCATCGAACTTGTAAACTATTTTCCTGACTTTACATTAGAAAATGGTGAGCCCGCGACAAAGACAAGAGTTCCGAACAATCCTGCTTTTGTTTTCAGGATGATCACACCTGAGACACCTGAGGGAGAAATTGCTTTGGTCGCAATCAGACAAAACATAGAACCAAATGGTACCAACGAAAACAAAATGACATTTGCCGGTTTCGAAACTCGCAATGTCTCAGGATTGACTGTTAGGAAAGACCTTACACTGTGGATCCTTGGACTTGGGGGTACCATCTTTATGATCGGTGTCATCCAGGGGATGTATTGGAACCACCGCCGTGTTTGGGTCAGAAAAGAAGGCAATGAAATTCTCGTTGCAGGACACACCAACAAAAACTGGTTTGGGTTGAAAAATGAAATCAACAAAGCCTTTGAACAAACTTCCATCTCCATTCCTGTTGACCAAGTGGAAGCGGAAAAGGAACAGGAAAAAGATAGAGAAAAGAAAGAGGAGGTCTAATGATGGCACAGCTCAGTGGAAATCTACTATATGCTGCATTTATCCTTTACCTTGTTGGTACAGCCTTCTTTGGCGGAGCCATACGTGGGAAACAGGGCAATAAAGCTGCAAAAATAGGTATAAGTATCACCATCCTGGGTTTTATTGCCCAATTGGGATATTTCATTACACGCTGGATAGCAGGTGGACATGCACCTGTAAGTAATTTATTCGAATTTACAACGTTCTTCGGAATGATGATGGTCCTGGCATTCATTGTTATTTATTTTATTTATAAAACAAGTACACTTGGTGTATTTACACTTCCAATTGCCTTGTTGCTCATTGCTTATGCTGCCATGTTCCCAAGTGATATCTCGCCGCTTATCCCGGCACTTCAAAGTCACTGGCTGGCAATTCACGTATCTACGGTAGCGTTAGGAATCGCCATTCTTTCCGTTAGTTTTGCCGCAGGTTTGATTTATCTTGTAAAAGTGGTAGATTATACGAAAAAGGGGAAAAAACCATTTTGGGTTGAGTTCACCCTATATGTTTTAATTTCTTTCCTTGGGTTTATTTTCATCTCCATCGGATTTGGTGCAGTGGATTATGAGGCACAATTCTCTTATATCAACAAAGAGGGTGCTAAAGCACAGGTGGAATATAATTTATATCCAATTGTCGGACCGAATGAAGGGGAACTATTGACAGAAGGCAGAATGGATTCTCTAGTGAACCTTTCACCTTGGATCAACACCCTAAAACTGAACACGGTTATTTGGTCTCTGCTTGGAGGAGCTATCCTCTATCTGATTTTACGTCTTGTCTTAAGAAAGCCAATAGGACAAGCTTTAAAGCCTGCTGTTTCAAGAGTGAACCTTAACATGGTTGATGAAATTGGTTACCGTGCCGTTACAATTGGTTTCCCTGTTTTCACACTTGGAGGGCTGATATTTGCTGCCATCTGGGCACAAATTGCCTGGTCTAGGTTCTGGGCATGGGATCCAAAGGAAGTTTGGGCATTCATTACTTGGCTTTTCTATGCAGGGTATCTTCACTTACGACTTTCAAAAGGTTGGGAAGGGGAGAAATCGGCTTGGCTGACACTTGTCGGTTTTGCCATCATCTTATTCAATCTTATCGGAGTAAACCTGATCATTGCCGGACTTCACTCTTATGCAATGTAATTCCAATAACGAGCCTTCACAAAGTTGTGGAGGCTTTTCCTACAGAATCTAATAAGGGGGCTTTATTTTATGGAAAAAGAAGTGAGAATTCTTGTGGTGGATGACGAAGACCGAATCAGACGACTACTTAAGATGTATCTTGAAAGGGAAAACTATGTCATTGAAGAGGCGGATAACGGCCATTCTGCACTAGAACTAGCATTGGAAAAAGAATATGATGTCATTCTCTTGGATATCATGATGCCCGGAATGGATGGAATGGAGGTTTGCAAGGAGATCAGAGAAAAGAAAGCAACCCCGATTATCATGCTTACGGCAAAAGGAGAAGAGACGAATCGTGTACAAGGATTCGAAGTGGGAACAGACGATTACATCGTAAAACCATTTAGCCCAAGAGAAGTGGTATTGCGTGTGAAAGCGTTGTTACGTCGATCATCCAGTACAACTTTTCTTACTACGGAGACGACAACAAAGGATGTTATAGTATTTCCGCATCTGACGATCGACAATGACGCACACCGTGTGACATCAGAAGGGAAAGAGGTAAATCTTACACCGAAGGAATACGAGCTTCTCTATTTCCTGGCAAAATCACCGGATAAAGTCTTTGATCGTGAACAATTATTGAAAGAAGTATGGCAGTACGAATTCTTTGGAGATTTACGTACGGTAGATACCCATGTGAAACGCCTGCGGGAGAAGTTGAACAAAGTATCGGAACCAGCCTCCAAAATGATTGTGACGGTGTGGGGAGTAGGTTATAAATTTGAGGTTGGCAATGAATCATGATTTGGAGAAGTGTTGTTGGTAAGCTCTGGCTTACCATTTTACTTTTAGTTTCTTTTGTATTATTTGTATTGACCATCCTGTTACTAGAGTTCTTTGAAAACTACCATGTACAAGAAGCCGAGGAAGATCTGACACAGGCCGCCAGTAAAATATCACTGATTTTGGAACAACATGAAGATATGGAACTTTCCAAGTCGATTGCATGGGAACTTGTAGATGAAGTCTCACGTGTAGTCGTTTTTTCAGACAAAGGGGAGTTTTCTCATTCTCCGAATCCTCATATTGACCATCTCCCAGCGGAGTTTTTCCTAAACGATCCTGAACTTTCCTTGGTATTTGAGGATCAGCCGATTGTGACGAAAAAAACCTACTTGCCAGATTTAAATATCGCAGATGAAATGCAAGGAGAAGTGATGATAGTCGGAATTCCGCTGCATATTGATGAAAACAAGGATGGCGCCGTATTTGTTTATCAATCCCTCCTTGCCATTAAAGAAACGACCAAACAAACAACCAAGCTGATATTGCTTGCTGCAGGGTTTGCGATCTTTTTGACGACCATATTTGCTTTCTTTTTATCGACACGAATTACTGCTCCACTAAGAAATATGAGGGAAGCAGCATTTGAGGTAGCGCGTGGAAAGTTTGATACGAAGGTACCGATTCTCACTTCAGATGAAATCGGTGAGCTCGGCATGGCATTTAATCAAATGGGCAGGCAACTAAAATTTAATATAAATGCACTGAACCAAGAAAAAGAACATTTAGCCAACATCCTAAGCAGTATGGCAGATGGAGTAATCACTTTGAATCGTGATGGTACGATTCTAGTCACGAACCCGCCAGCAGAAAAATTCCTGCAAGCATGGTTTTATCAAGAGGGAAATACAAGCGGTGAGGATCTTCCTGAAGAGGTGAAAGAAATGTTCCAGCGGGCCATATCGGTTGAAAAGGAACAAAGTATTGAATTGACTTATCAAGGTCGCACATGGGTGATCGTAATGAGTCCTCTTTATACCCATACACATATACGCGGTGCTGTAGCCGTTATCCGGGACATGACGGAAGAGAGACGGCTTGATAAACTTAGGAAAGATTTTATCGCCAATGTTTCTCACGAACTGCGTACACCCATTTCCATGCTTCAAGGATACAGTGAGGCGATCGTGGATGATATTGCAGGAACTGAAGAAGAGAAAAAAGAATTGGCATCCGTCATCTATGATGAATCCCTGCGGATGGGGAGACTTGTCAATGATTTATTGGATTTGGCCAGAATGGAAGCAGGCCATATTTCATTAAACTATGAACAGGCAGATGTCGCTACGTTTGTAGAGAAAATCACACGTAAGTTTCAGGGATTAGCCAAAGAAAAAACCATTGCGCTTTATTCTACTGTTGAAGGGGAAGGCTTCATTCAAATCGATGTGGACAGGATGGAACAGGTGATGACTAATCTGGTCGATAATGCGATCCGCCACACATCTGATAATGGAACTATTTCCATTCAAGTGAAAATGATGAACAATGGTGTCAAAATTGATGTAAAAGACTCCGGACACGGTATTCCACAAGAAGATCTTCCTTTTGTGTTTGAACGTTTTTATAAGGCAGATAAAGCGAGGACCAGAGGTAGGGCCGGGACAGGTCTTGGGTTGGCCATAGTCAAAAATATCGTGGAGGCACATCAAGGGAATATTTCTGTGCATTCTAAAGAAAACGAGGGCACGACATTTTCTATGTTTATTCCACAAAAGCTGAATTAATATGGTGAGTCATAGCGAAAAATCTTGTTTTGTATGAAACATTATCTTGTCAACAAGAGGCATATCTTGTAATATGTACATTAGTAAACTGAATAGCTATGAAATAGTTGGTGTCACTTTGGTGACTTAATAGGGAATTTGGTGAAATGCCAAAACTGTCCCCGCAACTGTAAATGTGGACGAAATGAGAAAACCACTGTATGACGGGCTGAAAATAATCGGTCCTTATATGGGAAGGCTCAAAGTAGGAAGAAGCATGAGTCAGTAGACCTGCCAATTATTATACCAGTTTCAATACTTCGGGGGTTGAGTAGGAGAAACGGCACATCTATGTCTTTAATTGGTTATATGCCGTTATCGCCTCATCCTGATCTCCAGGATGGGGTTTTTTATTTGCTCAGAAACTTTCTGAAAAGGGGACACAAAATATTGAACGACTGGAGGAGAACGTGCTTTAAACTTGTTTCAAAGCGTCAGAAATAATACTTACATAAGGGGAAATGAAAGATGAGAAACTACCTATTATCATTAATTCTTGCACTAGTACTTGTATTAACAGGGTGTGCGGATACTTCAAATGAAACGAACCAAAACGCCAACAATACCGCACCTGCGGAGGAACAACAGGAAAATCAACTATCAACTTCAATAAAACTTACAAAAGAAGGGGAAGAAGTCATCAGTGAGGATACCTTTGAATTTGAAGAAGGTGAATCCTTGATGGAGGTAATGGATCGCAACTTTGAATTAACAACTGGTTATGGTGGAGCATTTATTGTGGGAATTGATGGACTTGGATCTGAGGAAGAATCAGATTATTATTGGAATATTTCTGTTAATGGAGAAAGTTTAATGGTAGGTGCAAGTGATTATACATTAGAGGAGAACGATGAAGTTCATTTTGATTATCAAAAGGTGGAATAGTATATCATGACTACCAAAAAGATAGCATTGCTTGGAATGCTGATTGCCCTTTGTGTTGTTGGAAGAATTGCCTTTGCTTCTGTCCCCAATGTTCAGCCGGTTACAGCGATCATTATTATATGTGCATTCTGGATGGGACCGCTTTCCGGGGTGATGCTCGCTGTTGGCACCACATTTGCCACCAACCTTGTTCTTGGGACAGGAATGTGGACTTTTACTCAAATATTTGCCTGGTCAGTAATTGGATTATGTAGCGGAGCATTGGGAATCTGGGTAAAAAAAATTCCGGTGTTTATTCTTTCTCTATACGCAGGCCTTTGCGGATTGTTTTTCGGTCTTGTATTTTCCATCCAGAACATGCTGGTAGGTGGGGTTCCTTTTCTCCCATACTATTTAGCAGGATTGCCGTTCGATATTAATCATGCCATTGGAAATGTAGTTTTTTTCATTGTGTTATATCCTATCCTTTCGAGGTTGCTTAACGAAAAAGCATCATTTATTGTAAAAAGGAAGGGTGCGTTACCTGAGTACCAGATGAGTAATTCTTATAAGAAATGAAGGTAGGCGTCATTACCCATATGGGTGTTGACGCTTTTTTATTTAGGCCATTTTCTTAAAGGTTGTTGCTTACCCTTGGATTTGTAAGTAGTATTTTTTACACAATAAGGAATAGGGCACGACAGTATGTTACATTACGGGATGAGATAGAAAAATAAGATTAAGCTACCATGCATAAGAAACAGTCTTTATTAATTGCTGGGAATAGGTCGAATTATGTATATAGCAAGTGGGCAAATGCCTACAAAAATCCCTATAATCCTTTAAGGACATCCAGTATACTTAAAATAAGAAAAGAATTATGTAAGAAAATAATACATAAATATGTCTAGGCAAATTGTAATTTTTTTAATATATTTGTAATGTAACTTTTTTACTATAATTTACGACTAATGCAATGAACGGAGGGAAACTATGAATACCGTTTTTCAAGAGCTCTATGAAAAATATCACCAGGATGTTTATCAATTTTTATATTACATGGTGAACAACAAGGAGCAAGCGGAAGACCTCGTTCAAGAAGTTTATATAAAAGTTTTGCGTTCCTATGACCGTTTCGAAGGGAAAAGCAGCGAAAAGACTTGGCTGTTCTCTATAGCCAAGCATGTTGCCATTGATTCTTTCCGTAAACATAAAGGATGGAAAAACAAACTACTTGAAACATTTGACTGGAATAAACAGCAAGTGAGGGACCATGCTCCCCTGCCGGAAGAAATAGCACTTCAGAATGAACAGGTTCAACAGATGTACCTGTGCTTGGATAAATGCAAAGTGGATCACCGACTTGTCCTTGTGCTGCGGTACATACAAGCCTTGACCATCCAAGAAACTGCCCAGATACTGGGGTGGACGGAAAGTAAGGTGAAAACGACTCAGCATAGAGCCTTAAAGGTCTTGAAGACTTATATGGAAGAACTCCAAGAGAAAGGAGGAAACAGCAATGCGTCATAATGAGAAAGACCAATTGGAAAAGCTTTTGAGGCAAATGCCTAAAATTAAAGATGATCGGGACCCGAATCAAATATATAAAGAAATCCAACCGAAACTAGCAAGCTCACCACGGCGAACGAAACTAATGCCTGCGATTGCTATGGTGGCAGCTTTATTGATTGCAGTGATCGTCGGACCGATGTTTTTTAATAACATGCAATTCGACATGAGTTTGAGCGGTTCAAATGCTAATGGTGGATCAGAAGAAAATAAGGATATGGCTACGATGAATTCTGCGGATGAAACCTCCGATGACTCAGGTTTAGAAATGGAGAACAGCCGCCAACATACAAATAAGGAGGAAGAGGTGTTGACTAAGGATAATTTTGAAGAGGAAGAAATTGCTGCGACCGAGATAATGGAAGCTGATAACAAAAGTTTTGTTGTCCAGGGTTATAATGAAGATGTTGAATATGCAGTGACAATTGGCGCTTCTTTATCCGAAGCGGATACCATTCCTTTTGGTGGTTCTACTACTCAATTGACAGTAATGGTCCCAAAAAGTGAAGTGCAAACGTATGTGGATGCTTTAAACAAAGTCCGTGGGAGCATCTCCTATGAAAATTACGGTCTAGAGACGCCTTTCATCAATGATAATGGGATGGTTACAGAAGAGCTTGACGCTTCAGGAAATCGCATTCCTGTTGTTGATATAACAAAAATGAGCAAGGGGCTTTCTTCCTTTGAGGATCCTTTATTCAGACAAGAACTAATTGATACATTCAGTCTGCACTATCCTCAAGTTCAGTTAAGTGATAATGGTAATAAAGTGAATGTTGAGATTGGTAATTCAGTATACGAAGGCCCAATTGTTTTTGAACAAAACAAACGTCGCGCTTACTATAAATATAACACTGGCACTGTGCCGCTTTTAGTTGCAGGCCACGAGCAATATAAAACAATCGGAGAAACACTCGAAGTAATGACAAGTGCCCCGGAACAATATGAACATAGTAAGTTGGAACCATCCATACCTAGCAATATGAAAGTTGAAAGTTTGACATTAATGGGTGATGGATCAGTAGTCAAAATTAAGTTGGCAGATTCCAGTGTACTTGAAGATAATGATGAAACCATTTTTGCCCTTGAAGCGATGCTGATGGTTGCAAAAGAATTCGGTTTGAAGAGTGTAGTCTTCGAATCCTCCAAAAGTGGAACGTTCGGTTCTATTACACTTAATGAAGAAACAAACGTGCCTTTTTCAGCAAATCCCGTTTCTAATAATGAATAAGTAAAGAGCGTGCATGAAGTGCACGCTTATTTTTATTGAACAAAAAAAATAGGTTACTGTTTCTTTTCATCCCAGGTGCTTCGTTTTCCAATGACAATCAACAAGAGAATATCAGCTCTGATCATCGTTGGTTGCACGGTAAAGGGAGGAGATATGAAATGGATGAGTAATTGCAGAAGCAAATGAAGTTACGGCACTATGAAGATTAATTTTCGGTTAATTCTGTATATATTACCCAAACTCTCTGAGAATAGTAGTATAATTAGCAAAAATGAAGAGAGGGGACTAATAAAATGCTGACAGATTACCATAATCATCTTGAACGGGGAACACTTACACTCGACTATCTAAAAGAGTTTACGACAGCAGCAAAACAAAAAGGTATTCAAGAGTTTGGCATATCAGAGCATGCTTACCATTTTCATCAAACAAAAGATATTTTAAGTAACCCTTGGGTGGAAGAGCGCAGATATTATGATATGGCAGATTATTACCAGTTGTTTCATCAAGCTTGGAACGAAGGTATTGACGTAAAGATGTCAATAGAAATGGATTACACCCCAGGAAAGCATGTTGAGATGAAGAAGTTCATAGATGCTTATCCGTTTGATTATGTGATCGGTTCCATACACTGGGTGGAAGATTTCGGGATTGATTTGGCTGAGTTTAGAAAGGAATGGGACCGTAGGGATACATATGAAGTGTACACCAAGTATTTCGATCAGGTAGTCACACTTGCTCAGTCAGATATGTTCGACATCATTGGCCACTTGGATTTAGTGAAAATTTTCAAGTACGTTCCACAAGATGAAGAATTTCTCTTGGAGCAGTATGATAGGGCATCGACAGCACTTGCCAACTCCAAGACATGTGTTGAGATCAGCACTGCAGGTTTAAGAAAGCATGTAGGCGAACTTTATCCCGATAAACGACTATTGCAAATGTGTCACGACAAAAAGGTGCCGATTGTTCTATCTTCTGATGCCCATGTACCTGAACATGTAGGGGCTGATTATGATCAGGCCATAAAACTTGCAAAAGCAGTGGGATACAATACAATTATCACGTTTAATAAGGGCGAAAGGCTAGAAGTGGAATTAGGTTAAATAAAAGCAGGAGGGAAAATGAAAAGTTTCCCTGTCCTGCTTTTTTGATGTGATGTTTTATAGATCCAATGTTATCGCTGAAGAGATGTCTGATATGAGAAGGATTTCATCTACCAAAGCCTTTTCCAAGGGTTGATCAAAGGAAAGCATCATGATTGCCTTACCACCTTGTAACATGCGTCCGACATGCATGGTCGCAATGTTTGTTTCATGCTTGCCGAAAATGTTTCCAAGCTGTCCGATGACCCCAGGACGGTCCTTGTGCTGAACATAGAGAAGATGTCCGGTTGGTGAAAAGTCAATGTCAAACCCGTTCATATGGACGATCCTGGCACCGTAGCCTTCAATGAATGTCGCTCTTACGACAAGGTCGATATCTTTTCCTTTTGCTTCTACTTGTATGATATTAGAGTATCCGTAGCTGTCATTAGTATGTTTTTCCCCATAATTGAGGCCACGTTCTTTTGCGATCGTTGCTGCATTTACTTCGTTGACCGTTGCATCGACCCGGTTGCGTAAAAAGCCTGCCAACACACATTTCGTAAGAATGGAGGTTTCCCATTCTGTAATTTTTCCTGCATAGGTTGCTACAATCTCTTCGATTGGGGCTTTGGCAGATTGTGAGAGAATGGAACCGACGGTCTTTCCAAGCTGATAAAAAGGCTGAATCTTTTTATATATCTCTTTTGGTATAGTGGGAAGGTTAATGCTTGTATGGACGGAATGGCCGTTTAAAAAATCAAGAACGTCTTTAGAAACTTGAAAAGCTACATTGTATTGAGCCTCTTTCGTTGATGCCCCCAAATGCGGAGTGACGATAACATGTTCATGGTCAACCAAACCACGGTTGGTCGGTGGTTCCACTTCAAAAACATCAAGAGCTGCACCTGCTACATGGCCAGTGTTCAAATGGTGGAGCAGTGCCTCCTCATCAATAATCCCTCCTCGTGCACAGTTCACAAGGTACACGCCTTTTTTCAAGGAAGGAATGTTTTCCCTGTTGAAGAGACCTTTTGTTTCTTTTGTGAGAGGAGTATGTACCGTAATGATATCTGCTACTTTCATAACCTCAGCTAAAGGCAAGGAAGTGACACTTAATTTTTCAGCTCGACTATCTGTCAGAAAAGGATCGTACACCACTACCTTCATCTGAAAAGCTTTCGCCCGTTTAGCTATCTCGCTCCCGATACGCCCAAACCCCACAATTCCAAGTGTTTTCCCGAATAGCTCGGTACCGATGAAGTTTTTACGGTTCCATTTTTCACCCTTCACATTCATATTTGCTTGAGGAATGTGACGGACTAAGGAAGATATCATGGCAAAGGTATGTTCTGCTGTGGATATGGTATTTCCATCAGGCGCATTGACAACAACAACACCCCTTTTTGTTGCAGCCTGGATATCTATGTTGTCAACCCCGACCCCAGCCCTTGCAACCACCTGCAGATTAGGAAGCGAGACAAGCAGCTCTTCATCTACCTGTGTTGCGCTGCGAACCAGCAAAGCATGGATATCTTCAGGATCATAAGTATCCTCAATTCGGTCCTTCCTATATACTTTTACATTTTCAGCTTCTAATAAAGGTGTCAGTCCATCTGAACTGATTGAATCAGCAACAAGCACGTGAAACATAAACGCTATCCCTCCAAAGTTTTATAAAATTTCTGATAACTTATCATCTAAAAAGTGGACTGTCAATAACTTTACGACAGGTCGAACCTATGTAAGCGCTTATTGTTTCAAAACTCCTAGAAAAAGTGAATGCAGGTTCATTCCACTTCCCTTTTTACTATTTTACGAGTATAATAACTTTGTAACTAAATAATATGATCTATCTTCGGGGCAGGGTGAAATTCCCGATCGGCGGTGATGAGATTTATTTCTCTAAGCCCGCGAGCCTTTTGGGGCAGGATTTGGTGCAATTCCAAAGCCGACAGTATAGTCTGGATGGGAGAAGATGGAGGTTCAAAGTGGTTGAAAATATCATGTTTTCTACGCTTTATTTCTTGATGCCTTCAAAACTCCCGTTTGTTGAAATTGACAAGCGGTTTTTTCGTGGCTTTGCATCAAGAAATAAACAAAAACTTTGATATCTCTCTTTTCGTACGAGGTGGATCTCCATTTGAAAAGGAGAGAGAAAGAATGAATCAATCAAAACGCATCAAAAAGATGGTAACAGTCGGGATGTTAAGCGGCATTTCATATCTGCTAATGTGGTTAAGCTTTCCACTGCCACTATTGCCGCCATTTTTATCTGTGGACTTTAGTGATGTCCCTGCACTGCTTGCAGCCATCATCTTTGGTCCTGTTGCAGGTATTACAGTCGAGGCAATCAAAAACATCCTGCATTACATCGTTCAGGGCAGTATGACTGGTGTACCGGTTGGACAACTGGCAAATTTTACGGCGGGAGTGCTTTTCATTTTGCCGACATATTTCATCTTCAATAAGATCCGTACGACAAAAGGTCTGGGCTTGGGCTTGGTTGTTGGAACCCTTTCAATGGCTATGGTCATGAGTGTGTTGAACTATTATGTTTTCTTACCGGCATTCACATATTTTCTGAATGTCCCTGCAGAATCTTCTGCGGAAATGATTGAAGGAATTGTTAAAGGTATTTTGCCTTTTAATATTATAAAAGGGCTTATTGTCACGTTTTTATTCTTACTGTTATATAAGAAACTGGCAGTATGGCTTGATCGTCAATTAGAAGTGAAGAACGTATAAGAAGTGGCCGCAGGCTCAGTGTATGAGCTTTGCGGCCATTTATTTATATAAAGGGTGTTTGGAAACGTGTTGCTTACTTCCTTAAGAAGAAAGAGGCAAAAAAAGAACCACAATCCCTAAGGGGTCGTGGTTCTAGTTGTTTACTATTCAAATTTCAAAGCGTCTCCGTCGAATGGCTCGTCGGCAATTTTGATGGAATCAGTAGGGCAGCCTTCAAAAGCATCCATCATGTCATCTTCCAATACGTCTGGAATTTCAACAATACCTTGGTTGTCATCAAGAGTTACGAATGCGATGCCTTCATCATCGTAGTCATAGATGTCTGGAGCAGCTGCTCCGCAAGCACCACATGCGATACAAGTATCTTTGTCAACAATCGTATATTTTGCCATGTAAATAAACCTCCCAAAATAGTAACTAGTCAATGGATCAACATTTCCAATTATTAGTTGGAAACGAATTCCTCATAATATATATTGTAAAGATGTTTTCTCAACTTTTCAATAGAAAACTCAATGAGAATGCTTATCACATAAGGGTTTCACAAACATATTGTTAGATTACCCTTCGAAAAGATGCGATAAACATGTCGCATTTTACATAATTTTGATAAAATGACTGTAGGGGAAGAAAGGTGTAGGATTTTGATGAAATCATTCGAATTTTTGTGCTTATTTTGTCTCCGGGCTTTTCGCGGGGAGAGAAGCATTTCGGGCATTTATCATTTATTCAGGGGAAAGAAATCCTCTCAAACAATACAAGACGCAAATATTTTTTCGTTAGGTTTTCTTTACGGCCTCTTTCCGGAATTAAACAGAAGTTATTTGTCGAAGCATGTAATAGCCTTGAAAGAGCAAGGCTTAATCACAGAAGCTCAAACAGAACATTATCAAGTAACTGATAAAGGAATTTCCCAATTAATCGAATATGAAAAGGTATACCATATTCCTCCTTACTTGAATGGGTTTGCATATAAGGATAAGAGTACCCACTTTTGGAAGAGATACTCCTTACTTGTTCAAACATTATCAAATTTAATTGGTAATAAGAAGACCTTCCTGCCGGTTCAATATGAAGAGACAGTGCAAAGATGGGTGAAAAGTTATCTTCTTCACCAAAAAGGTCGTACCAAAGAACAGATGTTGAATGATTTTTATCAAGAAACAAATAATTTACTGCAAGAAGTATCAACGAAACAAGCGACAGTATTTACCTTAATGTTAACGGGTTATCGGCAGGTAGGGAGGACACCGGGACAAATTGCAAGACTTCTGGATATGGATCCAGTCTGGGTGCAGGTTGAATTCCAAGCTGTATTGCATTTTTTTATCGGGAAAATAGATAAAGGAGTCTCTAGTAATAAGTATCCTTCTCTTTATTCGATAAGCAGGGATTTGTTGGCACGCCCGCAGTTGACAGAAACAACGCAAAAGACCATGAAGTTGTTGAATCAAGGGTTAAACATACATGAAATTTCAATGCTAAGGCGGCTGAAAATAAGCACTATAGAGGATCACATTGTTGAAATAGCCTTGCATTCCACTGATTTCTCGATAGAACCGTATGTGGAAGAAAAATTAATAAGAGAAATAGAAGAAATCGTTCAGGTTCTACATACTAATCAGCTGAGGAAAATTAAAGAAAGAGTAACAAATCAGGATATCAGTTACTTTCAAATAAGATTAGTACTGACAAGGATGGGGGAAGGCGATGAGTCTAGAACAGTTACTAAAAACTAAAACAGCCTTTACATCCTTTAAGTCCGGGCAAAAAGAAATAATAGAAGATGTATTAGCAAATAAAGATGTCATTGCCCTACTCCCCACCGGAGGAGGAAAATCACTCTGTTACCAGCTTCCTGCATACCTTTTAGAGGGGGTTGTCCTGATTGTTTCTCCACTGCTTTCTTTAATGGAAGATCAAGTCCAACAACTTAAGGCAAGTGGAGAGAAAAGTGTGATCGCGCTTAATTCATTTCTGTCTTTTTCAGAGAAAGAACGGCTGCTCTCCCTTGATCTCCAAAGCTTCAAATTCATATTCATCTCGCCTGAAATGCTGCAGGTGGAAAAGTGGGTACGAAAGCTTCAAACTTTGCAGATTGCTCTGTTTGTTGTAGATGAGGCGCATTGTGTATCGCAATGGGGTCATGACTTCCGCACCGATTATTTGAAATTGGGAAGGGTGAAGGAATCCCTGGGAGCTCCAACCAGCTTGGCGCTTACTGCTACAGCTACAATGACCGTCATACAAGATATCCAATCCTTTTTAGATATGACAAGCCCTGCACTTCATATCAATTCAGTGGATAGACCGAACATCGCCATCAATGTGGAGCATCTTACCAACAATAAGGAAAAAAAAGAAAGAGTTCTTGAGTTGGTGAAAACGTTAAGGGGTCCGGGAATTGTATATTTTTCAAGCAGGTCAAAAGCAGAAGAAGTATGTCACCATCTTCAAGAGAACGGTGTAACCCGTGTCGCCTATTATCATGCTGGATTGAGTCAAGAACTACGGATTCTTATCCAACAGCAATACCTTATGGGCCAATTGGATATTATTTGTTGTACAAGCGCATTCGGAATGGGCATAAACAAGAGTAATGTCCGTTTTGTGATTCATTATCATCAACCTACCCAAATGGAATCGTATGTCCAGGAGATAGGCCGTGCCGGAAGGGGAGGCGACAAAAGTATTGCCATTCTCTTGAAAAGCATGGAAGATACGATGTTACCGGAATTTATTATTGAAAATGAATTACCGGATTCTGAATGGGTCTCTTATATCGTGCATGAATTGGTTGCAGCCTATCGGGAAATATCAGACATATTCAGCATTCCTATAAAGGAATGGGTGGAAAAAGCCCCAGAGATGGAATCTCATTGGCGGTATTTATCTTATCAAGTGGATCAGTTTATACAAGTGACTGGAAAGTTATCAAACGCAACAATTAATCCTTGTATCGAAGCAATTCAGACTCATATAAAAGAGCGGACATCGGCTAAGAGACGGAAACTGGATGAATTTAACCAATGGACATCTGATAGGAAGTGCCGGAGGGAAGGTGTCCTCCGATATTTTAATGAAGAACTTCTCACTGCTCCCGTTCCATGCTGTGATGTCTGCGGCTTGAGTATGGAGGGGTTTGAAGTAAAAGGAGAAGGAATGTATGAGGAAGAAGAGGCAACACTTTCCTGGCAGCTTCTTTTAAAAAATATTTTTTGGCAGGAAGTTGAGAAGTGAAAAATAGACAAGCAGAACTAATAAAAGATATGAGCCCTAAAGAAATCGTATATCATCTCTACTTTTCCCAACTGGCTTTTGCCATTCTTGGGGTGATTCTTGCATTATTCCTTTTTGATGACGTTGCAGCTTTCTTGAAAATACTGGAGTGGAAACCGGTAGATATCTTCTTTGTTGGAACTATAGTCGGGATAGGTGTCGTAGTTGTAGACCTCCTAATGATGAAGTGGATCCCTAAAAAATCATTTGATGATGGGGGCATCAATGAAAAGATGTTCCAAACCAGGAGTATACCGCATATTTTTTTGCTGGCTATTATTATTTCAACAACTGAGGAATTCTTGTTTCGAGGTGTGATACAGACTCATTTTGGGATCTGGGTGGCAAGTATCCTATTTGCACTTCTACATATCAGATATTTGCACAAATGGTTACTGTTCCTTTCAGTTGTGATAGTCAGTTTCCTTCTGGGATATGTTTATGAGGTGACAGGAAGCCTGTTTGTCACAATTTGGGCGCATTTTCTGATAGATGTATTGCTTGCAATAAAAATAAGATATGACTTTGTGAAGAAAAAAGGTCATGAAAAGGGCAGGAGTGGGGAAGATGAACAATAACAATGAGTTGGATCAAGCAGATGGTTTACGGGAAGAAGTTCAAAAAGAAGCAAACAACCTTCCTTCCAGAAGTGAATTGCATGCTCATAAACGGAATACTAAAACAAAATGGAAGCTGAAGTTTCCTTTTGTCAGGCTGGTAGGTTTGTTATTTCTTCTTATTCCAATCAGTATTTTGGCTATTCACTTCAATGATAAGGACTCAAGTTTCTTCGATAAGATTTTTACACCACCAGTTAAAAATGTAGAATCTATCTCAATACAGAAAAACGTATCAGCTGATTCCTCAACAAAAGTGGAGGAGAAAGATGACCCGGTAAATGAAAAACCTTCTGATGTGAAGACAGAACAAAAAGTTGCTGAATCAGAAGATGTTCAAGATGCAAATGAAAATGGAAAGCCTGCAGAAGTAAAAGTAAAAGAAACTGCCGTCCCTGTGGAAACGAGTCATACAGAAGAAACAGAGCCGGAAGTAGTTGTAGAGGAGCAAGTTGAAGAACAGCAAAGTGTGCAATACGTTGAACACGTTGTACAAGAAAGTGAAAACCTATTCCGGATATCCATGAAATATTTTAGCAGCAGAGAAGGAGAAAGAATCATCAGTGACTATAATAACCTTGTAAATGACCAAGTTAATGTAGGGCAGAAGTTGATCATCCCTGTTAACAGGTAGGTCTCCTAAACATCAATCATACTGTCCCCACTTATTGCATAATTTTTAATAGGACAGGTTATGAAAGTGGGGATTAACATGGAGCCGGAAATAAAAATGCTGAATCATCATACAGATGAAGCAACAAAGCAGACTTTGCAGTTATTGGTAAATAAAAAAAGGAAGCAGGACATGTTTAAACAAAGAGAATGGAGATGGAGGTTATCCTGCTGCTTCTCAGTAGGGTTGTTTTTGGGATATGTATATCTCTTTATCTTTCGTCAGTCTCCTTCTTATTCAACGAGTATCTCGTACTTTTTTGATCGATCGGTACACTTATGGGTGGTAATGTTCATTGCTTTCCAGTTGGGGATGATTAAATATCTTCTTTATAAGAAAGATAAGGCAGAGAAAGAATATCATGACCTTCGCAAAGAAATGGTGAAAAGAAGCGATGACTATTGGTCGAAACCAGCAGACTGGAAGCAGAGACATCAAGTTTTTGATATGATGAAAAAGGAATTTGATATAAACTTATACCATGAAACAAAATGATATAACCAATTAATAAAATGAGATGTTTTAAGGTATAGTTGCGAGAGGAATATCCGCAACTTTTTTGTTATGCACTTTCAATTAAATTCAATTTATTCCAAGAGGAGAAGTGTTCTATGGTTTGGGTGTTCTTAGCGATCATTACTTTATTGGGTGCTGGCCTTCTTATATTTATGTACCGTCAGGCTAATCAGGAAAATATTTCAGAACAAACACTCGCTTTTCCTGAATTTCCTGAAAGCTTTGGAGACATCAGGATTTTCTTTATTTCCGACATTCATAGGCGAAAGATACAACCCGATTTCATAAAAAGAATTAAAAATATCGATTTGGTGATAATCGGTGGTGATCTTACAGAAAAAAATGTTCCTTTTGAACAAGTGGCTGAAAATATTATGCAGCTGAAGAAATTGGGTCTTGTTTTTTTTGTATGGGGAAATAATGATTATGAGGTCGAGCATCATGAATTGGATTCCTTGCTTTTGCAACATGGAGTCAAAATTCTAGACAACAAAAGTTATCTGTTTGAGAGTGAAATTGGAGATAAGATGGAACTTTTGGGTGTAGATGATATGGTGCATGAGAGGGACCTTTTACAAGTTGCTTTAGAAGAAGCAAGTGCAGACAGCTTTAAGATATTGGTCTGCCATGAACCGGACATTGTAGAGAAATTCACTGAACAAGAGGGAATCAGCCTAGTATTGAGCGGACATACTCACGGTGGCCAAATAAGGATTCTGGGATATGGACCTCATGAAAAAGGACGAATCACTCATTTGCCACACACCACAATATTAGTCAGTAACGGATTTGGAACGTCGCTTATCCCCCTCCGTTTGGGGGCTCCTCCGGAAACACATATTCTTACCATTACAACTAGACAAAGATAATTCTTTTTTGAAAAGAGCCTTTATAATGTAGCAGCCTATTCAAAACCTATACAAAGTTTACACAGTGAATTTGGTACTATATAATTCAGAGTATGGATTTTGATAGGAGAGAAAGGGATCTGTATGGCAAATAATGAAGGTAAATACAATATTAAAGCAGCATCAAAAATACTTGGCATCCAGCCGGGAACATTAAGAGCGTGGGAAAGAAGATATCAGATTATCGCTCCAGTCAGAAATGAATCTGGACACCGCTTGTACACAGAAGAGCATATTCGAATACTCAAGTGGTTGATGCAAAAGGTGAACAAAGGCTTTACCATCAGTCAAGCTGTTTCACTTTTTGAAAAGAACAATCAAGCCCTTTTAGAAACAGAACAAATGCATACGGATCAAGAAGATATGTCAACGGATTTACTTAATCAATTGTTGGAGGCTCTCTTAGAGTTCAATGAGGGTCAAGCTCACGAATTGATGGATAAAATATTCAGTTTGTATTCTGTGGAAAAAGTCCTGATAGATATATTGGGAACATTGCTCGTTAAAATAGGCGACATGTGGGAAAATGATGAAATCTCCAGCGCTCATGAGCACTTTGCTTCTGCGTTTCTGCGCTCGCGCATAGGGATGATCCTTCATGGACTTCCCGTTAATGGCTTCCTTCCGAAAACGGTATCAGTATGTGGACCAGGGGAGTGGCACGAGCTCGGCTTGCTTATATACACACTATTTGTTAGAAGAAAAGGCTTTGAAACCATCTATTTAGGCACAAGTATCGCCGATGATGATATTCATATCGTCTTAAAAGAGATAAAACCTAAATTTCTATTTCTTTCTTGCACCCTTTCCATCAATCTGCCTAAAACGCTGGAAATGGTAACAGTGCTTAAACAGCAATATCCGGAGTTAAGCATTGGACTTGGCGGTACAGCTGTCGATAAAATGCCAGAAAGCAAGAAAAGGGAATACCATGATCATCTGATCGGAAGTACGATGAAAGACTGGGAAGACTGGTTGCGGCACAGGATGAATTAAAATTCCTTTCCTACAATGGAAGTTTGTCACGAACCAACTTACACCTTCAATCATAAAATGTAAGAAGTTTAAGGGTGTAAAGTTAGGGAGGAGTCTTTCATGCGGCTGGAACGGTTAAACTACAATAAGATAAAGATATTCCTCACATTTGATGACTTGGAAGATCGCGGGTTGACAAAAGAGGATTTATGGAAGGATTCGCAAAAGGTTCATCAGCTGTTTCGTGACATGATTGATGAGGCTAGTGCGGAGTTGGGATTTGAAGTAAGCGGCTCGTTGAATGTTGAGGTCTATGCGCTTCAAGCTCAAGGAATGGTTGTCATTGTAACTTCCACAGAGCAGGAAGAATTGGAAGAAGAGTTCAACGATGAATATATAGAAATGCAAGTTACAGTTGATGAAAGCAAGGAACTATTTTATGTATTTGAGTCCTTTGACCATCTTATTGATTTAGCAAAAAGACTTCAAAGTTTTCATATAGATGGTGGAGCCATCTATTCCCATGATCAGTTATTCTACTTACTGCTAACGGAAGAGGATGTGAACATCAGGATGGAAATAGATACAATGATTGCCTTGCTATCTGAGTACGGCACACCATCCACCATGACAACTCACCGCGTGGAGGAATATGGAAATAAATTACTTGACCATCATGCAATGGAGCGATTAAATAAGTATTTTAACTAATATGCGGCCTATTCTACATATGTTTTTTGTAGTATAGGCTGTTTGTATTTTCTGACAATTCTTACGTTTTGAAATCGGTTACATTTTTTTAATAAAAGTTTACTTTCCATCTTTGCATAGTGGTACGGAAGGTGTATACTATGTCATGAAGATGGACTATTTCAATCTTATTATGTGAGACAATCTAGGAGGTTTACTTATGGTAGCCGAAAAAAGCAATGATAAGCAGAATTCTAACGAAGAGAAATTAGATGTATTAAAATCAACACAAGTTGTTATACATAAAGCCCTGGAGAGGTTAGGCTATCCAGAAGAAGTATATGAATTGCTAAAAGAACCAATGCGTATGCTAACAGTGAAAATTCCGGTAAGAATGGATGACGGATCTGTCAAGATCTACACAGGTTATCGCGCCCAACATAATGATGCAGTAGGACCTACAAAAGGGGGAATCCGTTTTCACCCGAATGTTTCAGAAAAAGAAGTTAAAGCACTCTCCATTTGGATGAGTTTGAAATGTGGTATCGTGGACCTTCCTTATGGTGGTGGTAAAGGCGGTATTGTCTGTGACCCACGAGAAATGTCCTTTAGAGAGTTGGAAAGATTAAGCCGTGGTTATGTTCGCGCAATCAGTCAGATTGTCGGACCGACCAAAGATATTCCTGCTCCTGATGTCTTTACCAACTCACAAATCATGGCATGGATGATGGATGAGTACAGCAGAATCGATGAATTCAACTCTCCTGGATTTATTACTGGGAAACCTTTAGTGTTAGGCGGATCACATGGAAGAGAGTCCGCAACTGCAAAAGGTGTTACCATTTGTATCCGGGAAGCTGCCAAGAAAAAAGGCATTAATATAGAAGGCGCAAGAGTAGTTGTCCAAGGGTTCGGGAATGCCGGAAGCTACCTTTCCAAGTTCATGCATGATGCTGGAGCAAAGGTAGTGGGTATATCGGATGCTTACGGCGGGCTCTATGATCCGAATGGTCTTGACATCGATTATCTTTTGGACCGTCGAGACAGCTTTGGTACGGTAACAAAACTATTCAATAATACGATTTCCAATAAAGAACTATTGGAGCTTGAATGTGACATCCTGGTACCCGCAGCAATTGAAAATCAGATCACAGAAGAGAACGCGCACAACATCCGTGCAAAAATTGTGGTAGAAGCGGCAAACGGACCGACTACCATTGAAGGGACACAAATTTTAACGGATCGCGGCATCCTTCTTGTACCTGACGTCCTTGCAAGTGCAGGAGGAGTGACAGTATCCTACTTTGAATGGGTTCAAAATAATCAAGGATACTATTGGACTGAAGAAGAAGTAGAAGAAAAATTAGAAAAAGTGATGGTCAAATCGTTCAACAATGTATATGATACCTCACAAAGCCGCCGCGTCGACATGAGGCTTTCCGCTTATATGGTCGGTGCAAGAAAAATGGCCGAAGCATCAAGATTCAGAGGCTGGATTTAATATTTGCTTAAGCCTTCACAATCCCCTATCATATAGTGATAGGGGATTTTTCGTATCGGTATACATATGTATCAACAGAACCGCAGAAATTATGTTGGCTGAAAAGCCTGCTTGGACGCCAACATGGAACAGAAAATCAAATTTATATTCGGAGTTGAACAACGGTGATAAACAGAGATGCCATCATTGTGGGAGGAGGTCCATGCGGACTATCAGCAGCAATAGCACTGCAGGACACCGGATTATCCCCACTTGTCATAGAAAAAGGCAATATTGTAAATGCAATCTATAATTACCCCACTCATCAGACCTTCTTCAGTTCAAGCGAAAAGCTTGAGATAGGGGAGGTCCCTTTTATAACGGAAAATAGGAAACCAGTCAGAATACAGGCCTTAACCTATTACCGTGAAGTAGTGAAAAGGAAAAAGGTTGAAGTTAATGCATTTGAATGTGTAGAGCGAGTGGAAAAGCTAGGGGACGGCACATTCATTGTACATACTTCAAAACAGAAATATTCAACCAGACATGTGATCATAGCCACAGGTTATTATGATAATCACAATAAATTGGAAGTGCCTGGGGCGGAATTAGATAAAGTGTCTCATTATTTCAAGGAAGGCCATCCTTTTTTCGATAAGCATGTAGCAGTAATAGGTGGTAAAAACTCAAGTGTGGATGCAGCCCTGGAATTGGTAAAGTCAGATGCCCACGTTACCGTGATCTATCGGGGGGAAACCTACTCTCCAAGTGTGAAGCCTTGGATACTCCCAGAGTTTGAAGCCCTAGTTCGAAATGGAACAATTCGAATGGAATTTGAATCAACCGTGACCAAGATAACGGAGAAGGAAATTTACTTTGTTAATAAAGACGGACACGAGCAGAGCATTTATAACGATCATGTATTTGCCATGATTGGTTATCATCCGGATCACTCCTTCTTAAGGAAAATGGGAGTAGCGATCGATATAGAGACCGGGCGTCCAACCTTTGACGAAGAAACGATGGAAACAAATGTGAAGGGTATTTTCATTGCTGGTGTCATTGCTGCAGGAAATAATGCAAATGAGATATTTATTGAAAATGGCCGCTTTCATGGTGGAATGATTGCGGAGTGTATTAAGGGCAGAAGAAGGACTTAAAGGGGAATTAAGAACCTGTTGAGGACAGAGAGATGCATTAAATGGGTACGTCAGTCGCTATAGTCTTCATAGTCGCCCAATAGAAAAGGAGTGCTCAAAATTCTTGAGCACTCCTTTTAGACTGTTGACAAAGCCTTAAATATTTTTAAATTTGCATCCTGCTGTTGATCTTCGTTCCAGGCGCTTCGCTTTTCGCGGGCTTACGCCCTGCGGGGTCTTCCCTGTCCCTTCCTCCCGCAGAAGTCTGCGCGCCTTCCACTACGATCAACACAGGTTTTGCATATCTCAAAGATAAAATAACTTTGTCTACACACTGAAAGGAGTGCTCAAAATTCTTGAGCACTCCTTTTATTTACCTTCTACTTTAAAAACAACTGTTGTAATTCCGATGTATCCCTCGTGTTTTCTAAGGCAACCATCAGCTTGATTCGTGCCTTTTGACCATTCAGGCCATTGGAGAAGATAACTCCTAACTCCTTCAACTTACGGCCGCCTCCATCATACCCATATATATCCTGTACAATACCGTTAAAGCAACGGGATACCATCACGACAGGAATATCTGCATCCCTAAGGGCTTTGATTCCATTCACGGCTGTCGGTGGTATGTTGCCTTGGCCAAGCGCCTCCAACACCACTCCATCGACCTTCATGTCTTTTAAAGCATGAAATATACTTGAATCCATTCCGGCATATGCTTTTAATAACATAACATTTTTCGAAACTGCTTCCACATGGTACTTATCCTCTGAAACAGGGGAATGGTGAAAGAATGCCCCCCTTTTCGTCACGATTCCAATAGGGCCATATTGAGGACTTTGGAAGGTGGCGATGTTGGATGTATGTGTCTTTGTCACGTTCTTTGCAGTGTGCACCTCGTCATTAAGGACAACGAGAACACCTTTGTGGCGGGCTTCCTCACTAGCAGCGACTTTTACGGATGATAGCAGGTTATATGGACCATCTGACCCGATTTCATTGCTTGAACGCATCGCACCGGTCAATACAATAGGAACCCTTGTCTGAACTGTTATGTCAAGGAAAAAAGCTGTTTCTTCTAACGTATCCGTTCCATGAGTGATAACAAAACCTTCTACAGCGTTTTCGACAGCTTGATGATCGATAAACTTAGAAAGCTCTTGCATATGTTTGGTTGTAATATGTGGGGAAGGAAGATTGAACAATTCGTGACTTTCAATCTCAACATCAGAATCCACTACAAGTGGAATCGTGGTCAAAGGGTTTCTTTTACCGGGGGATACTGCACCAGTCTGTTCATCCTCAGACATAGAGATGGTACCACCTGTGTGAATAATCATTATTTTCTTCTTCATGTAAGGTCACCTCATCTATTTAAACTGCCTCTTTAAACGTTCAAAAGTCATTTACAGACTTTTTACTTGTGAAAATAACTACTCTTTTGAGAAAGTGCCAATATTTACAAACAATTTCCAAAAGTTTAGACATCTTATTTCATTAATTACGATAACATGATACGATAAAAAAAAACAGATTGAAACGAGGCTTAATTATGCTGGCAGTTGTATCCGCCGGGATTGCTCCAGGCTTAGCATTGTTATCATATTTTTATTTAAGAGATACGTTCACGAAAGAACCCATAGCATATGTATTTAAAATATTCATGTTTGGTGCGTTATTGGTGTTTCCGCTAATGTTCATCCAATATGTAATTCAACTGGAACTTGGAGTGACCTCACATTTTGTAAAGGCATTTCTCCTTTCGGGGCTGCTTGAAGAGTTCTTTAAATGGTTCATCTTAATCTATCTTGTCTACCAAAACCTTCACTTTGATGAGCATTACGACGGTATCGTGTATGGAGTTGCTGTCTCACTTGGTTTTGCAACTGCAGAAAACATTCTTTTCCTTTTTGCAAATGGAGTGGAACTGGCATTAGGCAGAGCGGTTCTGCCTGTTTCAAGTCATGCTTTGTTCGGTGTAATAATGGGATACTATTTAGGTAAAGGAAAGTTCTCATTCAACTCAAGAAAAAAAAGGATATGGATCTCTCTTTCACTGACCACCCCCATTTTCCTGCACGGATTATATGACATGATTATCCTCTCCCAGAAATATTGGGGGCTTTACATGGTACCGTTCATGATTTTTTTATGGTGGCTCGGCTTAAGGAAAGTCAAACTTGCCAATACAGTTGAAAAATATAGCCCGCAAAAAAAAGTTGTCTAAATTGACTTTTTTTGCGGGCTTTTTTAATTTTATTAATAATCCATTTTATGGAATACCTTTTTTCTCCACATGATTCTGTATAAAATACCAATATTTACGGAAAATACATTGTAACAATTGTTTAAAGAAGTCAAAGGAGGAAATGTAAGGTGAAACGGTTACTATTAATTTCATGTATGTTTCTTTTCAGCACATGTATGTTATTTTCGATAAATCAAACTCCTGCCAATGCTTTTTCAGAGCAGATCATCCAAAAGGGTGCAACAGGAAATGATGTCGTCGAATTGCAAGCCCGCCTCCAGTACAACGGGTACTACCATGCAAGAATTGATGGGGTATATGGTTGGTCGACATATTGGGCTGTGAAGAATTTCCAACAGGAGTTCGGCCTTGATGATGTGGATGGACTTGTTGGTCCGAAAACAAAAGAGATGCTGAACAAATCCACTAAATTTTATAAGGATTGGGTTCATCAGCAAATCAAATCTGGAAAACGCTTTACTCATTACGGTGGGATGGAACTTAAATACCAGGTAGAGCCTACCCCAGCAGTAGTAGAAAAAGCGAAGAATGGTGCAGCCAATCAATGGCAGAAACAAAAAACTCAATATCAGAAACCAGAAGCGGCACCGCAAAAAGGAACTGGAACACCTGCTCCTGAACAACAACCGGAACAACCTGCTCCACAGCAAGAACAACCTGCTCCACAGGAAGAGCAACCTGCTCCACAGCAAGAACAACCAGCGCCTCAAGAACAAGCGCCAGCTCCTCAAGAAGAGCCTGCACCTGAAGAGCAACCTGCAGAAGATGAAGGAGAAGCCCAGAGTGCAACAAATATGCCGGGTGGTTTCTCGGATAATGATATTCAGTTGATGGCAAATGCGGTATATGGTGAAGCACGTGGAGAACCTTACGAGGGGCAAATCGCAGTTGCTGCGGTCATTTTGAACCGTATCAATTCTCCTACCTTCCCCAATACAGTTTCAGGGGTTATTTTTGAACCACTTGCTTTTACAGCAGTTGCAGATGGTCAAATTTGGTTGACTCCAAATGATACGGCAAGAAGAGCAGTAATCGATGCAATTAATGGCATGGATCCATCTGAAGGGGCTACCTACTACTTTAACCCTGATACAGCAACAAGTGGCTGGATCTGGGGACGTCCACAAATTAAAAGAATTGGAAAACACATTTTCTGTGACTAACAAAGAGGGTGAAAAAATATGTTGAGACTTGTTATTATCGCTGTTTTAGCAATCGCGGTAGCAGGAACAGGGTATTGGGGTTATCAAGAGCATCAAGATAAAAACGCAGTCCTCATTAATGCGGAGAATAACTATCAACGTGCTTTCCATGACCTGGTTTACCATGTGGACCTGCTGCATGACAAAATCGGAACTACTTTGGCAATGAGTTCAAGGGAGCAGCTTTCTCCATCTTTTGCTGAAGTATGGAGAATTACTTCGGAAGCCCAGAATGATGTTGGACAGTTACCGTTGACACTCCTTCCCTTTAACAAGACGGAAGAATTCTTGACAAACACAGGTGATTATACCTACCAGGTAGCTGTTAGAGATCTTGATAAGAATCCTTTATCTGATGAGGAATACAGCACCCTGCAGGCGCTATATCAAAAGTCAGATGAAATTAAACAAGAATTAAGAAAAGTTCAGAGTATGGTCATGAGTAACAATCTGCGTTGGATGGATGTGGAACTTGCACTTTCAGCGAAGGATCAACCTCAGGATAACACGATCATTAATGGGTTCAAAACTGTTGAAAAGAATGTGGAAGGGTATGATGAAGCGGATTTCGGACCAACCTTCACTTCTATGAATCAACAGGATAAGAACTTTAGTAAACTTTCCGGAAAAACGATTACAGAGGATGACGCTAGAAAAATCGCGGACAAATACTTAGAGCTTGAGGGCAATGAAGAGATAATCATCACTGAAAACGGTGAAGGATCCGATTTTGGATTCTATAGTTTGAAAATAGTGGATAAAAACCAGAAGGACACCTATATGGATATAGCTAAAAAAGGTGGAATCCCTATATATCTGGTTCAGGACAAAGAGTCTAAAAAGAAAAACATTAGCCTTAATGAAGCAACGGAAAAAGCAAGAAACTTCTTGGAGCAGAACAAATTCGATACCTTGGATCTCTATGAGAGTGTCGAATACAATAAGCTTGGAATCTTTACATTCGTATCCAATGTGGATGGAGTGAGAATCTACCCAGATGCGATAAAAATGAAGGTGAGTTTGGAAACAGGTGAAATTGTAGGCTTCTCAGCAAAAGACTATCTTATGTCGCACCATTTGCGTGAAATACCAAAACCGGGTATATCCGTTCAGGAAGCTACAGAAAGAATCAATGACAAAGTCATGATAATGGAAAACAATCTGGCGGTCATCAATAATGATCTTGGGGAAGAAGTCCTTTGCCATGAGTTTTTAGGAACGATAGATAATGATACGTATCAGATCTTCATCAACGCAAACGACGGAAGTGAAGAGAAAGTGGAAAAACTGAAAAACCCAGAACTGTTATACGACCTATAACTTAAAATCATAGATATTTCATTTAAAGGAAAAGTCGAAATTGACTTTTCCTTTTTTGTGTAAAATGGTTTAATAGAAATAAATAGAAAAATATAACAAGTAAAGAAATACCGGGGAATTAGAGGTCACTGAAAAAATCGAATAACTAATTTTATTTTAGATTTCTAGCTGTTGATTGGAGCAATAAGCGAAGCCGTTTGCGGAAATCAACAGCGGTATGAAACAGATTACTAAAATAAAGTATCTTTTTTAGTGGCTTTGAAATTAAGGGGGCAATGTTTTGTTAAAGCCAGGGGTCGTACTCACTCTGCAAGTGCGAAATGATGACAAAGTGGAAAAATATAGATGTAAAGTGCAAGAAGTAAGGGAAAAGGAGTTTTATGTCGATTATCCTTCCCATTATACAAACGGAAGGACTACATATATTTTAAATGGAACACAGTTACTGATTTCATTTGTAACAGATGATGGGGTAGCATATACATTCGAGAGTGAAGTACTCGGACGAGTAAAACAATCTATACCGATGATCCAATTAGCCTTTCCGGGTTATGATCAAGTTGTAAAAGTGCAACGGAGGCAATATGTAAGGGTTGAAAGCATTTTAGATGTCGCCATTCACCCACTTTCGGTCGGTTTTGAACCGTTTTTAACCATCACTCATGATATAAGTGCAGGTGGCGCTGCAATTCTTGTACCTGAAAATGCGGCATTACCAGAAAAAGAACATGTTCTTACAACATTTGTTCTGCATTTGAATAATGGAGAAATTCATTATCTTAAATTGAAAAGTAAAGTAATAAGGATAGTGGAAGCAGACAATAAAAAGCGAAGAGCCTCACTCCAATTCGATCCCATCAAGGAAAATGAAAGGCAGATAATCGTTAAATACTGTTTTGAACAACAATTATTGTTAAGAAAAACACATGTTTAAGCATAGATCCTTCCATAATCAACCATACTAGAATAAGATTTAATTCTGGATATATGGGAGAAAAGTAATATGAAAAGAATGGAACGATTACTGATTAAATTGATTGTAATTCAACTTGTTTGTTTAGTATGTGCCCAAGGATTGTTGTTGTACACAGGTGCTGCTCCTTTTTTAAGCAAGGTAATACAATATGAAGGAGTAGGCGGCATGAAGATTATGGAACATATAGAAACATTCGACCAGAGTCGATGATTATGATAAAATATAGGTGTATGTAAACGGTGGAATTGCAGGGGTGCCCTGCTTTTTTCATGTAAAAAAGATCAATGGTGAATTCAGGAGGAAATATGAAACAGCAAAAATTATCAGTAGCAATCGACGGGCCGGCAGCGGCAGGGAAAAGTACAGTTGCAAAAATCGTCGCAGACAAATTAGGGTATTTATATATTGATACAGGCGCAATGTACAGAGCGATCACCTTTCAAGCTATCAGACATGATGTCAACCTGGAGGATGAAAAGTCATTGCAGGAATTGGTAGAAAAGATGGAGATAGATTTACGTGCAACAAATAACAAGACACAGCACGTGTACATAAATGATGAAGATGTAACAGAGCAGATACGTACACATGATGTGACTAACAATGTATCCATCGTTGCTAAACATAAAAGCGTCCGTGAGGAAATGGTAGCAAGACAACAAATCCTTGCCAAACGCGGAGGTGTTGTGATGGATGGAAGGGATATTGGAACGCACGTCCTGCCTGATGCTGAAGTGAAGGTATTCCTTCTTGCGTCCGTTGAGGAAAGAGCCCATAGGAGGCATGCAGAAAATCTTTCAAAAGGCTTTGAATCCGATTTAGAAAAACTAAAGCTAGAAATTGCAAGACGGGACAAACTTGACTCTGAACGGGAAATTGCCCCTCTGCAAAAAGCACATGATGCTAAAGAAATAGATACAACTTCATTATCCATTGATCAAGTGGTAGGAAAAATTATGGAATTGGTCCTACTGCAGTCAGAAAGGGCAGGTCGTCCATGACTTTCTACTCATTTGCTAAATTTATAGTATCGGTCGTACTAAAGCCTCTGTATCGGATAAAAGTAATAGGTAGTGAGAATATACCTAAGGATGGGGCGGTATTGATATGTTCTAATCATATCGATAATCTGGATCCTCCAGTTGTAGGGATCACCTCGCCAAGGACAGTACATTTTATGGCTAAAGAAGAAATCTTCAATGTGCCGATCCTCAAGACCATCTTGCCCAAGATTCATGCGTTTCCTGTCAAAAGGGGGATGAGTGACAGGGAAGCGTTGCGAAAAGCATTGAAAGTCTTAAAAGAAGGTCATGTACTTGGTCTGTTTCCTGAAGGTACAAGAAGTAAAACAGGCGAACTTGGAAAAGGGTTGGCGGGTGCGGGCTTTTTTGCTCTCCGTTCAGATGCCGCGGTCGTTCCTTGTGCAGTCATTGGCCCTTACAAGAAATTTCAACCTTTGAAAGTTGTATATGGCAAGCCGATAGATTTCACCCAACCCCGACTGGAAAAAATATCTGCCGAGGAAGCGACTTTATTGGTTATGGATTCAATCCGTGAACTTATCGAAAAAAACAGATAGTTTAAGAGTTTTGACTTGACAAAATGTACTATTTATTAGAAGTTAGTAGGAGGAAGCTAAATTTGTAGGATTTTGTTTTTGCTTTATTTTGCAAATTGAAGCTCGACAGTTCCAATTGATCTGTCTAATCAATCAAGTAAGTTAACATCCGTTAATTTATGAATTATTACACGAAACAAATGCTATTTTTGTTAAGTTCGTATGTTCAGGCTTCAGCCGGCATACTTACGTAACGTTTACCGTTACTTACATAAATAATGGATTAGCTGGTTTGTATGGAGGAGGTAATAATGATGGTGGAAGACATGAATCAAGTAGAAGTTAACAATCTAGAAGTTGGCGACAAAGTGACTGGTACAGTTACAAAAGTAGAAGAAAAGCAGGTCCTCGTTTCTGTTGAGGGTAGCAAGTTAGATGGGATCATCCCGATAAGCGAACTTTCGAGCCTTCACGTGGAAAAAGCAACTGATGTGGTGGCAGAAGGACAAGAGCTTCAGCTCAAAGTGACAAAAGTGGAAGAGGAATTGCTTGTATTGTCCAAGAAAGCGGTAGACGCTGACCTTGCATGGGAAGACCTTCAGACGAAATTCGAAACGAAGGAAGTATTTGAAGCGGAAATCAAAGATGTGGTAAAAGGTGGACTTGTTGTTGACCTAGGCGTCAGAGGTTTTGTGCCTGCTTCTTTAGTAGAAAACTATTTTGTTGATGATTTCTCAGATTACAAAGGGAAGACATTGACATTTAAGGTAGTAGAGCTTGAAAAAGAAAAAAATCGTGTCATTCTCTCCCATCGTGCAGTGGTAGAAGAAGAGATGCAGAATAAAAAACACGAATTATTAGATACAATCGAAACTGGTCAAGTGCTCGAAGGAACAGTTCAACGCATAACAGATTTCGGTGCTTTCGTTGATATCGGCGGAGTGGATGGGTTAGTCCATATTTCTCAGCTTTCCTATGAACATGTAGGCAAGCCCTCCGATGTGGTGACAGAGGGTCAGAAAGTCAATGTGAAAGTTCTTTCCGTTGATCGTGACAATGAAAGAATATCTTTATCTATTAAAGAGACATTACCTGGACCATGGGCTCAAGTTTCAGAAAAACTCTCCGCTGGAAGTATTACAGAGGGTGTTGTAAAACGCTTGGTATCCTTCGGTGCTTTTGTGGAAGTCCTGCCCGGGGTGGAAGGCTTGGTCCACATCTCGCAGATCTCCAATAAACATATCGGGACACCACATGAAGTTCTTACAGAGGGAGATAAAGTTCAAGTTAAGGTATTGGACGTGAACGTTGCTGACCAAAGAATCTCCTTGAGTATCCGTGAGTTGGAAGAGTCTGAAGAAGAAGAGGACTATAGCCAATATAATCAAAAAGATGAGTCTGGCGGTTTCCAATTGGGTGAAATGATTGGGGATAAATTAAGCAAGTTGAAGAAATAATAATTGCTAAATGAAATGGATATTAAATGGAACACCCAGCTGTTGAATTTAGATCAATATATTGACAGTGGAGAGGGGACCATTATTCATAAAGGCAGTCAAAATAAATATGTCTAGGTGATATCGGTGAGCAGAGCACAAAGGAAAATGGACCATATTCAGCATGCATTAACAACAGGGCAGTTAAGACAGACTGGTTTTGACGATGTCCTGTTCGTTCATCAAAGCTTGCCCGACCGTGCTGTTACTGACATCCAATTGAATACTCAAATAGGCGAACTTACTTTAAGTTCGCCTATTTTTATCAATGCGATGACAGGCGGGGGCGGAAAAGAAACATTGGAGATTAATAAAGGCTTGGCTGAAGTTGCAAAAGAATGCAATATCGGATTGGCTGTTGGGTCTCAAATGTCGGCAATCAAGGATGAAAATGAAGCTGCCACTTATGAAGTGGTAAGAAAAATAAATCGCAATGGTGTGATTTTTGCCAACTTAGGAAGCGAGGCGTCTGTCGACCAGGCAAAGAGAGCAGTCGATATGCTTGAAGCAAATGCTATGCAGATTCATTTAAATGTCATTCAGGAGCTTGTAATGCCTGAAGGGGATCGTGATTTTACTGGAGCCTTGCGGAGGATAGAACAAATCGTTCGTTTCTTGGATGTCCCTATTATTGTCAAAGAAACCGGGTTTGGCATAAGTAGGGAAACTGCAAATAAGCTTTTTGATGTAGGAGTCTCTGTTGTGGATGTCAGTGGCTTCGGAGGCACCAATTTCTCGAAAATTGAAAACGAACGTAGATCGAATAGATTGGAATTTTTTGATGACTGGGGAATCTCAACAGCGGTATCAATTACAGAGGTGAAGGCTGCAGTGCCAGATGGATCCATCATCGCCTCAGGCGGTATACAAAATCCTTTGGATATTGCAAAAGCGCTTGCTCTAGGAGCGTCCGCTGTGGGCATGGCTGGTTATTTTCTCAATGTATATATGAACGAGGGGCAAGATGCGCTTGTGAAGTTTATTCATCAAACGCATGAAGAATTGAAATGGATAATGACGGCTTTGGGAGCAACCACGATCGAACAGCTTCAGCGAGTTCCGTTGGTCATCCGCGGGGAAACATATCATTGGCTCAGTCAACGTGCAGTGGATTGCACTGTATACAGTAACCGGTCTATTAAAAATTAAAAGATAAACTATAACCAACGGCTTCATCCTCATAATAGGATGAAGCCGTCAGTGTGTAGACAAAGCTTAAAATAATGAAATTTCCTAGTTGATCGTAGTGGAAGGAGCGTAGACTCCTGCGGGAGGAAGGGACAGGTAAGACCCCTCAGGCGAAGTGAGGAGGCTTACGGACCGCCCACTGGAAAGCGAAGCTCCTGCAACGGAGATCAACTGTTCCAACAGATAACCTAATTAACTTATAGTTTGTCAACAGTCTGCGGCTTCATCCTCATAATAGGATGAAGCCGTTTTGTTATTTGTTACTTATTTCTTTCTCTTGCTTCATCTGGTCCTTCTAAACTTGTGGCTCCTGGATACTTCAGGGATTGATCACGATCTGATTCCGTCCTCTTTTGGGCTTTAAGTTTTCTTTCCTGTCTATCTTTTCCCATAAATGAACACCTCTTTTCTGACATTATAAGAATTATTATTCTCTTTATGAACAGAAACATACTGCCACTGATGATTATTATCCCCTATTTTTAGGCATAATGATTTGGTGAAAGGAGGGATGGAGAAATGGAATCAGCAGGTCTTTATTTTTATTTCTTAGGATGGATAGGTTGGATTATTATAACTTTCTTGTTTTCAAAGTCCGCCATTCGGACATTCTTGTCTATTTTGCTGCTCTCATTGCTGGCAGGCTCAACAACACATGTAAGCATTTATGGCTTCAGTGTTAATATAGCGTTTATTATTTTGGTTCTTACCGCAATCATTCTATTATCAAAAACATTGAAACAAAGATATGTCCTTCATTATTTTTCTATCTGTACTTTATCCTTGGCATATGTATGCTTTGTCATCTTTGAAATTTATGATCCTGTCTGGATCTTTATTGATAGGACTTGGATGCTTTCTTTCATCCTTCTTTATATAACATTACTTTTGTTCAAAACGAAATGGGAAAGATTTGTCTTTATGCTGACAGGTGTTTTGCAAGGAGAAATACTGAACAGCTTTGTGCTGAACAGTATTTTCTCCTATTCTGTAATAGGTTCTTTTGATTTTTTGGCCGTTCTATTTTTAACTTCTGCTGGTCTTGGGACGTGGGTGGTTTTTGAGAACATTACCGTCTATCTTGATTCAATCATACAAAAGCGTGTAAGGGAGAGACAGGGATGAATGAATATACATACCCCATCCTATTCGGGGTTTTAATAGGGCTTGCCACGAGAATGTATATGTTGGTTACTGATTACCGGCAATATCCTACATATTTGCACGGGAAGATTATTCACCTCTCACTTGCTTTTATTGCATCGGGACTGGGGACGATTGCAGTTCCGGCAATTATGGAACAAGAATTTGCAGCCATTACGTTTTTGGCGTTGGCAGCTTCCCAATTTCGCGATGTTCGGAACATGGAAAGAAACACCCTTACCGAACTCGATGCCTATGAACTGGTACCAAGGGGCAACACATATATTGAAGGAATCGCCATAGCTTTTGAAGGAAGAAACTATTTGGTAATGATTACGGCATTTCTGGCTACCCTTGCATACCTTGCGGGAAACATTTGGGTTGGCTTGATCGTCGGTGTTTCAGCTGCATTGCTTTCCCATAAGTTGATGACTGGCGGGCAATTGAAGGATATTGTGGATATAGAATATGTTAAACCTCATTTTGAAGGTGCAGGGTTGTATGTGGATAACATCTACATCATGAATATCGGATTGCCAGAAAGGCAGAAAGAAGTATTGAAATATGGGATGGGTTTTATTTTGAAGCCCAAGAACTTTAATGCACGAACAACGATTGCAAACCTTGGCCAAAGACAAGCGATCTTACACGATATGTCGACAGCATTAGGTGTTTATCGCGATTCAGGAACCCCTGCACTAGTACCGCTGGCAAAAAGGGACCTTGATGATGGGCGTGTTGGGGTATTCCTATTACCGCAAGAGCAGGACCTTGAAATAGGCATTGCAATCCTCGAACAAGTCCCTACTCTGGAAAATGCCATACGAATGCCAACGAAGAACCTGAAGGAGAAGGTGAATAAGAAGCATGGAAGTTGAAATCGGAAAGTATATCTTAGCTGTCATTACAACCAATGCTTCAAAAATAGGTGGAGGAGCACCGATCTTTACTTGTGAAACCAAAGAAGAGATGGAATTTATAGCCGCGAACCTTGAAGCCATTCTCGATGGAATTGCACATGGATTAGGTGAGGATTTGTATGTAATCGTGAAGCATTAGGAATAAAATGCTACTTGTGAAAAAAGTCAGACTTCCTTATTGAAACGAATAATGTTAAACTATTCAAGTTAGACCTTCCTTTCACAGGAGGGTTTCTTTTATTAGAGATAATGTAATTTCTGTTGGTGAAAGCAATAAAGTATCTGAAAACAATCTTTTGTAAAGACTAACAACATAATCAAATATAAGTAGAATTTCTTGTTTTTTAATGAGAATATTTACATATACACTAGAAAAATGGGAGGGTGGTCACCATGCCAAAACCAACCGTAGCGATCGTTGGAAGACCGAATGTGGGAAAGTCCACTATATTTAACCGAATAGTAGGAGAGAGAATCTCCATTGTAGAAGATGTACCAGGAGTGACAAGGGATAGAATCTACAGCTCAGGAGAATGGCTTAATCAGTATTTTAATATTATTGATACTGGTGGAATAGAAATAAGTGATGCGCCATTTATGACTCAAATCCGTGAACAGGCGGAAATTGCGATAGATGAAGCGGATGTAATCATATTTATGACAAATGGCCGCGAAGGATTAACAACAGCGGACGAAGAAGTGGCTAAAATACTTTACCGATCGAAAAAGCCAGTGGTGGTTGCTGTTAACAAAGTAGACAACCCTGATATGAGAGACACATTATATGATTTTTATGCACTGGGCTTCGGTGAACCGATTCCAATATCGGGATCTCATGGATTAGGACTTGGGGATCTTTTGGACTTTGTTATCGAGAACTTCCCTAAAAACGAAGAGGATGACTATGATGATGATATCATCAAATTTTCTTTGATCGGCCGTCCCAATGTAGGGAAATCTTCTTTAGTAAATGCTTTGCTTGGAGAAGAGCGGGTCATCGTAAGTGATATTGCAGGAACTACTAGAGATGCAATCGATACACCTTACACATACGATGGAAAAGATTACGTCATTATTGATACAGCAGGTATGCGTAAAAAAGGGAAAGTATATGAGACTACAGAAAAGTATAGTGTACTCCGTGCGTTGAGAGCGATTGAACGCTCAGACGTTGTTCTTGTCGTCATTAATGGGGAAGAAGGCATCATCGAGCAAGATAAGAAGATTGCAGGTTATGCTCATGAAGCCGGAAGAGCGATTGTGATCGTCGTGAACAAATGGGATGCAGTAGAAAAAGATGAGAAGACCATGAAAGAATTCGAACAGAAGATTAGAGATCACTTTTTATTCCTTGATTATGCGCCAATAGTTTTCTTATCTGCGAAAACAAAGAAGCGCGTCCATACTTTAATACCAAAAATCGAATTGGCAAGTGAAAACCATTCTATGCGTGTAGTGACGACTGTCCTGAATGATGTCATCATGGACGCGGTTGCAATGAATCCGACTCCGACAGACAAAGGACAACGTTTAAAAATCTACTATGCGACACAGGTTGCTGTCAAACCGCCTACCTTTGTCATTTTCGTCAATGATCCGGAACTATTGCACTTCTCTTATAAACGATTCCTTGAGAACCGTATAAGGGATGCCTTCGGATTTGAAGGAACACCTATCAAACTTATCGCACGTCCACGTAAATAACAGGGAGGAGTGAGTTGGTGAAAAAGGTAGCTGTTTTAGGTGCAGGAAGCTGGGGTACCGCCCTTGCGATGGTTCTTGCAGATAATAACCATGAAGTCCGTCTATGGGGGCATAAGCAAGCGCAAATCAACGAAATTAATCAAAACCATACCAACGAAAAGTATTTGAAAAATATCATATTATCCGATCATATTGTCGGGTATACCTCGATGGAAGAGGCTGTCAGCGGTGTAGAGGCAATTATTCTTGCAGTGCCGACGAAAGCGATGAGGGAAGTTTGTCAGCAAGTAAAAACTTATCTCTCCTCTCCGGCCTTGTTTGTCCATGTCAGTAAAGGAATTGAGCCTGATACACATTTGAGGGTCTCAGAGGTGATTGAAGAGGAGTTGCCCGCATCAGTCCGCAAAGCGGTGGTCGTCTTATCAGGACCTAGTCACGCGGAGGAAGTAAGCCTCAGGCAGCCTACAACGGTGACTGCTGCATCCCTGGATGTGGAAGCGGCGGAGAAGGTGCAGGATCTATTTATCAATCAGCATTTCCGTGTTTATACGAACACAGATGTAGTAGGTGTTGAAATAGGTGGCTCTCTTAAAAATATCATTGCCCTTGCAGCAGGCATTACAGATGGATTAGGGTATGGAGATAATGCAAAAGCCGCTTTAATTACAAGGGGTCTTGCAGAAATAGCTCGCCTTGGCAGCTGCTTGGGGGCAAATCCCCTTACATTCCTTGGACTGACAGGCATGGGAGATTTAATCGTAACATGCACAAGTGTCCACAGCAGAAACTGGCGTGCGGGCAACATGTTGGGAAAAGGCATGAAATTAGATGAGGTGTTGGAAAATATGGGGATGGTAGTAGAAGGAGTCCGTACAACAAAGGCTGCCTATCAGCTATCCCAGAAGCTCCAAGTCAAGATGCCTCTGACCTCTGCCCTATACCATGTGCTCTTTGATGGGGTGGACCCTAAAGATGCGGTAGATGAACTTATGAGCCGCTCTAAGACAACCGAACTGGATGACCTTGCACAGCTTCTTGGCGACAGAGTAAAATAATGTCTAAAACGCCGCTTCTCTCAGAGAAATGGCGTTTTTTCCTTGAGCCCTAAAAAAGAAGCAAATAAAAAAAGCTGAAGTAAAAGGGGCCATTTTTACTTCAGCATGTTATATAAGACTAAATAATCCAATCCCACAGCTCAACCAGTGATATCCTCATACACATCTTATGCGGCAATTTACATACATGCATCGCCAAATGCCTATTTATCGCAAAAAAGCTTGTAAAAATTATGGATTCTACCTAAGCGCACCCTCCTATCGTTTCTTCTTAATAAATTATGCTCTTGTGAAGGATGGGTGTTTGTTTATTTTTTCATAATTTTGTCCATTTTATGACCCCTGCCATCTTGTCTTGCCCTAATGATATGGTTGGTGTTTTTTTCATGTATATCTTATGCTATAATGTTTCACGGAAAAGGAGAGATGAGGATGTCACCTGCATTGATGAAGATGTGGATCTCGTTTGTAGCGATGGGGTTCATGTTTGTATCCGTACTAACCGTTTATTTTACTAGATTCAAGATTAAGAACTCCATTATTAGAGGAATACTGAACACAGTTGCTTTTTTATTAATCGTTCTTTCTGGTCTCATTATTTTTTATGTAGTGTTCAGCGGACCGGTCCCGGAACAATAAGAGATAAAGGAAGTAATTAGCTATGACATTAAATAGGTTCTTCCTACTAGTAGGAATGATGGTCGTCAGCAGCGTTTTGTCAGGCTGTCTGTATCCCCAAGAACGAATGAAGCAAAACCAGGTACCTTATTTGGACCAATTGGAAGCGGTTCAATCCTCAGTGAATCAATATAGGGAAGCAAGTGGTGGTTTATTGCCGATAAAAGATAGAGATATGGATACTCCAATCTATCAAAAGTACCCGATTGATTTTAATAAGCTTTCACCAAGATACATACAAGAGCCGCCTGGCACCGCATATGAGAGTGGTGGTGTCTACTTATATGTGTTGGTGGATGTAGAAGAAAATCCAACGGTCAAATTGATTGATTTGCGAGTGGCGGAACAGATCCGCGATATTAATGTTAGAATTGATATGTACAAACGCTCGAACAACGGTTATGCACCAGTTAAAGAAGTTATCAATCAAGAGGCATTTAAGATAGATTGGGAAAAGCTCGGCTATTCTACAGAACCGTTTGCAGAAAGCCCTATTTCCGGAAAGAACCTGCCATTCATTCTTAATAATGCAGGAGAAGCCCAATTAGACTACTCTATTGACTTATATGACTTTCTGCAGAAGCACGAGCATGACTATGAACAAGGTGATGACATCAGGGATATCATAGTGGAACATTCGGTTTTTGTACCCGCATTTTCCGTGCCATATACTTTAGATGAGAATAATGAACCAGTGATTTTTAAACCTGAATAGAAAAGTTGTCATGAACCCTTTTTTAGAGAATACATTCTAAAGAAGGGTTTTTTGTTTGCAAAATCACGAATTTCCCTTACTTAATATGATAAATATCTAAACTTTGTCAACCGAAGCTTATTAATGAAAATAAAAAGAACCCGGGATGAATTTTCTTATAAATAGTAGTCATATTTAAATAGGACAACATCATACACATATAGTGTCATAGATTATATCCTTACTAGAAAATGTATATCCCAAGATAAATGTCGGGAGGGAATCACTTGGAAAAAGTAGATATTTTCAAAGATATCGCTGAACGTACTGGCGGCGATATATATTTAGGGGTCGTAGGCGCTGTTCGTACAGGGAAATCAACTTTCATCAAAAGATTCATGGAGTTAGTGGTTCTGCCAAATATAGGAAACGAGTCTGATAAAGCTCGAGCACAAGATGAGCTGCCACAAAGTGCAGCTGGAAAAACAATCATGACAACAGAGCCTAAATTTGTTCCTAACCAGGCAGTGAAGGTTAAAGTGGATGAGGGCCTTGATGTGAATATTCGTCTGGTAGATTGTGTGGGTTATACAGTCCCAGGTGCCAAAGGGTACGAGGATGAAAATGGTCCAAGAATGATTAACACACCTTGGTATGAAGAACCGATCCCGTTTCATGAAGCAGCGGAAATCGGAACGAGAAAAGTGATCCAGGAGCATTCCACTATCGGAGTTGTAATAGCAACAGACGGCTCTATAGGCGAGATCCCCCGCAGAGATTATATTGAGGCTGAGGAGAGGGTAGTGGAGGAGCTAAAAGAGGTTGGTAAACCATTTATCATGGTGATCAACACCGTTCAACCGCATCACCCTGAAACAGAAGCCTTAAAGCGAGAGTTGTGTGAAAAATACGATATCCCAGTGATTGCGATGAGCGTGGAGAGCATGAGAGAGTCAGATGTCTACAATGTCCTGAGAGAGGCATTATTCGAGTTCCCGGTACTTGAAGTGAATGTGAACCTTCCAAGCTGGGTGATGGTTCTGAAGGATGATCACTGGCTTCGTGAAAGCTACCAGGAAGCTGTGAAGGACACGGTGAAGGATATCAAGCGCCTCCGTGATGTAGACCGAGTGGTCGGCCATTTCAGCGAGTATGAATTTATTGACCGTGCAGGTCTTGCGGGGATAGAAATGGGGCAGGGGATTGCAGAAATAGATCTATACGCTCCAGATGATTTATATGATCACATCCTGAAAGAAGTGGTTGGGGTGGAGATCAGAGGAAAAGATCATCTATTGCAATTGATGCAAGATTTCGCTTATGCCAAGGCGGAATACGATCAAGTATCAGATGCACTGAAAATGGTGAAACAGACAGGTTATGGAATTGCCTCGCCGGCATTGACCGACATGAGTTTAGAAGAGCCGGAAATAATCAGGCAAGGTTCAAGATTCGGTGTCAGATTAAAAGCAGTTGCTCCATCCATCCACATGATCAAAGTGGATGTGGAATCTGAGTTTGCCCCGATCATCGGCACCGAAAAACAAAGCGAAGAGCTTGTCCGCTACCTGATGCAGGACTTTGAAGATGATCCGCTTTCCATCTGGAATTCTGATATCTTCGGACGCTCCTTGAGCTCCATTGTTCGAGAAGGTATTCATGCGAAGATTTCATTAATGCCTGAAAATGCAAGATATAAGCTGAAAGAGACACTGGAGCGTATTATTAATGAAGGCTCTGGAGGCTTGATTGCAATAATTTTATAAAGCTATTTTTCCATGATATTGCAATTCACCAGTGAAAGACTGGTGGGTCGTTAAATTGGAATGAGTACGAAAGTATAGAAAAACAGCTTTTTAGAAATATATTTGTTCAGAAAGTTTAAGAGCTCCCTGAGTGTGGTATAAACACACAGACGGGGGCTATTTTTATTGTTATTATAGGGTATCTCTTGATATAACAAGGTTCTTGTGTTAATCTACAATCAGAAAATCTTCTCTGAAATGGCGAAATATTCCTCTAAACACAGTTTTTTGCGAGAAATTTGTTGAAATCTAGTGTTTAATGGGTTAATATAAGCCTAGTTACAAGATTAAGCGATTCTATCATGTATAGAATCAATCAAAATTGTGAACAAATGTTAATACTAAAGGCTTTTACTAGACTAAAACAATGTTTTGGTTTAGAATAGCGATTAACTCCTTTGGGAGGAGGTGAATAGCATGAACAAGACAGATCTAATCAATGCAGTTGCTGAAGCTAGTGAACTTTCCAAAAAAGATGCTACTAAAGCAGTTGATGCTGTTTTCGATACAATTCTTGACGCACTTAAGAACGGTGACAAAGTACAATTAATCGGTTTTGGTAACTTTGAAGTACGTGAACGTGCTGCACGTAAAGGTCGCAACCCACAAACTGGGGAAGAGATCGAAATCGCTGCAAGCAAAGTACCAGCTTTCAAACCTGGTAAAGCACTTAAAGATGCTGTGAAATAATTGACAGCTACATAGTCAAAATGTAATTCAGCATAAAGAGGCGCACAGTTTGCGCCTCTTTATTTTTGCTTTTATAAAAAAACTTATGCTAGAATCACATTACAGCTATTGTAGGTAATGTAGGAGGATAAATAAATGACTGAAGTGAATAAGGCCCAAATAGAACAAGCGGTAAGAATGATTTTGGAAGCAATCGGGGAAGATCCGGATCGTGAGGGTTTGCTGGACACACCTAAACGAGTGGCGAAAATGTACACGGAAGTATTCTCAGGTCTTAATGAAGATCCAAAAGAACATTTCAAGACAGTATTCGGAGAAGCGCATGAAGAATTAGTACTTGTGAAAGACATCTCTTTCTTTTCCATGTGTGAGCACCACCTTGTGCCATTCTTCGGGAAAGCTCATGTAGCATACATACCTAAAGGCGGTAAAGTCACTGGTTTGAGTAAACTTGCCCGTGCAGTGGAGGCGGTTGCAAAGCGTCCTCAACTTCAAGAGCGAATCACCTCAACGATTGCCGATTCCATCGTAGAATCATTAGAACCACATGGCGTGATGGTCGTAGTGGAAGCTGAGCATATGTGCATGACAATGCGAGGTGTGAAAAAGCCTGGAGCAATGACCATAACTTCTGCAGTTCGTGGTGTCCTGGAACATGATCCTGCAGCTAGAGCAGAAGTCCTATCATTAATCAAAGGTTGAAATCAATAAGCAAAGAAAAAAAGGAGGATGGTCATGGCCCAATCAAACTCGAACGATTTCATTGTAATCAAAGCAAAGGAAGATGGGGTAAGTGTAATCGGTCTAACCCGCGGAACGGACACTCGTTTTCATCACTCTGAAAAGCTTGACAGGGGCGAAGTGATGATTGCCCAATTCACCGAACATACCTCGGCGATCAAAATCAGAGGAAAAGCACTGATTCAATCATCCCATGGAGAAATGGAAACAGACTGATTAATACAATTAAATCCAACTCAAAGGCAAGACGCTGGAAGCAGAAGAATATTTATTTTCTCTGCTTTTCTTATTATCTACTCCATGCAGGGTTAAACTAAAGAAAGAATAGCCCATTTTACCAATATGCTTCACTAATGTGCTATAATTAACTTTGTCTAATTTTATTTCGGCCATATTCGCACATGCGAATCAGCCGTCAGTCAAGAAAAGGGAACAAGGGTGGTCTTTAGTGAGTCATATACATATATCATTGATAAAAGAAAAACTACATAACTTGATTACGCATCCATACTTAATTAAACATATTGAATACCCTGTCATAGATGAGGACAAGCTACTGCTCCTCTATTCCGTCCTGGAATCCATCGAGATGTCTGAGGAAACAAAAGAACAATACATATTATCAACCATGTTGGTCCAAATCGCCCTTGATACCCATGATATGGTTACTAATGCAAAAACAGGTCAGTTGGAAGAAAATGATGCTAAAAGCCGTCAACTAACCGTACTTGCCGGCGACTATTATAGCGGTCTTTATTACCGGCTGCTGGCCGATGTGAACGATATTTCCATGATAAAAACATTGGCACATTCCATCAAACAAATTAACGAACATAAGATTGCCTACTACCATAAGGAACTAGAAGGCATAGAAAACTTGATGGATAGTTTAGGTAAAATAGAATCATCGCTGATACAAGCTGTTTCCAGTTATTTTTCTAACACGCTCCTTAAGGATTTAAGTGTTAACTTCCTTTTATTAAAGCGCTTAATTCACGAGCGGAAGTATTTCTGTCTGGAGAAATCTTCTTTTCTATTCGAAACGTTAAGGCGGATCGCCTTCTCTAAAGGAGAAAAAAACGATCCCTCGAAGGATCAAGAAACTTATATGTTATTCCTGATGGATAGATATATCGACCATGTGAAAGGAACGATTGAGCAGTTAACTCGTTCTATTCCAAAGATGAATAACCTATTAGAAACAAGAATACAGGAGCTTTTTTATGAAATTCCATTTTCATCGAAAAAGTATGCGGAAGAAGGGTAAGCCATGCAACATCCATCAAAAGAAGAGCGAGTGCATAATGTATTTGAAAAAATATATAAAAACTATGACAAGATGAATTCCGTCATCAGCTTTCAGCGTCATGTAGCATGGCGGAAAGATACAATGAAAAGAATGAATGTGAAAAAAGGTTCACAAGCATTGGACGTATGCTGTGGTACAGGGGATTGGACCATTTCCATGGCTGATGCTGTAGGAGAAAACGGCAAAGTGGTTGGTTTGGATTTCAGTGAGAATATGCTTTCAATCGGAAAAGAGAAAGTAAAACAGTTAGGCGCTGAAAACATCGAACTCATACATGGTAATGCCATGTCGCTTCCTTTTGAGGATGACACCTTTGATTATGTAACCATTGGTTTTGGCTTGCGAAATGTTCCTGACTATTTTCAGGTCCTGAAAGAAATGTACCGGGTCGTCAAGCCGGGCGGAAAGGTGGTCTGTCTGGAAACTTCTCAGCCAACCATGCCTGGTTTCCGTCAAGTTTATTTTCTTTACTTCCAATACGTCATGCCGATGCTCGGAAAAGTATTCGCAAAGAGTTATAATGAATACGCATGGCTGCACGAATCGGCCAAAGACTTTCCGGGAATGAAAGAGCTGAAAGAAATGTATGAAAAAGTAGGTTTCCGACCAGTTGAGGTAAAAGCTTATACAGGTGGAGTCGCTGCCATGCATTTAGGAGTTAAACCCAGAAAATAGTTTGTAAAGGTGACCTACATGAAATTAAAGATGATGTATTCCTTTTTAAATAATGATTTGCAAATAATTGAAGACGAACTGGAAGCCACCATTCAGACGGAGCGGACTTTGCTTCAAGAGGCTTCCTTGCATCTCTTGCAGGCAGGCGGGAAACGGATACGCCCTGTCTTTGTTTTGTTGGCTGCTAAACTTGGCACATACGACATTCATAAAGTAAAGAACGTTGCGGTGGCACTTGAACTCATGCACATGGCATCACTTGTCCACGATGATGTCATTGATGATGCTGAGTTAAGGCGGGGTAAAGCGACAATCAAAGCTAAATGGGATAACCGCATAGCCATGTACACAGGAGATTATATTTTTGCCAGATCCCTTGAAATGATGACCAAAGTGGAAGACATCGAAGCACACCGCATTCTTTCCAATACGCTTGTCGAACTCTGTAAAGGTGAAATCGAACAGATCCGGGATAAATATAATTATGATCAAAACCTGCGGATATACCTGAGAAGGATCAAAAGGAAGACTGCGATCCTTATCGCTGTCAGCTGTCAGCTCGGAGCCATCGCTGCAGGGGTACCGGCCAGTGTTCATAAAAGTCTTTATTGGTTTGGTTATTATGTCGGGATGTCCTTTCAAATTACCGATGATATACTTGACTTCACATCTACTGAAGAACAACTGGGTAAACCTGCGGGAAGCGATCTTCTGCAGGGAAACATCACCTTACCGGTTCTTTACGCAATGGAGAATCCAGGATTAAACAAAAAAATCAGGGAAGTCCATGAGCAGAGCGATGCCAATGAAATAAGGGAAATCATTGATCTTATTAAAGGCTCAGACTCTATAGACCGTTCTTTTGAACTAAGTGACCGTTATTTGGAGAAAGCATTTAAAGAACTGGAAAACCTTCCAAACGGCATCGCCAAACGAACCTTCAACAATGTAGCTAAATATATTGGGAAACGTAAATACTAAACCCAATTTCATGAACTTTGTAAAATATTACGATAATTCTCCATCTTCTGTTGCGAAACTGTAAAAACCGTGATATATTTTGGTAGGTTAGGGTTTACCTAACCTTACATATTCGTAATGGGGTGGAGAAATTATTATGGAAAAAACATTTTTAATGGTAAAGCCTGATGGCGTACAACGTAACCTAATCGGTGAAATCGTTTCTCGTTTTGAAAAAAAAGGTTTCCAACTTGTCGGTGCAAAATTGATGCAAATTCCAACTGAATTGGCAGAAGAGCACTACGGTGAACATAAAGAGCGTCCTTTCTTCGGAGAGCTTGTAGACTTCATCACTTCTGGTCCAGTGTTCGCAATGGTTTGGCAAGGTGAAAATGTAATCGCTACCGCGCGTCAAATGATGGGTGCAACAAACCCTAAAGATGCAGCACCAGGAACAATCCGCGGCGAGTACGGCGTAACTGTCGGTAAAAACATCATTCACGGATCTGATTCCCCTGAGAGCGCTGAGCGTGAAATCGGTCTTTTCTTCAAAGGCGAAGGCCTTGTTGAATACAAAAGAGACGTAAATAACTGGATCTACTAATACGCAGAATTGAAAACGCTTTATCATGAACACCTCCCTCAAATGTATAGATTTGAGGGAGGTGTTTTTTTGTTTATTGCGAGGGGCAGTTGGGATTGAAAATCATACAATTAGAAATTGGCTAGTTGATGGGGCGGAAGGTAGAGCTTGATTGTGGAGTGGTAGAGGTGAATCTGGGAAATGGAGAACTGGGCCTG
>LQXN01000046.1 GCA_001648575.1 Sutcliffiella horikoshii DSM 8719 | reverse complement strand
GCAATAGGACCAGCGGGACCAGCTGGAATAGATGGAGCTGGCGCAATTATTCCTTTTGCATCAGGCACCCCTGTAGCACTATCCACGGTAGTGGCAGACTTAATAAGTACGGGAGCACTAATTGGCTTTGGGAGTTCCTCACCAAGTATAGATATACTTGGAACTACAATAGATTTAACAGACAGCCAAGGCCTTCTTTACTATGCTTTTACATTACCCAGAGAAGCTACTGTCACGGCAATTACCGCTTTTTACAGCCTGACTGTTCAAGCTACCCTTTTGACTCCAGTTTCCGTAGTAGCTACAGTGTTTAGTGCCCCACCGGGAAGTAATATTTTTTCTGAGACGGACATTAGTATAACATTGGCGCCGCCAATTCCAGCAGGTGCCACTCTTATTGGAGCATCCAGATCTGGCATAGAAACAGGTTTATCAGAAACATTTCCGACGGGTACCAGGTTGTTGATGGTATTCTCTCTTGCTACAGATTTTTCTATTTTGTCGGCAGTCACAGGATTTGCAAGTGCAAGTCTTGCCATAAACTAAAGAATAAATGGGCATAGTGGTTTCCACTATGCTTTTTTTTCGGTCTTATCCCCTCTAAGCCTCAAGTCTTATCGCAAAATATGGCTCAGGCTCATTATACAAAAATCCCTGTAAAGGTAAGATAAAGACATAGAAGGGAGGAACAACATATGAAAAAATTTGGATTGTTTTTAGTAGGTGTCATAGCATTTTTTGTATTGCTTGCCAACATCGGTCCACTATTAGGCTTGGCTGTAAGCTTGGTTGTCACCTATTACGCAGTAAAGGAATTCCTTCGTACAGATTCAACTGGTACGAAAATTTTATGGGGCTTCATCGCTTTCATAGCCATTGCTTTTTCCATCGCCAATGTCCCTGCAGTCCTGGCAGTTGTAGCAGCGTACATCTTATATGTCGTTTATAAAAACTGGAACAAGGCGAAAGAAAACAGTGACATAACCGAAGCTGGAGATCCATTTACAAACTTTGAAAGACAGTGGAATTCTTTAAACAAATAACTAGTAAGGAGAGATGAACAGTGACAAATTTATTTTCACGAATCAAACAAACGATATCTGCAGATTTCCATGAGGTATTAGATAAAAAGGAACAGAAAAACCCGATAGCGATGTTGAATCAGTATTTACGTGATTGTGAAAGAGAAGTGGAAAAAGTTCGCAAATTAGTGGAGCGCCAGAACTTGCTCAAGGAGGAGTTTGTGCGGGAGTACCACCAAGCAAGCAATCTCGCTGAAAAACGTAAAGCCCAAGCAGCTGTAGCTGAAAAAGCTGGAGAAGCAGAATTGCTTGAGTTTGCAAATCGCGAACATCAGCAATTCCAAGACCGTGCTGACAATCTGAAGGTATCTTTAGGAAAAGTCACAGAGGACTTGTCGAACCTTGAACAGAAGTATGAAGAAATGAAGCACCGTTTGAAAGATATGTATATAAAAAGGATGGAATTGATGGGAAGGGAAAATGTAGCACGCGCCACCCACCGTATGAATCAAGTGGTCGATTCGAGCAAAGCGGAGCATTCCTATACGAGATTCAATGAAATGGAAAGCTACCTGGACCGTTTGGAACATCAGGTCAACACGGCATATCACCGTGATACTATTGATTCCCGCATTGCGGTACTTGAAAAAGAAATGCACCAAACAGAAGAAAAAACGCATTCTCTTTCTCAGTAAAAACTGATATTCTAAAAAGGCGTGCATGTTACGCCTTTTTTGGCTGCATGCACAATAATAAAACCAAAGGGAGGTGCAAGGCGCATGTTAAACAGGATTAAATCGGATTACCTTAGCTTTATCATCTTTATGGGGGCTTTCATCTTTATTTTGGAGATTCTTTTCTTTAATACGGGCCTTGTATTTTCCTTCCTTTTTTCAGGTTTTCTTATGTATATCGGGAAGAAAAAATGGCATTGGTTAATTGGAAAGGTCCTATTTGTGATTGGCTTGTTATCCATCTTGATTTCTATTTTCAACACGATGACTTTCCATTTTATGATAGTTGCAACGGTCCTTTATGTTGTATATCAGTATTTCCAGGCAAAAAAGCATCCCGTCAAGTTAAATCCCGAAGTTGTACCAGCGCGACAAGAGTCCGTCATTAGACAACCACAAAAGTGGTTTAAAAACAAATTGTTCGGAGCCCAGAAAACACCGGATCACTCCTACACTTGGGATGATGTCAATATTCAATGCGGTATCAGCGATACGACCATCGATTTAAGCTATACAGTACTCCCAAAAGGGGAAGCGACCATTTTTATCAGGAATGTGATTGGTAATATTCAAATATTGGTTCCCTATGAAGTAGAACTTAGTGTCCAGCATTCCGTAATGGTTGGTTCCACGAACATATTAGAGCATGAAGAAAAAAGTATTTTTAACCAGACGGTGCATTTCCACACAGAAAATTATAAAGAAGCGACACAAAAAGTGAAGATTGTGACCTCTATCTTTGTAGGAAGCTTAGAGGTGAAGAGAATATGAGTGTAGTAACAAGGCATGTACTGTATTCTATCTTAATCTCTTTTACCAGCTTTCTTGTGCTGGCAGTCGTGACTTTATTCTTCTTCCCGGTAATCAGTTTGGAGGCTTTGTGGATTATTAAAGTTTGGGACCTGCCGTTTATATTATTCACCGCGATCGTGAGTATTGGGCTCGGCATTATCTTCGGTCTTTTATCTGGGCTCTTTTGGAAAAAACAATGGAACATGGTATTTGATGAATTAAAAGCGGTGGAACAAGGACGTAGTTTGTGGGAAGCCCCTGGAAGTGGTGTGCAGGAAGTGGCCTCCATTGAAGAAATGGTTTGGAAGTTACATGGTCAAATTCAGGAACAAACAAAGCTCTCTCAAAAAATCGCAAATGAAAAGGCGGAAGACCTTGAAAACCGGATTCAGGAAATTGTCTCACAGGAAAGAAACCGACTAGCTAGAGAACTTCATGATTCTGTGAGTCAGCAGCTTTTTGCCGCCTCTATGCTCATGTCTGCTCTGACAGAATCGAGTGAAGGCAAGGATAAGAACGAGTCCACACAGCTTCATTTGGTTGAAGAAATGATTCATCAATCTCAATTGGAAATGCGGGCTTTGCTTCTGCATTTACGACCTATTGCTTTAAAAGGCAAAACATTGCAAGAAGGAGCCGAAGAGCTGTTACTGGAACTTATCCAAAAGGTGCCCATGAGTATAACGTGGAAGATAGAGAGTTTCACTATTGATAAAGGTGTCGAGGATCACCTTTTTAGAATTTTACAAGAGACACTTTCCAATATATTGAGGCATTCAAAAGCAAATACAGTAGAAGTCCTCCTCATACAAAGGGAAAATCTCATCATACTCCGTGTAGTGGATGATGGAATAGGTTTTGATGTTGAGCAGGCTAAGGTCGGTTCCTATGGATTGCAAAATATGCATGAGAGGGCCGTGGAACTTGGCGGTACATTAAAGATTGTCAGTGTGGAAAAGGAAGGAACAAGACTTGAAGTCAAAGTTCCAAAACTGGATGTAGAGGAGGTTCGACTGAAATGATTAAAGTATTGTTTGTTGATGATCATGAAATGGTAAGGATTGGTGTCACCGCTTATCTTTCTGCTCAACCTGATATTGAAGTGATTGCAGAGGCGGATGATGGTTCAACCGCCGTCGGTCTTGCGCTGGAACATAGACCGGATATCATTTTAATGGATCTTGTCATGAAGGAAATGGACGGAATCGAGGCAACCAGGAGAATCATGGAACAATGGCCAGAGGCAAAAATCATCATCGTCACAAGCTTTCTGGATGATGAAAAGGTCTACCCTGCCCTTGAAGCAGGTGCTACCAGTTATATGTTGAAGACCTCCAAAGCAAGTGAAATTGCCAATGCAGTCCGTTCCACCTATAAAGGACAATCCATCTTGGAACCGGAAGTCGCTGGGAAAATGATGCAAAAAATGCGCAGAAAGACAGAAATCCTTCCACATGAGGAACTTACCAACAGGGAGATGGAAGTTCTACTGCTCATGACCCAAGGGAAAACAAATCAAGAAATTGCAGATGAACTGTTTATTGCACTGAAGACAGTGAAAGTCCATGTAAGCAATATCCTTGCAAAATTACAGGTACAGGACCGTACACAGGCCGTAATCTATGCTTTCAAACATTCATTAGTGAACTAATGGGTGTTTTTTTAGCTCCTTGTTTTCACATTTTGTGATACTATTTAACCTAAAGGTTTAATACATCAAGGGAGGCTTTAAAATGAACAAACAACTCATCGTCTACTCAGCACCAGGATGCAGAGACTGCGAACTCGTAAAGGAATTCCTAAAAGAAAATCAAGTGGATTTTGAAGTCAGGGATTTACTGGCAAACAGGGAATATCAACAGGAAGTCGAGAAGTTCGGCTTCATGGGAATCCCGGTGACAGCCATTGGTGACCAGGCAGTAAAGGGATTTAATCCAGGAGAACTAAATAGGCTGATAGATCTTGTTAAGTGATGGTCTGCCAAATAGAGGAGCAAAATAATTGATAGAGCATAATGATCCGGCATATATATATACCTACGCATACAGTAAGGAAGAGCGTTCCCTTTGCCATATGGAGATGCGTTCTTTTTTTGGCAAAGCAACAGACGATAATATTATCAAAAGCACTGAAAATATCGATCCAAGCAGAAGTCCCTTTATCCGGGAAAGAATAGAGGTTGTCTATGAAGGGGAAACGTTGCAGGATATCTTAGATCAGGTGACAGAGATAAAGATGGGGGACCAAACTTTCAAGGTGATTTTTTCGAAAATTAATGACCTGAAAACTCCACACACGATTGAATATCAGGAGCGTCGGGAGATCGAACGTGCCGTAGGGTGGATTGTTGAAGGTGAAGCCGATGTCCATCATCCTGATCATATTTTCGGGATGGCAATAGTCGGCAACCGCTGGTATTTCGGTCATTACAGGAAGAGTGAGGCAGTTTGGCTTCAGCATACAAAGAAACCACGTGAGTACTCAACAGCCTTGAGCACCAGAGTGGCAAGGGCTGTAGCGAATATCGCCGTTCCAGATCCTCATGGAGTCAAGTCCATTGATCCGTGTTGTGGGATTGGAACGGTCCTTGTCGAAGCTTTATCCATGGGGATCAATATGGAAGGAAGAGATATTAATCCCTTGGTGGTACAAGGTTCAAGGGAAAATATCGAACATTTTCACCTCCAGGGAACGGTTGAGGTAGGACCTATCTCAGAAGTAATGGACAGTTATGACGTGGCAGTGATTGACATGCCTTATAACCTTTACACCCATGCTACACCAGAAGATCAATTAGCGATCTTGAAGCATGCACGCCGCTTTGCAAAAAAGGTTGTCGTCATCACTATAGAGACAATGGATAATATGGTGAAAGAAGCCGGTTTCCGTATCACAGATCGCTGTGAGACGCAGAAGGGCTATTTTACAAGAGAGATATTGGTTTGTGAATAACAGAAAAGAGACCAATGCGCAGTGGTGCGCTCGGTCTCTTTTTTGCTGTTCAGAATCCTATCCTTGACCAATCAAATAGTTCTCCAGGATCGCTTTTGCGGACTGGGGAATATTCGTCGTGGCCGATAATGTGTTCACGGTCATTTTTTATGCCAGGATTTCGTGTCAAAATATCGTCCAATAGTTTATTTAAAGCAATATATTGCTCCTCTGTGTACCCCATATTAAGGGGATCGATAGAGTCATAGGTCTCTTCAGGTATTGTCGAAAGCATTTCTTCCTTAGTCCCTATTGCCATAAGTTCAATTCCAATCGAATAATCATTGAGGCCATTCCCGTATTCCTGATAATTTAAGTGGCGCCCTTTTCCGGCATGGAAGGCAGCTCGTTCCTCTGGTACCAAAAGATAGATTTCGCCTTCCCTGTCTATCATATAATGAGCAGACACCTCATACTCTTCAAAAAGTGCATATACATCCTCAATATTATAGGGGGATTGGGGTGAACGCAGCGCATTATTGGTGAAATGAAGCATAACGTGAGTAATCGGCGCACCTCTTACTCTTGAGTTCTTTTTGGGAAGCAGCCATTCTTTCATCTCTATACTTGAAGGTTCCGGTGGAATCACTACCATGGACTCTGTAGGGAGAGGTACCTTTTCAAATTGTTTTTCTGTTTGAACTGTCATGTTTGTGCATCCTGTTAAAATAAATAAAATGATAAGTAAAAAGGTAGTTTTGGACATCTTGTCTCCTCTTTGTGTAAATGCTCCTAGTATTTTAATTCTTTTCAGGAGGGGGAAATCCTTCTTTTCCGTTGGCTATTTTCTTTGTTGCTTTTACGTAACCGTCATATTGCCAAATTCCATGAGAAAAGAGCTTTTTCGTTTAATTGATTGGCGATGGGGTATTCAAGAATAATAAATTGATAAAGGAGGAGTATAAAATGCCATATGATTCTCTAAAAGATTTACCGGATGGAGTCAGGGATAATCTCCCTAAACATGCACAGGAAATCTACAAGGAAGCATTCAATTCTGCCTCGGACCAGTATGATAAAGAGGAAACAGCACATAAAGTTGCATGGAGTGCGGTAAAGGAGAAATATGAGAAAAATGACAAAGATAACTGGGTGAAGAAATAGATTTTGAAGGTGGGTGCAGAGGGCTATCAACGGCCGAAGCACCCTTATTTTGTTGCTCAAAAGTAACATAGAAGCCATCTCAACGCACGAATCCCCTCCGCAAAAGTCCAAAAGGTAAAATAGAACCCGACCTTCACCTCATTGCAATAAATATTACCTCATCTTCTGTTCGAAATTTTCTGAATAGTATAAAAGTCGCATTCTTCTCAAGACAGAATACTACTTTAACAGGACTTATGTGGTATAGACATCTATACGATTCATTCCATAAACTAGAATGGTAGATAAATGAAAACCCTTTCAAAAATCATTAAGTGCAAAGCTAAGGAGGAACTATGAAAAAAAAGACGGTTTCCATCGCATTAACAGCTGTACTGACTACCTCACTATTGGGAGGACCCTTGAACACTACCATTTTTGCAGAAGGAGGAAAGAGTAAAAAAGAAATGAAAGAGTCAAAAATTAATAGCTCTGCTGTACACCCTGTATTTACCTGGAACAATCCGGCACCTTCCTCACCGGTGCTTCATCCAGGTTCCGCAAAAGGCGCTGGAATGGTACAAGAAACCTTGGACAAAATCGATCCGTTGATGGAAGAGATGATACGGGATCGTGTTATGCCAGGGGCAGTTGCGCTTGTCGCTAGAAGCGGGCATATCGTGAAGCATGATGCATATGGGGATGCTTACCGTTATACGGATGACCAATTCACACAAGCAGATTCTCCGGTTGCGATGGAGACAGACACCATCTTTGACCTTGCATCCATCAGCAAGATTTTCACCACTACAGCGGCCATGATTTTGTATGAACAGGGATTGTTTGAACTGGATGATACAGTAGCCTCACACCTTCCTGAATTTGCAGCTAACGGAAAGGAGGAGGTTACGGTTGAGCAACTTATGACACATACATCCGGTTTTACCGCATGGATTCCTTTATATTCACAAGGGGAAAGCAGAGAGGAGCGACTTGATATTGTTCTTAATCATCCGTTGGCGAATGCCCCAGGATCCACCTATACATACAGTGATTTAAACATGATAACATTGGGTGTTTTGATTGAACGGTTGTCAGGCCAACGGTTAGATGAGTTTGTAAAAGAACACCTAACAGATCCGCTTGGAATGAAGGAAACGATGTACAATCCACCGGCTTCCTTGAAGCATCGCATTGCAGCGACCGAATATCAGCCTGCTATTGGACGGGGACTTGTTTGGGGAGAAGTGCATGATGAAAATGCCTGGTCATTGGATGGTGTGGCTGGACATGCAGGTGTCTTTTCCACAGCTCTAGATCTTGCGAAGCTTGCACATATGTTCATAAAAGATGGGCGATATGGTGGAAAGCGAATATTACAACCGGAAACAATCAAACTACTTACAGAAAATAAAATCCCGGAGTTTCCTGGCAATGATCACGGACTCGGCTGGGAATTGAACCAGGGCTGGTTTATGGATGCCTTATCAAATGAAGGTTCCCTTGGGCATACTGGTTACACAGGAACTTCAATCGTGGTCAATCAGGAGAATGATACAATCGCCATACTTCTGACAAACAGGGTTCATCCTTCAAGGACAACGGTGACCACCAATATAGTACGAAGACCTTTTGCAAGGCTTGTGGCGGACTCCATCCCTCTGAAAATGAACCGTAAAGAGGAGGCATGGTTCTCTGGATATGGTGACCAATTACGACGTAGCCTAGTTGCAGAAGTGAATTTGAACGATGCTGCCACCCTATCCTTTCATACCTGGTATCATATCGAAAATCAATCCGATTACGGTCATGTACAAGTATCTAAGGACGGTCAGACTTGGACAGATGCCCTTCCATCCCTGACAGGAGCCCAAGAAGAATGGACACAAAAAGAAGTGCATATTCCGGCAGATACAAAATTCATTCAATTTCAATATAAAACAGACGCCACCGTCAATGGTCGCGGCTGGTATATAAAGGATCTTGAGTTGCATACGCAAAATGGAGAGAAACTGCAAGCAGATTTTACTGGAGAAGGATGGTTACAGCGAAATCATTAATAAGTACTGGAGGTAACAAGAATGAAGAAGACCTTGAAGATTTTTGGTTTATCGGTACTTGTACTGGCAATTATCGTTTCATCTATTCCCATGAAAACTGTAAAGGCTGGAAATGGAATGAAAGATTTAGTTCTTTATCAAAATGTCCCACAAGTCGAATCGGAGAATGTCGGGAATGAGTTCCAATTAAAAGCTTTGAAAGTAATGGAAGAAGGTCACTTTCTATTTACAAGAGAGAACTTGAGGTGGGATTCATCCAATAAAAACGTCGCGCAAGTAGATGGAGATGGGAACGTAACACTCACAGGAAAAAGAGGAAGAACTTTCATAACCGTGAGCGATGGGACATATTCCGATCGAATTGCTGTCGATTTCAAAGTATCCCCGAAAGATAAAGGAAAGAAAGAACCAAAGGCATCCCTTGTAAAGCAAAACGGTCAACGTTATGACCTTGTCGGACATGCAATAAGTAATATGACCATTGAAGAAAAGATCGGGCAGATGCTTATGCCGGATTTCAGGAACTGGAACGGGCAGAACGTAACGGAGATGCTTCCGGAAATCGAACAGCTTGTAAAAGACTACCACCTTGGCGGAGTAATCCTTTTCCGTGAAAATGTCGTTACAACCGAACAAACGACTAGACTTGTCGCAGACTATCAGGAAGCGGCAGAAAAATATGGACTTCTTATGACAATTGACCAAGAAGGCGGAATTGTTACTAGACTCCAGTCCGGTACAGATATGCCAGGGAACATGGCCCTTGGAGCTACACGGTCTCCGGAAATCGCCCATAATGTCGGGAAGGCAATTGGGGAGGAGCTACATGCACTTGGAATCAACATGAACTTTGCACCTGTTATGGATGTGAACAATAACCCCGACAACCCGGTAATTGGGGTGCGTTCTTTTGGTGAGGATCCAGAATTAGTTGCACAAATGGGTGTAGCTTACACGGAAGGTCTTCAATCAACAGGTGTGGCAGCAACGGCCAAACACTTTCCGGGCCATGGGGATACAGCTGTAGACTCACATCTTGGTCTTCCGGAAGTCCCTCATGAAAAAGAACGCTTGATGGAAGTTGAACTGTATCCGTTCCAACAGGGAATGGAGGCTGGTATTGATGCCATCATGACGGCACACGTCACCTTCCCGAAAATCGACGGCTCAAAAGCCATCTCCAGAAAAACGGGGGAGGAGATTGCAATCCCTGCTACTCTCTCTCATATCGTCTTGACTGACTTGATGCGAAATGAAATGGGCTATGAAGGAGTCATTACTACGGATGCTATGAATATGGCAGCCATCGCTGAACACTTCGGTCCTGTCGATGCAGCTGTCAGGGCGGTTGAAGCTGGGACAGATGTCGTTCTTATGCCAGTAGGACTAAGTGAAGTAAGACAGGGGCTATTGCAAGCAGTAGAAAATGGTGATCTGACAGTGGAAAGGATTGAAGCTTCTGTAGAAAGGCTCTTATCACTGAAAATCAAGCGTGGAGTAATCAAAGAGGAAACACCAATGCCGATCGAAGAAAAAATCGCGAACGCTCAAGCTATCGTAGGCTCTGTTGAACACAAGCAAGTGGAAAAAGAAGCGGCGGAACGCTCCATCACACTTGTGAAAAACGACCAGGCGCTCCCATTGACCCCGAACACTGATGAAAACATTGTGGTTGTAGGCAGAACGAATTTACCGGAGTTAAGTCAAGCGATCATGCAACAACATGAAAATACCACAGTTGTGGAGGTTGCAGCAAATTTCCGTTTAACAGAAACACAACTGGAGCAGGTAAGGAATGCGACAGCTGTCATAGTGGGGACAAGTACATCTAATGTTTCTGGAAGATCTCCAGATAATGCCCAGATGCAGCTTGTTCAAACGTTAACGGCGGAAACGGAAGCGCCCGTCATAGCGGTGGGAATTCGTAATCCATATGACATCATGGCTTACAATCAAGTGGACGCATACCTTGCGCAATATGGTTTCAGATCTGCAAGTTTTGAGGCGACTGCGGCAACAATCTTTGGAGCCAATGCGCCAGGAGGGAAACTTCCGGTTACCGTTCCAGGTGTTGATGGTGGTGTGTTATATGAATACGGTCATGGATTGACTTACTAATTTTATGCAATAGTACAGAAAAGCTAAGATTTCAGTAGATTTATATAGCTGTTGCTAGAAGCAATAGGCGGGGGAAAGCGACATCCTCGAAACCAAAAGATGAGGCTCAATGTCGCGCCGTCAAAAACCGTGTCAAATAAAGATGATAAAACGGGAGGGGAAAAGAATGAAAAAATGGCTGATCACAATTTTGACAACCGTGTTGATATTATCATCACTATCTGCGGTATTTGCAGATAACGGAAACGGAAAAGGTAATGGAAAAGGTAAAGGCAAAGGGAAAAAATTCGAACTTGGGGTGGAAGTCCTTCTAAATGAAGAAAAACACCTCATTGAAGGAAAACGTGTGGGCCTTATCACAAATCCGACAGGTGTGGATCAAGGGCTGACCAGTATTGTAGACACGCTGCATAATGACCCTGATACAGTATTGACTGCCCTTTATGGACCAGAGCATGGTGTGCGTGGGGATGCCCAAGCAGGTGAGTACGTGGAATTCTATATTGATGAAAAAACGGGACTTCCAGTTTATAGCCTATATGGACCGACCAGGAAGCCAACACCGGAAATGTTAGAGGATATTGAGGTATTGCTTTTTGACATTCAAGATGTTGGCACTCGCTTTTACACATATATCTACACAATGGCCTATGCGATGGAAGCTGCACAGGAAAACGACATACCTTTCATTGTCTTGGATCGACCTAATCCCCTAGGCGGATTAAAAGTGGAAGGACCGGTGCTTGATATGAAGTATGCATCCTTTGTTGGGAATTATGCCATTCCATTAAGACATGGAATGACAGTAGGGGAATTAGCGAAACTGTTCAATGAAGAATTCGAGATTGGAGCAGATTTAACGGTAGTGGAAATGAATGGTTGGAAAAGAAATATGTACTACGATGATACACCGCTTGAATTTGTAATGCCTTCCCCTAACATGCCTACACTTGATACGGCTCTGGTATATCCTGGTGGAGCTTTAATTGAGGGGACAAACGTATCAGAAGGACGGGGAACAACAAAGCCCTTTGAACTGATCGGTGCGCCATTCATGAATGCCGATGATCTTGCCACTGCATTAAATGATTTGAAGTTACCTGGAGTAGCCTTCAGAGCAGCTTCATTCACACCAACATTTTCAAAACATGCAGGAAGCCTGTCACACGGTGTTCAGATCCATATCACTGATAGAGATAAATTCAAACCAGTAGAAACAGGATTGCATATTGTTAAAACAATTCATGATATGTATCCGGATGATTTTCAATTCCGTGCAGAAAATAGTGCAGGCATCTCCTTCTTTGACAACCTGATTGGAAACAGCTGGATCCGTAAAGGAATCGAAGAAGGAAGATCTGTAGAAGACCTAGTCTCCCAATGGCAGGGTGACTTAAGCGAATTCAATAAAGTTCGAAAGCAATACCTAATCTATAAAAAATAGTTGGAAGGAACTTGAGGTGAAAAAAGCCTCGAGTTCTTTTCCCTTAATTAAAAAGTAACTTAGCTGTCGATTGGAGCAAATGGAAATGCAAGCATTTTCTGCGTGCGAGGTATCGCTGCCGTAGCCTTCCTTGTCCTGCGGGGGAGTAGCGGCAATGTCGAGAACCGCAAGCATTGTGAGGAGGCTCAATGTCACCCTCTGGATAAGCGGAGCCATTTGCGGAAAATCAAAAAATAGATAACTAGACCACTAGGCATGTACTAATAAAGTTAGCGGTTACATAATGTTTACTATAACAAAAGAAAAGAGGTGCTTGTTCATGTTAGGTTTTTTACAGAAAATCGGTAAATCACTGATGCTTCCGATCGCAATTATGCCTGCAGCTGCCTTGCTCCTACGTTTAGGGCAAGAGGACTTATTAAATATCCCATTCATATCTGCAGCAGGAAATGCTGTTTTTGGAAATCTTGCTTTATTATTTGCCATCGGAGTGGCCATCGGGTTCTCAAGGGATGGTAGTGGGGCAGCGGCACTTGCTGGAGCAGTAGGTTACTTCGTACTGACCAATGGAGCGGCAGCCATCAATGAATCTATCAATATGGGAGTACTGGGAGGAATCATCTCAGGGATTATAGCAGGTCTCCTCTATAACAAATACTATAATATCAAACTTCCGGACTGGCTCGGGTTCTTTGGTGGAAGGCGCTTTGTACCGATCATCACCTCCCTTGCCATGTTGCTCCTTGCCTTTTTATTCGGTTATCTATGGCCGCCAGTCCAAGCATTCATCGATAGTATCGGGGAATGGATCATTGGTGCAGGCGCTACAGGAGTAGGGATTTTCGGATTCTTGAACCGACTGTTGATTCCATTGGGTCTTCATCATATTTTAAACACAATAGTATGGTTTGAGTTCGGTGAGTTCACAAACGCAGCCGGAGAGGTTATCAAAGGGGATCTATGGCGATTCCTTGCAGGTGATGCATCTGCAGGTATTTTTATGGCAGGTTTCTTCCTTATCATGATGTTTGGCCTTCCAGGGGCGGCCCTGGCAATGATTGCAGCAGCGAAAAAAGAACGGAGAAAGGCGATGACCGGGGCACTGATCGGATTGGCATTTACGTCTTTCCTGACAGGGATCACGGAGCCAATCGAGTTTTCTTTCATGTTCCTATCACCGATTCTCTATCTGATACATGCATTCCTGACAGGAACGGCGATGTCGGTTGCCTATCTCCTTGATATACACCATGGATTCGGTTTCTCGGCAGGTGCCATTGATTATCTATTAAACTTTGGAATTGCACAAAAGCCTATCCTTCTTGCAGGTGTGGGTCTTGTCTACGGAGGATTGTACTTCGTCATCTTCTACTTCCTGATCAAGAAGCTCGATTTGAAGACGCCGGGACGTGAAGATGAAGTGGCAGGAGAATTTACACAAAGTGCTGAAAAAGGAAACTACGCAGACCTTGCAGATGGTTATCTGGCAGCGCTTGGTGGAAAAGAAAACATCTTGGAAATCGATAATTGTGTCACAAGGCTTCGACTGAAAGTACATGATACCTCAGCAGTCGATGAAGCAAAGCTGAAAGAGCTCGGAGCGAAAGGAATCGTCAAACTGAGCAAAACAAACTTGCAGGTCATTGTCGGAACGGATGTAGAGTTCCTTGCGGATGAGCTGAGGAAGAAGTATGGGGAATAAATGACTTAAAACTTATATGATTGTAGAAAATACCTAGACGGGCTATCTCGTTTAGGTATTTTTATATTGCCCGTGCATTAAATTAAATTTTATTTTTCCACCTCTCTTTTCTGTTAATATAGTAGCAATGAAACTCCGGGAGGATTTACATATGTTGAAAAAACTGAGGCTTAGGCCTCTCATTATATTATTGGTATGTCTGGTAGTCGTGCTATCCCTATTAATAACGGATATCTTGATAAGCCGGCATGTAACCGAAACGATCAAAGAAGATCAAGAAGAAAAAGCTAAGATGATCGCAAGGATCGTTGCGAAGGACGACATAGTTCGACAAGGGCTGATAGTTGAAGAAGAGGCGCATAACATACAGTCCTACACTGCAGATATATTGGAGACGACTGATGTTTTATTCATTGTCGTAATGGATATGGAGGGAATCAGAAAGTCCCATCCAAATGAAGAGAATATAGGTCTTCCTTTTGAAGGTGGAGACGAAAAGGCAGTGCTTGAAGGAGAAGAGAGTACATCCATATCCAAGGGGACAATGGTAACCTCTTTGCGTACCTTCACGCCTGTTTATGATGAACAAGGGGGGCAGATTGGAGCTGTTGCCGTTGGAATTTCTCTTGAAAAGGTAGAGGAGTCTGTCTTTGGGAGTCATCTAAAGCTACTTGTCGGTTCTTTATTCGGGTTGATTGCAGGCTTGATTGGAGCGATTTTGATTGCTTCATATATAAAAAGGACATTGTATGGGTTAGAACCTTTTGCAATCGCTAAAATCCTGCAGGAGAGGGACACGATGCTCCAATCTGTGCGGGAAGGAATTATTGCGGTCGATAAAGAATCGAGGATAGTGCTTGTTAATAAATCTGCACTATCTATTTTCAAAAAGGCGGGGCTAAGGGGAGATCCTGTGGGAATGAAGATAAGTGAGTACATGCCGAGTTCCCGTCTGGACCGAGTGCTGGAATCAGGAAAGGAGGAATTGGATGAAGAACTTGAAATCAACGGGATGTCCTGTCTCGTCAATAGAGTGCCGCTTCAAGTAGATGGCCATGTGGTTGGTGCCATATCAACCTTTCGAGATAAAACGGAAGTGGATTTATTGGCTGAGCAGCTGACAGGTGTAAAATCATATGCGGAAGCTTTAAGAGCCCAATCCCATGAATTTATGAATAAATTACAAGTCATATTGGGGATGGTCAGGCTGGAAAATTATGATCAACTAACGAGCTTCATTAACGAAACGGTTCAAAACCGACACAAGGAGATTGGGGTAGTCACGACAAATATAGAAAATCCGGTACTTTCAGGCTTCATTCTTGGAAAATTAAGTTATGCCAGGGAGTCAGGGGTCCAACTGTCAATTAATACAGAAATGCGGATTCCCGAATCTATTCCCCCCAGTACCATTCACGAACTGATCACGATACTTGGAAACTTGATTGATAATGGCATTGAAGCAGTGAAAAACAGGCAAGATAAAGAAGTCAAAGTCACACTATCTAACAATGAACAAATGCTGAAAATTGTTGTAGAGGATTCCGGTGTCGGGATAAAGGACAGGGTTCTTAAAAATATTTTCTCAAAAGGGTACTCTACTAAAGGGCCAAACCGTGGATACGGACTCTTTCTCGTGAAAACAAGTGTGGATAAACTTGGAGGGACACTTATAGTGGATACTTTCCAAAACAAAGGGACCATTTTTCAGATAAATATACCATACGGAGGCGAACAACTATGATTAAGGTCCTGATACTTGAAGATGATCCGATGGTAGCAGAATTCAATAAAAGATATCTTGAAGAATTGGAAGGCTTTGCTTTGGTTGCCATTGCCCACACCCCTGACGCCGCCATCGAAATCCTGCAGAAAAAAGAGGTGGACCTCCTACTACTCGATAATTTTATGCCTGGAAAAACAGGACTCGAACTATTGAGAAATATAAGAACAGCGCAAGCCCGATTGGACGTCATTTTTATCACAGCTGCATCCGATGCCCCAACAATCCGGACAGCCTTGAGCTACGGGGCTTTCGATTATCTTATCAAACCTTTTGAATTTGATAGATTCAAGCAGGCGCTTCTAAGATATAAAGATAAATGGACCCTGTTATCCAATCAACAGGTCTTTAATCAAAAAGAGCTTGATCAACAGATACTTCATCAGCAGCATAAAACAACGGAAGTGGAAAATCTTCCTAAAGGATTGACAAAAGCGACCTTGAAAGTGGTAATGGACGCGATACAAATGAAAAAATCCGATTCCTTTTCCACAGAAGAAATTGCAGAAATCACTCAAATATCGAGAGTATCCATAAGGAAGTATTTGAAATTCCTGAAGAGTATCGGTGTTCTGGGGGAAAGGATGACATATGGAACCATCGGCAGACCCATTTATCAATATGTCTATAAAGAAATGAACGTCGATGTACTTTCAAAGTACTATTAATAAGGCTCTATTAAACACCGCTGTTGATTTCCGCACCGGGCTTCGCTTTCCACGGGGCGCTTGCGGAGCCTCCTCGGCTTGGCCTGCGGGGTCTCCTCCGCTAAGCGCTACCTCCCGTAGGACAAGGAAGGCTCCGGCAGCGATACATCGCACGAAGAAAATGCGTAGCATTTTCGAGGAGTCTACGCCCTTTGCTCCAATCAACAGCTATAAAACTCTCGAAAATTCATAATAATCTTATAGCAGAGCAATTTAAAAGTGACCTAACCGGGTCGCTTTTTTTAGTTACAAAACTCGTATATTAGTTTATTAATCTATGAAAAGCACATCTTTCGGAGTAGGATGATAAAAAAGTGAAAGCGATTTCTTGAAGGAGTGTTGGATATGAGAGGAACGAATTTGAAGGAGAAAGCTTTGAATCTTCATCGTGAAAATGCTGGAAAGATAGCGGTAGTCAGCAAAATAGATATACAAACCGAAGATGATCTAAGTCTGGCTTATACACCAGGAGTGGGAGATGTCTGCAAAGAGATAGCCAAAGACTCCAGTAAGGTTAATTCATTGACTTCAAGAGGCAATATGGTAGCGGTAGTGACAGACGGGACCGCGGTGCTCGGTCTTGGCGATATCGGCCCTAAAGCAGCGATGCCTGTGATGGAAGGCAAAAGTATTTTATTTAAGCAGTTCGCAGATATTGATGCATTTCCTCTTTGTCTGGATACAAAAGAGGTAGAGGAAATCATCGCTATCGTCAAAGCGCTTCAGCCAACTTTTGCAGGTATCAACCTGGAGGATATTTCAGCACCAAGATGCTTTGAAATAGAAGAAAGACTAAAGAAAGAACTGGACATTCCGGTATTCCACGATGATCAGCATGGGACGGCAATCGTTGTCTTGGGTGCATTGATCAATGCACTGAAGCTTGTGAAGAAAACGATGGAGACGACTAAGATCGTCATCAATGGAGCAGGGGCTGCCGGGATATCCATTGCGAAACTACTATTGAAAGCCGGTTTTGCAGATATTACCCTAGTCAGCCTGGAAGGTATTGTTTGTGAAGGTCTGGATTGGATGAATTCCAGTCAAGCAGAGATAGCGAAAAGAACAAACCTGCATCAAATCAATGGGACTCTTAATGAAGCCATCTCCGGTGCAGATGTATTCATCGGTGTTTCTGGACCGGCAGCGTTGAAGCAGAGCCATATCATGAAAATGGGCAAAGATCCGATCGTATTCGCACTCGCAAATCCTATCCCGGAAATCTATCCGGAAGAAGCTTACGCTGCAGGAGCAGTTGTGGTTGGGACAGGGCGCTCTGATTACCCCAACCAGATTAATAACCTATTGGCATTCCCAGGCATTTTCAGAGGTGCGCTTGATTCCGGGGCTACCAATATCACAGAAGAAATGAAAATTGCTGCAGCATATGCCATTGCAAAAATGGTACCTGAAAAAGAATTACGTGCAGAAAATATCATTCCAAGAGCATTGGACAAGCAGGTTGCTGTGGAAGTAGCCAAGGCTGTCGCCAACATTGCCAAAAAGACAGCTGTCAAATCCAGTTCTGTATCTTAATTGATACAGAATTGGATACTACTAAATAAATTGAAAAGAGGGAGTTGTTTTATATGGAGCAAGCTGTAAAAAAGGACAGAGAGACTCTATCTTCCAAAAAAGATACTAAAATCTATAACATTCCCCAAAAACAAGGAGTAAGCATTTTTAATATACCAATTATTTGGTTCGGGGTATTTCTTGTTTTGACAGCTCTGGCTGTGTACACGGATAATCTCCCAACCGGAATGATAGGTGCCCTTCTTGTCATGGTAGTGTTCGGTGAAGCTTTGGGATGGATTGGAGATCGTCTGCCCATTATCAAAACTTTCCTTGGTGGCGGAGCCATTGTAGCCATTTTTGGTTCCGCTTACATGGTTTACAGCGGTATATTACCGGAAAACGTTGCTGGCTCCATCAATGATTTTATGACAACAGGAGGATTCCTTGATTTCTATATAGCCGCCCTTATAACGGGTAGTATTTTAGGGATGAACTCTCAAATGCTTGTAAAAGTGGGGGTTCGCTTCTTCTTACCTATAATCGGTGCGGTGCTCGGCGCTATGGCAATAGCTGCAATAGTAGGCATGATGGTCGGATTCACCCTACAGGAAGCAGTATTAGTCATTACTCTGCCGATACTTGGTGGTGGCATGGGTGCCGGCGCAGTACCAATGAGTCAAATTTATTCCGAGCTTTTAGGAAACAGCCCAAGCTATTATATATCCATACTTGTTCCTGCATTGGCTCTCGGAAATGTATTTGCCATTGTACTTGCAAGCGCTTTGAATGTTTTGGGGAACAAAGTGCCAAGTCTTTCGGGGAATGGTGTCTTGATGAAAGGCTTTACGTATGAAAAGACGACGCCGAAATACGAAATCGGTAAGATGGGTGCTGGAATGGCAGCTGCGTTGACTTTTTTCACTATCGGGTTCTTGTTAGATGGAATTTTGCCGTTGCATCCATATGCCATTATGATCATCTTGATTGCCATTGTAAAAATAGCAAACCTTCTGCCAACGTCAGTAGTGGAGGGAGCAAGTCAATGGTATCAATTTGTCGCGAAAAACTGGACGCTGGCACTACTATTCGGTATTGGTGTGGCATTTACCGACCTTGAAGCAGTTTTAAATGCACTTAGCATACAATACATTTTGATTGTTGCAGGGGTTGTGGTAGGAGCTGTAATCGGAGCGGGGATTTTGGGCAAGCTTGTAGGGTTTTATCCAATCGAATCAGCCATCACGGCCGGACTATGCATGGCAAACATGGGAGGAACAGGAGATGTGGCGGTGCTGTCGGCTGCTAAGAGAATGGAACTGATGCCGTTTGCTCAGATTTCTTCGAGGCTTGGAGGGGCGTTGATTTTACTTGGGGCAGGGTTGATAATTCCACTGTTTTTATAGTAAGCCTACGAAATCAGCCTTTAAAAAAAGAGCTTGGAAATCATCCAAGCTCTCAGTGTGTAGAAAAAGGAATAATCGAGTAATAAATCCCTTGTTGATCGTAGTGGAAGGAGCGTAGACTCCTGCGGGAGGAAGGGACAGGTAAGACCCCTCAGGCGGAGTGAGGAGGCTTACGGACCGCCCGCTGGAAAAGCGAAGCTCCTGCTACGAAGATCAACTGTTCCAACAGATTAGCCATATTAATTTTTAGTTTGTCAACAGTCTAAGAGCTTGGAGATCATCCAAGCTCTTTATAGATAGCATTATTATGGTTTAAGGATTACTTTGACACATTCATCCTCATGGTCATTAAATATTTTATATGCTTCAGCAGCGTTCTCCAATGGAATCTTATGTGAAACTATTTCTGTTGGATCGAATTCGCCTGAAGTGATCATATCGAACAGCTTTGGCATGTAATGAACGACTGGAGCCTGTCCCATTTTCAAGTTGATATTGCGTTCAAAAAGGTTGCCTAATGGAAACATGTTATATTTTGAACCATATACTCCGGTAAGTTGGAAGGTACCGAATTTTCTTACGGCATCAATCCCAATGTCAATTGCCCCTAGGGAACCTCCATGCATTTTAAGCTTCTGGCCGATTTCTTCAAGTGCGGACTTTTTACCATCCATCCCCACGCAATCAATTACCACATCCGCTCCGCCATTAGTTATTTCCTTAAGGTGGGAGCCCATGTTCTTAAATTCATCAAAATTGAAGATCTCCACATTATTCATTTTTTTAGCGCGCTGCAGTCTATAAGGGAGGTTATCTACAGCGATTACACGCTTCGCACCTTTCATCCATGCAAATTTTTGAGTCATCAGGCCGATAGGGCCACACCCAAGGACGACAACCGTATCGTCATTTTTAACCCCGGCATTTTCGACGCTCCAATAGGCGGTTGGTAGGACATCTGACATAAAGAGCAACGCTTCATCCTCAAGCTCCACCGATTCTGGAATGACAAACGGCAGATAATTACCATAAGGGACTCGCAAATATTCGGCCTGCCCGCCAGGATGATTTCCATAGCGCTCCGTAAAACCGAAATATCCCCCTGTGTCCACCTCTGGATTTGGATTAGAGTTGTCACACTGACTTTCGAGTTCATTTTTGCAATAGAAGCATCTTCCGCATGAAATATTAAACGGGATTACTACACGATCCCCTTTCTTTACCTTTGTGACCTCTGGGCCGACCTCTTCCACAATCCCCATCGGTTCATGTCCGACAACATAGTCCTTTTCTGTCGGCAATGCACCCTGGTAGATATGTAAATCCGATCCGCATATGGCTGTAGAGGTAATGCGAACAATAACATCCTCACTCTTCTCGATCTTTGCATCAGGTACTTCCTTAACCTTCATATCCTTGATACCTTGAAATGTTACACCTTTCAAAAGAAAAACCTCCTTGGAATGGTAATAATCTACCTATACCCGAAAGATAAATAACTAACCTGAAATCTCCACCACATAAATAAAGGTAGAGGCATGGTTCTCTCCATTTCTCTTGTAAATGTAAGAGAGAAGATAGAATTATATGTAATATTTACCAATGGTAAAAATTCTGTTTTTTATTCGATTGATAGGGAAATTAGATAAGCGTTAGAGCTGTTAGATAATAAAGCTACGGGAATAGGAGGAATTTTATGTTCTATCATGTGAAAGAACTTCAGTTCGAGGCAAAACCGGACCGTCCAGATCCCCTTTTCGCAAAAAAGCTTCAAGAATTGATCGGCGGCCAATACGGTGAAATGACAGTTGCAATGCAATATATGTTCCAAGGGTGGGCAACAAGGGGAAATGAAAAATACCGTGACCTTCTACTCGATATTGGAACAGAAGAAATCGGGCATGTAGAAATGCTGGCAACAATGGTTGCAAGACTTCTTGATGACGCCCCGGTGGATCTACAGGAAGAAGTTGCTAAAGACCCGGCAGTGGGGGCGGTATTGGGGGGAATGAATCCCCAACATGCCATCGTATCCGGTTTGGGTGCACGCCCGACGGACAGTATAGGTAACCCGTGGATGGGTTCTTATATTACAGCAAGTGGCAATTTGCTTGCAGACTTCCGTTCCAACTTAAATGCGGAATCCCAAGGAAGGGTCCAAGCTTCAAGGCTATATGAAATGACGGATGATAAAGGTGTAAAAGAACTGCTTTCAGTGCTGATCGCCCGGGATGCCTATCATCAAAACCAATGGGCAGCAGCAATAGCGGAGCTTGAAGAACAGGAAGGCCTTCTTGTTCCAAGTACCTTCAACCGGGAAAAAGAACGGCTTGATATTGCCTATACCCTTTATAACTTTTCAGAGGGAGAAGATAGCAGTCAAGGACGCTGGGCAAAAGGACCTGCTCTTGATGGACAAGGCAACTATGAATATGTTAGCAAGCCATTACCTGAAGGAGCAAAGCCGATGCTCAAGCCGGCTCCACCAAAACTCCATAATACCCTTCCAATGGAAGACAAATGAGATAATACATGAAATAAGCGGTGCTGCTATTAGAGCAGTACCGCTGTTCTCTTTACTATATTTGTATCAGCTCCTCTGAATAGAAGATACTCCATAAGTAGTAAAAATGATGCGTCTTTCTAGTCGTTCAAAAAAAGAACCCTCCATGGAGGGTTCAGGTTGTTGCAAGTATGGAGCATAGGGGGCTCGAACCCCTGACCTCTACGCTGCCAGCGTCGATTGCCACGCTTTATTCTCCGTTAAATCACCGTTAAGTCAACGGACACTAGGCGTTAAGTCATCCGCACACTATCCGAAATTACTTCTTAATTCGACATTATACGCCATAGGAGCGGTTATCCGCAAGATGCTTTACCAGTACGCCGCAAAATTTTTCTTTAAAAAAGCCTCCGATCGCTCGAGGGCCTTCGTTTTAACTGACGTTTTGTTGTTTCCCTACTTCCTGTACCGCGCGAGTAATATTTCCTAGCTTTTCATTAAGAATGTGCTCTTGTTCTACTACGCTTTCTAATAACTTCGCAAATCCTATAAAGAACAACCCAACTATTAAACCGCCGAAGAAAATACTTAATGCAAATGTAAGTTCAGCAAGGTAGATAGTTGCTACCGCTTGATATTCAGCTTGTAAGAGAGCGTTTGTTGAATAACTTGCTATTTCCTTTGCGGAATCATAAGCCTCTTTATCAATGGTGAAGAAAAAATATCCACCTATGAATATACCACCTAGTAATGATATAACACCAAACCAACCTATAACCTTCTCTATTCCATCCACGCAATCAACTCCTATTATGTATTTAAATTCAGTATATTCTCAATATAATTACAAAACAACCCATTTATGTATTTCGTTGGTACTTCGCAAGCGCCTATTTTTCTTCGCATAAAACTTCGCAAAAATAGAAGTTTGCAATATGAAAATGTATGTAGTAAATTAAAAGAAAAAAGGAGCGCGTTAGCACTCCAAAAACGACACGGTAATTCCCTAAAGTTTGGCGACAGCGGGGAATTACTTTTTTATTTTTAAAACTAGGCTAAAACAGGAAATTAAAAAAGTGCCGAAAATAAACAAAAGGCCCAATAAGGCGATAACATCTTGCACCGCTTGTCCACCCCTTTCATTTGTACTACACAAAACTTACCACAAATATTAAGAGATAGACAAGTATATTCACCATATATAGTATACACTTATTTTTCGACACCACTATATATTGATTTTCTGCGAAGTAAGTTGAAATTTGTCAAGTTATATATATTCTAAAACCACGAGTAAATAGAAGAATAACCGCAATATTTAATCATTTTCCTTTAAAAAAGACGTTTTTTGTCGCTTGCACTTCCATATCGTCAAGCTGCCGCACTACCCACGTAATATCCTTCACCGCATCCTCGCGACTATATACTTCATCCTCCGCAAGCATAGTGGCGGTACTCAACAGGCGCCGCTTCAATTCTACAATCCGTAACTTATCCGCTAACATCCGAAGTACCTATCCGGCAGTTTCTTGCCTAACTTCGCCAGTCCTTTATTAATCTTCGCGATGGTATCGTGCTTGGGCTCGTAATCATCATCGTTACATAACCGCGATACTGTCCCGCGACTTAGCCTCGCTTCTTCCTCGAGTTCTATTTGCGATATTCCTTCGAGATCCAACCACTTACCGAATTTACTCCGGCGTTTACCCAGTCCGAACATTGCCGGCACCTCCTAGCGCTTAATAGCACTAGCCTCGTCCAAAAAGTCATTTTTTAAACCTTGCGCAACTTTTTGACATAATGACCAAGCCGGCCACAATACGCTTTACCATACCAAGTAAATGTCGCTTTGACTATTCGCGAACAACCTACGAGTTATATTTCCACTACTGACCGCCAACTCGACGCAATAAACCGCATCGCATCAAGGAGGGCAGCCGATAATTTGAGTCGGGTTGCTCGGGACTATCTTACGATAAGAAAGGGGTGGCGCTATTGTTTACAACGCTGTTAATGGTCGGTGTACTCGCATGTACGTACGGGTATCAAAACGGCTATGGAAGCAACGATCATGTGCGCATTCAACGAATAGCGGACAATGCCGGCTTAGTGGCACGCGATGGCAAGAAGATTCGCATTCACCGTAAAAGCAAGCGGGCTGGCTATATGGAATATGCGTACCAGTTGCCCGATGGACTATCCTCGCAAATGTTCCGCGATAAGCTAGACCGATTCCAGGACGGACTCAACGTAAAGCGGTCGGTGCTCGACGTAAGCCTAACCGACTTGAAGGCGATTAATTGGGGCGGTGACATACTTGCAGAAATAAAGGCGCTCATTACCCGCAAGAGAAAGCAGCGGGAGGAGGTCGAGCTGGACTTTGACGGAATGCTAATATTTCGCGTATATGAGGAAGGGTTGCCGGAGTATTACGAATTTACTGAGGCGGACTTAAATCGCATGAAAGGGTGGCAAGTACCGGTAGGAGTATCGCGGTTAAAGTACCTAACGCATGACTTTGATAAAATTCCGCATTTAATCGTAGCTGGCACGACCGACTTCGGTAAAAGTAACTGGCTGAAATCTACCATAACCACGCTAATACACCGCAAGCCCGATCATGCAACGTTTACTCTAATCGACCTTAAAGGAGGTCTATCGTTCAATCGTTATCGCGATGTAAAACAAGTCGAGACAATCGCCAAGTCGCCACAGGAGGCGCTAGAGGCGTTACAAGCGGTACAGGAACGCATGAATACTACGATGGACTATTTAATCGCGCATAACTATGAGGACGTCAAAGAGGCGGACTTAAACGACCGGCATTTCATCGTAATAGACGAGGCAGCTGACATTGCGGATCATAAGGGATGCGTCGATATTATCAAGGACATTGCTCGCCGTGGTAGGGCGGCCGGCTACCGGCTTATATACTCGACACAATATCCGACTGCTCAGACGGTTGACAGCCAAGTAAAGCGGAACTGCCTGGCGCGATTATGCTTCGTATTAGATACCGCAATAGCAAGTACGGTCGTGCTCGATCAGGCGGGTGCCGAGTCGTTGCCTCTTATTAAGGGACGCGCAATCTATAAGACGGTTAAATGTACGGAAGTCCAAACGCCTTATATCGCGAATGAGTTTATCAGCACGACGATTTATCCACATATCAACATCCGTCCAAGAAAGGAGCCGACAAATGCGAAAACAAATCAACCGCCAGCAGAGAGAGGAAAATATACTCTTGAGCTTGAAGAAGTGTGATTATCTGACGCGCAGTCAATTGCAAGTTATGCACGGACTAGGGAGCGCCAGGAACGCCTCAAGAGTTATGCAGCAACTAGGCGAATATGTCAGCAGTTTCCGCGATAGTGAGGCCGTATTTTACCTTAATCGAGAAGGCCGCGAACGAGTTGGCGCCAATAAAGTCCGCAAGAAATCCACCACGGCTCAACATTACATTATGAGGAATGCGGTCTATATTGCGTTCGGTTGTCCGGCTACTTGGCGGAATGAAATGCGGCTAGGCGTGAAGGGTAAGGTAAACGTCATTTGCGACGCTTATTTTGTCCGCGATAAACGGTATCACATTATCGAGGTAGATAATACGCAGAAGATGGCAAAGAACCGCGGCAAGGTCGAGCGCTATCGTAAGCTAATCAGCCTGGGCGTATTTGAGCAAGCGCCGCAGTTTATATGGATGACCACGACAGACTACCGCCGCAAGCAACTGCTGGCGCTTTGCGAGGGGCTAGACGTAAAGGTATTTACCGCGAAAGATTTCATATAAAGGGAGCGATGGCGATGTTCTTTCAACCGAAGGTTCAAACGATCGGATCAATCGGAGAGTTTATGCGGAATGAGTCGCGCGAGTTAAAACGCGAGGTAGCACGGATAAATAAAAAGGCAGCCACGGTCGGCTTAAAGGCGTTTGTGACAACGCTTGCCGGTGCGACTGCAATCGGTTTAACTACGGTTACTAACTATGCTTATGCGGAAGGGCCAGTCGGTTATGTCAAAGGAAAGGCGAAAGAGCAAATCGTCGAGGCGTTTATGCCGCTTGTGGATATGATACAGGCGCTTAGTTATCCGGTGGCGCTTGTGATGCTGACCGGCGGTGCGCTCATGTTCATGATAAATCAGAAGGATCGCGGTATCAGCCTAATACAGAACGCGAGTATCGGGTACATTTTGGTTCAATGTATGCCATTGTTTATGTCATTACTAGTTAATATCGGAAGCACGGTAGGGTTTGTACTGTTGCTATAAATAAAAAAGGCGCTGACATTAGTCGGCGTCTTTCTGTATTACTTCCAATTCAATTAGCTCGGAAATATCGGTAATTTTTAGGGCTGAAGCAATTCTCTCTATGTGCAATTTATTCAAAGACGTACGTTGGTTATTGGCGATCTCACTTATTGCGGCTGATCGTATGTTTGTAAGAGCAACAAGTTCCTTTTGACTCATCTTATTAGCAGTTAATACTTCTTTTAACTTTATTCGCATTTTAACTTCCATATTCCCCACCTCACTTAAGTATATTATATCCAATAAAAATAAATTACGCAATTTCGTATTTATGTGTTGACATTACGAAATAACGGAATTATACTAAGGTCAAGTAATAAAATTACGAAATAACGGAAAGGTGTTGAAGAGGATGGAATTAAAAGTTTTAACTGAAATACCTTATTTTGAACAACGTCCAGTCGTCGCGGAATATGTAAACGAGGATGAAAACGGCTACTATTCGACACAGCAACCCGGATTAGTAATCGACAAGGATTTATTCTTCTATGTAAATGAAAACGGGCTTACGGTCGATAGATTCATTCCACGCGAAGATGGAAAGGTTGTCGTAGGCATCGATCAGTCCGACGTAGTGTTTCCGCAAGTCAATGAGTTTTGTGTAACGAACGTCGACTATGACGTAGCTGCAAATATGACCATCGGCGAATTCCTAGTTTATCTGATTCAGCTAAGGGAGGTACGCGATGAAGAAAACGGTAGTTGATCGTATTCATTATTATACTCGAAAAGTAAAGGAGGAGATTTGTGATACTGACTGGCGCACACGTAAGGCTACCCGCAATCAGCGATTGAAGGTTTACAAGGCGGCTATGCACCGCTTAATTGAGCAAGGAAAAAGGCGCTAACTGCTGGAACAGTCGGCGCCAGATGCAAGCATTATACTACTAATACTTGGAGGTATTTTAACATGAAATTGGAATTTAAGAAAGTCGTAGCTGTTGTACTCGAAGTTGAAATCAACGTCCCGGAATATTTCAAAGCTTCAAAAATTGCTAACTCGGACTTTTATGCCGTAGAAATAGACGGGCTTATCTTTGTATCTACGTTAATGCCCTCAAATAAGTATCGCGGTTACTATCAGCAGTTAGCCGAATTATTCGCGCTGAAAGATAACGCAGAGGTTCGCGAAAAGTTAGCAAGACCGGACTTATCTGCGGCCGAACTTATGTCGCTACTAGACCGTTACCAAGAGGAATTATAATGTACGATTACACTTGGGCGGTATTACTTGTCATGGCGGGCGCGGTTATCGTTTACTGTGCCGTGCTATGGCGGTCTTTGGACGAGGAAGGTGACACGGAATGAGTTTCGGCCACAAGTATTACGCGGAGTTGAAAGAAGTTCAGGCGACTGTCTACGAGCTTTGCGACAAGTTAAGCGGACTGCAATCCGTTTTAGATAAGAAAATATCGAAAATTTACCACGACATTGAGCGCACGCCGGAATTAGACGTGGATCAGAGCTACATAATTATGAAAGACCTCAAAGAAACGCTCGCTTACCGCCGTGTCGTAAAGGACGAATTAAAACTCTTGCAGCCGGTGCGCTATCTGTTTAGCGAGAACGAAGAAACGCTAGAAACGCAGTTTAATAGGGCTGTCCGGTACTCCTACGATATTCGAGAAGCGTTAAATGCGCAGATAACGATAGAAGAAGTATTCGAAGCGCTGAACGTATAAGCGCATAAAGCATTCGGATCGTTGGTACGTCGTCAGACAGGGCGTATCAGCACCGATTAACGGTAGGTGACATCGCATGGAAAGCCTTAACGGGCGGCAACCCAAACGCTTTGTGTGCGGTGCCACGACTACTGGCGTAAATATTTTTAATTATTTTTGAACCCGTAAAAAATACAGTCTTGACGGTGCAAAAGGCTGTTTTGGCGGGTTTTCTGCATTATGCGAAGTGCGACAGTTAGGTGGTGTCAGGCGTCTTATAGAGTAGGGGGACATTTTTAAGTGTGCGGAAATGCTCTAAGTATCGTATTTATAAATATAGGGTTTTTTCGTGTAGATGTCATTTTTAAGGCATATGGTATTTTAGATAGTTTATTTTCGCGGTCGCCCGCGTTCACATAGATTACAAATTTTAGAGGAGGAAGAAACGATGACAGACCGCACAAAAATTGTTCCAAACGACAAACAGGCGCTACTCGACGGCAAGAACTACGAAATGTATAATCTCGATCTCATGCGCAAAGTGTTTCCACGGATTATTTCCGAGCATGATACGGTATTCAATCGGAACCAACGCAAGCCTCAAATCCGCGATATTATCGCACTATACTTCTATTTACTATCGTATGTAGACGGTAAACACACGCGAGAGGACGGGACTAGGAGTGAAAGATTTGGCGCCAGTTTCCCGTCGCTGGAAAAGATTAGCGGAGATTTAGGTATCGCAGAAAAGCGAATAAAGCCGCTCGTTGATATTCTCGAGGCAAACGGGTTAGTTCGGACGAAAATAGTTTTCAACGGAAAATGGTATTACGTTTCATTCTGTCCGCGAATATCAGAAGATGGCTATTTGGTAACTACTGACGGTGAGAAAGTGGTGCCGGATCATTCTATCTATTTAGTGAGATAGGCATTAGATGACCGTCTCGAGACAGGCATCAGATACCCTTTTCGAGATTGTTATTAGAGGTCTATCTAAACATATCAATATAAACATACCAACGTAAACATACCAACAAGTAATTGCGCGTTATTCGCTATCGCTCATAACCGCGCTGCCCTTCAATAATAAAAAGATAATATCGTAGTTTAAAAGATTGCGCGGTAAATGATAAAAGAATAAGGAAAAGGAGGAAATGCGGTGTCGAGAGCTAAAACTAAAGATATTTTAGATGTAGTAATTTCCGAGGCGCAAGCAAGAACAAAATTAAACGCAAGCATGTTAAAACTTCGCAATAAGTATGGATTCGCGCCGGAAAAAGGGATAAGCCAGAAGGAAATGCAATCACGTTGCGATGACTTAGTCGGAGAGGTACGAAAAGTTGTGAAAGAGTACGTCCGAACTACCGGAAAAGCACCTGATCGCATGAAGAACCGTTCCAGATACGTAGAATCAAAGGATTTTCCGCGCAAGAAATACGAGGGGCTACAAGAATATGCGAACGTACCGGACGATAAGCTAAAAAAGGCGCCATTGCACACATCGGAAGCAATCGGCAATCTACTAAACTTTAACGCTGATTATCTGCTTAAATCGGCGCATGAGGCTGCGGTAAAGGCTAGAACGCGCAAGGAATGGCAAAGGGCGGAATATGAGTACGTCGAAAAGAACGATTATAATTTGCGTGATTTATACGATGATTTAATGCAACGCCTGGACGATCCGTTCGAGCCGATTACGGTCGAAGAGTACCGCGAAGAACGTAGGAAGTGGAAGAAATGCGGCTATTATGCGTGCGATAACTATTTTCCGCGCGAAAAAGGACACATGGAAAGCGACGCATTTAGGTGGTCCGGCATTAATACAAGGCGGTCGGATGCGAAATATTGCTGCGGTGGTTGCCGTAAGAAGCAAGAGAATGCGCTGGTGCGATTGGAGAAAACGGGCACTTTGTTGCCGGAGCATGCTTACGAGTATATCTTGGATGATGCGCGCGAAAACAGGGCCGAAAATGAGGTTGCGAAAACGGACGAAAATATCGAAAAAATCGCCAGAAAACGTTGATTTATAAGGAAAAACACTCCCTAAACAAACCAATTAATTAGAAGGGCGTAGAAGCCCAATTATTTTTAAGATTAATAATAATCAAAGGAGGATAAGTGATGACTAACAAAATGTTCCGAGCTTACCGACTCTATCTTGACTTAACGCAAGACGAGTTTGCTAGGGTATTGGGTGTATCAAAAGCGCAAATAGGGAGGATAGAGACTGGAAGTATGGAGGTGTCACCTAGAATTAAAGCGAAGTTATTGTCTAAATACGAAATAGATCAACCTTTTTTAACGTTCTTTGAAAAAATGAGCGAAAAATACTAATTATAGCAAACCATAAAAATGAAAATGCGTCAAGTAAAAGGAGGGAAACAATGAATACTAAAACCATCTTAAACGATAGAGTCGCGAAATATCTCGAAGAAAAGGGCTTTAAGATTATCCGCACCGAACCAAGCCATAAGTATGAAGGCGTAACTGTTTTTATATTTGAGAGCACCCCGAAGCTTCGCGCAGAAATTAAGAAACTACGGAATTAAATTTGAGGAGGACTTCAAAATGCCGAGGAAAAAGCAAGAAACGAAAACTTGCAGAATCTGCAACGAAACCAAGCAAATTAATAAGTTTGAAAAGGATAAGCGAGTCACCGGCCAACGAACTACTCGCTGCCAATCGTGCAAGTATCGGTCGCAAGATCGTGCAACCTACGCCTATCGCAAGTTACATGAACGCGCAAAGGCGGAGCCAGGTCGCAAAGTTGAGGTAACGCTTGCACAAGTTAAGGTGTTGTTTGCGGCATATGACGGCAAGTGTGCTTACTGTAATCGCGAGGAAGAACCGAACGGGTCGCACCACCATCTCGAGCACATTATTCCGCGGAGTGCTGGCGGAAGGGACCACATTTCAAATCTAACGATCAGCTGTCCAGACTGTAACATGAAGAAAGGAACTAAGCCGGTCGTAGATTATTTTTACGCGAAAGAGCAATTCCAAGACGAAAATTTCGCGCAGCTCGCCCATTTTGTCGCGTTTACTAGCGGCCAGCCAGTCAGCGAAGTGCTGAAGGAAATGGTGGACGCTCACATCGAGCAGTGTAGGCGGAAAATAGAGCGATGAAAACAGTCTACGAAACTATCGCGTATCAGATACACCGGCTCGAGCATACGCCAGGTTATAAGTTAATTGCGGAAGTTTACGACGAGGGTCGCAGAATTGCGGCCTTATTTGTCGTGGAGGAGGAAACACCATGAACCAAAGGAAGCGGAGATCATTGCGTGGACGCCTGGCACGACTCGCCAAGAATAACTGCGCCAACTACAAAGCGAATCCCCGCGTTGAATGCGAAATGACAATGTGCAAGTTATGCATCGTGCAAATTGAAACAGATTCAATGATAGGTAACGTTTGTCCGTATTTTATGCGGAGTGTCTTGCCCGCTGATCCGGAACTCGAGCGCGATTATCTCGAGCACTTTCCGAAAGGTTATCGCAGTAAGTCTGCCCGATGCGAGAAATGCAAAACAGCAATCACACCAACTAACAACCGTCAGAAATATTGCGCTTCATGTGCAAAAACGAACGAGGCGGAAAACCGCAAAATCAGAAATCGTAAATACCGTGAAAGAACGAGAAACAAAAAGACGATTTAAAGGTCTGGAAACCGCGATATATAAGGCTTTTAAAATGCAGAAATCAAGGGGGTGCAGTATTTATACTAGAATCCCAATATTGCACTTATTAGAGGAGGAAATCACATGTCAGGCGTACCCGCATTTACCTATGAAATTATTAAAAATGGAAAACAGCCGCAAAAGGTGGAGGTACTTCATAAAGGAGAATTACAGACGTTTTTGTTTGGACCGGACGTAAGCAAGTGCCACATCGTTGAAAAATTGCCGATACTTGTGATGGACTTCCGTTTTAAAAATCGAAAGAAGGTGTCGTGATTGGGCGATACCTGCCTGGTAAGGATTGCGGTTTTTAGGAAAGTAGAAGATTCTTACGGCTGCGGATTAGAGCTAATAGACTGCACCACTGGCGAGCTTATAAAAATCATGTCTATTCATCTACTAAAAAAAGACTTCTCCACGATAACCAGTTTATACGAGCATTTGTCTTATCAAGCTATCGCGGAACTTAAGGACGACTACAAAACGTTCGTATTCGCGTGTGATAATGATTGTTTTCATAATGGCCGCGGGCTTAAGCGTCGTATCGCGGTTCTTTTGCCTGGAATAAATATCGTTTTCAAACACACTAAGAAACCGAAATCCTCTTGCGTGAGGCTCGGAATTGACGCTGCTTTAAAAAAACGTACCATAATCGAAAAATTTTAGGAGGAATGAAACATGACTATTGAAAATATCCGCAAACAAATCCAGGAAGCTGACAAATTAAGGTCTGACCTAGCGAGCAACTATCGCCTGCAATTCCGCGAGCCACTTCGGAATAAAATCACGGAAATCAGAGCGAACCTCGACTATACGCCGTCGGGCAAAGATAAATTAATCGAGGCGGCTCGTAAACGCGAATCTCGTAAGCTATTACAATTCGCTCAGAAGCAAAGCCAGAAGTACGCCGAACTGTTGCAGAAAGCCCGAAAAGAGGCAGAAGCGGTCGTTCATGCCAATACGCCGGCAGTTGATGCGGAATTGGAACAACGTTTTTCCAAGCGCCTTCGCGAAGTTAAAACGGAAATAATGTTGTCTGACGCGAAAAAAGGCAAGCAGTTATTAACGGATTTTCTTACGGAAACTGGCGACACGCCAGCGTTTGCTACGAAAGTGAAGGACGAATATGCCGAATTGATTCAGCCGGTCAAGATTTACCGAAGTACAGGGCGGATTTATTTCACATGTTCGAGGACGTTAAAACGAAATCGCGCATTCCAGAAGCCGGAGAAGCGCAAGACCTTTTCGAAATGGCCGATGCAATGTTACAGGCGAAGTTCTTCGATCAGACGATGGAAAACGTTGTAGGTGCGGACTACGGTCAAGAGGCGAAGGTTTACGTCAACAATCCGGATAAATACTTCGAGCTCAATCCGACTGATGCGGAGGAAGTACAGACAAAGAAAACAGAGGCGGAGATTTTCGCAGAATACGAGGCAAAGCAACATTAATAGTTTGCGATGACCCTGCCGGCCTAGACATCCGGTAGCGTGAGCAGAAAACCTCCTATAGAAAAAGGGCGCCCTCTGATCGGGGCGTCCTAATTCATTTTATCTATCCCAATATAGAAATTCATTGTTGAAATAAATTGCGATAGACGTACTGCCGCATTTTGAACAACGGTAATACCGAATGCGATAACCGTGTCTTATTTCATCATCGAATTCTAGATTGCAACGACATAGTGAAAAGTTATTAAAAGCCATTTAATCAAGCCCTTTCTTTAAGAGATAGGTCCATCTGAACCATTAAATTACAATGTGTCAAGCACATTTAGGAGGAATTAAGAATGGAACAAAAAATCACGGACGAAAAGTACCTCGAAATGATGACCGATCCAGGTACGCTGATAGAGGTTATATGGATGATGACGAATATGCACGATTACGACGAGTTGGTAAAGGAACACGGCGGGGAAACACTTCTGCGACTTGCTTGCGAAGCTATTTTAGTTAAGCGAGGTGAGGCGTAATGGGTGAAACAACAATTGGTTCTATAAAAGCAAAATTAGTCCTCGACTCAAAAGGGTTCCACGATAACATGAATAAAGCGCGCGACGACATGCAGAAATCCAGTAAATCCAGCCAAAACTTATCGCGAGACATGGGGCGGATTCAAGCTGCCTCGCTCGCCGTGGGTGGTGCGGTGGTTGCGGGCATTGGCGCAAGCGTTTCGGTTGCCGCGAATTTCGAACAAAGCATGGCCCGTGTGGGGGCGGTTTCAAATAGTACGGGGGAGGATTTCGAATTACTAAGAGAAACCGCAAAGCGTCTTGGCGCAGAAACGCAATTCTCGGCGAGTCAAGCGGCAGAAGGAATGTCTTACCTCGCAATGGCGGGATTCGAAGTAAGCGAAATAGTAGGCGCAATGCCTTCCGTATTAAACCTTGCAGCGGCGGCACAAATTGATCTAGGTCGCTCGGCGGATATAGTTTCAAATATTATGACAGGATTCGGACTAACTGCGGATGATACAGGACACGCGGTAGACGTGCTCGTTAAAACGATGACAACCGCAAACACAGACTTACCGATGCTTGGCGATGCTATGAAGTATGTTTCGCCTGTAGCGGTATCCCTCGGATTATCAATGGAAGAAACTGCGGCTGCCGTAGGTAAGATGTCGGACGCAGGTATTCAAGGATCACAGGCGGGTACGGCGCTTCGTGCGATGTTATTATCGTTAGCAAATCCGACAGGTCAAACGGTGAAAGCGATGGACGCACTAGGAATCAAAGTCACAGACGCTAACGGCGCAATGAAACCACTTCCGGAACTAATCGGACACATTAGCGATAAGCTCGGTGGTATGGAGGACGCACAGAAAACGGCTACAGCGGCGCAATTAGTAGGTACTGAGGCGGCTAGTGGGCTCCTCGCTATAATGTCGGTCGGAGAGGACGGTTTACGCGAATATACGAAGGAACTTGAAAACGCCGGAGGTACTGCCGAGCGAGTTGCTAAAACGCAAATGGACACGCTGAAAGGATCGTTTACCGAGTTCCAGTCGGCGCTTGAAGGGCTCGGAATTAGTATCGGCGAAGAATTCTTACCGCAGTTCACGGAAATTGTTCGCGGAGGAACGGACATCGTCCGCATGTTGGGCGAGCTTAATCCAGGAATCGCGACAACAGGCATAAAGATGGTCGGCACTGCTGCCGGAATAGCACTCGTTGCCTCTACTGCGGTGAAATTAATCGCGACAATGAAAACGCTGGCTCTATCACTCGGTCCGGCCGGCTGGCTTATCGCCGGATTGTCAATTTTAGGCGGTCTAATCGTCGGAGTCAGAGACGAATATACACGTATGAACGAAGTTAACCTCGAAACGATTAACACGATGCAAGCAGAGGCCGACACGCTTTCCGCCAATATCGATGAATACGACAACTATAAGCTAAGACTTCGATTAACTAGCGACGAGCTCGAGCGCTTCGTTGACATTAATTCTATCCTCGCGCAGACTGCTGATCCGGAAGTAATTGCGGCATTGTCCGACGAACAAGCGGAGTTACTAGAAAAGTCCGGATTAACTAACGATGAGCAACGCTTTGTCGACTTGAACGGGGAGATCGCGTCAGTCGTGCCGGATTCCAACGTTCATCTAACGGAACAGGGGAACATCTTGCTTAATAATACGGCGGCAGCGCGTGACCTAAATAAGGAACAATACGAGAAGATTCGTCTGGAACTTGAAGCGCAACAAATCCTATTAGAAGCTAATCATGCGGGCGAATTACAGAAGCAGAAAGACTTGCAACAGGATATTAATAATATCCAAGAAAAGCGTAATGAAATCGAGAAAAACATCGCAATTGCAGAGCAGGTAGTCATTGACAAAACGAAAGAACTCGCAAAAGCGAAGGAAGAAGGAAATCAAAGCGTTATTAACCACCTATCGCAAGAGCTTCATTTTGCGGAAGATATTGTGCAAGGGCTAAAAGAACAAAACGCTAAACAGATGGAAAAATACCTCACGAAAAAGGACGAACTCGACCTCATTAACGAAGAACTCGCCAAGATGGACGAAGTTAGGCGTAAATTAATCGACTTGGAATTGAAGCAAGCGGGCATTACTGCGGAAAAGGGCGAAGGTATTAAAGCGATTGACACGGAAATCGACCGCCTGAAAAAGCAGAAGATTCAAATGGAGTTTTCGACAAAAGAAGCGATGAAGCAAACCGACGAATATAAGGACGGTATCAAGCAAATCGACGGTCAAATATCGAAGCTTGAAACAACCCGCAGTAAAGTGTCGGGCATTATCAGCGAAGCTCGCAACATGAATGCGGAGTTAGGTAAGGCGATCAACAAGCGTGTAAACATTACGCAATACACAAATACAGGCGCCTCAATCTCGCAATATCATACCGGCGGAATAGTTGGGCGCGGACAGTTACCGAAGCTTCATACTGGCGGATTAGCTTCGCAATTACAGAGCGCGCCATTGCATAACGAAGTAGACGCGCGTTTACTGAAGAACGAAATGGTATTAACGGAAGCACAACAAGCTAATCTCATGCGGATGATAGATGCGGGACATACGCAAGGTAGTGGAGTCAGTAGCGATCTTGCCTCGAAGATTGAACGGCTAGTGTCCGCGATAGGGTCATCGCAAGACCGTCCTATTACCGTCAAGTTGGAAGCGGACGGACGCGAGTTGGCCGAGGTGACATATCCGCACATTGACACGAAGTTGGCTGGCGGTATCAAATCGACTAACCGCATAAACGGTATAAGATAACGACATGCAGGCGCCTGGCTAAACGCTGGGCGTTGGCGGTACATACGCATATACCCGTGGGGGTACCGTTGCACGCCGGCATAGTGGCGCATTATATAGAAGGAAGTCGACCGATGATACAACGATGAGCAACGCATAATTGCGATATCATCGGCGAGAGGTTGTCCCCGGACAAGGGCCGCCAGAACTCGGGGGGCATGTCGATATACGTCGAATCACCGCACCGCTTACATATACCGGCCGCACGGTCAGTATGCAGTATCGCGATCCCGGCACACGGCAGGCAACGGCTGGAACCCGCGTCACTACTGCGATGTATAAAAACGTGCATAAACGATAAAAAACGGAAGTCGGATAACCCGCGTCAAATCAACGTTTATACAACGAATGAATAACTTATAATCTATGTTATGTAACCCTCTTTTGCATATACAATACAACGATATACAAACGTGATTGACGACAAACTTCGACATTGACTCCGATTTTCGTCGACCCCATAGCCCGGTCTTTGAGGGGCGAAATCTAGTACCGGGGATTACTATACCATTTTTCGACCTCAATACGTCAATAAACGGTTATTAAAGAGAAAAGCCGCCCTCGAAAGGCGGCAATTGTTATCGTTTTATTTTTCGTTCTTTACTGAGCTTTCCGAGAACTTGATTTAACGGAGAATATGCGTTGTGTTGCTTGATTAACGCTTGTTTCGTTAAATGCGTGTATCTTGTCACCATGCGCAAGTCAGCGTGACCAAGCAACATCTGCAAGTGTCGTATATCACCGCCAGACTCAAGGAACATCGTGGCGCCAGTATGCCGGAATAGGTGAGGATGTACGTTCTTTTTTATGCCGGCGATAGTCGCGAATTTGTTTAACTGCTTGCGGAAATGATTAGTCGTCAGCCTTTCGCCGTAATTAGAAAGGAATATAAACTCGCTTTCAAACTCCCCTATCTCCGCAATCAACTCCTTCAATAATCGCGCCGTTTTCTTTTGAATCGGAATAATGCGCGGCTTTCTTGACTTCGCAATCTTACTTCTAATAACGATAGTCATATCGCTAAAATCAACGTCACGAAGCGATAAGGTTAATACTTCATTAATGCGCGCCATCGTATCGATCAGAACGTGCATGACAACGTAATCTCTAAAATCCGGATATTTGCGTTGATCCGGCGCGGCTAATAACGCCTTTAATTCCTCTACGTTAAGTATATCGATGTCAGCGTCCGCTTGCTTGACGTTCTTTAAATTCTCAAACGGATTATATTCCGCAATACCTTCCGCGACTAAAAAGTTGAACCACGTCCGCAATGACTTAATATGATCGTTTACTGTCCGCGGTGAAAGTCCTTTAGTTTTGCAGTCGTCCGTCTTAAACCTATGGCCGTCAAACTTAACGCGATCCTCGAGCAGCCATACGATATATTCCCGCGCTAGGTCTATGTCTATATTCCGTATATCTGCGCCGATACCGTTATCCGTTAAATAGCCAGCAAAGTATTTCCATGTGCGCAGGTACTTATCGAGCGAGCCTGGCGCAAGTCCTTCCGCCGTTTTCGCGCTATAAAATTTATCGAATAAGACCGATAAGTCGTATATGGATTTGCGCAGACTACTGCCTTTTCGCGCTTGTTTGACGCGCTTGCCTTTCCTATTCTCCGAGTGCATAAAAAAAACCGCCTCCAATTCGATAATAATAATCGAAGTAAAGGCGGATAGTGTCACCGCTACACTGTTCCGTTTAGGAGCGGAACGCTGCGGTTAAGTCAACGGACACTTAACGTTGATATGACGCGGTATGGAGCATAGGGGGCTCGAACCCCTGACCTCTACGCTGCCAGCGTAGCGCTCTCCCAGCTGAGCTAATGCCCCGATAAGACTGAATTTAGTTTACCAAATAATCACTCATTTGCAAATGATTTTTTCGAAAAAATTCAGTCCAAGTTTTCCACTTCAGCTTGGATCACACCGGAAAGTGATTTTAATTCATAGTAGACATCTGTCGTATAAACGATTTTCTTGGTTGTAATGATGCAATTTAGGACAATATCGTCTTTTTCCTCTTTTACCTTGACTCTCTTGATTGACAGGTTCTTGTGATGGATTTCTTTCATGACCGTTGTCAAATCAATATCCTTTTCGATATAGATTTTCACCTTTATTTCTTTCTCTTTCAGTTTCTTCGGTCCAATCTTATCAAAGAGAGAGGGAATGACCTTTACACCAAGGATGATAAAGAGGACTCCGAAAGCACCTTCAATGAAGAATCCTGCACCGATTGTAATCCCCAATGCTGCTGAAGCCAATACCAATGCCGCTGTAGTTAATCCAGAAATGGCTTCATTACTTCTGCGGAGGATCACGCCTGCTCCCAGAAAACCAATACCGCTTATTACATAAGAAGGAATGCGTCCCGGATCCATTGGTCTGGAATATTCCTTAGAGTAGAGAAAGGCGGATTCATAGGATACGATGGTCAAGAGGCAAGCCATGACGGATACGATTACACATGTCTTCAAACCGAGTGGTTTTCCTTTCAATTCACGCTCTAAACCAATGATAATTCCTGCCAAGGTTGCAAAAATAAGTTTCACCACAAAATCATACTCATCAACATATTCAAAGAATAATTCCATCTGGCACCTCCTATAAAAAATAATAATTGCTATCTAGCCAATCAAAAGCCTATATTTATAATGAATGAATGAATTTCATAAATAAGAGCCTTACAGGCTCAGGGCTTCTGGACAACAAAAAAAGGAGTACCTCCCCAACTTGTCGAAAAGAGTAGTTACCACAACAACTCTACAGACTAAAGACTGGAGGAAGACTCCCTATGACTATTATACGACAAGGAAGCCTTTTCGGGATACAAGAATTGTATGATTTACAACCTACCCAACGATTCGAAGCTATTTTTTCTACTTTTAATATGGACCAGATCTTCGCTGTGGTAACGAAGAAGTCCCGTTTTGGTAGACCAGTTGAACTAAATTACGCTGCAATGGTGTACTCATTAGTGGCTAGGATCATTGAACGTATTCCATTTATTAAAGACTTGGTTCGTAGATTAAAGTATGACATGATCTTTCGTCTAGATTGTGGTTTTTTGGTATCCGATTCGGTACCTTCTGAAGCTGCTTTTTCTAGAATGATTACTAT
>LQXN01000045.1 GCA_001648575.1 Sutcliffiella horikoshii DSM 8719 | reverse complement strand
ATGATTCCCAATGATCTAATTGAGCTGTGATAAAAAGCTTTACCAATTGTTCTACAGATAGCTTTTTCATCTCATAATTTAGGAGGGGACAAGCTAAATCTTCTGTAGGTAATAAAGATAAACATTGACTTATAACTGATTTATGAGCTATCATAATATTGCTTTTGTGCTCCTTTGTAGGTGGATTGTTTATGGGAACAAACATCCAACATACCTACAATAGGAGCTTTTTTTGTATTTGTCTAGAAATAATATGGATAATTTTACATATAAAGGAACTCATGCAAAGCTAGTGGGTCTTCCCTGTCCCTTCCTCCCGCAGGAGTCTACGCTCCTTCCACTACGATCAACTAGGAAATTTTATTATTCTAAAGTTTGTCTACACGCTGAGGCATTGCTAAAAGCAATGCCTATTTGCATGTGAATTCCGTAAGGCTCCATAGGCTGTTTTTTTCTATAACCGCAGTTCCGCCTTCATTCATGCATGCTTCCATTTGAGAGGGTATGCTCTGGGCATGATAATGAATTTGTGCCAGCCTGCCAACAGATAGAGCTGCAATGATGAAACATACAATCGCCATGCCTCTCACAACTCTTTTATTAGCTTTCGAAAGTTCGTAATCCGTCTTCTTACCCTTGTTGTTGAATGTATAATTGCCAGAGTAGTATTTATTGATTTCATTGTAAAAAAGAAGATTCTGAAAAATTATTACTAGTAGTATCGCCATAATGAATACTGATCGATGAAGGGGGATAATCATCAGAAATGCAAGTGCTGGAAGTGCATTTACAAAAAGGATGTATACCTTTTTCGTGGCATTTTTCGATACTTGTTGAAGCATTTCATCATCTTCAAGTATCTCACCTGGTTTGTAAAAAATAAAAAAGTACAGTCTTTCTCTTGGATTCTCCCTATTATGTTTTCTATATCTAAGATAAAAGACAAGATAAAAAGAGATAATTAACAAGATACTAACCATGAAGAGTTGAATGGACATTAAGCCCCAATTAAAGGAAGTTCCTGTTTCGGTTACTACGAAAAAAGTATCAGAGCTATGTATCATTAAGTCAATCAACAGTACTAGACTAACAGTCAATGGCATCAAAAGGACGCAAAATGCAATTGTCCATAATGGAAGTTGGGTACGTAAATCTTTATTCATTTTCCTCAGCCTCTCCTTCTAACCAAAATAATTCATCTACTTTTACTTTTAAATGCTTGGCAAGCCGTAAAGATAAAGCGATGGAAGGTGAAAATTCACCTTTCTCTATAAAACCTATTGTTTGCCTGGTGACCCCGACTAAGCTCCCTAGATCTGACTGGGAAAAACCATGCCGTGCCCTTAACTCCTTCACCCGATTACAAAGCATATGGTTCTCCTTTATGTTAACTTTTATATACTTAATGTAAAGTATAATTAACATAGTGTCAACAATACTTTACCTGCAATATAAAAAAACGATACAAGCGTGGACTTGTATCGTTCAGGATTCAATCTTAAAACTCTATGATATTGTCAATAACATGCTTTAACATATCAATGGAACCTAATACATTCTCTTTATCTTCAAGACTATGATCTCCATCTGCAATTAATAATGTTTTAAATGCGGAATGAGACTCTAAATTTGTAAAACGCTCTTCCCGGTAGCAGAAATCTTTGTCTCCAATAATACAAAGTGAATTATTTTCTGTTTGTAACATAGCTTGATATACATCATCCCGGTGTATTAATGGAGTGAGCCAAACAGCTGAAGCGTTTTTATATTCTTGGAGTTTTATTATTTTGGGCAATGCGATGGTTCCGATAGATTTGGCGATAAAGACATATTGATCATAATGTCTTTCTTTTAAGGCCTCCTCCAAAGTATGTATTACATTTTTGTTAAAGCCTTCAGCATCAAAAGGATTAAGTTCGGCTTCCCCGAATCGGTAATTGACCTGAAGTACATCAAACCCTTGGTTGAAGTAGTGCCCTGATGAGAAATGCAGCAACGGCCCTTGGGAAGTGTAGCCGGCTCCAGGGAGAATGATGGCAAGTTTAGTTGTGGTTTCCTTTTGTTTTATTAGATTAGTAGGATATATCTTGACTTCTGATTTTTGGTTTTCAAGTATCATAATTTCACCCCGGATATGAATTTTAAAGAATTATATCATGTATTTTAGTAATAAAGGGAAAAAATGTATTAATTAATTTCGAGAAAAAACTATGCTATGCTAATAAGAGTGAAAAATAGAGCGTAAATGGAGGAAGCAGATACATGTCAACATTTCCAAACTGTCCAAAGTGTAATTCTGAATATACATATGAAGATGGGAATTTCCTGATTTGTCCGGAATGTGCTTATGAATGGACGCCAGGTTCTGAGGGAACCGAAGAGGAAAAAGTGTACAAGGATGCTAATGGAAATATTCTTCATGACGGAGATACGGTAACGGTCATAAAGGACTTAAAAGTAAAAGGCAGTTCTTCGGTTGTAAAACAGGGAACTAAAGTGAAAAATATCCGTCTGGTGGATGGGGATCATGATATCGAATGTAAAATTGATGGATTTGGTGCGATGCAACTGAAAACAGAGTTTGTGAAGAAAATATAAGGTGGATCCTTTACGGATTCATCTTTTTTTTATGGGCTAATATTGGAATTTAATGCTAAAATAGGTATCAGAAAAAAGTAAAACGGAGGAGAAATAATGTTCAATGGAGTTATTCTTGCTATATTAGTAGTTTTATTTTCTCTTCTTTTCGGAAGTATGGGAATGGATATTATGCTTTACACTTTTCTGTTTGCATCTATGTTTTTTAACATATTTATAGTTGTTCAATTAAAAAAGATAAGAAAAGAACTACGTGAAACACAAAAGTTAAATGGCCGATCCACCAATAAGTTTCAAAAAGGAGTGATACAAAATGAAGATCAAGATTGATGATGTCACACACCCTAATGTAATAGCTTTTGTGGAAGTGCACATGAGAAATTTAAATCTGCTCTCTCCACCGGAAAGTAATCATTATTTAGATTTAGGTGCTCTGAGAAAACCGGATGTTACTTTTTGGAGTGCATGGGAAGGTGAAGAGGTTGTAGGTTGTGGAGCTTTGAAGGAATTGGATGCAAAAACAGGTGAGGTGAAGTCAATGCGTACTTCTTCTCAGCATTTGAGAAAAGGGATAGGTAGACAGATTCTCCGATACATAATTCAGGCCGCTAATAAACGGGGATACCAGACGTTGTACCTTGAAACAGGTTCGATGGAGGCGTTTTATCCTGCACAGAAATTATATAAAAGTTATGGCTTCGATTATTGTGAGCCTTTCGCCGATTACGTGGAAGATCCAAATAGTGTATTTATGATTAAGAAATTATGAAACAGTGGGAAGGTTATGTATGGTAACTAAGCGAACTTATCTTAACAAGAAATTTAAGTAGTAAGGTGGAATGTGCTATTAGGATTTCAATGATAGATGTAACAGTAAAAATGAAAAATCATGATTTAAATGAGAGGGAAGTAAAAATACTTGAAGTATTCCTATTGAATTTAGCTGCCCAATCGAATGCCAGTTCAACTAAGACTGGAATGGCAATGAATCCTTTAGAAAAATTGCATAATGACGAGGTCTTACACTACCGCTTTGCATGGCAATCTTCCATTTCAGAGGAATTACTTGGCGAATTCAAGGAGGGACTCGAACGCAGATTTACAGTGGCTTTTAAGATGTGTGATCTTCCTGAAGGAGAACTAATATATAAGGAAAACGCATATTTAGAGCGAACTTAGAATTGTAGCATGCTTAGGGAACCATGTAGTTATTTGTCGGTTAGCATGTATTTGCTGCTTTTTGGACAGTAAAGCGTGGGTTTGGATTGTATTTTTAAGTTACGGACAGTATTTTATGAAGTTTGGCTAGTAAGTGGGAAGTGGTAAGTAAACACTAACTGGGAAAGGTGAAAAATGGTGCGCTAAAGCCTCAACCACTGAGGCTTTTATTATTATATCTAAATAACTGAAAAGTGGCTATTGTCTCGAAAGTCTATATTTTGACATTGAGATATACGTGTGTTAAAAATAATTAATAATCAAACCCAACTAGAAGAAGGAGTGAATTCTTCATGAATAACACAACTATTAAATCAGCAATTGAAACAATGAAAGAACGTCATTCTGTGCGTAAATATACCAAACACGATATGCCGCAAGAAGACCTTCAAGACATATTAGAGGCTACCATCACAGCCCCATCATCATGGAACCTGCAACATTGGAAGTTCCTTGTGGTTCAGTCCGACAGTCAAAAAGAAAGACTCTTACCAATTACCTATAATCAACAACAAGTGATTGACAGTTCTGTGACCATTGCTGTGTTAGGTGACTTACAAGCAAACCATAATGCAGAAAAAGTTTATGGTGAAGTAGTGGAGAAAGGCTTCATGTCCCCTGAAGTAAAGGATATCCTTACTAACCAAATTCATGGTGCATACACAAACGACCAGTTTGCACGGGATGAAGCAGTGATGAATGCTTCTTTAGCTTCTATGCAGTTAATGCTAGCGGCAAAAACGAAAGGCTATGACACAGTGCCAATGGGTGGATTCGATAGGGCAGCCTTCAAAAAAGAATTCAATGTTCCTGAACGATATGTTCCAGTCATGCTGATTTCAGTTGGTAAGGCAGCTGCTGATGCACATGGCACTCTTCGTTTCCCATTAGATGAAGTTGTAACCTATGAAACATTTTAAAAAAAGCTTTTTCCATCTTTTAGAGATGGACTTTAATAAATACTATTTAAGGACTTACTCTTGGTGAGTCCTTTTCTTATGCAATTTTATAAGAAAATCCCAAATTTGTTATGGTATGATATGTTAAAATAATTCTTGTTATGTAAGATTAACAAGTAGGGGTGATTACTTGAAAGTAGGTTTAATACGACACTTTAAAGTGACAAGGGGATATCCTAATAAAATTGTGTCTTCCCAGGAACTTCTAAGGTGGATGGAGGAATATGACGTTTCAGAGGTTGAAGCAAATGAGGTCGATTTAGCAGATGTAGAATGGTCGAAGTGTTATTCAAGTGATCTTCCTCGGGCACAAACAACTGCAAAAGCGATTTATAGTGGAGATATCAAGTTTCTTAAGGAACTAAGGGAAATTCAGTTGTTTCCTGTTCTTCCTACCCGTGCACGGCTTCCATTGCATATGCACTTATTTTTTATTCGAATGGCATGGCTGATGAACCACAAATCCCAACCGATCAGTAGAAAGGACTTAACAAATAGCATAAGTCTTACCCTGGACAAGGTTTTAGATTCAAATGAAAATGTGTTAATTGTCAGCCATGGTGGCATAATGATGTTTTTGAGAAAAGAACTTATCAGGCGCGGTTATCATGGACCGAATTTTAAAGTTGCAAATAATGGGGAGCTTTATGTGTTTGAGAAAGATTGCGAGAGGGAGTAAAAAGGAACAACCACAAAATGTGATTGCTCCTTTTAACTTTTATCTACTCTGCCGTACCCGATTTCTTCTAAAAACTCATCAATTGCTTTTTCGTATTCTTCCCGGTTATCAGAATAACTCATTGCATGCATACCGTTCCTTGCAACATACAATTGTTTTTTTCCTTTTTTCTTTTCAAATAGTTGCTGGGTCATCATGATGGGAATGAAGTCATCTGGTTCGCTATGAATAAATAACACAGGATTTTCAATGTTTTCAATGACATTGATTGGTGAAACATCCCGGATGGAGTATTTATCTCTTATTCGTAGAAATGTATTTGCAATTGGCATGATGAGTTGCTTCGGTATTTTAAAGTCGGCTTTTAATCGATAGGTCAGTTGTTCTTCAAGATCGGAAAACGGACAATCCGCTATATAGAAGTCTGCACCATCTTCTATTCCTCCTGCATACATCAACAATGTCGCAGCCCCCATAGATTCTCCATGTATGCCGATGGTTGCGTCACTTCCCGCATGTTCCCTGACCCAATCTACCACCGCTTTTAAATCATGTTTTTCATAAAAACCATAACTGGTAGTCTTTCCACCTGATTTTCCATGGCGGCGATGATCATATAAAACTATATTCCAGCCTCTTTCAAGGAAAATATTCATGTACTTAATGGAATTAAGAGTGTTCTGTGTTACTCCATGGCTGAAAATCATGTAACGTGTAGAACCAGGTACATCATACATTTCTCCGTAAATATTGTATCCAAGTGGAGAGGGGATGGTAAGTTCCTGCTTAGGCAGCTTCAAATAGACATCTTCCTTAAAGTGCCCGAGCAACTTTTCCCGTTGTAAAATTTCTTCGTTTGTTTTCTTACGAATGTACATCACTTTATTGGTGAAGAAAATCCCGATAAACAAGATATAGGATAGCAAAATGCCTGTGACGATTAAAATGCGTTTTAGCTGTTTCACTTTAAAACCTCCAAAAGGATATATATACCATAGTTTATCATTTGGATAAGCTTGGAGGGAAATATGTATGGACGTTTTTTTTGATGTGCTATCGAACAAAAGAGGAATGTTTGATAAGAAATACATGCCTCATACTTGGTACTTAGGGCGGAAAAGTTTTCTTAAAACAAAATCATAAGGGGAAGTTCTAAAGGACAAATGGTATACTAACGCTGACTCTAATTTTAGATAGGACGTGTAAACGAAATGAAAGTTATGGATATGCACCATGTGAGCCTTTCCGTAAAAGACATTGAAGAAGCCAAACATTTCTATGGAAACCTTCTTGGATTTCCTGAAATAAAAAGACCTGCATTTGATTTTCCAGGAGCATGGTATCAAGTAGGGAATTCACAACTTCATTTAATTGAAAATAAACAGGCAGAAACCCTAAGAAATAATAACAAAATCGATAGTAGAGATGGTCATTTTGCTGTCAGGGTAAAGGATTACTACCAAACAGTGGGATTTCTAAAGGACCAAGGTATTGATGTTATTGAAAAACCTCATAGCAAAAGTGGATTTGCACAGATTTTCTGTATGGATCCATCAAAGAATTTGATTGAGTTTAATGTTGATCAGAAAGACCTTAAAGGAAAAGAGTAGTAGACAATTACTTTCTGTAGTTCAAATATTGAGAGTACAGTTTAGCGACTGACTGGCATCAGCTTTTTTAGCTGATGTTTTTTTGTGGTGAAAATATAAGGAACTGAAACTTAGGTGACGAATTAATCGTCTATATGAAAGAAAACTTAATGAAGATAGGTGTCTAATGAAAAAACTAATTACTTTAATGTTTATGTCGATTACACTCATTTCGTCAGTAGGATGTCATTTAAAGTCAGGGAGTAATCAAGATAAGGCAAAAATTGTTGTGGACGAAGAAAAGTTATTGATTGAAAAACGTATTGGAACAGAAGATCTATATGAGGATCTTAAAGAAATAACAGATATGGAAAAGGTAGAAAAAGCCTCAAACATACTTAAGAAAGCGATTTGGATAAATGCTAAAGTTGAAATGGTCCACCCTCCAGATTATGAGATCAACAATAAATACTTTATATGGCTAACACCTCAAAAGGATATGCTCGAAGTATTTATGCATGGTGAAAATAAATACACTAAACTCTCTAACATGGATTCAGAAGCTCTTTATGAAATCATTACAGAAGAAAAGCTCGTTGATTAATCTTTTTAAAGAGAATCATGATGGAAAAGGGACTCGGAAAAAGAAGAATCGCCTAATGAGCAAGCTAGCCCTACAAGAGAAGACCCATTGATTTGTATAGAAAAAAGTCGACTTGTATAGGGGGAGTCCCCCCAATACAAGTCGACTTTTTATTGCTATTTATTAAATATATCGTCCCAGCTATTTATCATATCCCAAGAAAAATCAGGCAACATTGAAAATATATTTTGGTCGGTTACCATCGCTGCTACTACAATTGATATAAAAAATAAACCTGTCATTGCAATTATGAACGCGTAAGTTTCCATTGATTTCTGGAATTCGGTCTTCTGGTTCATGATCTTTCCTCTTTTCTGTGATTTAGTATCAAATTAATTTCTAAATCACGGTAAAGGAGAGATAGCCACCTTGATAAAAATATGGAGTTAGGAATAGATGTGGTTTTGCCATAATATCTTGTCTGATTGAATGCTTGTATGGAAAATGATGAATATCCATTAAAATTGATAGCGCTGATTGACCTGTAATGTCCTTCTTTTTTTGCCAGCCTTTTGTAACAGGGTCATGAACTGCATATTCAATTTGCATATCTCCATGAGTAGAAATGGAGTCACCGTACATTGGAGAAGGAACTGAAATTTCACCGTATGCCAAACAAGGAAACGAGAGAAACAAGATAGCTATTAATATACATAAGCGTCTTCTCATAATGATCACTTTCCTCGACAGGTAATTAAAGATAATTTTACTCTCATAAACGGCAGAAGGCAATATAACGGGGAAAATGTTACGAATATAATGGGATATGTAATTTTATGTTAAAATTGTAATAGATTAATAGAGAATTGGTGAAGGAGAGGTTAGATGGTTGACTCGGTTCTTACTTTAAAGTTTCTTATTAGTTTATTGTTTGTTGGAGCAATTTTAGCCGTTTCAATTAAGTTTTTACTAAGTAAAAGTAGGTTTGGACCAATCTCTGTTGCTTTGGTGTTGCTTGTGGGAGGGTACTTCCTGTACGATCAAATGATTTACACTACATCTGATGCTACAGTGATTAAAGAGTTTCATGAAGATAGTGAAATTAGAAATTTGCAGATTAGAAAAGTTGAATTTGAGATTGGTACATATTCATTCAAGGAAAGAATGCTTATTGAAGACGAGGAAACGATACGTAAAATATTGCAGGACCTCTCTGATATTGAATTAAAAAGAGAAATAAATAAGGAACCAGGTGGAGCGGATTATGTACTTGATTTGCTTATATCCAACCTCAAGAATGATATGGTTGAAACAGGAACCATCCAAATTATCGTCGGAAAAGAATATATAAATGATTACAAGATAGTAAGCGATAAGGATCACCTAAAGACACTCAAAGAGTTGGATGAAAGAAATGATCTAGAATGGGAGACAGAATAGGAGGCTTATAATGGTAGATAAGAAAAATGCAGAACAGGAAAGAGAAAGGCTGAGACAAAAGGAGCTGAAAAAGAATCCAGGTGGAGCGTTTAATGATGGCCTAACACGGTCCATGGTCGGCAGCTTGGTGGACCTTGTTGGAGCGGTAAGCTGGAAAATGACAGGAGTTTTTATTATTATTTTAATAATTTTTATTGTGATCATTGCTATAATTTAAAATGAAGTTTTTTCTTGAAGATCATTGCTTGCAAAAAGGACCAAAGTTAGGAGAATAGCCTTAATGTAAATGCACATTTTAACAATGTGGTATCAAAAAGAATAGGGAGTGGTTAGTTGTTTAATGGCATCGAACAGGAAATTCCATACATGAATGAAGCAAGTGATATAAAACGGCTTACAAAAGGCTTTTCTAAAGATGAAAAATTTGTTTTAGATGATAAGTACTTGATTCGTCTTTTTCCTTTGGAGGATGCAAAATATAGACGGAATGAATTTGAAACAATTCGTGCCTTATCATCACTTTCTGTTTTTGTGCCAGAAGCTATTGAATTTGGTGTGCAGGAGAAACTTGGGCTGGCATTTATGGTTTTGACATATTTACCAGGCTGTGATGGTGAAGAGGCTCTATGTAGTATGACGGAAAGGGACCAATATCTGGTTGGTTTTCAAGCAGGAATGGAACTGAAAAAATTGCATGAGTACCCGGCTCCTGAAGGAACTGTACCATGGAGTGTATTTAAGAAAAGAAAAAACGATAGATACATAGAAGAGTTAATATTACTTGAAGATATAGACAAGGAGATTATAAGCAACCTTATAAATTATATCAGGTCCAATGAATACTTGATGAAAGGCAGGCCAAATAGGTTTCAGCATGATGATTTTCACCCCTGCAATCTAATAATGGAGGGTATGGAGTTTACTGGGTTTATTGATTTTCAAAGGATGGACTGGGGAGATCCGTTACATGATTTGCAAAAACTTGGTTTTTTTGGAGTGAAGGTCAGTGTTCCTTTTTCTATAGGTGCCATTGATGGATATAATGGTGGAGAGAAAATCAGTGAGGAGTTCTGGCGACTTTTTGCCCTTTATAGTGCCATGCATGTGGTTTCAGCATTCGTATGGGGGAAGAAGATGGGAGAAGAGCAGTTCGAGCTATTATATAATTATTCAATGGATGTTTTAAGAGATCATGATGATTTCAGGGAGAGCATTCCTCGGTGGTATAGGGAGATGAGTTAAGGGGGCTTTTCTTCGGGTTCGGTTTCTGATAGAGCTTCGGTCAAATGGTAGCTTCTAAAAGTCCGAACACCAGAAAAGATACAAACTTCAGGCCTACCTATATTCACAAAAAAGAGGTTCTTCAATTGAGAACCTCCCAGACTGTTGACAAAGCCCAAAATTTTTTAAAATTTGCATCCTGCTGTTGATCTTCGTTCCAGGCGCTTCGCTTTTCGCGGGCGGTCCGGAAGCCTCCTCGGGCTTACGCCCTGCGGGGTCTTCCATGTCCCTTCCTCCCGCAGAAGTCTGCGCGCCTTCCACTACGATCAACACAGGTTATTGCATATCTCAAAGATAAAATAACTTTGTCTACACACTGAGAGGTTCTTCATTTGAGAACCTCCTCTTGAATCTAAAAAGCGCAACATAACTATTTTTTCTTCTTTTTCGATAAGTCCACAAACCCTTTTTTCACGACTTTTTCCAAGTTGACATGAATATTAATATGCCTTTCATCAACATGACTGATACTAAGTACTTTCCCTTTTCTTCCCTTTATCCTCACTTCCTCATCCACATTCGGCAACTCTTTCCGAAACTGACTTAATACTACATTCTTATTTTCCATAAAGTAAACGAAATACATAGAGATCTCACCTGTTTCATTTTAGGATGGGTTATAGGAGTTCGCTCTTATAACACTTTTTACAAATTATGTTTGTATACATTGTTTTAGACCTTAAATGAAGGTGAGATAAGTAGAATGGGGGAAACTTGGTTCGTAAGAAAAGGATGTTAAGGTAGAGAATGTGAATTGTCGGGATTGATAGGGGCTAAATGAAGATAATCGGAAAAGAGCCATTCAAAATTAAAAGGCTTTTTTCTAAAAGATTGTTGCTAACCACTAGCACAAAGTCGGTATTGGGACTTTTTGTCTACTTACCTACTCTAAAATAAGCAAGTAGACTAAACAGTAAAACAAGGAAAAGAGCACGACAGTAAGGAATATAACGGTTAGTTGGTTAATACGAAAAAACAACAACGTTTACGAAAACGCCAATTAAAAAGAAAGAAACTGCAATAAGCTGCAGTTTCCATCAAGAAAATCATTGCTCCGAGTTCTGACGCTTTGTCGGATGGCTTGCTCGTTCCACTTCTTCAGCAGAAACAACTTGCTTCATGTTCTCTGCATTAGGTTGTCCCTTTTGGCTTGGACCTTTATGGTTATTATGCTTGGACATATAGGCCTCTCCCTTCCTTACTTTCTCTATTAATGTGAGTAAGGGAGCTAAAAATTATACACCAGGTGGGACAGCTGTTCCATTAGCTTGAACAAGTTTATAATATTGGCTTTCATATTGCTTATCCAAATGAGGAAGTAGGTTCTCCAATGCTCTAATGACACGCTTCAAGTTAATTCCAGTATCAATGCCCATCTGTTCAAGCATATAGACAACATCTTCTGTGGCTACATTCCCAGAAGCACCAGGTGCAAATGGACAACCGCCAAGTCCTCCGGCAGATGTGTCAAATCGATCTACACCAGCTTGAAGGGCGGCAAAAATATTAGCAAGAGCCATACCCCGGGTGTTATGGAAATGAGCTGTCAACATTACCTCCCCAAGTTCATGTTTTAACAGAGAGAAAAGGTCAAATGATTCCTTTGGGTTCGCCATTCCGATAGTATCCGCGACACTCAACTCATCCACTCCAAAAGTAACAAAGCGTTTACATAATGCCACGACATCCTCCATTGCCACTTTCCCCTCATATGGACAATAAAACGAAGTGGATATACAGGCTCTCACAAAATAACCCTGTTCTTTTAATTCTTTTACCAAAGGTTCCAATTCCACCAAGCTTTCCTCGGTTGTCTTATTTATATTCTTTTTATTAAATGTGTCACTCACACCTACAAAAACAGCCGCATTCTTACACGAGGTGCCCTTTAATCTCTCGATGCCTTTTTGGTTAGGTACCAATACAAAATTTCTAGTATCGCTATCATTGCAACTTTCAATTATAGTAGCGGCATCTGACATTTGTGGCACCCATCTTGGTGAGACAAAAGAGGTGAGCTCCATCTCAGGAATTCCTGCTTTTTTCAATTCTTTTATAAATTCAATTTTTGCATCGGTTGGTATAAAAGCTTTCAGGTTTTGTAACCCATCACGTGGACCAACTTCAATTATAGTGGCCTTGGCCGGCAAGTTCATAGTTGTTTCCCCCTTCACGGATAATTTCTCCCATCTTTAATTTTATGGAATAAAGGGGGATAAAAGCAAGAATAATAGAAATTTTATAAAAAAAGAAGGATTTTTCGACATGAATATCGAAATTATTCAGTCGAGAGGAGAGGAAATTATGTCGAATAAAGAAGTAGTCATTGTAAGCGCTGTCAGAACAGCGATTGGAAGTTTTGGTGGGGCATTTAAAGATGTTTCCGCTCCACAGTTAGGTTCCGTTGTAATTAAAGAAGCGCTCGCAAAAGCCGGGCTTGCACCAGATAGTGTAGATGAAGTTATCATGGGAAATGTGCTGCAGGCGGGCCTTGGGCAGAATCCTGCAAGGCAGGCTGCGATGGCGGCTGGCCTCCCACAAGAAGTGTCTTCCATGACAATCAATAAAGTTTGTGGATCGGGGTTGAAAGCTGTTCACCTTGCCACTCAAGCAATCCTTGCTGGGGATGCCGATATTGTCGTTGCCGGTGGGATGGAAAATATGTCGCAAGCCCCATACTTGTTAAAAGGTGCTCGTGACGGGTTCCGTATGGGTGACCAGAAGTTAATCGACACCCTTGTAGCTGACGGACTGACTTGCTCTTTCAACGACTATCATATGGGAGTGACAGCGGAAAACCTCTGCGAAAGATATTCATTAACAAGGGAAGAACAAGATGAATTTGCTGCAAACAGTCAGCAAAAAGCAGTCAAAGCAATTGAAGAAGGGAAGTTCAAAGACGAGATCGTCCCGGTAGAAGTGAAAAAGAAAAAAGAAATTCTTACGATAGATACAGACGAATATCCTAGAAAAGGAACCACCGCGGAGAAGCTTGGCGGCCTACGACCGGCTTTTAAGAAAGACGGATCCGTAACTGCTGGTAACGCATCCGGGATAAACGACGGAGCTGCGGCAGTTGTGGTGATGAGCAAGGAGAAAGCGGAGGAGCTTGGAATCAAGCCACTAGTAAAGATCTTGGCAAATGCAAGCAGTGGAGTAGATCCAAGTATCATGGGAATCGGCCCTGTTACTGCCGTGAAAAAAGCGATGGAAAAAAGCGGCCAGTCAGTGGATGAAATGGACTTGGTTGAAGCGAATGAAGCTTTTGCAGCTCAAGCACTTGCTGTAGGAAAGGAATTGCAATTCGATTCTGAAAAGCTGAATGTTAATGGTGGCGCAATCGCACTTGGTCACCCTATTGGTGCAAGTGGAGCAAGAATCTTGGTGACACTTATCCATGAAATGAAACGTCGTGAATCGAAAAAAGGACTTGCAACACTATGCATCGGCGGCGGACAAGGCGTAGCAACCATAGTGGAAAACTTATAAAGAGAGAGGTGCAACTTAAGATGAAACCAATTTATACATCCTTTACAGAAGCGGTAAAAGATATTCATGATGGGGCCACAATCATGGTCGGCGGGTTTGGACTATGCGGGATTCCCGAGAACTTGATTCTTGCTCTTGTGGAAACAGGGGTAAAAGATTTAACGATCATTTCAAATAACTGTGGAGTTGATGAATGGGGACTTGGTCTTTTATTGAAAAACAAACAGATCAAGAAAATGATTGGCTCCTATGTTGGTGAAAATAAAGAATTTGAACGCCAGGTTTTATCTGGTGAGCTTGAAGTTGAATTAACGCCACAGGGTACGCTTGCTGAAAAAATAAGAGCTGGCGGAGCGGGAATCCCTGCATTCTATACACCAGCGGGAGTTGGGACACCGATTGCGGAAGGCAAGGAAGTTAGGGAGTTCAACGGAAAAGAATACTTGCTTGAAGAAGCCTACAGTGCTGACTTCAGTCTGGTAAGAGCAACGAAGGCAGATAAAATGGGGAACCTTATATACAATAAAACCGCTCGAAACTTTAATCCAATGATTGCTGCAGCAGGAAAAGTCACCATTGCTGAAGTGGAAGAGCTTGTGGAGATCGGTGATTTGGATCCTAATCTAATTCAGACACCCAGCATTTATGTGCAACGATTAATCGTCGGTAAGCAAGAAAAGAAAATCGAACGTGTTACCACTAGAGACTAGCAAGGAGGGGAACAAACGATGACAACGATAAATAATCGCGAGAAAATAGCAAAAAGAGCTGAAAAGGAAATAGAGAACGGCTACTATGTGAACCTTGGAATCGGAATGCCCACCCTTGTGGCGAATTACATATCCGATAACAAACAGGTAGTGTTGCAATCAGAAAATGGCCTCTTGGGTATCGGACCATACCCGACCAAAGAGAATGTTGATGCAGATCTAATCAATGCCGGAAAAGAAACCGTAACGGCTATCCCAGGAGCTGCATACTTTGACAGTGCTGAATCCTTTGCGATGATTCGTGGCGGCCATGTTAACATCGCAATTCTTGGGGGCATGGAAGTGAGCGAAAACGGCGACCTTGCCAATTGGATGATTCCCGGCAAGATGATTAAAGGCATGGGTGGCGCAATGGATCTTGTTCATGGAGCTGAACGTATCATCGTCATTATGGATCACGTCAATAAAGCAGGAGAAACAAAAATTTTGAAAGAGTGCACCTTGCCTTTGACCGGTAAAGGTGTTGTGGACCGAATCATTACAGATAGGGCAGTAATGGATGTAACAGAACAGGGCTTGAAGCTTGTGGAAGTTGCCAGCGGCTTTACGGTGGAGGATATTCAAAATTCGACGGAGCCGACGTTAATAGTGGATGAACATGTGAAGCTTGAAGCTTTTTAAATTGCAATATGAATTTTACGCAGGAGGGAGCAGAAACCCTTCCTGTTTTTTTATTGGAACAATAACTCTATTTTCGAACATAAAGAATCACAATCGCCAAGATAATCAGGCCCCCTAGAATGAGTGGACCTACCCCTGAACTATAAACAACATAAATCCGTACATGACGCACAACATTAACAACAATAAAAAGTAGAAGGAAAATAACTAAAGAAAGGATTAATTGATTACGTTTATTTCCGTACAATGCAATCAGCCCCTTATTTGAAGCTTGGGAAAAGATAGTAGAAAGGAATAACCGCTTATAAAACACTATGTTAACTGGATCTTGTATTATTCTGAAAGTTACATTCTGGTCTTCTTGCCTATTAAATGATATCGGATTGTACATGAATTATTATTGTCATGCTATAATAATGAAGATGGAGGTGAGTAAAAGTGGAAAACGAATTGTTGAAGCAAATCCTGCAAGGAATCAATGAGATGAAGCTAGACATAAGCGATTTAAAAAGTGATGTTAGTGTATTAAAGAGTGATGTTAGTGTATTAAAGAGTGATGTTAGTGTATTAAAAAGTGATGTTAGTGTATTAAAGAGTGATGTTAGTACGTTAAAGAGTGATGTTAGTACATTAAAGAGTGATGTTGAATCAATAAAAGTGGAGTTCAAACAATATAAAGATGAATACCGTCGTGATATGAAAAAGATTGACTTAAGACTTAATGCCACAAACGAAAGACTAGATTCTTTTAAATTTGATACGGATCTTCTTATTGAGAAGAACGCCAAAATGGAATTTAGGATCAATAGGTTAGAGAAATCTACAGAAATTTAATGCCCCCCGAAAAGAACTTCTCAACTAATCTCCTATTTCTTTGCCTCTAGATGATATGTCTTCTATTTACAAAAGCACTGCAAATAGCGGTGCTTTTGTTTTTATAAAAATTTTCAACGTTTGTTTTCTAATAGGCTTAAAGGGAAAAACTCTATGCTCAGTGTGTAGACAAAGTTATTTCATCTTGGAGATATGCAAAACCTATGTTGATCGTAGTGGAAGGCGCGCAGACTTCTGCGGGAGGAAGGGACAGGGAAGACCCCGCATTGCGAAAGCCCGAGGAGGCTTCCGGACCGCCCGCGAAAAGCGAAGCGCCTGGAACGAAGATCAACAGCAGGATGCAAATTTAAAAGTATTTAGGGCTTTGTCAACAGTCTGAGCATAGAGGGAAAACCTCTATGCTTTCTTTTCGATGGTATTTTATTTATTCTTACAGATAATTCGATAACTTCAAATTATTGAGTTTTCTGATATGGTACAATATACCATAAATACTTTGATCAACTTAATAAAGGAGAGAATTTGCTATGAAACAAATAATTGCCCTTGGTGGTGGGGGATTTTCTATGGAACCTGAAAATCCATTGCTAGATAGCTATATCCTGCAGCAATCAGGTAAGCCCTCGCCTAAAATATGCTTTATCCCCACTGCAAGTGGTGATGCGGATAACTATATTGCCAGGTTTTATCAGTTTTTTAAGAAGCATGAATGTGAACCTTCCCATCTTTCTCTTTTTAATCCTCCTACAAGAGACTTTGAAAAGTTTATATTAGATAAGGATATCATTTATGTTGGAGGGGGAAATACTCGGAACATGTTGACTCTTTGGAGAGATTGGGGATTGGATATCATCCTTAAAAAAGCATATGAACATGGAGTCATATTGGCAGGTATCAGTGCAGGTTCCTTATGTTGGTTTCAAGAAGGTGTGACCGACTCCTTTGGAGATGAGTTGGAACCTCTTAAGTGTTTGGGTTTTTTAGAAGGCAGCAATTGTCCTCATTATGACGGGGAAGAAAAAAGAAGGCCATCCTATCAAAAAATGGTGTCAGATAATAATATCATCGCTGGAATAGCAACCGACGATGGAGTGGCACTCCATTACGTGAACAATAAACTCGAGCATGTTGTCAGTTCAAGGCCAAATGCAAAAGCGTATAAAGTATACTTCGAGAAAGTACTGAAAGAAGAAGAGCTTCCAACAAGATATTTAGGCCGGTAAGGGGAGGTGTCATCGGTGGTAAAGCAATTCAGCTGGATAGGAAGCGAAAAACATTATGTAGACGAAATAAGTGTACTGAAAGTGGGAGAAGAGATCGTTCTCGGTCGTTTTGGGGGGAATTCCACTGAAGGTCAATATAAAAACGAGGATGCTTGTTTAATTTGGCGTGATGATAGACAAGATTGGGAGTTTGTAATTTTATTAGATGCACATTTATCAGCGGAAAGTGCTGAGTTGGTTATTTCAACAATTGAAAAGAATGAATCAAGGTTCAGTGACATTTTTGAATTGCCATTAAAAAGTTTATTTTCAAGCCTCAGCGCGATGGTCCTGGATATTTTTCAAAGTGAAAGTTTTATCAAGGCATGTGAAACTGTTCAAGGAGAAACAGCGTGTTTATTTGCATTTCGCAAAGACAAATATTTATGGTGGTTTTCAATTGGAGACTGTTTATTGCTTCTGCACCATCCTGAACTGGAGCGGTTAGGTGAATATCAACAGAATCATCGCAGCTTCTATGAATGGGTCGGTAAAGAAAGCACATTCAATAAAGACGTTCCTTGTTATAGCATTGGTGTGAAGGAACTGCGATTTGGTGAAAATCATATTGTCATGACAACCGACGGGTTAGTCGAATGCCCAAACACTTCATATAAAGATCCAAAAGTTATCTACCGTATGTTTCAGGGAAAAACGTCCTGTGAGATGGGAGTCAGGATGCTACTGGAGGATATACAACTAAAAAACGTCCGCGATAGTACAACCATTGTTACGTGGGTCATTCAAAACAATAAAGCGGCAACGATTCCAAGTGATTAAGATTATTTTATATCCCAATATTTCGGAGCACATCCTGGGCTATGTCGAAAATAAACGTAACATTGAAATAATAGAAGAGCAGCATTTGGAGGAATACTTGATAAACAATTAGGAGGAGATAGCCTTGCAGATTATCCGTGATAGAAACAGAAGCTTTGAGTTGGAAGAGATACTTGTTAAACCATTGTTTGCTCATCTGGCAACTGTTGATGATGATACCCCAAAAGACTCTCCGGTCTGGTTCTATTGGGATAAATATGAATGTGAAATGTGGATGATCGGCACTTCCACAGATACCTTTCCAAAAAGAATCCAGAATAACTCAAAATGTGCAATTGGAATAGTGGACTATAATGCTACTATCGGTAAAGTTCACCATGCCGGATTCCGTGGTAACGGGACTGTGGAACATTTTGATTCAGCGATAGCATATAAGATAATTTCAAAATATCTTGGTGAAGATGAAGAAAAATGGGATCGGCGTTTTCAAAATTTAGATTCATCAAATGTGTTAATTAAGTTCAAACCAAAGACTGTTGTAGTTAGAGATCAGTCATACCGAATTTAGGCATGGGAACAAATGAATGCATTTCAGAGTCAGAGGTTTTATGGAGTTAGAAAAATAAATATGCGGGGTTAGATATAATGAACTTGAAGAACCTGAAGCAAAAAGCCATAGAAATGTCAGACTTTTATAAAGCGAATCCTAAAATAGAGGCAATCCTCCTAGCTGGATCAGTTGCACTCGGGTGGGAGGACGAGTTTTCAGATATAGAATTACATATACTTTGGAAGGAACCGCCAACTGACGAGGATAGAATAGGGCCTATCCGCTCTGCACAGGGAAGTATTCTAACCTATCATCCTTATGAAGACGAAGAATGGTCAGAGTCGTATATAACAAACGACGAAATCAAATTGGAGATCAGCAGTTTTCTCACTTCAACCATCCATTCTGTCATAGAGGATGTCATGGTTAGATCTGACGTTAGTCTTGATAAACAATGTATAGTAGCATCCCTACAGGATGGGGAAGCATTGTTCGGCGAAATACTAATAAACACGTTCAAAAAAAGTGTGGTTAATTACCCATGCGACCTTGCACGGAAGATGATTTTTGAAAACCTGGAGTTCGGGGGCAGGTGGAATAACCGCAAAGCCCTTCTAAAACGTGAGGATTGGCTTATGTTTTACAATGTATTATGTGAAGTGCAAAGGAAACTGATGGGTGTACTCTTTGGGTTAAATGACTTGTATGTGCACCATCCTACATATAAGTGGATGTCGAAAAAAATAGGACAAATGCGTATAAAACCAGATAACTTCCTATCCAGGATGAATAATGTATTACTTGGGAATCCGGTGGAAAGCCTTGCAAGTTTAGAACAATTAGTAGAAGAGGTCGTTAACCTGGTGGAATTGCATAAGCCTGAAGTAAATATAGAGAAACATAAGCAGCTTATAAGCTATCTAAAGTAAGGAGTTTTGAAATGAATGATTGTCGATTTAATTTAAAAAGTTTTCATATGGAATGTAAAATCTATGGGGAACTAAGTGGATTACCAACTGTCATCATGGACGCTGGATATGGAGATCATTCAAAAACATGGGAATCTATCTATCCGGCAATCTCTAAGATGACCCAGGTTTTTTTATATGACAGGGCGGGATTGGGGAAAAGTGAAAAAAGCGATAATCCCAGGACCAGCCTATTTATGATAGGAGAACTTAGAGAACTCTTAAAGAATAAGAATATCATGCCACCATATATCCTTGTTGGTCATTCATATGGCGGTGTCAACATGAGGTTATTTGCTAATCTATACCCTGAGGAGATAGTGGGGTTGGCACTGATAGATTCTACTCCAGAAGATTATAGGGAACGGTTTCTTCCAACAATGTCTGAAGAATTCAAAGTGGCCTATAATGAACAGTTTACTCTAGAAGGCAATTTCCAAGAGTTTATGGAGAGCTTGGAACAACTACGAACATGTAACAGATATACGGATTTACCCACTATTGTATTGTCAGCAGGGAAAAAAGATCATTACTCCAAGGAATCCCAAGCTTTATGGAACAGGATGCAAGAGGACATTCTAAGATTCACGACAAATGGTCAATTTGTAATAGCAGAAAATAGTGCACATTATATACAAAGGGATGAACCCAGATTGGTAATAAGCATAATTGAATCTTTAATAAAATCATCTGCGGATTTAATATCAATCCAAGAAAGTGAAGATATATGAACAAGTATTCAAAGAATGCACCACAAAAATAATACGTCCCCCTTCTGAAGAAAGTGATTAGTCATGGTTTAGCCATAAAAAAGGGGAACTGTATTGATACAAAAAGGTGACTTTAGGGGTTAATCACCTTTCAAGTAAATAGCAACTATTGGTGTAACGATGACTAAAATAGGCAGAATAAAGAAAAATAACTTTCTTCCCCTGTCGGTTGAATAATATAATTGAACCAAAAAGAAATAAATGAAACTAGAAATGAGCAGGAAAATAGAAAAATCAAATATCTCTGTTCCTCTCATAACTGCCTTTTCATGTTGATAGACACCTAAGCTTGGGTCGATGGTTAATGGGTTTGTAAATGCCATGAATATCATTCCTAGAAAAATAATAAGTCCAATGATATTTAATAAGCTTCTCATTGATAATTCCTTTTTCATAATTGCCCCCTGTATTAATATCACTAATATATACGCTGGTTAATAGGAAAAAGTTTCAAAGAAAATAATGCAGGGGCGATTGAATGACCTCTTGTCCTAGGAAATCTATTATCCTACAAAATCAAACTCTGCAGAGTGAAGGTTAGTAGGGTAATAGTCTTTTCTTATTGTTTCACATTCTGTACCTTTAACACATCCACTACCATCCTCCCGAGTTGCCGTCCCAGTCTCAATCCTTCATCATTGTCCACTTTAAAATGAACACCTGCATATAAGCGGGACTTTGCGGAAGCTTCCACAGTGGCTATAATTCTTGCTTGTTCTTGGGGAAAATAATATGTCATTATTTCTTGAGCCGCGCCTGCAAGGCATGCATGTGCAGAAGGATATGCTGGAAATCGTGGAGTATCCAAGATCTTTCTAAAGTTTCTCCCATATTGGTTGGGGCGGGCAACATCCCATAAATACTTTAAATACCAGCAAACTACAAAAACATCATTCATTGTTGCATGGAAAAATCCTTGCATGCGGGCTATGTTAGGAGAGCCCATCGGATATTGTGCAGCGAAATCGTATAGCATGGTAGAAAACCTTTCTGCAATTTCACCAGTAGCCCAGTATTGTGCACTTTGAATTTGTTGTGGGGTGAGTGCATTCAACGTTTGTTCTACAATCCGCAACTCGCTATTCCAATCTATCGTTAAAGGACCTCTTATTTGCCAAGTGATTTCCTTTCCGAAAGGATCTAGGAATTTGTTGCCTTCATCCCGTCTGATAAAAAACATGGGCCAGGAGGCTGCATTAGGATTTCCGACAGGTGGAGTTTGTTCTCCTTGATATGGATATTGTGACCATCGTCTATATTCAGTCCGCACAGGTTCAACCCCTTAAAAGTTCTACTAAAAATTCTTTATGTTTGTTTGATGAAATATATGTTAAAAACAGTAAGCCTTTTAAGGGAAGCATGCTAAAATAGGAGGGAAAGTTTGTACTGTTCAAAGGGGAGAATATAATGCTTGATCATAAAACAACTTCGGAAGAAATAGTCGCTTCCCCGGAAAAATTGCATCAATTATATCGAAGAACACTTGTTATTGTCGTTCTCTCACAAGTTTTTGGTGGGGCTGGCCTTGCAGCAGGCATTACGGTAGGAGCATTGCTCGCTCAAGATATGCTTGGAACCGATGCCTATTCTGGTGTCCCCGTAGCCCTATTGACACTGGGGTCTGCAGGGGCGGCTTATTTGATTGGACGCATTTCGCAACGACATGGACGGCGGATTGGTTTGGCAGGTGGATTTTTAACGGGAGGAATAAGTGCACTTGGAGTGGTGCTTGCAGCTGTCACCAATAATGTGTGGCTGTTGTTTATCTCTCTGCTATTCTATGGCGCCGGCACAGCATCCAATCTTCAAGCAAGATATGCAGGTACAGATCTGGCCACTGCTAAACAGCGTGGTAAAGCCATTAGTATTGCATTAGTCTCCACGACGATAGGTGCGGTGGCGGGACCTAACCTGGTCGGTGTCATGGGAGAGGTTGCTGCTTCAATTGGAGTACCATCATTGGCCGGCCCATTTATATTAGGGGCTGCAGCATTTATTTTGGCCGGATTAATATTACTTATTTTTATGAGACCAGATCCTTTATTGGTTTCTAAAGCATTGGAAAATGAGAACCTGAAAGATTCGGAGATTTCACCAAAAAGCTACTCAGAAAAAGAATAACCGTGGAATCATCGTCGGTGGAGCTGTAATGGTACTGACTCAGATGGTGATGGTTGCCATCATGACGATGACACCTATTCATATGGGTCACCATGGACATGGATTGGATGCAATCGGCCTTGTAATTGGTATTCATATAGGTGCCATGTATCTTCCGTCATTGATTACGGGGATTCTGGTCGATAAGTTCGGCCGAACAACCATGGCTGCAGCAGCTGGTATAACGTTGCTTCTTGCGGGCGTGGTCGCAGCGACAGCTCCTGGTGACAATTTATTTGTATTGATTTTGGCTCTGGCGCTGCTAGGTTTGGGTTGGAACTTCGGTTTAATAAGCGGGACGGCAACGATCGTGGATGCAACGACGCCTTCCACGCGTGCAAAGGTGCAAGGTTCCATGGATGTGCTTGTTGCATTATCCGGGGCAACTGGCGGCATGATGTCAGGAATGGTTGTAGCGAATACAAGTTTTGCCATGCTATCCATAAGTGGAGGACTCTTATCCCTTCTGTTGTTGCCTTTAATAATATGGGTTAGCAGAGGAGACGTTTCTGCTAAAAGCGAAAAAAACAAAAAAACGGCGTAGGCAGCTGAAAAACTGCGGACGCCGTTTTTTTATAAGGCTACTTTCTCTTTCCCTTCTCTATTTCCTCTGACACAACAAAAGCTAAATCATCATTACCAAACATAGCCAATACCCCTAACACGGTATCATTTGATATTTCCCCAGCCTCTTCCTTAGAAACTGTCAATTCCATTGCTTGAGCAAGCGCAGGGTTATTAGTTTGATTAGGGTAGGCCTGCGTATAAAGTGTAACGGGATCTAGATCATGGTTGATGCACCATTGTGCAAAGACCAATATCATCATATTTTCTTCTTTTTGATAGTTTTGTATGATTGCTTGTTCTAACTCTTTTTTATCCATTATATCCTGACTCCTTTATTTCTTGTAGCTCCATTATAATGTATATTGACGTTTGAACCAACTCGTTCTTTTTAAAGAAAATGTATTGAATATATAGTAAAAAAGTCATAAAGATTGTTATATAATTAGATAGATACATATAGGGATATTTACCTGAATTAGTAGTTTAGGGGTGGAGCTATGGATATGGAAGTCGGAGATTTACTTTTTGTGAAAGGAAATTGCAATTTCAGCCCTTTTATCCGGTTTTTTCTGAAATCTGAATATACCCATGTCACCATAGCGGTGGATCATGACCATATTTGTGAAGTTGATCTTTATCGAAAAATGGAAATTATGAAAAATCCTTATAAGGAGTATGATTTGTACAGATTGAAAGCTAACTTGACGTGTGATCAACAAGCAGAGCTGCTTCATTTCCTCCAGAAAAAGGTATCAACTTCTAAAGGTTATGATTGGTGGAGGTTAGTTTCCATATGTGTGAAACGATATTTTCGCTGGAATATCATCATTCATGAACAAGACCGTTATATTTGTTCTGAAATAATCGACAAGGCCTTTCAGCATATTGGAATAGATTTGGTGGAAGATTGTGTCACAGGGGATGTAACACCGATAGATATCATGAAGTCAAAGCATATAAAATATGTAACTTCGGTTTATAGAGTTAAAGATTCCTTGAAGGAAAAAGGGAGCTATAAAAGAAGCGGATGAAAGTAAAGAAACGCTGCCTAAATTTGGCAGCGTTTTTCTTTGTAAAAACCTTCAATATGACAAAAAAATTGATGGTAAAGAGAAAGGAATAGTCGTATATTTAATCTAGTTATGTAAAAATTTTGAATGGGGTCTGAGACGAATACATGAGAAAGACAGAGCAGTTGGCACAATTAATGGAGGCAGCTGATTATCAAGCTGCGCTTCAATTATTTATGGATACTTTTAGAGAGTTTACAAATAAACCAAGATTGTCAGCATTTCGAGAAATATTAGTACTACCGGATGATGTATTGAGGCCAATTTTGCAAGTGATGGACCTTGCGCTGATGGATGATATTTCTGGAGTGTTGGTAAGAGCAAATTACCGCAGGAAAAAGACAATAACGTCCACCATCTGGTATTGTGAGGAACTCATTGACCAGGGAGAGTTTATTAAAGCAGAAGAATTGCTATTAACCTTATTGCAAGAAGAAACAACTAAAAAAGAAGTAGAAAAAATCAATTATAACCTGGCTTTTGCTTGTATCCGGATGCGCCGTTACCAGGCAGCTTACGATTATATGAAGAAATGCGAGGAATTGACTTCCGATTCCATGGAAACCCGCTGGGGCTATTATTTTCTCCAAAAAGGTGATTGGGAGGAAGGAGTGAAGCAACTCCTTAAAGGCATAGACGATAAGAAAGACGGGGTTTATGCTTATGGAATGTTAATCAGGCATTATATGTTTCAGGGAAATTGGAAGGAAGCGAGAGTTTTTATCGACCGTGCCATCTTACAATATCCTGACTTACCAAGAGTGCAAATGGAAAAATTGAGATACCATTACAAAGTAGAAGAGTGGTCCGAACTGAGGGAGACAGTTAGAGTACTTCACGAGACTTCTCCTTTTCATAGCTATCAGACAATCAACAGTTTGTGGGTGGCAGAAAGCTATTATCATCAACAAGATTTTTCGGCTTTACGTCATTTCCTCCAAAAGCATCAAACGATTGCTACTCAGACCCAATTTAAAAATCTCCCTGAAACGGTAAAGGGAGAATCTGTATTTATAAAACAGTACAAACCGACCATCCAAAAGAGTAACTATTGTGTACCAGCCAGTCTAGAAATGGTTTTGAGCATGTATGGGTTTCACGTTTCCCAAGAGGAAGTGGCGGAGTCCATCTTTACGATTTCAGGCTCCAGTATATCTAAGGCGATAACTTTCTTGGAGGAAAGAGGATTCTACAGCAGATATTTCTATGGCAATGTCAAGTTAATTAAGCAGATGTTACAATCAGGAATTTCAATCATCATGAGTTTGGAGTATCCTACCTCTTCCCATGTACAGGTGGTGGTCGGATATGATGATAACTTACAATGCCTCATCATTCAGGATCCAAACCTTACAGATGTCGTCTATGTGGAATATGAAAAGTTTGATGAAGAATTCAGCAATAGTCAAGGATTAGCAATTGCAGTCGTCCCTTCCCATCAGGCTTCCTCGCTACATTTCTTAGACGAAAAGGAACATAAGGTTGCAGCAAGAATACAAGTGCTCGGAGAAAACTGTAATGAGGATCGTACAGAAGCGGATAATGCCTTTATTCAAGATAATATCACAGACGTAATCGTTGCTTCGAGTTTCTTGAAATTCCTTGCAAAACAGGATGAGGAAGATCTGCTTGCACATGCTTCAGCAGTTGTGGAACAATCCAATTTTGAAAAAGAATATAAATACCTGATTATTGCGATGGCATATGTCCGAGTCAAAGATTGGAGCAAGGCGGAAGAGTATCTTGAGCAAGTAAAATCTCAATATTATCAATCTGCCTACTGGTATTTAAAAGGTCGAATCCACTACGAAAAGAACGAACATGAAGATTCGGCAAGATGCTTTAAAAAAGGAATCACTTTTGAAGCTGATGACTTTGTTCTTTGGTCCTATCTTGCCCTTTCCACTTCATTTCTTGGTTTGGATGAACAGGCACTAAGTTACTCTTCGATTGCAATGGACATTAATGATCTGGATATTTTCACAAGAATCAACCATGGAATGATTTTGTTTGATAACAAGTATTTTGTAGAGGCAAGAGAACAATTCAGTTCTGTCTTAATGGAAGAAAAGGCGCATAGTCATGCATGGTTTGAAAGAGCAAGGTGTGATAAGGAATTAGAACGGTACCGTCATGCAGAAAGAGGATTCAGGACAGCCATATCTTTAGCACCGGAAATAGCTGCACCATATCGGGAGCTGTCCCATCTTTATGAATTCGTTTTTATGCAACCAGAGAAAGTGGAACCACTTTTAAAAGGTGCAATTAAAGAAAGTGAAGAAGCGAATCTTCTCCTTCTGGAACTTGGTGACTACTATGAGCGACAGAAAGAATATGAGAAAGCAAGAGTTCAATTCTTACGTGCAACAGAGAAATACCCGGATGACCCTTCAGGCTGGGTGAATCTTGGTCATCTTTTAAAAGAAGAAGGAAAATTCAGCGACGCATACGCATGGCTGAATGAGCACTATGAGAAATTCCAAGATGACAGTGAGTATTTGGTGAATGCAGGTAAATGTATGTGGGAAGCTGCCCAGGAAATGGTAGCACCTCCCGGGCATTTGGAACAGGCACTCGCCTTTATAGAAAAAGGAATCAACAACGCAACTGCCAATGTGGAAGATGCACTAGAACTATACATCAATCTGATTGAAGATACTCCTTATAATGATAGAGGAATCAAGTTCCTTCAAGCCAAGCACGAAAATGATCTGGAAAACTATCTTTATCCAACTTATATGGGATGTCTGTACGAGAGTAGCGGATTATGGTATCAAGCTAAAGAATATTATGAACTGGGTCTTTCCAAAGCTTATGAAATCCTTCCGCTTTATCGTCTAGGTGAAATCTTAGTGAAACTTGAGGAAGATAAAGAAGCGAGGAAGTATTACAAAATGGTAATAGAGCTTGATCCGACTCATGTTCAAGCCCACCTCAATATTGCAGATATCTGTCAACGACTGAATCATAAAGTACAAGAACTTTTTCATATTCGAAAAGCTTTTGATCTTAACCCTTATGCAGTAAACATCGAATATTTTGCCACTCTTTTGAAGGAAAAAGAATTGGTGGAGTTGAAAGAAGGATTAGAAAGTCTATTAAATGATAGAAATGCTTCATTTATATATGACAGCCTTGGATATGTATACGGAGCGTTGGGTGACTATGGTGGAGAAGAGGAGTTTGTGTCTAAAGCCCTTGCATTGGAACCTGATGAGATACCACTTCTTATGCATAAAATTCAAATCATGTTGCGAAAGAAGAAGTTTTCAGATGCTAAGAAAGCGATTCTCCCGTTAATATGCAAGGAGACCGAAAACCGCAGTTTGTATGAACTGTTTGTGGATATCCATGTCAAAGCGGGTTCCATGCTTACTTTGGAAAAAGTTATTAATAGACTTAATTTACCTGATATAGAAAAGAGTAAAGTAAGCATGTACACAGCAGCTACTTTTGACAAAGTGCTTTCAGAAAGAAGAGAAAAAGAAGAATACGACCTTGCCGAAAGAAATTGGTTAAAGAAAATAAAAAACTTTGGCAAACTAAGTGTAGACTTCGGGATTCTCACCATCCTATACGAAAATGCGTTGATACAGGACAGAGGGAATGTAACGGCTGTCTGCTGGCTTGCCGATGTCTATCTGCAGCTGGATATGAAAACAGATGCCATCAAAACGTACGAAAAATTCTTGAAGCACCATTGGGAATTAGATGTTGCTTATCAACTGATTTCTACTTTAATCGAGTATTTGGATGAAGCGCCTGAGAAAAAACACCAACAATACCTGCTTCAAGCACTAGAGTTGGTAGAAAGGTGTCTGGTAGAAGAGGAATCAACAAGATATTTGCTGCAATATGGTTATTTACACAAACTGATTGGTAATATCGAAGAGTCCGAATCAGCTTACATGCAAGGAATCGAATCCGATCCTGAAGATCCGGGTGTTTACTACCAGCTTGCACTCCTATACAGGGAAACCAATCGCTTTAAAGAGGCAAAAGTAACGATTTGGAAAGCATTAGAAATTGAACCTGAAGATCCACAAATTTTAAATGAAGCCAGCATTGCCTTAAGGCTGAATGGAGAATTCCAAGCGGCATTAGAATTGGTTGATAAAGCTATAGGATTAGATTCTGAGGATCCCTACCTTCTATACAATCGGGCATGTTATCTCTCGCTACTAGGTCAATTCGACGAATCAGCCGCTCACTTGGTTGAATTATTTGAAGCGGATGAGGATGGAATATTCATTGAAATGTCCTTGGATGATGAAGATCTCCACCCTTTGAAGGAAGCAGGAATGTTTCCATTGGAAGTATCAGAACAGTAGGAGAGAGACTTTACGTACAGGATTATAATAAATATTAAATTTGGAAAGCAGGTGCAACTCTTCAGAGGGTGCCACCTGCTTTTTGCTATTTCTCTTTGTGAAAGGTGGAGAGAGAAATGACAGTCTACCTTTCATGTGTCGACTTCTGGAGTTCCCAAGCGTAGTTCTTAATTTCCCGAGTAAGCCTCTCAATTTCCCGACCTCACTTCTCGATTTCCCAAAGATGCTTCTCAATTTCCCGAACAAACTTCTTATTTTTCAATACAAACTTGTACCTCCACACTCTAAGCTTCTAATATTTTGCATGAATCCTACTGTTTTGTGGTGGGTGAGACATAAGGCCTTCACCCATTAAGGCAAAACCCCATAAGATATCAAAAACTAATGGGGTGACCACATATATGTTCGGAAGAATGATTAAACCGCGCTTGTTTCCCGCTTCGGTAAGAACTGTTGAAGGAACAAAGTGGGGGTATATTGATGAGAAAGGGAAGTTTGTGTTAAAGCCGACCTTTGAAGATGCCGGGGAATTCCAGCAAAACGGTCTGGCGATTGTTCGCAAAGGTGGAGCAGGCGTTATTACCCAAACCGGTAAGTTTGTTGTTCGCCCCATGTACAGCTCGATTTTCCCTTTTACTGAGGGGCGGGCCATTGCCATGTTAAAGGAAGGTAGTTCCGTAGTTTTAAATGAGAAAGGTAAAGTATTGACCCAAAGGCCATATTCTTTTATCAGTCCTTATCAAGGCGGTCGAGCGGTATTCCAAGATCAAAAAAATGGGGGAACCACCCTATATGGATACTTAGATCTTAACGGGAATGTAGCAATACCTGCCCAATATCAGTATGCCTTTGATATGAGTGATGGGAAAGCACTTGTACAGGTGAAAGATCGCTTATACGCCTTGTTGAATTCAACGGGAACCCAACTTCAAACTTTTCCATATGAACAGATGAGTGGATTGAGCGAAGGTCTTATTTCTTTTAAAAGGACCTACCAGGACAAAGCAGGGTATGTGGATGTGGCGGGGAATGTCGTAATTAAGCCGCAATTTGGAATGGCCTTACCTTTTCAAGGAGGGAGGGCTGTCGTAAATGCTTCTAATGACTATAAAAATAGATACGGATTAATCGATAAGACCGGAAGTTATATCATTCCTCCAAGGTACAACGATATTAACCAATTAGGAGGGAACAGGGCAGCGATAGGGAGGGCAATAAACCCTGATGAACCATTTGTTGGATCCACATATGCAATAGCCGATATGGTGAGCGGACAGATAATGACAGATTTTCAATATGATTCAGTCAACAATTACAAAGGGGATTATAGTTCTGTTACCCAAGGGCTGAAAAGTTTCTTCATCAATAAAAGCGGCAGACAAGCAGAAGGCCTGCCAATTGTAGATGGCATTGGAACATTGTCGATCGAAGGGCAATTAGTTAAAGCATTTGTGGATCAGAGGTTGTCCTACTACGATAAGAATGGAAATCTAGTCTATGCTCAAAATTCAGTCATCCCAGTAAACAGGAACGTTTCTATTCGGGAGGAAAAGTACCGTCCGAACAAGGATTACCTTGTGTATTTCCCCCAACTACAAGGGATGAAAAATAAAGCTGCAGAGAATAAAGTGAACGAAGTCCTACGAACGCAATCTCAAATTGTCCCCATTCCACCGGATAAGCAGCTGGATTATAATTACACGGGAGATTTTTCAGTTCAATTTTATAAAAAGAACTTATTGATACTTGAGCTTAACGGTTACAATTATCCATTTGGAGCAGCCCATGGGATGCCAACCCAAACCATGGTACCGATAGACATCGAGACTGGCAGGATTTATGTGCTGAAAGATTTGTTTAAACCGAACAGTGACTATGTATCTGTGTTGAGTGATTTGGTAGCGAAACAAATACAGGCAAACCCTGATAACTACTTTCCTGATGCGTTTAAAGGAATTCAACCTGATCAGCCATTCTACGTGTCGAGTGATTCCTTATTCCTTTACTTTACACCTTATGAAATCGCTCCATATGCAGCCGGGTTTCCGACCTTTGAAATACCTTTTAAGCAAATTGCTGATATCATTGATAAAAAAGGAGCTTTTTGGCGTTCCTTTCATTAGAATTTATGTAAACAAAAGGGTAGCTTACTGTAAAGCTACCTCAGAATGTTGACAAACTAAAAATTAGTTAAGTTATCTGTTGAAACAGTTGATTTTCGTTCCAGGCGCTTCGCTTTCCAGCGGGCGGTCCGTAAGCCTCCTCAGGCTAACGCCTTGCGGGGTCTTACATGTCCCTTCCTCCCGCGGGAGTCTGCGCGCCTTCCACTGCAATCAACCAGGAATTTTTATCATATTTGAACTTTGTCTACACACTGGGGTAGCTTACTGTAAAGCTACCTTTTTCAATGTGTGCAATTCTTATAATTAGTTAGCAGATACCTGAGGCAAGATTTGAGAATTCAGTTGCTTTTTAAGAATTGAACATTTCTCTTTTTCTAGAGGAATGTGGAGGTTTGTAAAATTTAGTAAAAGGGTAAAAATTCTGGTATGATTTAGTAAAATAGAGTAGGAGGAATGTAGATGGCTAAAGTAATCTTTGAGCGTGATGATCAATTTGCAAACAAGATGAGAAACTATCAAATCCTGGCTAATGAAAAGATTATCGGTGAAATTGCCAATGGGGGTAAAGAAACCATTGATTTAGAACCGGGAACATACACATTTCAGGTAAAGGTGGATTGGTGTGTAAGTAGAAGCTATAAATTAAAGCTTGGAGAAACGGACACGTTGCATTTTAAATGTGGAAGTCCTTTAAAAGGGTGGAGGGTTCTCTTGGCTTCTGTTTCCATGTCAAAAGAGAATAAGTTCGTTTATCTTGAGAAAGTAGGCAGCTAGATGGTAGGAGGCTGGTTGGATCATAGCATTCTACCAGTCTTCTTTTATGTTTGTTAAACTAGGGGAATTGGAGTGAAAAGTAGAATACATAAGTATCACATAGAGAGATGGAGCTGAATGAAGTTTTGATTGTGAATTTTGTTTTTATGGGTTTCATATTTTTATTTTCTATATTTATTTTGTTTTTAAGTTCAAGACATAAAAAAGAACTCCAAGATCTCGGAGAAAGAAGGGGAGTATTCGTTTATTTATGCTTTATTTCAGTAAATTCCTTTGTAGGTTCCCAAGTATTTAACTATGATCCATTACTTTGGATAAGTTTGATAGGAATAATAGGGATTATAATTACATTATACCCAATTAAAGTGTTAAAGAAATCAAAGTTTGTATTGTTGATTGCCATTGTGTTAATAGTATTTGCTACTATTAGGGTCCCCAATCACCTAAGTTCATTTGAAAAATATATCCATTCCAAAGAGGAGTATGAGTGCTTACTATTTTTTGAATGTGCTAAACTAACAACCATCATAAAGGACGATGACAGGATAAGCACGAATATAGAGATACTTTCTGTGAGAAAATACTATTATGATTGGTATTTAGTATTTGGAAAAGGGTATATGGAACTTGAAGGGGAGCAGCCTTTTCGGGCAATAAATATTGCTGGATTTTGGATAGAATATTAATGAAGCTGCCCCCCACTATCTAATTCGTATTTTCACTCCACACCCACATAGTATGGAATGCTTCAGTTGCTTAGCAGGCTTTTCACATGTTTTGCATATTTTTGTATTCATAAAGATAACCTCCAATTGTTTATATTTAAGGCAGGCACCAATAAACAGTGCCTGCTTGACAGAAGTGAGAATAAAAAAGAAATATAAAGTTATTAAAATAGTTAACTAGCGTGCTTTCTGTGAGACTTTTAATCCAAGTCCTTCTGCAATGCGGGTGCCGTATTCTGGATCAGCTTTGTAAAAGTGGTCGACTTGGCGAAGCTTGATTTCTTCATTTACAACAGGCGCCATTGCCCCAACAATATTTTTTACCAAGCGGGAACGCTCTTCCTCACTTAGAAGGCGGTATAGGTCTCCGGCTTGTGTGTAGTGATCATTGTGATCAAATCCTATACTGTCTGCAACGCCTGAAACGGTAAACGCAGTCTGCTTGTTTTCAGGAGTTTCCGTAGGACCATTATAGCTATTCGGTTCATAATAGACAGATCCTCCGCCATTGTTGTCAAACCTCATCTGGCCATCGCGTTGATAGTTCTGAACTTCATTGCGTGCACGATTAATTGGGAGTGCCTGATGATTGGCTCCAACACGGTAACGGTGTGCATCATGATAAGCAAAGAGACGGCCCTGCAGCATTTTGTCAGGCGATACATCTATACCAGGTACAAGTGTCCCTGGAGAGAAAGTTGCCTGTTCCACCTCGGCAAAATAATTCTCCGGATTCTGATTCAAAACCATTCGGCCAACTTCCAATAACGGATAATCTTTCTGTGACCATACCTTCGTCACATCAAATGGATCAAAACGATAAATATCAGCATCCTCCAATGGCATGATTTGTACATATAGCTTCCATGCCGGATAATCGCCTTTTTCAATGGAATTAAATAGATCCTCTGTATGATAATCAGGGTTCTCACCGGCAATCTTCGTTCCGACCTCTTCAGTCAGGTTTTTTATACCTTGTTCTGTTTTAAAATGATACTTAATCCAAACTCCTTCGCCTTCTTCATTTACCCATTTAAACGTGTGGCTTCCAAAACCATGCATGTGACGGTAAGTTGCAGGAATGCCACGATCAGACATCAAGATGGTCACCTGATGAAGTGATTCAGGTGATAGTGACCAGAAATCCCAAATCGCATCAGGATTTTTCAAATGGGTTTGTGGATGGCGTTTTTGTGTATGAATGAAGTCGGGAAACTTGATGGCATCTCTAATGAAGAAAACAGGTGTATTGTTCCCGACCAGGTCATAGTTTCCGTCTTCTGTGTAAAATTTAATGGCAAAACCTCGGGGGTCGCGAACGGAATCCGCCGACCCGTTTTCACCAGCAACCGTTGAAAAACGCACAAAGAGTGGTGTGCGTTTTCCTATTTCGGAAAGGAATTTCGCTTTAGTGTATTCTGTAACATCATTTGTAACCTCGAAATACCCATGTGCTCCTGCACCTTTGGCATGCACCACCCGCTCTGGTACGCGTTCACGGTTGAAATGGGCCAGCTTCTCTAAAAGGTGTACATCCTGTATGAGGGTAGGTCCCCTAGTACCTGCTGTGATGGAGTTTTGGTTATCTCCTACTGGAGCCCCCCAGCTTGTTGTAAGTCTCTTATCTGTTGTCAAAATCATTCACCTCAGTTAAAAAAGTAAAATTACAATTATTATAATAACAGTTATCATTCAAAAATCAATACTTTTTTATAATTATTATAAAGTAATAATATATATCTTTAAAAATCTTTTATAATATAGTCATTGTTTATGGTCAATCAGTAATTTGATATACTTATAGAAAATGTTGATAGGGGTGAGCTTCTCTTGAAGAAAAAACATAAAAGGAATCAAAGTCCAGTGACAGGGAAGAAGGAAGAGAAGGTGTCGTTGAAAGATCAGCTCGAGGGGGATGTATTTTCTAAACTTAAAACCATGAAAGACAAGCTTGTACAAACAGAACAACGGCAAAAAGAACAAGAAGTTGCAAGAATAAAAGAAGAAAAACGATTAAAAGAGAAAAATAAGTCATTTGAAGAATTGTTTGAAGAGAGCAACCAGAATTGGAAAGAGTTTAAGTAGAATGACTTAGAAAGAGATAATGGAAAGTACACCATTATCTCGACAACCTAACCCATAAAAAATGCCATTCCAAAGTACACCACCACACATAGCACAGATCCTAGTAAGAAAGGTCCCACTTTTAAAGTTGGTGTTGTATGCTTTGGAGTATATCGACCAGCCATGGAGCCCAATACAGCTGCTTCGGAATTTTTGGTGAATATATCTCCGGATGAGCTAGTGAAAAAGGCGATGAAGACAAAAAAGAGCGAACCAAAAAACATGGTGCTTAACAAGTTGAAGTCAAAATAAGTGGAAATTCCGAAGAGGATGCCAATTTCAACAGCTAACACAAGCAATAATGTAATAATGTATTTCTTCATAAAGATTCCTCCTTCAAACAAATTTATGCTTTTTCATACGGATCAGTATGGAAATAGTTTCAAATTATCAATATAAATAGTTTTGTTTCCAAAAATATAAGCAGCATCCCTATTAGAGATGCTGCTTATAGACTGTTGACAAACTAAAATTTAGTTAGGTTATCTGTTGGAACGGTTGATCTCCGTTACAGGAGCTTCGCTTTCCAGCGGGCGGTCCGTAAGCCTCCTCACTCCGTTGCGGGGTCTTACCTGTCCCTTCCTCCCGCAGGAGTCTACGCTCCTTCCACTACGATCAACCAGGAATTTATCATTCGAAAATAACTTTGTCTACACACTGAAAGCAGCATCCCAATTAGGGATACTGCTTATTCTCGATGCGTTTCATAGATCGACTGTTTCAGAAGTTCTTTATAAGCTTTGTACTCATCTTGACCTAATCCTTTTTCGTATATGGCACTTACATTAGCTTCTAATTGCTCAAGGGAACTTGCACCAGGAATAACTGTTGCAACAGCCGGATGTGTCAAGCAATAATGGAATGCGGAAGATTGAAGCGGTTTTTCAACAGAAAGCTGAGTGAGCTTAGGCAAAAGATCAGCTAGTTCTTCATTGCTATAATCAAGATAACTTTTTCCATTGAATTTTTCCTGAAGTTTTTCAATTCCGCGCTCAGTCAATAATCCCTTAGCCAATGGCCCTCGTGCAATCACACTGATGTTGTTATTGTGCAAGTAATCCAGCCATTCTTCCGGTCGTGTATCAAGCATATTATATTGCATCATGACAGAAACGATGGATGAATTTTCAACGAATCTTTTAATCACATTCGGCCTGATGGAGGATATTGCATATTCACGTATATATCCGCCTTTTTTCAATTCCTCGAATGCTTCAATTGTCTCCTCAGTTGGATCTTCTATCGTCCCACCGTGAAGCTGATACAAGTCGATATAGTCAGTATTGAGCCTATGTAAGCTGTCTTTTACTGCTGAGAGGATATGCTCTTTGCTAGGGTCCCATTCCCAGCCCTCCTTACCAGGCGTCCAGCTGTTTCCAACTTTAGTGGCAAGAATGACTTTATCCCGCTGTCCTTTTAAAGCTTTTCCAACTATTTCTTCATTTTCACCGAAATCGTAGAGATCGGCTGTATCAAAGTAATTGATTCCAAGGTCCAGTGCTTTCTTTACAATTTCTGTTGCCTTTTTTTCTTCCGTTCCAAGTGACATACATCCAAGTCCAAGCTGGCTGACATATAACCCGGAGTTTCCAAGTTGGTTAATAGGTATCAAAAAAAGCCCTCCTTTTTGGCTATTTTACCGAAAAAGATGGCTATTCTACAAATGAAGTCCCTTGAAGATGTGTACATTAACAATGGTGCTTATCATTTCCATCTTTTAAAGCGTTGATCCAAGTTGTCACATATACATGATATATGGCGTATTCCTGGAGTTTATTCCTGATTTCCCAAGCCTTTCCCACCAAGACGATATTGTTTGGACGAACATAGACCTTCATTTTGTTTCCCCCCATACCTTGTATGGTAGAATGTATGAAGAAGTGCAAGACAACAGAACAAGGAGTGGTCAGGATGGATCATTTAAAAGAAAAAACCTTACATAGTGAAAAATTATTTTCTGGCAGAATCATTGATTTATACTTGGAGGACGTGGAGCTTCCCAATGGTAAAACAAGCAAAAGGGAAATAGTTAAACACCCTGGTGCGGTTGCTGTAATCGCTTTGACGGAAGAAAATAAGATTGTCATGGTACGTCAATACCGGAAAGCAATGGAATGTGCATTGGTTGAAATTCCTGCCGGTAAACTCGAAAAGGGCGAAGAGCCGATTGTGACGGCAAAAAGGGAATTGCAAGAGGAGACAGGTTACACCTGTGACGGTTTGGAACCGTTGATTTCCTTTTACACCTCTCCGGGATTTGCGGATGAGATGGTACACTTGTTCATTGCCAAGGGGTTGAGAAAAGATACTGAAGAACATCATTTGGATGAGGATGAGTTTGTGGACCTCTTGGAAGTTTCGTTGGAAGAAGCAATGGAACTTATTGAAAAGAAAGAGATCTACGATGCCAAGACGGCTTACGCGGTGCAGTATTTGCAAATGCAAACATTGATGCGAAAGTAGGGAAGAGTATGAAGGAATATTTTATGGACTTACATATACATTTAGGGCGAACTGCCAGTGGCAGACCTGTCAAAATTACAGCCTCCAATAAGTTGACATTGGAGGCTGTTTTGGAAGAAGCGCGCTTTCGAAAAGGGTTGGATATGGTGGGGGTCATTGATTGCCAAGTCCCTGAAGTGCTGATAGGCCTAAGGAATTCCCTTGCTTCCGGTGAGGTTTTGGAGTTGCCAGATGGAGGGATCCGAATAGGTGATTTAACACTCATTTTAGGGGCGGAAATAGAAATTTATGATGAAAACTGCCAAGGTATGATTCACGCTCTTTGTTATATGAAGACAGTAGAGAAAATGGTGGAGTTCTCAAACTGGCTGAGCAAACGGATGAAAAATGTGACTCTGTCCACTCAACGTGTGTATGAGAATGCTTTGGAAATACAGCGTGAGGTAAAAAGGTTGGATGGTTTATTCATACCTGCCCATGTTTTCACCCCCTTTAAAAGCTTGTATGGCAAGGGTGTGAAACAAAGTTTGACTGAAGTTTTTGAGCCTGAACTGATTGATGCCGTCGAGCTTGGTTTAAGTGCAGACACTTCAATGGCAGAGAGGCTTGAGGAACTGGGGGAATATGCTTTTCTTTCGAATTCTGATGCCCATTCGGTCGGAAAAATTGCGAGGGAGTACCAAAGGGTGAGGATGCTTGAGCCGAGCTTTGAGGAATTGCGACTGGCTTTGAAGGAAGAAGGAGGCAGAGGGGTGATCGCCAATTACGGTCTGAGTCCTCAGCTTGGAAAGTATTTTACGACGGTTTGCGAGAAGTGTTTTTCTCCATCATTGCAAGGGATGGAGGATTGCCAAATTTGTGGTCACAAGAGGTTTGTAAAAGGGGTTTCCGATCGCATTGAGGAGCTTGTTGATGATAAAGAAACCAAGAGACACCGTCCGCCATATATCCACCAAGTACCATTGGATTTCATACCAGGTGTAGGGCCAAAAACTTTAGTGAAATTAAGAGGTGTCTTTGGAACAGAAATGGGGATACTTCATGAAGCTAGCTTTGAGGAGTTAGTGGAGGTCGTCGGTGAAAAAGTCGCCGGTCTGATTTTCGCTGCCAGGAACGGAACATTAGCCTTTAATGCGGGCGGTGGAGGCCGGTTTGGAAGAATAAGTGAAGAAAGATGAACCTGGGATTCTTATGCCCGCCCCACAACAAACCCTGAAAAGTTCCTAAAAATTTCTCCCTCACCCGAGTCATACTTCCTGAACTCTATCATACAATCTACTAAGAGAGTGATAGGAGGAAGAGGGATGAAAAAACAGTCGCGGTTTACTATTTTACTAGGGCATTTAAAAGAACACTCCTCTCTATATCTATTTATAGTAGTACTTTTTTTTATGGGAGTGATATTTGGGGCCATTGTGGTCAATAGCATGAACTTTTCGCAAAAACAGGACCTGTTTGTTTATCTTAGTCGATTTTTTGGCCAAGTGGAAGAAGGGCAGTTTGCTAATTCCAAAGATATATTTTTTCAAAGTTATTTCCTTAATATAAAGTATGTATTATTGATGTGGGTGCTCGGCATATCCATCATTGGCCTGCCAGTGATTCTAATTCTACTGTTCTTAAAAGGTGTGGTTGTGGGCTTTACCGTCGGATTTCTAGTGAATCAGCTTAGCTGGAAAGGGTTTCTCTTATCCTTTGTAGCCATCCTGCCTCAAAACATGATTGCTATACCGGCCTATATTATCATAGGGACTTTATCCGTGGCATTCAGTTTAAAAATGATCAGGCAGCAATTTGTGAAAAGGATTCAGGAACCATTTTTTCAACAGTTCATCAAATACAGTATGGCTATGGGCCTCATCTGTTTATTACTAGTGGCGGCATCCCTTATAGAAGCAATGCTATCGCCAATATTCATGAAATCTGTCATTTCCATTTTAGATTAATGCTTAACTGATAATCATTATCCTGTCTTGTTTATAATGATTATTATTTTTTTCTTTGACAGTTCTTCCCCCTTTCGATAAAATAAAAAAGTAAAGCGAGGGAGGGAATGAAAGATGGAAACTAGGATAGATCGCATAAAGAAACTATTGCACTCCGCAAGCTATAAACTGACTCCTCAGCGAGAATCAACAGTCCGTGTGTTGCTTGAACATGAAGAGGATCATTTAAGCGCGGAAGATGTCTACCTCCTCGTTAAAGAAAAGTCACCTGAAATTGGACTAGCTACGGTCTACCGTACGCTGGAATTACTAACTGAACTTAAAATTGTCGATAAAATAAATTTTGGTGATGGAGTATCCAGATATGATTTGCGCCAGGAGGGTGCCAAGCATTTTCATCATCACTTGGTTTGTATCGAGTGTGGAGCGGTTGATGAAATCCAAGATGATTTGTTGGAAGATGTAGAGGCAATTGTAGAGCGGGACTGGAACTTTAAAATAAAAGATCACCGTTTGACTTTTCACGGCATATGTCATCGATGCCAAGATCCTGATGACTCAACAGAAGACGATAATACATAAACCTTTTCCACTATTATGGAAAAGGTTTTATTGTGTAGACAAAGCTCAAAATAATGAAATTCTCGAGTTGATTGGAGTGGAAGGCGCGATGATTCCTGCGGAAGGAAGGGACAGGTAAGACCCCCAAGCGTTGAAGGCCACTGAAAAAGTACATGAGTGTAGTAATCTGTTTATATACCGCTGTTGATTTCCGCAACCGGCTTCGCTTATCCAGGGGGCGACCTTGAGCCTCCTCGGGCTACGCCCTGCGGGGTCTCAAGAATGTCGCTATCCCCCCGCAGGAGTCTTCGCCTATTGCTCCAATCAACAGCTAGAAATCATATTATCCAAAAGTTACTGGGTTTTTCCGTGGCCTCAAGCGTTGTGAGGAGGCTTACGGACCGCCCGCTGGAAAGCTAAGCGCATGGAACGAAGATCAACAGTTACTTTCAATTTTTAAAATATTTAGGTTTGTCAACAGTCTGAAACCTTTTCCACTATTATGGAAAAGGTTTTTTATTTTGCTTAAAACATGTCCTAATAAGGTATAAAACTTCAATATTTTGTCATACCTTCTTATAAGACAAGTTTACAGGAAAACTTGAACAACAGGAGGTGGTCTTTCATGAAGAATATCATTGATTCATGCTATAATACATTTAAAGTATTCATATTATTTACGGGCTGTACGGTTCTATTTTATTATGGAATCATGTGGATCAATCAAGAATATCAAAATTATCACCGTTATGATGAGCCGGAGGGTGCTGCGGTGAAAGTGACAAAAATGGTGGAGGAAAGGGACGAGGGCTGGTTACAGCGCTTAGTATTCTTCTATCACTACGGGGAGTAGAGGGCATTGCAGGATCAATTAAAAGATTTTATTCATTTTTTGGTAGTCGAAAAAGGACTTGCCACCAACACAGTAGTGTCATATGAGCGAGACCTGAAGTCCTATCTTCTCTATTTAAACAAGGTGGAGGAGATTTCATCATGGGATGATGTCAATCGGGCAACCATCATACAATTCTTGAAATTCCTCAACGAAAAAGGAAAGTCATCCAAGACGATTGCAAGACATATAGCTTCTACCCGTTCATTTCACCAGTTTTTACTAAGGGAGAGGGTTACAACCCAAGATCCGACCGTACATATCGACCGTCCGAAACAGGAGCAAAAGCTTCCACAAGTACTTTCGGTTGAAGAGGTGCAGGCACTATTGGAAGCCCCGGAACTGTCAAAGCCGTTTGGCAAACGTGATAAGGCGATGCTTGAGCTATTGTATGCAACTGGCATGCGCGTCTCTGAACTAATAACTTTAAATATAAGCGACGTTCACATGACTATGGGCTTTGTCAGATGTATTGGAAAAGGTAATAAAGAGAGAATTATTCCATTGGGGAAAATGGCTCAAGATGCAATTGCGGTTTATATTGAAGAAAGCCGGAGCCAATTGACCAAAAAGAAAACTACTGATGCACTTTTTGTCAATCTTTACGGAAACCGCCTGACTCGCCAAGGTTTCTGGAAGATTTTGAAGAAGCTGACGAAAGAAGCAGGAATCGAGAAGGAGTTGACTCCTCATACATTAAGACATTCCTTTGCCACTCATCTCTTGGAGAATGGTGCAGATCTTCGCGCAGTGCAGGAGATGCTCGGACATGCAGATATATCTACAACTCAAATATACACACATGTAACTAAAACCCGTATGAAAGATGTTTATTCCATGTTTCACCCAAGGGCATAGTGAGTGCATGCTTTGAAATTAGGACAGGGGAGAGACTGTTCAAAATGTCTGAACAGTCTTTTTTATCTTTTTAATTGCAAGTTTGAAAGCGCTTGTTTATACTAAAGGAAGAGGTCAGACTTCTGACATGTTGAAGTATGTACATGTATGACTATCCTTTGTGAAAAAGGGGAAAATACAATAGGTAAAATGAGATCGATAGTTTGTAGGAGGGTACAAAATGAGTTCTTATACATATAAAAGAGTGTTTCTTGTCGTGATGGATTCTGTAGGGATCGGAGAAGCTCCCGATGCGGAGAAGTTCGGGGACAAAGGAGCGGACACTTTAGGACATATAGCAGAGCACATGAACGGGTTGAATATGCCTAACATGGCCAAGCTTGGTCTCAGCAATATTAAAGAAGTAAAAGGTGTACCAAAGGCAGACAAGCCGCTTGCTTTTTATACGAAGATGGAAGAAGCATCAAGCGGAAAAGATACGATGACTGGCCACTGGGAGATCATGGGTTTACGTATTGATACGCCGTTCCGTGTATTTCCAGAAGGATTCCCGGATGAATTATTACAGGAACTTGAAAAAAGAACCGGTCGCAAGATCATCGGTAACATCCCTGCTAGCGGAACGGAAATACTTGATCAACTAGGCCAAGAACACCTTGATACAGGAGCATTGATTGTCTATACATCCGCTGATTCCGTACTTCAGATTGCAGCGCATGAAGGTGTTGTTCCAATTGAAGAATTGTATGACATCTGTAAAATTGCCCGTGAATTGACATTAGATGAGAAATACATGGTTGGCCGCATTATTGCGCGTCCTTTCATTGGGGAAGCAGGCAATTGGCAACGTACCTCCAATCGTCATGACTATGCTTTAAAACCATTCGAACGTACGGTCATGAATGAACTGAAGGACAGCGGTTATGATGTCATCTCGATCGGTAAAATCGCCGATATTTATGACGGGGAAGGGGTCACTCAATCTCTCCGCACAGTATCCAACATGGATGGCATGGATAAATTGGTCGAAACGACTTCGATGGATTTCACAGGAATCAGTTTCTTGAATCTGGTTGATTTTGATGCTGTCTTTGGACACAGAAGGAATCCAGAAGGTTACGGAAAAGCTCTGGAGGAGTATGATGCAAGACTTCCTGAAGTATTTGCAAATATGCAGGACCAAGACCTTTTAATTATCACAGCCGACCACGGAAACGATCCAACGGCACCTGGTACAGATCATACACGTGAATATGTTCCGTTATTGGTGTACTCTCCTCAACATAAAGAAGGAAAACAGTTGGACATCCGTAAAACATTTGCTGATATAGGCGCTACGATTGCAGACAACTTCAATACAAGAATGCCAAAGCACGGAAAAAGCTTCTTGCAAGACTTAAACTAGGGGGAATTTAATCATGAATTTAGAAGCCATCAAGAAATCTGCTGATTATATAAATGCAAAGCTATCAAACAAACCGGAAATCGGTTTAATCCTTGGATCAGGACTTGGTGTCTTAGCAGAAGAAATCCAAAAACCAACCGTTATTCCTTACACAGAAATACCTGAATTCCCTGTTTCTACGGTGGAAGGACATGCTGGACAACTGGTCATCGGTACGTTGGAAGGAAAAACGGTTATAGCGATGCAAGGACGCTTTCATTTCTATGAAGGCTATGCAATGGATAAAGTAACATTCCCAGTACGTGTAATGAAGTATTTGGGTGTGGAAAAATTGATTGTTACTAATGCTGCAGGTGGTGTCAATGAAAGCTTTGAAGCGGGAGATCTGATGATCATTTCCGACCACATCAATAACATGGGAACAAACCCACTAATCGGCCCGAACAATAATGAGCTTGGTGCGCGTTTCCCTGATATGTCAGTACCTTATTGCAAAGAGTTGCGCAAATTGGCTAAGGATGTAGCAGCAGAAATCGGAATTAAAGTCCAAGAGGGTGTGTACGTTGGAAACACAGGTCCTTCATATGAAACACCTGCTGAAGTTAGAATGCTTCGTACATTAGGCGGGGATGCAGTAGGGATGTCTACAGTCCCGGAAGTTATCATAGCACGTCACAGCGGGATGAAGGTACTTGGAATCTCTTGTATTTCCAACATGGCTGCAGGAATCCTTGACCAACCATTGACACACGATGAAGTTATGGAAACAACAGAGATGGTAAAAGCAAACTTCCTTCAATTTGTTAAAACAATTGTAAAGGGAATGTAGGATCCATTAATAGATTTTTCAGCTGTTGATAATAGCACAGGGCGAAGACTCTCTGCGCTTAAAGCAGTCAATATTTTAGAAAATAAGAGGTGTTTCAGGATGAGAATGGTAGACCTAATACAAAAGAAACGTGACGGAAAAGTATTATCAACAGATGAAATACAATTTATCGTCAAAGGATTTACAGATGGATCCATTCCTGATTATCAGATGAGTGCATTTTCCATGGCGATTTTCTTCCAGGGAATGAGCGATCAAGAGCGCGCAGACTTGACCATGGCAATGGTTCATTCTGGTGACACGATTGACCTTTCTGCAATCGAAGGAATTAAAGTAGACAAACACAGTACAGGCGGAGTTGGCGACACGACAACATTAGTACTTGCACCGTTAGTAGCAGCTGTTGGAGTACCGGTTGCTAAAATGAGTGGACGCGGCCTTGGTCACACTGGTGGTACCATCGATAAACTTGAATCTGTTCCAGGCTTCCATGTTGAAATCGACAACCAGGAATTCATTGACTATGTGAACAAAAATAAAGTTGCCGTTATCGGTCAAAGTGGTAACCTGACTCCTGCTGATAAAAAGCTTTATTCCTTACGCGATGTGACCGCAACAGTCAATAGCATCCCTTTGATTGCAAGCTCCATCATGAGTAAAAAGATTGCTGCTGGGGCAGACGCTATTGTACTTGACGTTAAAACAGGTGCAGGCGCATTCATGAAAGACTTGGATGAAGCGAAAAAACTTGCAAAAGCAATGGTTGACATCGGAAACAATGTAGGACGCAGAACGATGGCAGTTATCTCTGATATGAGCCAGCCGCTTGGATATGCGATCGGTAACGCATTGGAAATCAAAGAAGCGATCGACACTTTGCGCGGCGAGGGACCAAAAGATTTAGAAGAGCTTTGCCTTGAGCTAGGTAGTTATATGGTTCTTTTAGCCGAAAAAGCTTCCTCATTAGAAGAAGCTCGCGGAATGCTTGAAGAGGTTATCCGTTCTGGTGCTGCCATCGAAACCTTAAAAACTTTCCTCGAAGCCCAAGGGGGAGACGCTTCTGTTGTAGACAATCCGGAAAAATTACCTCAAGCTAAGCATGTGGTGGAGCTTGAAGCGAAAGAAGCGGGTGTGGTTTCTGAAATAGTAGCTGATTCTGTTGGAACAGCGGCTATGCTTCTTGGAGCAGGCCGTGCGACAAAAGAGTCCGAAATCGATCTTGCAGTAGGTATCGTCCTTCGCAAAAAGATCGGGGACAAAGTGGAAGCTGGCGAATCGCTTGCAACCATTCACAGCAACCAAGAAGATCTTACAAAAGTGAAAGAAGCATTGTATGAAAGCATCAAAGTGATAAGTGGGGATGTAAAAGTTCCGCCGCTTGTATACGATACGATTTCTGAATAATGATGAAAACAGTCCTATCCTTCGGGGTGGGGCTTTTTTGTTTGGGAAAATAATTTCCCTCCATTTCCAAAACTTAGTATAAAACCAATCTTTTTGGAAAAAATGTGAAGTATGGAAAATGATTGGAGGTCTAAGGATGAAAAAGTTCACAACCGCAATAATCGCAATTGCTTTTACTTTTTCCGCATTTAGTCCTGTTGTAGGGGCGGAAGAAAAAGGTGTTCAACTTACAGAAAATGCAAGATCTGCAATTTTAATTGAACGAGACACCGGTCAGGTGTTGTATGAAAAAAATGGACACGAGAAGTTGCCGCCTGCTAGTATGACGAAAATCATGACAATGCTCTTAATTATGGATTCCATAGATAAAGGTGAATTGACGTGGGATGAAAAAATCAGGACAAGTGAATATGCAGCCTCTATGGGGGGATCACAAATCTTCCTTGAGCCTGGTGAAGAAATGACTACAGACGAAATGCTTCGCGGAATCGCGATTGCCTCAGGAAATGATGCTTCCGTTGCGATGGCTGAAAGAATTGCAGGATCGGAAGCAGCATTTGTTGAGAAGATGAATGCAAAAGCGAAAGATCTTGGGCTTGAAAATACCTTATTCCAAAACCCGACCGGCTTGCCTGCGAAAGACCATTACAGCACGGCTAATGATATGGCAGTTATGGCAAAGGAATTACTTAAATATGAAGGAATCACTAAATATACTGGTCAATACGAAGACTATCTTCGTCAAGATTCAGAAAAGAAATTTTGGTTGGTCAATACCAATAAGCTGGTAAGGTTTTATCCAGGAGTGGATGGTGTCAAAACAGGATTCACCCAAGAAGCTAAGTATTGTCTGACAGCAACAGCTAAAAAGGACGGTATGCGAGTCATTGCAGTCGTATTCGGTGCTCCGACTCCGAAAGATCGTAATGCTCAAATCACCAATATGCTGGATTTTGCTTTCAGCCAGTACAAAACCCACCCTATGTATGAAAGAAATGAAGCTATAGCGAAAGTCGAAATCAGCAAAGGGGCGGAAAAGGAAGTTGAAGCCGTCACTAGCGAACCGATTTCTGTTCTAACCAAAAAAGGCGATAACACTGATAATGTCAAAAAAGAAATAACAGTTGATGAAAATGTAAAGGCTCCTGTAAAAAAAGGAGATAAAGTTGGTACCATTGTCCTGAAGAAAGATGGAAAAGTCCTTTCAGAGAGCGACCTTGTTGCTGCGAAAGATAGCATGGAAGCAAGCTGGTGGCAATTATTCAAACGCTCCATGGGCCACTTTTCAAAATTAGATTAACTATTTTTTCTTTATGGGTCTACACGTATTAGAACATATTATTTTAGCGAAATAACACTAGTTTTGTCTTTAAGCAGGAAATCAGAATCTAAATATAGAAATTGACTCACTGAACAAAGTTTCCACAAGGGGGAAAGTGCAGTGAGTCTTACCGTTGATTTGGAAGTCAAACAAAATGTTCTTTGTGTTCGGTTAGCAGGAGAATTGGATCACCATACAGCTGAAAATTTGCGTGAGCAGGCTACAACGATTATTGAAAAACATCAGATCTCCCACATTATTTTGAATTTGGAGCAATTGTCATTCATGGACAGCTCAGGACTTGGGGTCATTCTTGGCCGTTACAAGCAAATTAAAAATAATGGCGGAGAAATGGTGGTTTGTTCTATTTCACCCGCAGTCAAACGTCTTTTTGAAATGTCAGGATTGTTTAAGATAATCCGTCTTGAAGAAAGCGAACAAAATGCCCTGCAGAAATTGGGGGTGGCATAATGAAGAATCAAATGCACCTGGAATTCTCTGCACTCAGCCAAAATGAATCGTTCGCAAGGGTAACTGTAGCGGCTTTCATCATGCAATTGGACCCGACCATGGATGAACTGACTGAAATCAAGACAGTCGTTTCAGAGGCAGTGACAAATGCAATCATCCATGGTTATGACAATGACCCTAACGCCACTGTTTACATCTCTGTTGAACTAGAAGACGGAGCTGTCCATATCACCATCAAGGATGAAGGTATGGGTATTGATGATGTAGAGGAAGCTAGACAGCCGTTATACACTACTAAGCCTGAGCTCGAGCGTTCTGGTATGGGGTTTACCATCATGGAAAACTTTATGGATTATGTAGAAATTCATTCATCTAGAGAAAAAGGCACCTCAATCCGTATGACCAAGTATTTAGCTAAGAGCAAAGCGCTTTGTAATTAAGGAGCTAAGCCTATGGATGTCGAGGTCAAGAACCAAGCACAAACATACCTAAAAGATCATGAAGTAAAAGATTTGATCAAAAGAAGTCAGTCCGGTGAACAAGAAGCACGCGATACGATCGTTCAAAAAAATATGAGGCTGGTCTGGTCTGTGGTTCAGCGCTTCATGAACAGGGGCTATGAACCGGATGACCTTTTCCAGATAGGCTGTATCGGCCTTTTGAAGTCCGTTGATAAGTTTGACCTGTCTTATGATGTGAAGTTCTCCACCTATGCAGTTCCGATGATCATTGGAGAAATACAACGATTCATCCGGGATGATGGTAGCGTGAAGGTCAGCAGATCGTTGAAAGAAGTGGCAAACAAGATCAGAAAGGCGAAAGACGAGTTATCCAAAAGGTATGGTAGAGTGCCGACCATCAATGAGATTGCGGAGTTCTTGGAAATAACCGCAGAAGAAGTCGTCCTCGCCCAAGAGGCTGCACGCGCTCCTTCTTCAATACATGAAACCGTCTATGAAAATGATGGAGACCCTATTACCCTTCTGGATCAAATCGCAGATCATTCCGAGCACCGCTGGTTTGATAAAATTGCCTTGAAAGAAGCCATTGAAGAACTGGATGAACGGGAAAAGCTGATTGTATATTTGCGTTACTACAAGGATCAGACCCAAACAGAGGTAGCCCAGCGCCTTGGGATCTCCCAGGTGCAGGTGAGCCGTCTGGAAAAGAAGATATTGCAACAAATGAAAGACCGTATGGATGAGTGATGTCCGTACGGTTTTTTTGTTGGAGAAAACGTGGTAATTCTTGGTGTTCTTTTTTCCTTTGCATGGTAAAACACCCATTAATCCATACTACCAATACAATATCTTTTGGCAGGATGTGTTTGGAAGATGGATAAACCGCTGTACGTTCGCCTTCGTCATCGGATACAAGCTCGTCCAAATCAAACGATTAAATTGCAGGATGTTGCACAACTCGTTGGAGACACCGACATTATTGAACAGGTTAATAACATTGCCATCCATCAGGTGAATATGAGTGACCAATCCATTGTGGTACTGGATGTGATGAGAATCATCAAAGAAATCCGGGCGACAGGGCAAGAACTTGATATTCAAACCTTTGGTCCCGCTCAAACGATTGTGGAGATCGTGTATAAGAAAAAGAAATTCAGGCCGATGTTTTTGTTGCCGTCTGGTTATTACTTTTTCTTGGTGCTGCCCTTGCCATCATGAACTTCCATGAGGATGTAAGTATGCGCATTGTCCATCAGAAAATTTTCAAGACCATCACTGGGCTTGAGGATGACAAGCCTTTGCTCCTGCAGATTCCATACTCTATAGGTCTTGGGCTGGGAATGATTTTGTTTTTTAATCACGTATTCAGAAAGCGCATTAATGAAGAACCCAGTCCGCTTGAAGTGGAAATGTTCAATTATCAGCAGGACTTGGATCAATATGTGATCATGCACGAGAATAAGGAGAGCTCGAAGAAAATTGATGACAATTAATATAGTATTCGTCGTATTCCTTGGGTTGGCTGGTGGTCTTGCGGTAGGTTCTGGCTTTGTTGCTTTTTTGGCGGTTCTTGGAATCATCCCAAGGCTGACACAGCTGACCAAAACTACAAAGTTTGTGTACGGATATGAATGGGGAGTGATTGGGGGGGCCTTATTTGGGAGCTGGATCAGCTTGAATAGTGTGGCCTTTCATCTCCCTTCTTATCTCGCTGTCCCGATCGGTCTTTTTTGTGGAGTGTTTGTAGGCCTTTTGGCGGCAGCACTGACGGAAGTACTGAATGTATTGCCGATTTTGGCTAAACGTATTGGGGTGGATGGGCAGATGGCCATACTTCTAATGGCTATCGTGCTCGGTAAGATTGTCGGTTCTCTGTATCATTGGCTTATTTTCGTAAATCTGTAAATGGAGGAGAAGTAGAGATGGGAGCAAAAATAAAAGACGATTATAAAAATAATATAAAAAAATATCAACCAAAGCCGCCTTATGTCCTGAATTGTGTGAAAGCCTTTCTTATAGGCGGGTTGATTTGTCTCATCGGGCAAGGCATACAGAACTTCTATATGAATGTCTTCAACTTTTCGGAAAAAAATGTAGGTAATCCCACGGTTGCCACCCTAATCCTCATTTCTGCCCTCCTTACCGGGATGGGGATATACGATAAGTTAGGCCAATTTGCCGGAGCGGGTTCCGCTGTCCCTGTAACTGGGTTTGCCAATTCTATGACAAGCGCTGCTATGGAGCATAGAAGTGAAGGAATCGTCCTTGGAGTTGCGACCAATATGTTCAAACTTGCAGGAAGTGTCGTTGTATTCGGTGTAGTAGCAGCATACATCGTAGGAATGATCAGATATCTTCTTAATATGAGTTTTACCGGTTAGGAGGAGAGAAAATGCGTCTTACAGGAAAACAAAGCTGGACATTTGATAATCAGATCTATATCCGCTCAACGGGGACGGCGGTAGGCCCCAAAGAGGCTGATGGCCCCCTTGGAGAGTTGTTTGATAAGAAATACCAGGAGCTTCACTGTGGGGAGGACAACTGGGAGCTTGCGGAAAGGAGATTGATGGAGCAGTCCATCCTATCCTGTCTGAAAAAAGAAAATCTGGAATATGAAGATATAGACTTTTTCCTTGCCGGCGATCTGCTGAACCAGAATGTGACGGCCAACTATGTCGCGCGTCATCATCAAATCCCTTTTCTTTGTATGTTCGGTGCCTGCTCGACCTCGATGGAGACACTTGCAATGGGGGCTGCGCTGGTAGATGCAGGATTTGCCAACAGGGTATTGGCGTCCACAAGCAGCCATAACGCAACAGCAGAACGACAATTTCGTTATCCTACGGAGTATGGTGGCCAAAAACCCGATACAGCGACCTTCACCGTTACCGGGTCAGGTACCGCACTCGTCAGCAGAGAGCCAAGTCCAATCATGATTACATCTGCTACCATCGGGAGGGTGATAGACCTTGGCATCACAGACCCTTTTGACATGGGTTCTGCGATGGCGCCTGCTGCTGCAGACACCATCCAGGCACATTTTCAAGATTTGAATGTCAATCCGGATCATTATGACCTTATCGTTACAGGGGATCTCTCGGGGGTTGGCAGTCCGATCCTCAAAGAATTGTTGAAGGAAGAAGGATTTGACATTTCTGTTAAGCACAGTGATTGCGGATTGATGATTTTCAGGCCGGATCAAGAGGTTTTTGCAGGCGGAAGCGGTTGTGGTTGTTGTGCAGTTGTAACTTATGCCCATATTATCAATGAGTTAAAAACAGGCATGTTAAAAAGGGTGTTGGTGGTAGCAACAGGAGCATTGCTGAGTCCGACGATGATTCAACAAAAGGAATCCATTCCGACCATTGCCCATGGCGTCGTGCTAGAAAGGGTGGAGTGAATGGAATATTTGATAGCGTTCGTGGTCGGTGGGTTGATTTGTGTGGTTGGACAGCTTCTATTGGACTTTGCAAAGCTGACCCCTGCACATGTCATGAGTAGTTTTGTGGTGGCGGGAGCAGTTTTGGATGGATTCGGGATATATGACAAGCTGATTGACTTTGCGGGGGCAGGGGCAACCGTACCGATTACAAGCTTCGGTCATTCCTTGCTGCACGGGGCAATGCATCAATCTGAAAAACATGGCTTTATCGGGATAGGCATGGGGATATTTGAATTAACCTCTGCAGGTATATCGGCTGCCATTCTTTTTGCCTTTATCGCAGCACTTATCTTTAAGCCGAAAGGGTAGATACTCATGCAAAAAAAACAGGTCATTTTAGTCACCGACGGAGATGTTTATGCCAAAAAAACAATACAATATGTTGCTTCCCATTATGGTGGCAGGTGTATTTCAGCTTCATTCGGAAATCCAACTCTTCTTACCGGTGAGGAGCTTGTAAAACTTATTTTACAAGCAAAAAGTGAACCTGTTTTTGTCATGTTCGATGATAGTGGCTTCCTTGGGGAAGGGGCCGGCGAGCGGGCTTTGAAATATGTCGCCACACACCCTCAGATGGAAGTGTTGGGTGTCATAGCGGTGGCATCCAAGACACATCAGTCGGAATGGACCAAAGTCCATGTCACGGTAGACCGTGATCTTCAGGTCTCTTCTCATGGAGTCGATAAAAGTGGAATACAAGAAATGGATATTGGAAGAATAAACGGTGACACTGTTTATTGTTTAGATGAATTGCACTTTCCACTTATTGTCGGAATTGGGGATATTGGCAAAATGGCACGGAAAGATGATATAAGTCGTGGAGCTCCAATAACGAGCAAAGCTGTCGAAATCATTTTAGAGAGGAATGGGTACGATGTCTCACAATGGAATGGAAAAAGTACCAATATCACCGAAGCTGACAATCAATGAGAAATTTTTCAAAGATGAAGTAGGGTTGGATGTAAGCTTTGACCTTGGTGTAAGAAAAATCACAGTCCTCAAAAAAGAGCTGAACATCTATTATGTAAATGGACTTTGTGATACGATGTTCATCATTGAAATCATGGAAGAACTCCTCCACATAAATGACTTTGAGAAGAAAACATACAAAGTAAAAGAAATTGTTCATAATCGGCTTGTGAACCAACAAGTCAATGAAATAGAGTATATGGATGAAGTAGTGGATCAAGTACTTAGCGGCCTGATCGTTATTTTGCTTGAAGGAGAAGAAAGTGGCTTTGTTATAGATACACGATCTTATCCGGGAAGAAATCCAGAAGAGCCGGATACGGAAAAAGTGGTCCGGGGTGCACGTGACGGTTATGTAGAGAACATCATCGTAAACACAGCGCTTACCCGCCGCAGAATAAGGGACGAGAGGCTCCGCTATGAAATGTTTCAGGTTGGAGAACGATCTAAAACGGATATCTGTCTAGCGTACATAAAAGATGTTGCGGATGAGGACCTCGTGGATATTGTTAGAAAAGAAACTAAAAATATTGATATAGACGGTCTAACCATGGCCGATAAAACTGTGGAAGAATTCATCGTAAAACAGGGGTTCAATCCTTATCCCCTTGTGCGTTATACGGAGCGGCCTGATATTGCTGCAACACATCTTCTTGAAGGTCATGTCATTGTCATGGTGGATACCTCGCCAAGTGTCATCATTACACCGACCACTTTTTTTCATCATGTGCAACATGTGGAAGAATACCGTCAATCTCCTGCAGTCGGTACATTTGTACGTTGGGTTCGTTTTTTGGGGATATTCGCATCCTTATTCCTTTTGCCGCTTTGGTTCCTTATGGTCTTAGAACCAGGCCTTTTACCAGAGCCTATCGGTTTTGTCGGACCAAATGAAGAATCCAATATTCCAATAGTTTTTCAAATCTTTTTAGCGGATATCGGAATAGAGTTCCTGAGGTTGGCTGCCATCCACACTCCTACGGCGCTGTCCACCGCCATGGGCCTGATTGCTGCTGTATTGATTGGACAAATCGCTATAGATGTAGGATTGTTTGTTCCGGAAGTCATTCTATATGTAGCTGTCGCCGCGATAGGGTCGTTCACTACGCCTAGTTATGAATTAAGTGTCGCAAATAAAATAGTCCGATTGATATTGCTGGTACTTGTTGCATTATTCCATGTGCCTGGATTGGTGGTAGGGGTGACAATCTTTGTCCTTTTCCTGGCAGGGACACGCTCCTTAAACACACCTTATTTATGGCCATTTATCCCATTCAGCCCAAAAGCATTATTTATGATCCTGATCCGAAGAAGTACCCCGGGTGCAAAAATACGACCAAGTATCGTCCATCCGAAGAATCGATTCCGTCAGCCTCAATAACAAACTAGTAAGAATATTCGCTTGATAGAGGTTGGGAGATGTGGTAGAGTTTAGTTTAATCAAGTGCAGAATGAAAGTGATTTTTCGAGCAGCTAAAGCTTCTGTTTAGCTGTTTTTTGCTTAAATTTGGAAAACAGGGCTAGAACACATCCACATCTCTCTACTAGAGAATATGGTATAAAATAGAGCTACATATAAACTACAAGTGTAAGGGGAAACGGCAAATGTATTATCATGGAACTAGTACAGTGAACGCAAAAGGACATTTAGAAATAGGTGGAGTCGATACGATCGACTTGGCACGAGAATATGGCACTCCGCTGTATGTATACGATGTGGCGCTGATCAGAGAACGTGCACGCGATTTTCAAAAAACTTTCAAAAATCTTGGCGTAAAAGCTCAAGTTGCATATGCAAGTAAAGCATTTTCATCCGTGGCGATGTTTCAGTTAGTAAAAGAAGAAGGTTTATCACTTGATGTAGTATCAGGTGGAGAGTTGTATACGGCTCTTGTGGCAAACTTCCCTGTAGAACGTATACATTTTCATGGGAATAACAAGAGCGTTGAAGAACTTGAAATGGCAGTGGAGAAGAAGATCGGCTGTGTTGTAGTCGATAACTTCCTGGAATTGAAGTTACTTCAGGATGTTTGTGAGAAACACGGTTATGTCATGCCGGTATTATTGCGCGTAACACCTGGAATCAATGCACACACCCACGATTATATTTTAACCGGCCAGGAAGACTCAAAGTTTGGCTTCGACCTTCAGAGCGGTCAGGCTCATGAAGCGATGAAGAATGCTTCTATGGCCTCCCATTTGGACTTGTTGGGGATTCACTGTCACATCGGCTCCCAGATTTTCGAAACGACTGGATTTAAGCTCGCGGCAGGAAAGCTTTTTGAAACTTTAAAAGAGTGGAACGATCAAGATGGATTCGAAGCGCGCGTTGTAAACCTTGGAGGCGGATTCGGGATCCGTTATACAGAAGAAGACAACCCGTTACCAGCTTCCGTCTACGTAGAAGAAATCATTTCGGATGTACAGTCTTTTGTAGCTGACAAAGGATTAAAGATGCCGGAAATCTGGATTGAGCCGGGTCGTTCCTTAGTAGGGGATGCTGGTACAACCATCTACTCTGTGGGGTCGAAAAAGGAAATACCAAATATAAGACATTACTTGGCAATTGATGGTGGAATGACGGATAATATCCGCCCTGCACTTTATCAAGCTAAATATGAAGCCGTACTGGCAAATAGAGTGAAAGATGAAGCAAACGACAAGGTTTCCATTGCGGGAAAATGCTGCGAATCCGGTGACATGCTCATTTGGGACCTTCCATTACCAAAAGCAAACCATGAAGACTTCCTTGCAGTATTCTGCACGGGAGCGTATGGATATGCCATGGCAAACAACTACAACCGTATCACTAAACCGGCAGTAGTGTTTGTCGAAGATGGAGAAGCACAATTAGTCATTCGACGTGAAACGTTTGAGGATCTCGTAAGATTGGACCTACCTTTTCAAGCAAAAAGCAAATTAGTTAAATAATTTATACTTTGGCCTCCCACCTTTGGGGGGCTTTTTATTTGTTTAGGAAATTATAAAATAATCGAATTGTGGATAAGTGTCCGGTATAATTTAAGGTACATAAATAAAAATGGGAAGAATGACTATGAAAAATATCAAGAGTGGAGTTATTAAACAAATACTTAAAGATCATTTTGACGGTTATTGGAGAATGCATGGAAACTCGTACCCTGAAACATATCGTGATGATATTAAAGAAACGGTTCAAAAAGCGATTAGGTGTGGAACAACGGATCTTGGATATGCTCGATACGAATGTTTTGGTTGTGAAAAGAATTCCCAAGCGAAGTTTGTATGCTTTACATGTAAGAGTCGTTTCTGTCATAAGTGTGGCAAGAAGTACACCGATGATTGGTCAGAAAAGCAACAGGAAATGATTTTTAATGTTCCTCATAGACATAT
>LQXN01000044.1 GCA_001648575.1 Sutcliffiella horikoshii DSM 8719 | reverse complement strand
AAAGCATCTAAGCATGAAGCCCCCCTCAAGATGAGATTTCCTTTTGCTTCGGCAAGTAAGATCCCTGAAAGATGATCAGGTAGATAGGTTCGAGGTGGAAGCATGGCGACATGTGGAGCTGACGAATACTAATCGATCGAGGACTTAACCACAACATTTAGAGTAGTTGAACGATAGGAATTTCTTGATATGAACACATTATCTAGTTTTGAAGGATCAACCTTCAACTGAATAATTGTCTGGTAGTGATGGCGAAGAGGCCACACCCGTTCCCATACCGAACACGGAAGTTAAGCTCTTCAGCGCCGATGGTAGTTGGGGGATCTCCCCCTGTGAGAGTAGGACGTTGCCAGGCAAATCGAGAGAAACCAGTGCTTATGAAAATAGGCGCTGGTTTTTTTGTGTTGTGTGGGAAGGTGGGGGTGGAGAGGAATGCGGGATGTCAGACGGTGTCGAATAGCGGATATATCGAAAAGTTAGCGGATAAAACGAAAAGTTAGCGGATAAAACGGAAAAGTCGCGGATAAAACGAAAAAGTCACGGATAAAACCAAAATTTTCCGAACCTATAACAAAGGTTTACCGCGATTAACCCCTTCATCAGTGTTATGAAGCCTCTCTGACACTCCTCTTTACCTCAAAAATATCCTCAACGTTATAATGAAGCCCCTCTTAAGTATAAACACCTCACCATAAAGTGTGCTTCTCACTCACTCAAGCTCCCCCTCCAATTTCTTTTGAACAATTTTGACCAATTGACGTTTAGAGATATCATAAAAGTGGAATTCTGTTTGAGAGGGAGTTCAACGTTGAATTATAAGTTAAAAAGCAATCCAAATCCCTTCTGATTCCTACATATATACATGCAAAGCCACCGGCCAACCGAAGAGGATGACAGTTTTTAGCGAAAGGTTATCTATTGAAATTTTTTTCAAGGTCTTATATATTTTACATATAGTCAAAGATAGTCAAGGTCAGATGGGAGGATAGCATGAGGAACATATCTGATGTCATTGAGCATTACTTGAAACAGGTTTTGGAACGGAGCAGGGAGAATTCTGCTGAGATTAAACGGAGTGAGATTGCTGATAAGTTTGAGTGCGTGCCATCCCAGATCAATTATGTGATAAATACGAGGTTTACGATCGAGCGTGGGTATTTGGTGGAAAGCAAACGTGGTGGCGGCGGTTATATCCGCATCATTAAGATTAAGGCTCATGATCATTTGCAACTGATCGACCAGATTATTGAGCTGGTGGATGAGAGGGTATCACAGGCAAGTGCGGAGGATGTTATTTATCGCCTGGTGGAAGAGAAGGTGATTTCCGCCCGGGAAGCGAAGATAATGGTAAGTGTGATGGATCGGTCGGTCCTGTATTTGGGATTGCCTGAAAGAGATGAGCTGCGGGCGAGGATGTTAACCGCAATGCTGACCACTTTGAAGTATCGGTAGGGGGGATTCAAATGGTATGTCAAGAATGTCAGGAGCGTCCAGCCGCTCTTCATTTTACGAAAATCATCAATGGGGAAAAATCTGAAGTCCATCTATGTGAGCAATGTGCCCAGGAAAAAGGGAGTGTGTCGATGTTTACTGGGGGATCAGGGTTTTCGATTAATAACTTGATTGCAGGTTTATTGAACACAGAACAGGCGATTCCAAATCCGAAACAAGAGGAGCTGGAGCCTAAGAAGGTGCTGCAGTGTGAGCGGTGCAAGATGACCTTCCAACAGTTTACCAAGATTGGCCGTTTCGGTTGTTCAGAGTGTTATCATACGTTTGCTGGGAAGATGCAGCCTATATTGAAAAGATTGCACAGTGGAAATACGTTGCATGCCGGGAAGATACCAAGAAGAATCGGTGGCAGCATGCATGTAAGAAAGGAAATAGATTCTCTGAAAGAGGAATTGCAGGAGCTTATCAGACAGGAAGAGTTTGAAAGTGCGGCGAATACGAGAGATAGAATCAGAGAGTTGGAAAAGCAACTGAGTGAAAAAAGAGAGGGGGAGCAGTAGATGTCTCTTGAACACTTTTTAAATAATGCAGTCAGTTCATGGATGAAACAGGAAGGACCGGATTCAGAGATTGTCCTCAGCAGCCGGGTGAGGCTTGCTAGGAATTTGGAAAAGATGCAGTTCCCGACTGTGGCGAGCAATGAGGAAGCGCAGAAAATAGTGGATGTGATGAAGCAGCACTTTGGGGAGCAGTCCTTCAAGGATCTTGGTGAGTTGGAGTTCCTTCTGATGGAGGAATTAAATGCGCTGGAGAAAAGGGTGCTGGTAGAAAAGCACCTGATCAGTCCACAACTGGCCGAGGAATCGGCATTTGGCGCATGTTTGTTATCACCGAATGAAGAAGTGAGCATTATGATAAATGAGGAGGACCATATAAGGATTCAATGTTTATTTCCCGGTTTGCAGCTGGGTGAGGCTTTACAGATGGCCAATTCATTGGATGATTGGATAGAAGAAAAGATTGATTATGCGTTTGATGAAAAACGAGGATACTTAACAAGCTGTCCGACGAATGTGGGGACGGGGCTGCGTGCTTCTGTTATGATGCACCTTCCAGCTTTGGTATTGACCCAACAGATGAACCGGATAGTCCCGGCAATTAATCAATTGGGATTAGTTGTTAGAGGAATTTACGGGGAAGGCAGCGAAGCTTTAGGGAACATCTTTCAGATTTCCAACCAGATGACACTTGGAAAGTCAGAGGATGATATTGTCCAGGATCTTATGAGTGTCGTCCAGCAACTAATAACACAAGAGCGCTCTGCCAGGGAAGCATTAGTTAAAACTTCCAACATACAATTAGAAGATAGGGTATTTCGCTCATACGGGTTGCTGGCACACAGCCGGGTGATGGAAACGAAAGAGGCGGCAAAATGTTTGTCGAATGTCCGGCTTGGTATAGATCTAGGCTATATCACTGACATTTCCAGATCAATTTTAAACGAATTAATGATATTGACCCAACCGGGATTCCTTCAACAATATGCTGGGGGACCATTAAAGCCGGATGAAAGAGATGTTCGCAGGGCGAGCTTGATTCGGGAAAGAATGCGGTTAAAGTAAAGAGATTAATTATTCGGGAGGCGATTGGATATGATGTTTGGTCGATTTACGGAAAGAGCGCAAAAAGTATTGGCATTAGCACAGGAAGAGGCGTTGCGCCTTAGCCATAACAATATAGGTACCGAGCATATCTTGCTTGGTTTGGTAAGAGAAGGGGAGGGCATTGCGGCAAAAGCGCTGATTGCCCTTGGGTTAGGCCCTGAGAAAATTCAAAAAGAAGTAGAAAACCTTATCGGCAGAGGGCAGGATAGTGGACAGTCTATCCCTCACTACACACCTAGAGCCAAGAAAGTAATAGAACTTTCCATGGACGAGGCTCGTAAACTGGGACACTCTTATGTAGGGACGGAGCATGTACTGCTTGGTCTTATCCGTGAAGGAGAGGGCGTAGCGGCACGCGTGCTGAACAATTTGGGTGTAAGCTTAAACAAAGCACGCCAGCAAGTGTTACAGCTGCTTGGAAGCAATGAATCCTCGGGTGGCCATCAAGGAGGCGCATCTGCCAATGTAAATACACCTACACTTGATAGTCTTGCAAGGGACCTGACGGCGGTGGCACGTGAAGGAAGCTTGGATCCTGTTATTGGGAGAAGCAAGGAAATCCAGCGTGTAATTGAGGTATTAAGCCGCAGGACTAAGAACAACCCAGTATTGATCGGGGAGCCTGGGGTAGGGAAAACCGCTATCGCAGAAGGTCTTGCACAGCAGATCGTCAACAACGAAGTGCCGGAAATCCTCCGTGACAAGCGTGTTATGACCTTGGATATGGGTACGGTGGTAGCAGGGACGAAATACCGCGGGGAATTTGAGGACCGTTTAAAGAAAGTTATGGATGAGATCCGCCAAGCGGGCAACATCATCCTGTTCATCGATGAGCTGCACACGTTGATCGGTGCCGGTGGAGCAGAGGGTGCGATCGATGCGTCCAATATCCTGAAACCATCCTTGGCACGTGGGGAATTGCAATGTATCGGTGCGACAACATTGGATGAGTACCGTAAATATATCGAAAAGGATGCAGCACTAGAGCGACGCTTCCAGCCAATCCAGGTGGATGAGCCGACAGCCGCGGAATCCATTCAGATTCTGACAGGTCTTCGCGACCGTTATGAAGCCCATCACCGAGTATCCATTACCGATGAAGCGATCGAGCAGGCAGTTAAATTGTCCGACCGTTACATCAGTGACCGATTCCTGCCGGATAAAGCAATCGATTTGATTGATGAAGCAGGATCGAAGGTACGACTTCGTTCCTTTACTACACCTCCGAACTTAAAAGAGTTGGAGGTTAAGCTTGAATCTGTTCGAAACGAAAAAGATGCCGCTGTACAGAGCCAGGAGTTTGAAAAGGCAGCATCTTTAAGAGATACAGAACAGCGTCTTCGTGAACAATTAGAAGAAACGAAGAAAACATGGAAAGAAAAGCAAGGCCAGGAGAATTCCGAGGTGACAGTGGAAGATATCGCGATGGTGGTATCAAGCTGGACGGGAATTCCGGTATCCAAACTTGCACAGACAGAAACAGATAAACTGTTAAACATGGAATCTTTATTGCACTCCCGTGTCATCGGACAGGATGAAGCGGTCAAAGCGGTATCTAAAGCCGTCCGCCGTGCACGTGCAGGGTTGAAAGATCCGAAGCGTCCAATTGGCTCCTTCATATTCCTTGGGCCGACAGGGGTCGGGAAAACCGAGCTTGCGAGAGCGTTGGCGGAATCCATCTTCGGTGATGAGGATGCCATGATCCGCATCGATATGTCCGAGTATATGGAGAAGCATTCGACTTCCCGTTTAGTTGGTTCTCCTCCAGGTTATGTAGGGTATGATGAAGGCGGACAGCTGACGGAGAAAGTTCGTCGCAAACCGTATTCTGTCATCCTTTTAGATGAAATTGAAAAGGCACACCCTGATGTGTTCAATATCCTTTTACAAGTATTAGAGGATGGCCGTTTGACAGATTCCAAAGGCCGTACAGTCGACTTCCGCAACACACTTGTCATCATGACATCCAACGTTGGGGCGGACGCCTTGAAGCGTAATAAGTATGTCGGCTTTAACGTGCAAGATGAGAACCAGAATTACAAAGACATGAAAGGGAAAGTGATGGATGAGTTGAAAAAAGCATTCCGTCCGGAGTTCCTGAACCGTGTTGATGAAATGATCGTGTTCCATTCCTTGGAGAAAACGCACTTGAAAGAAATTGTCACATTGCTTGCCGACCAGTTGACGAAGCGTCTGAAAGAGCAGGATATCGACCTCGAACTGACAGAAGCGGCAAAAGAAAAGATCTCAGAAGAAGGCTACGATCCGGAATATGGTGCAAGACCGTTGCGCCGTGCCATTCAAAAGCATGTAGAAGATAAACTATCCGAAGAATTGCTGAGAGGAAATATTGAGAAAGGCAAGAAAATTTCCTTGGATGTAGTGGATGGGGAATTTGTTGTCCGAGATGTGGAAAAAGTAAAATAAGCATGAGATTCAATGGATGAGAATAGAAACGGAGGTAAGCTCTTTTACAATAGAGCTTCCTCCTTTCTTATATTTTCCAATAGTTTAAATTAGCGTAGATAAGGTGAAATGAGGTATCATAAAAGAAGGAAAACTATGGTATTTTTAAGTAGGTCATTTCATAGAGATAACTGTTAACATCGTTTCTACTAATACTCCCTGTTGCACTTTTGCTCTTGGTGTTTGCTTTACTCATTAGGGTTACTTGAGCCACCTCGCCGCGCCTGAAAGGTCACAAACGATGAGGCACAAAAAGCAAGGGATAACATAATAATCATAGAACCATTTTTTCATGGAGAGGATTTTTGGATGGCAAAGCGTAAGACAAAGTTTATGTGTAAGGAATGCGGGTATGAGTCCCCTAAGTGGATGGGAAAATGCCCTGGGTGCCATGCGTGGAATACGATGGTCGAGGAGTTAGAGGAATCCCGTACTCCAAGGCGCGGGGGCTTTACAACTTCCTCCTCCACATTGGCAAGAAAAGCAGAATCGATAACGAAAGTGGAAAATATAAAGCAATCCAGGATCTACACGGATATGGAGGAATGCAACAGAGTGCTTGGAGGCGGATTGGTCCAAGGGTCACTCGTACTTATCGGGGGAGATCCGGGTATCGGGAAGTCGACTCTATTGCTGCAGGTATGTTCTCAATTGGCTCTGAAAAAGCATCGTGTCCTATACATATCTGGGGAAGAATCTGTTCAACAGACAAAGCTGCGTGCCGATCGATTAGGCGTGCAGGCAGAAGAGCTTTTTGTATTATCCGAAACGGATTTTGAACTGGTGGCAAAAGCGGTGGAGGATGTGCAGCCGACCTTGCTTGTCGTCGATTCCATCCAGACCGTTTATCATCCGGCCGTGACCTCGGCTCCGGGAAGCGTCTCCCAGGTCAGGGAGTGTACTGCGGAATTGATGAGGATCGCGAAAACTAAGAACATAGCAGTCTTCATTGTCGGCCATGTAACAAAAGAAGGCTCCATAGCAGGCCCACGGTTATTGGAACATATGGTGGACACTGTGCTATATTTTGAAGGAGAACGTCATCATACGTACCGTATTTTACGCTCCGTTAAAAATAGATTCGGATCCACAAATGAGATTGGTATTTTTGAAATGAAGGAAGAAGGCCTTACCGAGGTAAAGAATCCTTCTGAAATCTTCCTCGAAGAACGGTCAAAGGGAGCTGCCGGTTCTACCGTAGTGGCCTCAATGGAAGGGACGCGCCCCGTGTTGGTGGAAATCCAGGCACTCATATCGCCGACCGGATATGGCAACCCCCGCAGGATGGCAACCGGAATTGACCATAACAGAGTGTCGCTTATCATGGCGGTGCTTGAAAAAAGGGTCGGCTTATTGCTGCAAAACCAAGACGCTTACTTGAAAGTAGCGGGCGGGGTCAAACTGGACGAACCGGCCATCGACCTGGCAGTGGCGGTCAGCATCGCTTCCAGTTTCCGCAACCAAACGTCTGAACCAACGGATGTAGTGATCGGGGAAGTTGGCTTGACAGGTGAAATCAGGCGGGTTTCCCGTATTGAACAACGCGTGCAGGAAGCTGCAAAACTAGGATTTAAGCGAGTGATCATCCCTGCAAAGAACCTTGGTGGATGGACCGTGCCAAAAGAGGTGAATGTAATCGGGGTTAATACGATTGAACAGGCTCTTCAATATACTCTAGGGGGATAGAGATGGAAGAACAACGGCTGAAAGAAAAAATCATGGCAGATACGTTACAGTTTATTGCACCGGGAACACCCATCAGGGAAGGGATCAACAATATTCTTCGCTCCCAGACGGGCGGACTGGTTGTAGTTGGATTCAATGATAAAGTGAAAGAAATGGTGGACGGAGGCTTTTCCATCAATTGTCCCTTCAGTCCTGCCTATGTGTATGAACTTGCAAAGATGGATGGTGCCATCATCCTTAATGAAAAGGGTACGAAGATATTATATGCCAATGCCCAATTAACACCTAACTCTACTATCATTTCCACTGAAACCGGTATGAGGCACCGTACAGCAGAGCGTGTGGCCAAACAGACCGGATGCCTTGTTGTCGCCATTTCCCAGCGCCGCAATGTCATCACTTTGTACAAAGGTGATTTCCGCTATGCACTCCGGGATATCGGGGTTATTTTCACTAAAGCCAATCAGGCAATCCAAACACTTGAAAAGTATAAATCCGTGCTTGACCAGGGCATCACCAATCTTGGTGCATTGGAATTCGAAGAACAGGTGTCCTTATCAGAACTGCTGCAGGTCATACATCGCATTGAGATGGTTCTCCGCATTAAAAATGAGATTCTTAGTTATATCAATGAGCTTGGAACGGAAGGAAGGCTCATCCGCCTCCAAATGACGGAGCTTCTTGCCCATATTGAAGAAGAGGCAATCCTTCTCATCAAGGATTATTGTGTCGACAAAGACAGGGATGCTTTCATGATATTAAGGAGATTGCAGGAATTGGCCAACACAGATCTCCTCGATGATGCGGTCATTATGAAAATGCTCGGGTATTCAGGCTTCATGAATCCGGATGAGATCGTCCTCCCAAGAGGATATCGAGTCCTGCATAAGATTCCTAGACTCCCGCCGCTTGTAATAGAAAACCTCGTATGCCGCTTTCTCAATCTGAAACAGATACTGATGGCAACAGTCGAAGAACTCGACGACGTGGAAGGCATAGGAGAGGTAAGGGCGAGGAAGATAAAAGAAGGCTTGAAGCGGATACAGGACCAACTTCTGATTGACCGGCAAATGTAATGGGAGAGGGCATTCACAATCTTGAATGTGACAAAATCCTAACAAATGTAAATTAATAGCTTATTCGACGTTTTATTTATAGGAAACTGTTTATAATGAATAAAGGGAGGTGAGGCAATGTTAAGGCGTATGGTTCAAGTATTCTTTCTAATTCTTGGGGGGACATTGGGGATATTCTTTATTCCTGAGCTGTTTTCTCTCTTAAATTTAGGAGATATTCCTTTTCTTACGAAGCCTTATACTGTTGCGATCTTAGGAGCAATTATATTTTTCATCCTTACTTTTTGGTTAGTGGATTATGTGGTCGGGTTCATTAAGTGGATAGAGGAATCGTTGGTAAAAGCGCCGGTAACAGATGTACTATTCGGCAGCCTTGGACTTATTTTCGGATTGATAGTCGCTTATTTAGCGGTCATCCCTCTTGAAAGAATTCCATTTGTCAGCGCGATCTTCCCTATTTTCATTACCATTCTATTAGGGTATCTTGGGTTTCAAGTAGGCTTTAAGAAGCGTGATGAGCTGGTGAATCTTTTTTCGATTTCTTCTAAGTTCGGAAAGAAAAAGTCGGTCGAGGAAGACGATCTGGATTTATCCTCCAAGAAGCTGAAGATTTTGGATACGAGCGTGATCATCGATGGAAGAGTGGCAGATATTTGCCAGACAGGATTTCTTGAAGGGACCATTGTCATTCCTAGATTTGTCCTTGAAGAACTTCAGCATATAGCCGACTCCTCAGATGTCTTGAAACGTAATCGCGGACGAAGAGGACTAGATATTTTAAACAGAATCCAAAAGGAACTAGCCATCAAAGTGGAAATATATGAAGGTAATTTTGAAGATATCCAGGAAGTGGACTCCAAGCTTGTCAAACTGGCAAAATTGACTTCCGGTGTAGTCGTGACAAATGATTTCAACCTTAACAAAGTATGTGAGCTTCAAAGTGTTGAAGTGTTGAATATCAATGATCTAGCCAATGCGGTCAAGCCAGTCGTCCTACCGGGGGAAGAACTGACCGTCCAAGTCATCAAAGACGGAAAAGAGCATAACCAGGGTGTGGCATACCTGGATGACGGTACCATGATCGTCGTGGAAGAAGGCCGTGATTACATCGGCAAGCACATACAGGTCCTTGTCACAAGCGTCCTGCAGACCTCTGCTGGCCGAATGATTTTTGCCAAGCCAAAACAATTAGAACGCGCAGCATTATGACATAACACATCAAAAAATACCAAACCTCTACCCTCTAAAGCTTAGCTTGGAGGGTTGAAGTTATTTCAGCATAAAAAATTACACTCATGGGAGAGTAAAAATGAACTATCGAGTAATCGTTCTGGCAGCAGGTCAAGGAAAGCGGATGAAGGCAGGAAAAAACAAGCAGTTCATCGAGCTTGCGGGGAAGCCTGTCATCGTACATACCCTATCAGTTTTTGAAAAGGATCCTAGCTGTAAAGAAATCAAACTGGTTATTAATGAAAAAGAAAAAGATATATTCAATGAGCTTCTTGCCCAATATCCAATGAAGAAAATAAAAGAATTGGTGAAAGGCGGAGAAGAGAGGCAGGATAGTGTGTATAATGGTCTTAAATCGTTACAAGATGAAGAAATTGTGCTTGTGCACGATGGGGCAAGACCCTTCATTTCACGTAATGTCATCCACAAACTGGTGGAGACGGCAGCCATAGAGGGGGCTGCGATCGTCGGTGTGCCTGTAAAAGATACCATCAAGCGTGTCAATCAGGAAGGTGTAGTGGAAGAGACGGTGGAACGATCAAGTTTATGGTCCATCCAAACCCCGCAGGCTTTTCGTTTTCCCGTTTTGATGCAGGCCCATGAACAAGCGAAGGCAGAAGGTTTTTTAGGTACAGACGAAGCGAGTCTGGTCGAGAGGATACGCATACCGGTACATATCGTTGAAGGGGAATATGAAAACATTAAATTGACGACACCGGATGATTTAATAATTGCGAACGCTATTTTACAAAAATAATACGCAGGAGAGAGGAAGAGCCACAATGTTTCGTATCGGACAAGGTTTTGATGTACATCAGTTTGCTGAAGGAAGGCCTTTAATAATCGGGGGAATCACCATCCCTTATGAGAAGGGACTGCTTGGTCACTCCGATGCGGATGTACTTTTACATACAATTTCTGACGCCTGCTTAGGTGCAATCGGTGAAGGGGATATCGGAAAGCACTTTCCTGACACAGATCCGGCATTCAAAAATGCGGATTCTGCTGTTTTAATGCAACAGGTCTGGGCAATAGTAAAAGAAAAAGGATACACACTTGGCAATGTGGACTGTACCATCATTGCACAGAAACCAAAGATGGCTCCCCATATTGAACCAATGCGCAAACGAATTGCAGAATTGTTAGAAGCCGATGTGGACCAAGTCAACGTAAAAGCGACCACCACAGAGAAACTCGGCTTCACAGGAAGAGAAGAAGGCATCGCAGCCCAAGCTGCCGTCCTACTACTAAAGAAGTAGAGTTTGACAACGAGATCTTTAGCTGGTGATTGGAGCAAATGGCGAAGACTCCTCGAAAATACTACGCATTTTCTTCGTGCGATGTATCGCTGCCGAGCCTTCCTTGTCCTGAGGGAGATAGCGCTAGGTGGAGACCCCGCAGGCGGTAGCCGAGGAGGCTCTCGTCAGCCCCTAGGAAAGCGAAGCCATTTGCGGAAATCAACAGCGGCGCTAAAAGAAACCTATAGAAAGAAATAGATACGAATCCAGCATTTTTATGTTAAAATAATGCTTAGTTTTAAAAACCGCCCGGGTCCGAAAGCCGGCGGAAAATGGAGGTAACAAACATGACAGTTCGGGTACGATATGCCCCAAGTCCAACAGGGCACTTACATATAGGAAATGCCAGAACAGCACTTTTCAACTACCTGTTTGCACGCAGCCAAAACGGGAAGTTCATCATCCGCATCGAGGATACTGATAAAAAGCGCAATATTGCCGGTGGAGAAGAGAGCCAGCTGAAATATTTGAAGTGGCTTGGGATGGACTGGGATGAAAGCGTTGATGTAGGTGGCGAATATGGTCCATACCGTCAATCAGAACGTAATGAGATCTATACTAAGTTTTACAATGAGCTTTTAGAAAAAGACCTTGCCTATAAATGCTATTGCACGGAAGAGGAGCTTGAAGCAGAACGCGAAGAACAAATCGCCCGCGGAGAGAACCCTAATTACTCCGGCAAACACAGCAATTTAACCGCAGAAGAGCAGAAAGCCTTTGAGGCAGAAGGAAGAGAGCCGAGCATTCGTTTCCGGGTGCCAAAAAGCAAAGAAATCAAGTTTGATGACATGGTTAAAGGAGACGTCTCCTTTGATTCGGAAGGCATCGGGGACTTTGTCATTGTGAAGAAAGATGGCACGCCGACATATAACTTTGCAGTGGCGGTGGATGACCACCTGATGAAGATCTCTCACGTCCTGCGCGGAGATGATCATATATCCAATACGCCAAAGCAAATCATGATCTTTGAAGCTCTTGGTTGGGATGTTCCGACATTCGGTCATATGACATTGATTGTCAACGAAAGCCGCAAAAAATTAAGTAAACGTGATGAGTCCATCATCCAGTTTATTGAGCAATATGAAGAGCTTGGCTACTTGCCGGAAGCATTATTCAACTTCATTGCCTTGCTTGGCTGGTCTCCTGTCGGGGAAGAGGAAGTTTTCTCTAAGGAGCAATTCATCGAGATCTTTGATACAGCACGTTTATCCAAATCACCTGCAGTATTTGATACAAATAAACTGACTTGGATGAATAACCAGTACATCAAAACGATGGAACTGGACCGACTTGTTGACCTATCCTTGCCGCACCTGATAAAAGCAGGCCGTCTGGAAGGATCGATGACAGAAGATAAAAAAGCATGGGCAAAAGAGCTTATCGGTCTATACCAAGAACAGATGAGTTTCGGGGCGGAGATCGTCGAGCTGACTGAAATGTTCTTCAAAACGGATATTGAGTATGATGAGGAAGCAAAGGCTGTCTTGGCTGAAGAGCAAGTGCCAGAAGTGATGGAAGCTTTCCATAAAGAAATCGAAACCATGGAGGATTTCTCCGTGGACAACATAAAGGCTGCAACCAAAGCCGTCCAAAAAGCGACCGGCCATAAAGGGAAGAAGCTGTTCATGCCGATTCGTGTGGCAACAACAGGGCAAACGCATGGTCGTGACCTGCCTCAAACCATTCACCTTTTAGGCAAAGAAACGGTTCTAGCAAGATTATCGAAGCTAATTGGTTAACATTTTTCTTAAAACATAATATGATAGAACTAACTTTCTTAAAGTTGCATTAAGTATAATAGATAACATGTCGTGTTGATTCATCAACATGCACCCATACACAAGAATGTGGATGAGGAGAGTAAGAAGCGTACATCCTTCCCAGAGAGAATCGCCACTGGCTGCAAGCGATTCAAGTGATGACTTTTCTGAAATGCACCTCGGAGTCTGTTGCTGAACGGCACTTGCCAAGTAAGTAACAGCGGCAACCTCCCGTTAAGAGGTCTAAGTGGGGATGTGGCCCTTATTTATAATCGTGCCTGCATCCAAACAGAGTGGAACCGCGCCATAAGCGTCTCTGTGTCAATGACACGGAGGCGTTTTTTTTGACTTCATGCATCAGAAAAAGAAGAAAGGAGGATCACTCCATGTTTCGAAGATTGAAGGAAGACATTGAAGTTGTATTCGAACAGGATCCTGCTGCAAGGAATTATTTTGAAGTGATCCTGACATATTCAGGCCTCCATGCCGTCTGGGCCCATCGATTGGCGCATGCCTTTTTTAAACGGAAAATGTTCTTCCTCGCCAGGGCCATCTCCCAGATAAGCCGGTTCTTCACAGGGATCGAGATTCATCCCGGAGCAAAAATAGGACGAAGATTTTTTATCGACCACGGAATGGGTGTTGTGATAGGTGAAACCTGTGAAATTGGGAATAATGTTACTGTCTTCCAAGGAGTAACCCTGGGCGGTACCGGGAAAGAAAAAGGTAAACGGCATCCAACCATACAGGACCACGCCCTGATAGCAACAGGGGCGAAGGTGTTGGGTTCCATCACGATCGGAGAGAATTCCAAGGTCGGAGCGGGATCGGTTGTCCTGAAAGATGTACCAGCGAACTCAACGGTGGTCGGCATCCCCGGCAAGATCGTCATACAGGATGGTGTGAAGGTGAAAAGGGATCTGAACCATCATGAGCTTCCAGATCCGACCGGTGACAGATTTGTGGAATTGGAAAAGCAAATCGCCCACCTGCAAAATGAATTGTTACTTTTAAAAGAGAGGAAGAAAGTAGATGACCATTCATCTTTATAATACACTGACACGTCAAAAGGAGAAGTTCGTACCGCTTGAAGAGGGCAAGGTCAAGATGTATGTATGCGGACCGACCGTCTATAACTACATCCATATCGGGAATGCAAGGCCGCCGATCGTATTTGATACCGTAAGGAGATATTTGGAATACAGGGGTTATGAAGTGAACTATGTGTCCAACTTCACCGATGTGGACGATAAGCTGATAAAAGCTGCCAAGGAATTGGGAGAAGATGTTCCGACGATTGCGGAGCGGTTCATCGCTGCCTATCATGATGATGTGTCTGCACTTGGTTGCAAGCAGGCGACCGTCCATCCAAGAGTAACGGAAAACATGGACATCATCATAGAATTCATCGAGACATTAATCGATAAAGGATTTGCATATGAGTCTGGCGGAGATGTCTATTACCGGACCCGTGAATTCAAAGAGTACGGCAAGCTCTCCCATCAACCGATAGATGATCTGCAGCTAGGAACGCGTATTGAAGTAGGGGAAAAGAAGCAAGATGCGCTTGACTTTGTATTATGGAAGGCTGCAAAAGAAGGAGAAATCCACTGGGATAGTCCTTGGGGCAAAGGCAGGCCGGGCTGGCACATCGAATGCTCGGCAATGGCACGCAAATACCTTGGCGACACCATCGATATTCACGCTGGCGGTCAAGATCTATCATTCCCGCATCATGAAAACGAAATTGCCCAATCGGAAGCACTGACTGGCAAGACTTTTGCAAACTATTGGCTGCATAATGGGTATATTAATATCGATAACGAAAAGATGTCCAAATCCCTGGGGAATTTCGTCTTGGTGCATGACATCATCCAAAAGCATGATCCACAGCTGCTTCGCTTCTTCATGCTTTCTGTTCACTATCGTCACCCGATCAACTATAACGAAGAGTTGCTTCAAAGCACTAACAACGGTCTCGATCGGCTTCGCACAGCCTACACCAATTTGAAGCATCGTTTGGAGAATACGGCAAACCTTGCAACAGATGATACGGTATGGCTAGAGAAAGTAGAAGGATTCAAAAAGGAATTCATCGAGGCAATGGATGATGATTTTAATACGGCAAATGCGATTTCCATTCTGTTTGACATGGCAAAGCAAGCAAATCTTTATTTGGGCGAAAAGAACACCGCAGACAAGGTGCTTCAAGCGTTCATCACCCAATTTGAAGAGTTGTTCTCTGTGATCGGTGTATCCCTTACAGCAGAAGAGGAGCTATTGGATGAGGAAATCGAAAGTCTGATACAAGAGCGTATCGATGCTCGGAAAAATCGCGACTTTGCAAGATCAGATCAGATTCGTGATGAACTGAAAGCAAGGAACATCATTCTTGAAGATACCGCACAAGGCACACGATGGAAAAGAGGCTAATACCGGGAATGAGCAACAACAATGTGGATGCAAAACAATTGAATAGCCTTGCACTTGCCTATATGGGGGATGCTGTTTATGAAGGGTATATCCGCCATCATCTTTTAAAATCAGGCAAGGTCCGTCCTAATCAGTTGCACCGGACCGCAACAAACTATGTGTCTGCAAAATCGCAGGCACATCTGCTTCACCGGTTGATGGAGCGGGAGTTCTTCACCGAAGAGGAGCAAGGTGTCATCAGACGCGGGCGCAATGCTAAATCTGGCTCGGTGCCAAAGAATACGGATGTGCAGACATACCGCTATTCCACCGCATTTGAAGCATTGATCGGATACCATTACTTACTTGAAAACATAGAGCGAATGGAAGAAATCGTGTTTACCTGCATAGAACTGGTAGACAGCAAGAGAGGTGAATAGAGATGACAAAAGAATTTATCATGGGACGCAACCCAGTGCTTGAAGCACTCAAATCAAATCGGGAAATCAATAAGCTTTGGATAGCTGAAGGTGGTCAAAAAGGCTCTATCCAACAGGTTATCGCCATGGCGAAAGAGGCAAATGTTCTCGTACAGTTCGTCCCCCGGAAAAAAATCGATCAAATGGTAGAGGGCAACCATCAAGGGGTGGTTGCATCTGTAGCCGCATATGACTACGCGGAGCTGGATGACTTATACCGATTGGCGGAAAAACGAAACGAAGATCCTTTCTTCTTGATTCTGGATGAAATAGAAGATCCGCATAATCTAGGTTCCATCATGCGTACGGCAGATGCTGTAGGTGCACACGGGATCATCATACCAAAACGAAGAGCAGTGGGGCTTACAGCAACCGTTGCAAAGGCATCAACCGGAGCGATCGAGCATGTCCCGGTCGTGCGGGTGACCAACCTAGCAAGAACAGTGGACGAGCTAAAGGAAAAAGGCCTGTGGATATTCGGCACAGATGCCAAAGGAAAAGTGGATTACACGAAGATGGACTGCTCCTTACCGCTCGGCCTGATCATCGGAAGTGAAGGGAAAGGTATGTCCAGGCTGCTAAAAGAAAAATGTGACTTCCTTGTTTCTTTGCCGATGGTGGGAAAAGTGACATCCTTGAACGCTTCTGTAGCCGCAAGTTTATTAATGTACGAGGTTTTTCGTAAAAGAATGCCGGCAGGAGAGTAAAGAAAGATGGATATTCTACTGGTGGATGGATATAACATTATCGGAGCGTGGCCAGAGCTGAGGGTCCTTAAAGACAAGGACCTCGCAATGGCCCGTGATATCCTTATTTCTAGAATGGCAGAATACCAGGCCTATACCGGTTATCAAGTGATAGTCGTCTTCGATGCCCACATGTCTCAGGGGATTGAAACAAAATATAAAAATCACCGTGTCGATGTCATTTATACAAGAGAAAATGAAACGGCCGACGAAAGAATTGAAAAACTCGCCATCAGCTTGAGTGATATCCGCACCCAGGTTCATGTGGCCACCTCTGACTTTACAGAACAATGGGCGATTTTTGGCCAAGGGGCTTTGAGGAAATCAGCGAGGGAACTACTTAATGAATCAAATATGATAGAAACGAAAATAAAAAAACGCGTAACAAAATTTACCAACGAAAAGCCGTCCAAACGCATTGAATTAGATAATGAAATTTCAGCAATTTTCGAAAAATGGCGCCGGGGACAGCGATGAGTGGTTGACGGTCAATTTATGCCTACTGTATAATATTTCTATCTACTGATTCAGCCGGAGGGATAGGTGTGATAGTGAGCGATCCAAGAAATGCCAACAGGACATTAGAGCTTATGGAAGACGAACAGATGGTAGAACTTGTGCACTTAGGTGATAGTGAGGCGCTTGATTACTTAATCAACAAGTATAAAAACTTCGTTAGAGCGAAGGCTAGATCCTATTTTCTCATTGGTGCAGATCGCGAAGATATTGTGCAAGAAGGAATGATAGGTCTCTATAAGGCAATCCGTGACTTTAAAGAGGACAAGCTTACTTCTTTTAAGGCATTTGCCGAATTATGCATCACAAGACAGATCATCACCGCGATTAAAACGGCTACGAGACAAAAGCATATTCCGCTAAATTCCTACGTTTCACTGGACAAGCCTATTTACGACGAAGAATCAGACCGCACCTTGATGGATGTCATATCCGGTGCGAAAGTGATGGACCCGGAAGAATTGATCATCAATCAAGAAGAATTCGATGATATAGAAGTAAAGATGGGCGAACTATTAAGCGACCTCGAACGAAAGGTGCTTGCTCTCTATCTTGACGGACGTTCATATCAGGAAATTTCAGAAGATTTAAACCGGCATGTGAAATCCATCGACAATGCCTTGCAACGGGTAAAGCGCAAGTTGGAAAGATACCTGGAACTCAGGGAAATCACATTATAGGTATCCAGGAAAGACGCATATAAATGACTTCATCTGAGCGTTCTACTTGACATTGACTAATTATTACACCTATGTTACATTCTTAAAAGACATCTATGTACATTTCAGGTGGTGTAACACATGCAAAGTAAGGTGGCACTTGCTTGCGCGGCATGCTCTTCCCGCAACTACTCAACGGTAAAAGGGAAAGCGCAAAGCGGCGAGCGTTTAGAGATAAAAAAGTTTTGCAAAGTTTGTAATGCTCACACCGTTCATCGGGAGACAAAATAGATCAGTATTTCTGGGGTTGGAGGTTACATGGATGGGACGTTTGACTAATTTTTTTCGCGATGTAGCTCGCGAAATGAAGAAAGTAAGCTGGCCAAAACGCAAGGAATTGACTCGTTACACAATCACAGTTGTAACAACTGTATTGTTTGTTACCTTATTCTTCTGGGTTGTGGACATGGGTATTTCCGAATTGTTGCGTACTGTGATTAAATAAGCAAGTAATTTAAACTTATTCCTTTTGCTCTTGAATAAGTAGTGTTATATCATGGTATAATGTAAATAATACTTTCTGACAAAAAGCCCGTTCAACGGGTTTTTTCATTTGGAAAAAAACACCACGGTGTTTTGCTAGTTTCACTGATTTTAATAGGTAGTATCCTTGGTGATTAGCCAATCTCCCCCTGTTGATTGTAGTGGAGGGTGTGAGACTCCTCGAAAATGCTAACGCATTTTCTTCGTGCGATGAATCGCTGCCGAAGCGTTCCTTGTCCTTAGGGAGATAGCGGTAGCTTGAGACCCCGCAACGAAGTGAGGAGGCTCAAGCACCGCCCCTAGGAAAGCGAATACCCAAAACGGAAATCAACAGGGAGTCCAACGGAATCCTGATGATTACCATTTGTAGTCTCAAAAATAAAATGCTAGAAAAGGGAGGGACGGACACAAGTCCTAAACAATGGAGAAAAACTGGTACGTCGTTCACACTTATTCCGGATACGAGAATAAAGTAAAAGCGAACTTAGAAAAACGAGTAGAATCAATGGGGATGCAAGATAAAATCTTCCGCGTCGTCGTTCCTGAAGAAGAAGAAACCGACATCAAAAACGGTAAAAAGAAAGTAACAAAGAAAAAGGTATTCCCAGGTTACGTATTAGTCGAAATCGTCATGACAGACGATTCCTGGTATGTAGTACGTAACACACCTGGCGTGACAGGTTTCGTAGGATCAAGCGGATCCGGTTCCAAGCCGACACCTCTATTGGATGATGAAATCGCATTTATCCTGAAGAGAATGGGCATGATGGAGAAGCAGGTGGAAGTGGACTTCGATCTGAAAGAATCCGTGAAAGTGACAGAAGGACCTTTTGCAAACTTCACTGGACACATCGTTGAGATGGACAAAGACAAGCATAAAGTGAAAGTTCTTGTAAATATGTTCGGCCGTGAAACCCCTGTGGAGCTTGACTTTACACAGATTGAAAAATTATAATGTAAAAAAACTTGAAATAGTTTCGTAAAAGTGATATTATTTCAAAGGTCAGTATGTCTTTGAAAAGAGACTATTAATAAAAAAATATTCTTTATTGAATATATAAAGAATGAGTTGAGTGGGAGGGAGAAATCCCAGATACCACATCACGGACTTAAGGAGGTGTGTCTCGTGGCTAAAAAAGTAATTAAATTGGTAAAGCTACAAATTCCGGCAGCGAAAGCTAACCCAGCACCACCAGTTGGACCAGCACTAGGTCAAGCAGGTGTTAACATCATGGGTTTCTGTAAAGAGTTTAACGCTCGTACAGCAGATCAAGCTGGATTGATTATCCCTGTTGAAATCACGGTTTTTGAAGACCGTTCATTTACATTTATTACGAAAACTCCACCTGCTGCAGTTTTACTTAAAAAAGCAGCTGGTATCGAGTCTGGTTCTGGTGAACCAAACCGTAATAAAGTTGCAACAGTTAAGCGTGATAAAGTACGCGAAATTGCGGAGACGAAAATGCCAGATCTAAACGCTGCAAGCGTAGAAGCTGCAATGCGCATGGTTGAAGGTACTGCTCGTAGCATGGGTATCACAATCGAAGACTGATCCCATTGCTTTTGATTTAACTGCTGTTCAGGGTTGCGGACTTTGGTTTATGGCCATTCCGCAACCTTTATTCGTGGGAGGTTATTCCGCTAAAACCACATAAGGAGGACATTTAAAATGGCTAAAAGAGGTAAAAAGTACATCGAAGCTGCTAAACTTGTAGACCGTACAACGGCTTACTCTGTAAACGAAGCTATCGAATTAGTTAAGAAAACAAACACTGCGAAGTTCGACGCTACTGTGGAAGTTGCATTCCGTCTTGGAGTTGACCCTCGTAAAAACGACCAACAGATCCGTGGAGCAGTAGTGCTTCCTCATGGAACTGGTAAAACTCAAAAAGTCCTAGTTTTCGCTAAAGGCGAAAAAGCGAAAGAAGCAGAAGCTGCTGGAGCTGACTATGTTGGGGATGCTGACATGATCGCGAAAATCAACCAAGGTTGGTTCGATTTCGACGTAATCGTTGCAACACCAGACATGATGGGTGAAGTTGGTAAACTAGGACGCGTGTTGGGACCTAAAGGCCTAATGCCAAACCCTAAAACTGGTACAGTTACATTTGATGTAACAAAAGCTGTTAACGAGATCAAAGCTGGTAAAGTTGAATACCGCCTTGATAAATCCGGTAACATCCACGTGCCAATCGGTAAAATCTCTTTCGAAGATACGAAGCTTGCTGAAAACTTCACAACTATCTTTGAGACTTTACAAAAAGCTAAACCAGCTGCTGCAAAAGGTACATTCATGAAGAACGTTGCTGTTACTTCTACAATGGGACCTGGGGTAAAAGTTGACGCTTCTACTTTCGTAGCTACCAAAAACTAACATATTGACACGAGATAACTAGACGGTTATAATAATCGTTGTGTTTATAAAATGATATTGTTTGTACCGTAGACAGTAGGTGCCAATCGGCTTAATTTCCTACCGAGGTGTGAATTTTTACGATATAAAGCCCAGTGCTTTTAACGATAAAACTTCTGCCTCCACCTGCGTGGGGGCATTCTTTATGTACACCGGTCGGTATAAGTGGTAACCAACTTTTTAGGAGGTGTAACGATGAGCAAAGCAGTTGAAGTGAAAAAACAAGCTGTTGGAGAAATCGCTGACAAGTTTAAAGGTTCTGTATCTACTATCGTAGTTGACTACCGCGGACTAAATGTTGCGGAAGTAACTGAACTTCGTAAACAACTTCGTGAAGCAGGTGTTGAGTTCAAGGTTTACAAAAACTCTTTAACTCGCCGTGCGGCTGAAGCAGCAGACATCAACGGACTTAACGACGCATTAACAGGACCAAACGCTATCGCATTCTCTACTGAAGATGTAGTAGCTCCTGCTAAGATCCTTAATGACTTCGCGAAAAAACACGAAGCATTAGAAATCAAAGCTGGTGTAATCGAAGGGAATGTTGCAACGGTTGAAGAAGTGAAAGCTCTTGCTGAACTTCCATCCCGCGATGGCCTACTTTCCATGTTGCTTAGCGTCCTTCAAGCTCCGATCCGCAACTTGGCTCTTGTTACGAAAGCAGTTGCAGAGCAAAAAGAAGAGCAAGGCGCTTAATTTTCATCTAGCAAGTTAAGTAAGAAAAACAAAAAAACTTATAATATCTAAGGAGGAAATTAACAATGACACACGAACAAATCATTGAAGCGGTTAAAAATATGACTGTTTTAGAACTAAACGACCTAGTAAAAGCAATCGAAGAAGAATTTGGTGTAACTGCTGCTGCTCCTGTAGCTGCTGCTGGTGGCGGAGCTGCTGAAGCTGCTGCTGAGCAAACTGAATTCGACGTAATCCTAGCTAGCGCTGGCGGACAAAAAATCAAGGTTATCAAAGTAGTACGTGAAATCACTGGCCTTGGTCTTAAAGAAGCTAAAGAAGTTGTAGACAACGCTCCTAAAGCTCTTAAAGAAGGTATTGCTAAAGAAGAAGCTGAAGAAATCAAAGCTAAACTTGAAGAAGTTGGAGCTTCTGTAGAAGTTAAGTAATTACAGGCTCTTAAAAAGGAAAGCTCGCTACGTGTTAGCGGGCTTTTTTTAAACGGTACCCTTTTCTTACGGGACGAATCGTTTATTACTGTTTTTTTCAAGGGTGCTAATATATGAAGTTGATTTGTTGAAAAGTTAGCTAGCTTTTCAGATAAGGAGACTAAATATGACGAATCATTATTATACAAACAAGCCTTCTGTCGAAAGTAACCGTCAAAAATGGAATTTTGATTTAAAAGGATATACCTTCTCTTTCACTACAGATTCAGGGGTTTTTTCCAAAAAAGAAGTGGACTTTGGATCAAAGGTTCTGATAGAAGCATTTGAAGAACCGAAAGTTGATGGCCGGTTCCTGGATGTGGGCTGTGGATATGGTCCAATCGGGCTTTCCCTTGCTAAATCATTTCCGGATCGAATGGTTGACATGATTGATGTGAATGAAAGGGCAGTCGAGCTTGCAAAAGAAAATGCCGCAAACAACAAAGTGGAAAATGTCTCCATTTTCGTCAGTGACATCTATGAAAAGGTAACCGCGACTGATTATGCAGCAATACTTTCCAATCCGCCTATTCGAGCCGGTAAAAAAGTGGTGCATGAAATTTTGGAAAAAGCATGGACGCACTTGGCTCCAAATGGGGAGTTGTGGGTTGTGATCCAGAAAAAGCAGGGTGCTCCTTCTGCGATAGAGAAACTAGAGTCTCTATTTGAGGAAGTGGAAGTTGTGACGAAGAAAAAAGGCTACTCCATTATCAAATCAAAAAAGGGTTGACTTGGTTTTTTTGTTGTGGTAGCATTGTTTAATGCCAATATGTATTTTTCTAAGCACTTATAATTTTATGTATTTTACATGTATAAAATTAGTACGCTTGGAAAAGATAGTAAAATCAATAGAGCGATTGTAAAAACGTGGTTTTCTGTATTGAAGCCATTTTTTATTTTTAACATGGATTCTTTAAGCAATATTGTTTCCATGTTGAATGTTTTTTTATGTTTGGCTTTGAGTGGTTTATATTTTTGAACTACTATTTAATAACGCTTGATACGAGGGGTGAATCAGTTGACAGGTCAACTAGTTCAATACGGACGACACCGCCAACGCAGAAGTTATGCTCGCATTAGTGAAGTATTAGATTTACCAAATCTAATAGAGATTCAAACATCTTCTTATCAATGGTTCCTTGATGAAGGATTAAGAGAAATGTTTCATGACATTTCCCCTATTGAAGACTTCACAGGAAATCTATCTTTAGAATTCATCGATTATAGCTTAGGGGAACCTAAATATTCTGTTGAAGAATCAAAGGAAAGAGATGTTACATACTCAGCTCCTTTACGTGTGAAGGTTCGTCTCATTAACAAAGAAACTGGTGAAGTAAAAGACCAGGATGTATTTATGGGTGATTTCCCGTTGATGACGGATACTGGTACGTTCGTTATTAATGGTGCAGAACGTGTTATTGTATCTCAGTTAGTGCGTTCTCCAAGTGTGTATTACAGCGGAAAAGTAGATAAAAACGGTAAAAAAGGCTTTTCGGCTACTGTTATTCCAAACCGTGGTGCATGGTTAGAATACGAGACTGACGCTAAAGATGTTGTATATGTTCGTATAGATCGTACTCGTAAACTACCAGTAACGGTTCTTTTGCGTGCTCTTGGATTCGGTGCCGACCAGGAAATCATTGATCTTCTTGGCGAAAACGAGTACCTGCGCAATACTTTAGATAAGGATAACACAGAAAGTACTGAAAAGGCATTACTAGAAATATATGAGCGTTTACGCCCTGGGGAGCCGCCTACGGTTGAAAACGCGAAAAGTTTATTAGAGTCTCGATTCTTCGATCCTAAACGCTATGATTTAGCAAGTGTTGGAAGATATAAGATTAATAAAAAGCTTCATATTAAGAACAGACTTTTCAATCAACGTATCGCTGAAACACTTGTAGACCCTGAAACTGGGGAAATTATAGTAGAAAAAGGTACATTGTTAGATCGTAGAACGTTAGACCGCATTCTACCTAACATTGAAGACGGCATCGGCCTGACTTCTTTCCATCCGCACGGCGGGGTAGTGGAAGATGAAGTGCCAATGCAATCCATTAAAATATATGCACCGAATGATGCAGAAGGTGAAAAAGAAATCGTCGTTTTAGGCAACGGTTTTATTGAAGAAAAAGTGAAGCATATCGCACCAGCGGACATCATTGCTTCTATCAGCTATTTCTTTGACCTTTTACATGGTGTAGGTGATACAGATGATATCGATCATCTTGGTAACCGTCGTTTACGTTCTGTTGGAGAACTTCTTCAAAATCAGTTCCGTATCGGTTTATCAAGAATGGAGCGTGTAGTGCGTGAAAGAATGTCCATCCAGGACACCAACACGATCACTCCGCAACAATTGATCAACATCAGACCTGTAATAGCATCCATTAAAGAGTTCTTCGGAAGCTCTCAGTTATCTCAGTTCATGGATCAAACAAATCCGTTGGCTGAGCTGACACACAAACGTAGATTGTCTGCGCTTGGACCTGGTGGTTTGACGCGTGAGCGTGCAGGCTTTGAAGTTCGTGACGTTCACTACTCCCACTATGGCCGTATGTGTCCGATCGAGACTCCTGAGGGACCAAACATTGGACTGATCAACTCCCTTTCTTCTTTTGCGAAAGTTAATAAATTTGGTTTCATTGAAACTCCTTACAGAAGAGTAGACCCTGAAACGGGCAGAGTGACGAACCAAATTGACTACCTTACAGCAGATGAAGAAGATAACTATGTAGTAGCCCAAGCGAACGCACGTCTTGGTGAAGATGGTACTTTCCTTGATGAGAACGTCGTTGCCCGTTTCCGCGGAGAGAACACCGTTGTAGTAAGCGAAAGAATCGACTATATGGATGTATCTCCTAAACAGGTTGTTTCCGCTGCGACAGCATGTATTCCTTTCTTGGAAAACGATGACTCCAACCGTGCCCTGATGGGAGCGAACATGCAACGTCAAGCTGTTCCTTTGATGCAACCGGAATCTCCGATTGTCGGAACTGGAATGGAGCACGTTTCTGCAAAAGACTCCGGAGCTGCAGTTATCTGTAAGCACCCAGGTGTTGTAGAACGCGTTGAAGCCCGTGAAGTATGGGTTCGCCGTATGGAAGAAGTAGATGGACAACAGGTGAAAGGCAACCTTGACAAGTACAGAATGCTTAAATTCATTCGTTCCAATCAAGGTACTTGCTACAACCAGCGTCCGATCGTTTCCGTTGGAGACAATGTGACCAAGGGAGAAATCCTTGCAGACGGCCCATCCATGGAAAAAGGTGAATTGGCACTTGGCCGTAACGTAATGGTCGGCTTCATGACATGGGACGGTTATAACTATGAGGATGCCATCATCATGAGTGAGCGTCTGGTAAAAGACGATGTGTACACTTCCATCCATATTGAAGAATATGAATCAGAAGCCCGTGACACAAAGCTTGGACCTGAGGAAATCACACGTGATATCCCGAACGTCGGGGAAGAAGCGCTTAAGAACCTTGACGACCGCGGAATCATCAGAGTCGGTGCGGAAGTGAAAGATGGAGATCTATTAGTAGGAAAAGTAACTCCTAAAGGGGTAACCGAGCTTACTGCAGAAGAACGCCTTTTACACGCAATCTTTGGTGAGAAAGCAAGAGAAGTACGTGATACATCACTAAGAGTTCCACACGGTGGTGGCGGTATCGTACTTGATGTTAAAGTATTCAACCGTGAAGACGGAGACGAGTTGCCACCAGGCGTTAACCAGTTGGTTCGTGCATATATCGTTCAGAAGCGTAAAATTTCTGAAGGGGATAAAATGGCCGGACGACATGGTAACAAAGGGGTAATCTCCCGTATCTTACCGGAAGAGGATATGCCATATCTTCCAGACGGTACGCCAATTGACATCATGTTAAACCCACTTGGGGTTCCATCCCGTATGAACATCGGGCAAGTATTGGAGCTTCACCTGGGGATGGCAGCAAGAACTTTAGGAATCCACGTTGCTTCCGCCGTATTTGATGGCGCACGTGAAGAAGACGTTTGGAGCACTTTAGAAGAGGCTGGCATGGCTAGAGATGCAAAAACTGTACTGTATGACGGAAGAACAGGTGAACCGTTCGACAGCCGCGTATCTGTCGGGATCATGTACATGATCAAGCTTGCGCACATGGTTGACGATAAGTTGCACGCACGTTCCACTGGACCATACTCACTTGTTACACAGCAGCCACTTGGCGGTAAAGCACAATTTGGCGGACAGCGTTTCGGTGAGATGGAAGTATGGGCACTTGAAGCTTATGGTGCCGCTTATACACTTCAAGAGATCCTGACAGTGAAATCCGATGACGTAGTAGGACGTGTGAAAACGTACGAGGCGATCGTTAAAGGTGAAAATGTTCCTGAACCTGGTGTACCTGAATCTTTCAAAGTATTAATCAAAGAACTTCAGAGTTTAGGTATGGATGTTAAAATCCTATCCGGTGATGAAAAAGAGATTGAAATGAGAGATACGGAAGATGACGAAGAACAGTCTTCTGAAGGTATTTCCCTAGATTCAGATCAAGCAGTAGAAGTAAAAGAAACTGTCGCTAAAGACTGATGGCCAACAGTACTTTAAAGATAAGCATTTGGGTAGAACCTGTAGATTATAAGGGAGGTAGGCCCCTTGCTAGATGTTAATAATTTTGAATATATGAAAATAGGCCTTGCTTCACCCGACAAGATCAGATCCTGGTCTTTCGGGGAAGTCAAGAAGCCTGAGACAATTAACTATCGTACATTAAAGCCAGAAAAAGATGGGTTATTCTGCGAAAGAATTTTCGGTCCTACAAAGGATTGGGAATGTCACTGTGGTAAATACAAGCGCGTCCGTTATAAGGGTGTCGTCTGTGACCGCTGTGGAGTGGAAGTGACAAGAGCAAAAGTACGTCGTGAACGCATGGGTCACATCGAGCTTGCTGCTCCTGTATCACATATCTGGTACTTCAAAGGAATCCCAAGCCGCATGGGTCTTGTTCTTGACATGTCCCCACGTGCACTTGAGGAAGTCATTTACTTTGCATCTTACGTGGTAACAGAAACAGGCGATACTCCTCTGGAGAAGAAGCAACTGCTTTCTGAAAAGGAATTCCGTGCATACCGTGAAAAGTATGGTCAGACATTCCAAGCAGCCATGGGTGCAGAAGCAATCAGGAAACTTCTTTTTGATATTGATTTGGAAAAAGAAGTGGATATACTGAAAGAAGAACTTAAAACTGCTCAAGGACAACGTCGTACAAGAGCGATTAAGCGTCTGGAAGTATTGGAATCCTTCAGAGGATCCGGCAATCAGCCATCATGGATGATCTTAGACGTTCTGCCGGTAATCCCACCTGAATTACGTCCAATGGTTCAATTGGATGGTGGTCGTTTCGCGACTTCCGACTTGAATGACCTGTATCGCCGTGTGATCAACCGTAACAACCGTTTAAAACGCCTTCTTGACCTTGGTGCTCCAAGCATCATCGTACAGAACGAAAAACGTATGTTACAAGAAGCAGTTGATGCACTTATCGACAATGGTCGCCGTGGCCGTCCGGTAACAGGACCTGGTAACCGCCCATTGAAATCTCTTTCCCATATGCTGAAAGGGAAGCAAGGTCGTTTCCGTCAGAACTTACTAGGAAAGCGTGTTGACTACTCTGGTCGTTCCGTTATCGTAGTAGGACCTAACCTGAAAATGTACCAATGTGGATTACCGAAAGAAATGGCCCTTGAGCTATTCAAGCCTTTCGTGATGAAAGAACTTGTAGAACGTGGGCTTGCACATAACATTAAGAGCGCAAAGCGTAAGATCGAACGCGTACAACCAGAGGTTTGGGACGTATTGGAATCCGTTATCAGGGAACATCCAGTATTACTAAACCGCGCACCTACCCTTCACAGACTTGGTATTCAAGCATTTGAACCAACACTTGTGGAAGGTCGCGCAATCCGTTTGCATCCACTTGTATGTACAGCATACAACGCGGACTTTGACGGTGACCAAATGGCGGTTCACGTACCACTATCTGCTGAAGCGCAGGCTGAAGCCCGCATCTTGATGTTGGCTGCTCAAAACATCCTTAACCCTAAGGATGGTAAGCCGGTAGTAACACCTTCCCAGGATATGGTGCTTGGTAACTACTACTTAACACTTGAGCGAGAAAATGCTGTAGGTGAAGGAATGATATTCAAGGATACGAATGAAGCGCTTATCGCTTATTCAAACGGCTATGTACATCTGCACACTCGTGTAGCGGTATATGCAGGATCCTTAAATAACGAAACATTCACCGAAGAGCAAAAACAAAAGCTTCTAATTACGACAGTAGGAAAGTTGATCTTCAACGAAATTCTGCCGCCGTCATTCCCTTACATCAACGAACCGACAAAGTTCAACTTAGAAGTAAACACTCCTGAGAAATACTTTGTAGAAAAAGGTGCGAATGTAAAAGAAGCGATCCAAGCACAAAAACTTATCGATCCATTTAAGAAGAAAATCCTTGGTAACATCATCGCGGAAGTGTTCAAACGCTTCAAGATCACGCAAACATCTGAAATGCTTGACCGCATGAAAAACCTTGGATTCCGTTACTCTACTAAAGCTGGTATCACAGTTGGTGTAGCAGATATCGTGGTTCTTAAAGAGAAAGATGAAATCTTGGTTGAAGCACAAACAAAAGTTGATACAGTTCTTAAACAATTCCGTCGTGGTTTGATCACAGAGGAAGAACGTTATGACCGTGTCATTTCCATCTGGAGCGCTGCGAAGGATAAGATCCAAGGGTTGCTAATGGAGTCCTTGCCACGTCTGAACCACATCTTCATGATGAGTGATTCAGGTGCCCGTGGTAACGCATCTAACTTTACACAGTTAGCTGGTATGCGTGGACTAATGGCCAATCCATCTGGACGTATCATTGAATTACCGATCAAATCCAGTTTCCGTGAAGGTCTTACGGTATTGGAATACTTTATCTCTACTCACGGTGCGCGTAAAGGTCTTGCCGATACAGCACTGAAAACTGCCGATTCCGGTTACTTGACTCGTCGTCTTGTAGACGTGGCGCAGGATGTTATCGTTCGTGAGATAGATTGTGGAACAGACCGCGGTCTACACATATCCTCTCTGAAGGACGGTACAGAAGTAGTAGAAAAACTAGAAGAGCGTTTAGTCGGCCGTTATGCAAGAAAAGCTGTGAAGCACCCTGAAACAGGGGAAGTTCTTGTTGCGGGTAACGACTTAATCACTGAAGACTTAGCAACAACCATTGTAGAAGCAGGCGTGGAAGATGTTTGGATCCGCTCTGTATTTACATGTGACACTCGTCATGGTGTATGTAAGAAATGTTACGGCCGCAACCTTGCGACCGGCTTAGAAGTAGAAGTGGGAGAAGCAGTCGGTATCATCGCTGCCCAATCCATCGGAGAGCCGGGAACTCAGTTGACGATGCGTACGTTCCATACAGGTGGGGTTGCAGGAGACGATATCACTCAAGGTTTGCCGCGTATCCAAGAGATCTTCGAAGCGCGTAATCCGAAAGGTCAAGCGGTCATCTCTGAAATTGATGGGGTAGTAACAGCCATCAACGAAGGTCGTGATCGCCAGCAAGAAATCACTGTACAAGGTGAAGTGGAAACGAGAAACTATGCAGTACCATACACTGGACGCTTAAAAGTCGGCGTGAATGCAGAAGTAGCACGTGGTCAGGAACTAACAGAAGGTTCCATCGATCCAAAAGAGCTACTGAAAGTGAAAGATATGGTTTCTGTTCAGGAGTATCTACTGCTTGAAGTTCAAAAAGTATACCGTATGCAAGGGGTAGAAATCGGGGACAAACACGTAGAGGTTATGGTTCGCCAAATGCTACGTAAAGTACGTGTCATTGATGCTGGTGATACAGATGTACTACCAGGAACACTGCTTGATGTCCATCAATTCACCGATGCAAACGAACGTGTGCTTATTGAAGGTAAAACACCTGCAACAGGACGTCCAGTATTGCTTGGTATTACAAAAGCGTCCCTTGAAACGGATTCCTTCTTGTCTGCAGCTTCCTTCCAGGAAACTACAAGAGTCTTGACAGATGCTGCAATCAAAGGAAAACGTGACGAGTTACTTGGACTTAAAGAGAATGTTATCATTGGTAAGCTAGTTCCAGCTGGTACAGGTATGAACCGATACCGCAAATTCGATCTAACGAAAGAAGTCGGCCAGGAAGAACCTGTAACAGTAGAATAAAAGGAAGATTGTCGGGCGGCCCCCGACAATCTTTTCAATGTTATTCGATAAAGTGTTGACATTCAAAAATATAGATGGTAATATAGCAAAGGTGCTTATATAACCTGTTGCTTTGGAGGATATGTTAATGTCTTATGAAAAAGTGATGCAGGCAAACACCTTCATTGTTGGTACCAAACAAACGGTGAAGGCGCTGAAATCCGGAACAGTAAAAGAGGTTGTCATTGCAGAAGATGCTGATGTGATTGTTACACAGAAGGTTGTCCAAACTGCCAATGAGTACAAAATTCCAGTCTTGAAAGTGGATTCGATGAAAAAACTTGGAAAAGCTTGCGGGATTGAAGTGGGTGCCTCGGCTGTTGCGATCATTCATTAAAAACTGTTTTTGTGAGTGTAGATTCACAAAGACTTTGTTTTTTACCTTAAAATGAACCACCTGGATATGTGGTCTTAAAACATTAGGAAGGAGGAAATATAAATGCCTACTATTAACCAGTTAGTACGTAAAGGTCGTACAAGTAAAGTTGTAAAGTCAAAATCTCCAGCTTTAAACAAAGGTTATAACAGTTTCAAGAAGGCGCAAACTGATGTGTCTTCACCTCAAAAACGTGGTGTATGTACTCGTGTTGGTACAATGACTCCGAAAAAACCGAACTCCGCATTACGTAAATATGCTCGTGTTCGTTTAACAAACCAAATTGAGGTAACTGCTTATATCCCGGGTATTGGTCACAACTTACAAGAGCATAGCGTAGTATTAATTCGCGGTGGTCGTGTAAAAGATTTACCAGGGGTACGTTACCACATCGTTCGTGGAGCACTTGACACTGCGGGAGTTAACAACCGTATGCAAGGTCGTTCTAAATACGGTACGAAAAGACCAAAAGCGCCTAAGAAATAATAGACTTCGTACTGCTTAACATTAAGTTACCCGAAAGGAGGAAAATAATATGCCACGTAAAGGCCCTGTTGCAAAAAGAGATGTATTACCAGATCCGTTATATAACTCTAAGTTAGTAACTCGTCTTGTAAATAAATTAATGATCGATGGTAAGAGAGGAAAATCTCAAGCTATCATCTATAACGCATTTAAACTAGTTGGTGAGCGTTCCGGACAAGAACCTATGGAAGTGTTCGAACAAGCTATGAAAAACATCATGCCTGTTCTTGAAGTAAGAGCACGTCGTGTAGGTGGAGCTAACTACCAAGTACCTGTAGAGGTGCGCCCAGATCGTCGTTCAACACTTGGACTTCGTTATTTAGTTAACTATTCTCGTCTTCGTGGAGAGAAAACGATGGAAGAGCGTTTAGCTAACGAAATCCTAGATGCTGCTAACAACACTGGTGCGTCAGTTAAAAAACGTGAAGATATGCACAAAATGGCAGAAGCAAACAAAGCGTTTGCTCACTACCGCTGGTAAGATCACATACTATCTGGAGCTGTTAAGACAAGTACTTAACAGCTTTAGGTATAAATTAAATCTAGTTACTTAGGAAGGAGAAATACACTATGGCAAGAGAGTTCTCCTTAGATAAAACACGTAATATCGGTATCATGGCTCACATCGATGCTGGTAAAACAACGACAACCGAGCGTGTTTTGTTCTACACAGGACGTATTCACAAAATCGGTGAAACTCATGAAGGTGCTTCTCAAATGGACTGGATGGAGCAGGAGCAAGAGCGTGGAATCACGATCACATCTGCTGCGACTACAGCTCAATGGAAAGGCCACCGCGTAAACATTATCGATACACCTGGTCACGTAGACTTCACTGTTGAAGTTGAACGTTCCCTACGTGTACTTGATGGTGCGGTAGCAGTTCTTGATGCACAATCTGGTGTTGAACCACAAACTGAAACAGTTTGGCGCCAAGCTACAACTTATGGTGTTCCACGTATCGTGTTCGTTAACAAAATGGACAAGATCGGTGCAGACTTCTTATACTCTGTAGGAACTATCCATGACCGCCTTCAAGCTAACGCTCATCCAATTCAACTTCCTATCGGAGCTGAAGATGAGTTTGAAGGTATCATCGACTTAGTAGAAATGGTTGCATACTTCTACGAAGACGACTTAGGTACTCGTTCTGAAGCAAAAGAAATTCCTGCTGAGTACAAAGACAAAGCTGACGAGTATCGTCAACGCTTAGTTGAAGCAGTAGCAGAATTGGACGAAGAATTAATGATGAAATACCTAGAAGGAGAAGAGCTTACAACTGAAGAGTTAAAAGCTACTATCCGTAAAGGTACTTGTGATGTTAACTTCTACCCAGTGATCTGTGGATCTGCTTTCAAAAACAAAGGTGTTCAGTTAATGCTTGACGCTGTTATCGATTACCTTCCAGCGCCAACAGATGTACCTTCAATCAAAGGTACTATCCCTGACACTGAAGAGGAAGTAACTCGTGAACCTGGAGACGAAAACCCGTTTGCGGCTCTAGCGTTTAAAGTTATGACTGACCCTTATGTAGGTAAATTAACGTTCTTCCGTGTGTACTCTGGTACATTGAACTCCGGATCTTACGTTATCAACTCTACAAAAGGCAAGCGTGAGCGTGTAGGACGTATCCTGCAAATGCACGCAAACAGCCGTGAAGAGATTCCTGTTGTTTATTCCGGAGACATCGCTGCTGCAGTTGGTCTGAAAGACACAACTACTGGTGATACTCTATGTGACGACAAAAACCAAGTTATCTTGGAGTCCATGGACTTCCCAGAGCCGGTTATCCAATTATCAGTTGAGCCTAAATCCAAGGCCGACCAAGATAAAATGACAACTGCTCTTCAAAAATTGCAAGAAGAAGATCCTACTTTCCGTGCACATACAGATCAGGAAACTGGTCAAACAATCATCGCTGGTATGGGTGAACTTCACCTTGACATCCTGGTTGACCGTATGAGACGTGAATTCAAAGTAGAAGCTAACGTTGGTGCGCCTCAAGTTGCATACCGTGAAACGTTCCGCGGATCTGCTAAGGTTGAAGGTAAATTTGCCCGTCAATCTGGTGGACGTGGTCAATTCGGACACGTTTGGATCGAATTCGAACCAAACGAAGAAGGAAAAGGCTTCGAATTTGAAAACAAAATCGTAGGTGGAGTAGTACCTCGTGAGTACGTACCTGCTGTTCAAGCTGGTCTTGAAGACTCTATGAAAAACGGTGTACTAGCTGGTTACCAACTAATTGATGTGAAAGCTGCATTAGTAGACGGTTCTTACCATGATGTTGACTCCTCTGAGATGGCGTTTAAAGTAGCTGCTTCTCTAGCTCTTAAAAATGCGGTATCTAAGTGTAACCCTGTAATCCTTGAGCCTGTCATGAGAGTTGAAGTAGTAACTCCAGAAGAGTACATGGGAGATATCATGGGTGGAATCACTTCTCGTCGTGGACGTGTAGAAGGTATGGAAGCTCGCGGTAACGCTCAAGTAGTTCGCGCTATGGTTCCACTTTCTGAAATGTTCGGTTATGCAACGTCCCTACGTTCTAACACACAAGGACGCGGAGTGTTCACAATGCATTTCGATCACTATGAAGAAGTACCTAAATCGATTTCTGAAGAAATCATCAAAAAAAATAAAGGTGAATAATTGATTTTCGCCTAATCTTGTTTTATAAATAGTATGTAGGTTAATAAGTGGAAATCACTTATCAACAACATATAAAATAAAAACTAATGAAACTCTAAGGAGGATATAACAATGGGTAAAGAGAAATTCGATAGATCCAAGACTCATGCAAATATCGGTACAATCGGTCACGTTGACCACGGTAAAACAACTTTAACAGCTGCAATCACAACTGTTCTTGCTAAGAAGAGCGGTAAAGGTGCTGCAATGGCATACGACATGATCGATGCTGCTCCAGAAGAAAGAGAGCGTGGAATCACAATTTCTACAGCTCACGTTGAGTACGAAACTGAATCTCGTCACTATGCACACGTTGACTGCCCAGGACATGCTGACTATGTTAAAAACATGATCACTGGTGCTGCTCAAATGGACGGCGGAATCCTAGTAGTATCTGCTGCTGACGGCCCAATGCCACAAACTCGTGAGCACATCCTTCTTTCTCGTCAAGTAGGTGTACCTTACCTAGTAGTATTCTTAAACAAATGCGACATGGTAGACGACGAAGAATTACTAGAATTAGTTGAAATGGAAGTTCGTGACCTTCTTTCTGAGTACGATTTCCCTGGAGACGATGTTCCTGTAATCAAAGGTTCTGCTCTTAAAGCTCTTGAAGGAGATGCTGAGTGGGAAGAAAGAATCGTTGAGCTTATGGCTGCAGTTGATGACTACATCCCAACTCCAACTCGTGACACTGAAAAGCCATTCATGATGCCAGTTGAGGACGTATTCTCTATCACTGGTCGTGGAACAGTTGCTACTGGACGTGTTGAGCGTGGACAAGTTAAAGTTGGTGACACTATCGAAATCATCGGTTTAACTGAAGAGCCTAAATCTACTACTGTAACTGGAGTAGAAATGTTCCGTAAGCTTCTTGACTATGCTGAAGCTGGAGACAACATCGGTGCACTTCTTCGTGGAGTAGCTCGTGACGACATCCAACGTGGACAAGTATTAGCTAAGCCTGGTACAATCACTCCACACACAAAGTTCAAAGCTGAAGTTTACGTACTATCTAAAGAAGAGGGTGGACGTCACACTCCATTCTTCACAAACTACCGTCCTCAGTTCTACTTCCGTACAACTGACGTAACTGGTATTTGTAACCTACCTGAAGGCGTAGAAATGGTTATGCCTGGCGATAACGTTGAGATGACTGTTGAACTTATCTCTCCAATCGCTATCGAAGAAGGAACTAAGTTCTCTATTCGTGAAGGTGGACGTACTGTAGGCGCTGGCGTAGTAGCGACTATCCAAGAGTAATCTTTGGATCTGAAAAGATCTTTTATAAACCGGCATCCCGATTGAGGGGTGCCGGTTTTTTGTTTTGGGGATTGTCATCATAGGGTAGGGTGGATTGGATGAAGACACATCCAAGAGAGAAAGCGGACCGAAAGTGTCTTCATAAGGTGGATGAAGACACATCCAAGAGAGAATGTGGACCGAAAGTGTCTTCATAAGGTGGATGAAGACACACCCGAGAGAGAAAATGGACCGAAAGTGTCTTCATAAGGTGGATGAAGACACATCCGAGAGAGAAAATGGACCGAAAGTGTCTTCATAAGGTGGATGAAGACACATCCGAGAGAGAAAGCGGATCGAAAGTGTCTTCATAAGG
>LQXN01000043.1 GCA_001648575.1 Sutcliffiella horikoshii DSM 8719 | reverse complement strand
CCCGTAGGTTCCCACGTTCCGTACAAACGCCTGTGTTATGTTCATGCCACCTTTATGCCGCCCACCACTTAGACAGTAAACAGGTTTCCTCTAAGCTTATCCTAGGTTAACGACTACCCCCTAGTTTTGATGGAATCTCTACGCTTTCGACATTTCCGTAAGTGGTTCACATACTCATTCATCTCCATAACACGCACTTGACAGTTCTTGACTGCCTTTTCCTTAACGCTCAATACCATAGCTTTTGACTATAGCACCTTAAGGTAGTTTGAAATCTCCACCTGTATGGCGACTCCGACGGGCCCACCGTCATCATTTGTACAGCATAGTTGCTTTGAGTAGTCTCGCTACTCACGCACACTTTCGTGGCGCACAATCATCTGCATAACGAACGAATCGCACTCCTCTTTTCTCGAGTTCTTTATCAAGTTCATCTAGAACGATATTTGACAAGAGGGGGCTTAGTGGCCCACCTTGAGGAGTACCTTCCGTGTTAGGACTGACAAGTCCTTTTTCCATTACACCTGACTGTAGGTATCTTCGTATTAATTGGAGCACTTTTGGGTCTTTTATACGGTGGCTTAATATTCTCATAAGTCGGTCATGATTCACTTTGTCGAAGAATTTCTCTAAGTCGATATCCACAACCCATCTATACCCTTCTTTGATATAGCGTTTTGCTTGTCGGACCGCATCATGACCACGCTTTTTGGGTCTAAAACCGTAACTTTGTCTAGAGAACGAGGGATCAAACTCCTTATTGAGTACTTGCGCAATAGCCTGTTGGATGAAACGATCTATCACTGTCGGAATTCCTAACTTCCTTACTCCTCCGTTCGGTTTCGGGATTTCGACTCGACGGACGGGTTGAGGAAGATAGGTACCCTTTATCAGTTCGGTTCTTAAAGTACTCCAGTGTTCCATGAGATGAGACCGTAGGGTTTGTACGCTCATCCCATCTACCCCGTGGCTTCCTTTATTTCGTTCCACTCTCTCGAGTGCACTTGTAACGTTCTGATATGATAAGATTTGTTCCATCATAGATTTCAAACTCCTACGTGAATCAGTCATTCTTCTTGTGTGGGGTTGCTTTCAGCCCTTCTAATGTCCCCCGTGGATTCACCACTTCCTCCATTAGGAAGGATAATGTTTCTGCTTCATCAAGCAACACGTACGCCAAGTGCTGATTCTTCTTAATTGATTCAGTCCTTCCCAACGGCTCTAGATACCACTGGTACTATGACTTCTGCTGACTTCTGACTGTTCAGCTATTTATCGCTAAATAGGTTACCGAGTGTGCTCGGCTTTCCAGTCAGACCTCCCTGGGTAAGAATGCAACCTTTCCCTCCACCTATCTGCTTCATTTACTTGATATCGCCTTCGGCAGAATGGACTTTGTTTTGTTTTGCAAACTCATCCAACGATACCCTAGCCTCATATGAAGTTTGTGTTCCTCAGACCGGAGGTTTGCCGCTCGCTTCCTTCAGATTCCACGTCACCATGGACACCCTTGCGTTAAGCTAACTGCTACTTCTGCCTTCACAGTTCGGGACTCTCACCCTATAGGTTGCACCCATGCCAGGCGCACAAAATAACCGTCCAGTATTGAACGGTTATACACGCATTCTCTTTTCTCTTCTGCCAGAAGCAAAAGCATCAATGATGAGGACTATCGCTGTTATGGTATGGAGGAACCAACCAAGGAAAATGACCCAGCCTAGACAGGATGCCACTATTCCCCAAATACTACCGTGGAACTTTTTACCTTCTTTTACACTGAAAACCAATGTGATGATATGTAGGATTAGCATGAGAGTTAACGGGGAATACCCAAACCCCATTACTGTTAGGCCGCCAAGAAACGGAATTGCCAAAAATGCCTCCATCCCACCAGTAATCCATTTTAATGTTGTAGATGCTTGCACAAAGATCACCTTCCTTTATATTTCAAGTATATTCCTTCCAAGCCAGAAAACAACCAGAATATACGTTCGTATTTTTGTTGTATATAAAACGTATGTTCGTATATAATAAGTATAAAGGAGATGATAAAATGAAACGTTTGCTTGAACAATACCAAGCTGGCCGAATTCCAATTGAAATGATATATATGGCGAAAGATGAAACCATAACCCAAAGGAACATCTTAGTACTTGAGGTCAACGAGAAATCCCTGACAGCTTTTTGTTACCTTCGTCAAACGAAAAGAACTTTTCTTCTACAGAATATCCTTTCTTTCCGCCCAATGAAAAAGAAATATGTAAATGAAGTTATTTGATCATTTCAATTCCTTGCACACAAACATAAAAATATGATATTCTATAAAGAAACACATTTTTTACAGGAGGGAGATATTAATGAGAGAAGTAACATTGAAAGACATTTTCACTCACCCCATTACACAGAAATATTTGAAACGCTCCGGTGTTGCCCATGCCCTCGAAGTGGCCAACCATGCCTTTCATTTGGCATTTAAATATAATGTAAGTGTCGATCTTGCCACAAAGGCTGCATTGTTGCATGACATCGGCCATTATGAATGGTACCGCCAAGGTAGATGGGATTATGAGCTGTACAGAGAAAATGATATACACGCCATAAAAGGTGCAGAGCGTGCCCATAAGCTATTGATCCGTTTAGGGGAAAACCCACAAAAAGCAAAACAGATCTCGGTCGCTATTCTTCTTCACACCGATTCCTACTTGCCTGAAATTGACGTCAAACGCAGCCCGTTGCAAAAGGTTGTAAAGCTTGCGGATGAAATGGACGAGGAAACAGGCGGAAATCACCATTACAAGTCAATAGACATGGCCACAGCCCTTGAAAAGATCACCTATTTGGATCAACTTGTTGATCATTATCTGCCAAAACAACAACTATCACCACACTCGCATGAACAATCCATCTAACTACAAAGAGGTAGCCTATTGCTGCCACCTCTTCCTGTACACCATATTGAAAACCCTTACTTTGCTAAATAATAATCGTAACCACCAATTTTCCTGAAACCAGCATCTTCATACAATTTTAATGCATGTTCATTGCTGTAATCCACATTCAACCTAATTGCTTTTGTCGGATGATCATTTATTAACATATGAATCATTTCTTCCATAATGACCCTTCCGTAACCTTTCCCCCTTTCTTTTGGTGTTACCGTAAATCCACTCAGATAAATATAAAACCCTTCATCACTAACAGTCATAGTCGCGATAGGGATTTTGTTCCTTCTAACTACGAAAACATCATACCCTTGCTTTTTCGTATTTCGGGAAATAAGGCTTTTCACCTTTTCATATGCAGGTCCTATATCGAATCCATCCGCCAAAAGCTTTAATATACTACTTACTTCCTCCGTTTTGGCCTTTTGTAAGAGTAACTCTATCTGATTGGAATGGGGATTGTGGCATTCGGCATTATATTGCATCGTATATTCGGAAAAAGTATGGGCTGCCCCCAACTTTAAAGATAGATGTTTGGCTGCATCTGATTTAGAAGGGCAGACAAACATCACTTCATTCGCATATCTAGCACGAGTGACTTCTTTGGCATGTTCCATCATTATGGTAAAGTAGCCTTTATTGCGGTAGTCAGGGTGAACCATTCCGACGAGTTCCATTTTCTTTGGGTCGACCATCGATAACAACCCCAAGAACCCTATCAAAGTTTCTCTCACGTATCCCAGAATATAACTATGGTATCCTTCCTCCGATTTTAGTAGCATACACAGATTTACACTTCCGCTGATTTCAAATGAATCATGCCCTTTACACTCTCTCAAAAGCTTCACTACTTCGTTATACTCTACTTCAGATAAACTTTCCGTCTTTTTTATCTCCATATCTTCCCCTCTTTTTATATAGAGAATACAAAAAACACTCATATAAACATCATATGAGTGTCAGTGTGTAGACAAAGTTATTTTATCTTTGAGATATGCAAAACCTGTGTTGATCGTAGTGGAAGGCGCGCAGACTTCTGCGGGAGGAAGGGACAGGGAAGACCCCGCAGGGCGTAAGCCCGAGGAGGCTTCCGGACCGCCCGCGAAAAGCGAAGCGCCTGGAACGAAGATCAACAGCAGGATGCAAATTTAAAAATATTTAGGGCTTTGTCAACAGTCTGACACTCAGATAAACATCATATGAGTGTTATTCAAAATATGATTATCATTCTTTAATCTGTAACCTTCTTTAAATCATCCATGATATCTTCGAGGGGCACATCCAATCCGCTATAAGACTCCCGGACAAACCCTTCCTTGTCTACAAGGAAAATACTTGTACTGTGCATATACTGATCTGTCCCTTCCTCTTTGGAGGCTGGCACCATGAAAGAAACATTTGCAAAGCGCTCAATTGTTTCTTGATCGTATCCAGTTACAAAATCCCATTTGGAATAATCCGCTTTATATAGATTCCCATATTTCTCTAAGGCATCTGGTGTATCCCTTTCTGGGTCTATGCTAAAAGATACAATCGGCACTTCCACACCGGACTCTTTCATTTCACGTTGCACCCTTGCCATATTGGCAGTCATTGGAGGACAAACCGTATCACAATTAGTGAAAATAAAATTGGCCAACCAGAACTCCCCGTCTTTTTCAGCGACGGAAAAAGGCTTTTCATCTTGGTTCACACCTTGCAATTCGTCAACTTCCAGCTTCATTGAAAATTCATCATCTAGGTTCACTTCGTTGCCCGCACATCCGGCAAGAAGACATAAAAACACAATTGTAACCAATGGCCAAAGCTTCTTCAAATTTCCCCCTCCTTACTAGTAAAAAAAGTGTCGAGACCATTATAGCCCGACACTTCTTAAAAATGCTAGTCAACAAACTGTGTATCAATGAAATCGGTAAAATCCGGCTTCTCTTTCAAGAACTTAAGGTCAAAGGAAGAATTGGCAAATTCCTGTACGGTTTCTGCGTCCACTTCATGAGTAAAGCGGATTCTTTCCCATGCAGAATCAATCACTTCTTTGGATAACTCTTGATTTGTCAGATCTTTAATTGACTTAATGGCAATCTCTTTGGATTCTTCTGGATTTTCTTCAATAAAATCAACGGAGTCCTGGTGTGCATTTACAAGCTTCTGAACAAGTTCATTGTTCTCTTCAATCAATTTTCCGCTTGTTACAAATATCGTATTTGGTAGCGTAGTGCCGAATGAAATCTCATTACTATCAACCAGGATGTTTGCTCCATGCTCAATGGATAGAAGTGAAGCCCATGGTTCTGGAACAGCTGCAGCATCTACATTTTTAGATTCAAACATTCCACCATATTGAGCTGGGTTCCCAGTTACATGCTTCATCGTGCCGCCAATGCGCGCTGATGTCAAACCAAAGTCTTTCAAGAAGGTTTCCATCTGTACATCATGCGTACATCCGACACCAGGGGTGATGAATGTCGCCCCATCAAGTCCTTCAACAGAGGTGATTCCACTTTCTTTACTTGCAATAATGACCGTACCCCCGGATGATGCTCCTGCTACCACCTTAACGTCTGCACCACTTACATAGTTGTTCATCGCCGGTCCTGGTCCAACCAAACCACCATGAATATCTCCAGTCTTTAAAGCAGTCATGAAGGCGCCACCGTCAGGAAATGTTTTATATTCCACTTCGTATTTGTCCCCCAAAGCTTCTTCGTACATGGCCTTTTCACGGGCGACCATTGCAGGGACGTGATCAATATTGGGAAAATAACCAATGACAACTTTCTCTTTCCCGTCAGACCCGCTTGTACTTGATCCACAACCGGTAAGAACCCCCATTAATAATAAAAACAAGGCACTGATGAGCAACCAACCTTTTTTCATTTCTTTTCCTCCCATACTCCTATTTATGATTCCAAGCCCCAACGTTTGATGACATTCTTCTCAAATCGCTGGAAGATTACTAGATCTACAACTGAACCAATTACACAAATGATGATGATGACACCAAACACAAGGCTCATTTGTCCGAAATCCGCTGCGTACTTCAGGGTGTATCCGAGTCCCGGCCCCATACTCAGCAACTCTGCTGCCATCAGGGCTCGCCAGGCAAATGCCCAGGCAAGCCGAGCTCCAGTCACCGCGTAAGGTACCGCAGCAGGTAAGATTATTTTCCAAAACATTTCAATACCGGATGCCCCCATGGTTGAAGCAGCTTTAATATATAAAGGCGGGACACTCTTGATGCCCATCCTCATATTGATGGTCATTACCAATGTTCCCCCAAGCGTTACAATGAATATGATTGCCGTTTCATTAAAACCAAACCAGATGATGGCAAGCGGCAACCAAACGATACTTGGGACACTTTGGAGCGCCAGGACGAGGGTCCCCACTGTTTCATCCGCAGTTTTCGACTTAGCAAGCCAGATCCCGAGAAGCGTACCGATAACTAACGCAAGGGCCAATCCAATACCAAGCCTTTTAAAGCTCGCAGTCAAATCATAGACTAGGGTCATATCCATAAATCCATGGTACAATGCCACTGCCACATTGGAAGGCTTCGGCATGACAGCAGGTGTCCATCCGATTAGGAGAACAGCAACTTCCCAGATAACAAATAGTGATGTGAAAAAAATGAGTCGTTTAACTCCTGCTTTCATCGGCTCAGCTCCTCTTGTACGACTTTATCTATCTCTTTTTCCAGCATCGTACTGATTTGAGCTTCCAATTGTGCCACTTTTTCATCTGTACGTAAGCGCGGTCGTACCGCATCCACTTTTATATCGGCAATAATGGTTCCGGGTCTTGTTCCCATTACAAGTATCCTATCAGATAGCTTAATGGATTCATTTATACTATGAGTCACAAACAATACCGTTTTCTTAGTCTTAAGCCAAATTGACTCTAATTCCTGTTGCAGTCGCAAACGAGTCTGTTCATCCAAAGCGCCGAAGGGTTCATCCATCAAAAGCACCGTCGGATCCATTGCCAATGCACGTGCAATCGAAACCCGCTGTTGCATCCCCCCTGATAATTCATGAGGGTATTGTTTAAGATTACTGCCAAGCTGCACCATTTTTAAATATTGAAGGGCTCTTGCCTCCCTTTCTTCCTTGTTCTTTATATCTCGAATGGCAAACAGTACATTTTCCTCTACTGTCATCCAGGGAAAAAGGGCCGCCTGCTGAAAAACCATTCCTCTGTCTTTACCTGGCTTAGTTATAGCAGACCCCTTCAGTCGGATTTCACCTTCCGTAGGTTTAAGTAATCCTGCCACCATAGAGAGCAGTGTGGACTTCCCACACCCAGATGGTCCAAGTATCGAAACGAATTCCCCTTCTTGTATATCAACATTTATAGATGAAAGTACTGTATTATCAACATTCTGCTGTGTGTACACCTTTGTAATATCTGAGATTTGCAAAAACAACCTATACACCTACTTTACCCTTTTCAAATAATCCATATTATTTTAATCGGATTAATGTGATAAAACATATTATATAACGTATGTGTAAAAGGTCAACATATTGACAGAAAAAAATTGAATTTTTTATCGGATAAGTTGGGTTACCCTCAACCTTTCACTTGAATGCAAGGAATTTGGCTCCACCGGAAGATAACATAGACTATAGAGAGCAGAATCGTTGGTATGCTGATCAAGGCTCAGTCTCGGACTGAATGAAAATATTCAGGGGATGCATGAATGGTTCTAATTGATATCAAGTCTTACCATTCAACAAAACGGGGAATGATATGGTATGATAATGGATAAAAGCGCTTACCAGATTAGGACAAGGCATCATGGGAGGAATGACAATGAGTAAAAATATCGGGCGTATCGAGGAGTTCACCCTTTACAGCAACGAACTAAATGAAGATATGACATTAATGGTATATACACCTGCAAACTATTCACCGCTATATAAATACAACATTCTAATCGCACAGGATGGAAAAGACTATTTCACGCTCGGGCGTATCGGCAGTACCACAGATAAATTGCTTGCAGCAAATGAAATACAAAATACAATCATCATTGGCATCCCTTACAAAGATGTTAAAGATCGCTGGGAAAAGTATCATCCTGATGGAAGTAAAAACAGTGCCTATATCCGTTTTCTTGCACATGAATTGACTCCATATATTGATGAAAAATATCCATCTTACCAAATGGGAATGGGACGTGCCCTTATCGGGGATTCGTTAGCCGCAACCGTTTCATTGATGACCGCATTATCTTATCCACATACTTTTGGAAAAGTAATCATGCAATCTCCATATGTGGATGATAAAGTAATGCAGAAAGTGAAAGAATTTGCACAACCATCCTTTTTATCCCTCTATCATGTGATTGGTACGAAGGAAACCGAAGTTCCCACTACAAACGGCGATAAGAAAAATTTCATCGAACCCAATCGTGCCATGCATGATCTGATGAAGGAAAAAGGATTCTCGGTCTACTATAAAGAATTTGAAGGAACCCATACCTGGACCTACTGGCAACCAGACCTGAAACAAGCCCTGCCGAAAATGCTCACTTAAACTACATGATTTGTGCTTTTTAATGAAGCTAGAGGCAGCGGGAGTAGAAAAGAATAGTTATTTAAGAATGACAAACAAACTTCACTATTCATTTCAAAAAGATTACGATAAAATAAACACATAAGTCGCTATATCGCAAAAAAGCAAACAGGAGGGATATTGGATGAAATATGGAATAGCTATTTTTCCAACAAAAAAATTACAAGATCTCGCGAATTCATTTCGAAAACGCTATGATGCTCACTATGCATTGATTCCACCGCATGTGACACTGAAAACAGCTTTTGAAATTGATGAAAGTGATATGAAATCTGTGACAGATGAGCTTGCTGTAATCGCAAAAGAAACAGCTCCAATCCCTTTGAATATCTATAAAGTGAGCTCTTTTGCTCCTGTAAACAATGTTATTTACTTGAAAGTGGATCCGACGGATGAATTAGTATCATTGCATGAAAAGCTTCATTCCGGGAATGGCTACTTCCAAGATAATCGAGAGTTCTCATTTGTTCCCCATATTACCATCGGACAGAACTTGTCGGATGATGAGCATTCTGATGTGTTGGGAACATTGAAGATGACGAATATTCACCATGAAGAAATGGTCGACCGCTTCCACCTTCTTTATCAATTGGAAGATGGCATGTGGACCGTCTATGAAACATTCCGTTTCGGAAAGGACTGCTGAGCTTTGCATGTACAAGTAGTAGACACAGATAAACAACTCCAAGATGCATATTCCATACGTAAGACGGTATTTGTCGAAGAACAGAATGTGCCGTTAGAAGAAGAAATCGATCAATATGAAGAAGATGCCATCCATTTTGTGTTATATGATGCGGCCCATGCCGTCGGGGCAGGACGCTTCCGGATCGTTGAAGGTATCGGCAAGGTGGAACGCATATGCGTCCTTCCTTCTCACCGGACCTCAAAAGGGGCAGGACGCCTTATTATGGAAACGATTGAAGAGTATGCAAAAACAAAGGAAATGCATGTTTTAAAACTAAATTCTCAAACACATGCTGAACCATTTTACGCGAAGCTTGGATATGAAACAGTTTCTGATGTTTTCATGGATGCAGGAATACCGCATGTGACAATGACCAAGAACATATAAAGGATGACTCTCCAAAGGCAATCTGAGGAGAGCCATCCTTTTTTTCATAGTTTACCTATACATTATCCATACTAGTATTATGAACACATACAAAGGATGACTAAATACTATGATGGATTACGGTCGAATAGCAATAGAGTTGGTAATAGGTTTCTTTTCCTTATTTGCCATCACACAACTGCTAGGGAAAACACAGATCACCCAAATAACCCCCTTTGACTTCATTTCTGCCCTGGTTTTAGGAGAGCTAGTCGGGAATGCCTTATATGATGATGAAATTGGCGTGGTAAAAATCCTGTTTGCCTTGGGGCTGTGGGGACTTCTCATTTTCTTACTGGAAACGATCACACAAAAATGGCGTAAAACCAGAGGAATATTGGAAGGACGGCCGACCATTGTCATCCATAAAGGAGTCATCAATAAAAAAGAATTGAAAAAATCGAAGCTTGATATTGATCAGCTTCGTCACCTGCTCCGCTCTAAAGGGGCTTTTTCCATCCAAGAGGTGGAATATGCCATCCTCGAAACAGACGGGACAGTGAGTGTACTCAAAAAACACCAATATGGGGCACCTCTTAACAAAGATCTAAATATTGCATATAGTGAAGTAACACTTCCCGTCCCCGTTATTTCAGATGGGGAAATTTTGAGGGAGAATTTAGATGAATATAATTTAACCGAACAATGGCTTTTAAACGAAATAAAAAAAATGGGCCATCACACTCCCAAAGAAATCGTTTTTGCAGAATGGGAAGAAGGAAAGCCTGTGTTCGTGATGCCTTATTCAAAAGAGGACTCCACCATCAATTGATTATCCTTGACTTGGAAGCTGACTTTTTGTTCCTTCATTAATTTGGTTAAATAAGCGGTCACAGCTGTTCGAAACAGCATATAGCTTGGCACATTGCGGATGGTTATTTTCCTTGCCAAGCAAGCCTTTGCAACCAACTGTTCGAAAGGAATACCGGCCTTCTCTATGGATATTAAATCTCGCAGCATCGCTTCCACTTGATGATGAACCATGATATTTTCTTCAATCGTCGCGATAAAATCTGCTTCATAGCTTCCATGTCCAGGAACTGCTCCTGAACAAGGAAGCTTTTTTATTTTCTCTAAAGTTTCAATTGTCAGCTGGGCATCCACTATATATGGGATGCCATGCTTATGTATGATGTCCTTGCCAAAATAAGCATCCGATGCAAAGAGAATATCATTTATTATGACACCGAATTGATGGTAGCTGTGTCCTGGTAGTGCTATGGTGGTAAATTTAGTATCCCCAAGCTCCACTTCGCCCTCCTCGGTCAACACCATATCGACTTGAACAGGTTTTCCCTCAAGGAATTTATTGCGCCACTCAGCCATCGGGTTGGTCCCGTGGAACAAATAAAGGGGCTCAAGCATGGGCTCTGCAAGGATAGCGGACTCAAAGGAAGGTGCCATCGTAAAGACCTTCCTGTTTTTTTGAAGGTGATCTGCCCCACCATAGTGGTCGGCATGTGCATGTGTGATGAATAGATGGGTCAAAGGAAGGTCATTTTCGTCCAGTTTTCTCAAAACTTTTTTCATCGTTTGACTTTCAAGACCCGCATCAATAAGCATCCCTTCCCTTTCTGAAAAACGGATATAGCCGATATTGACCGACGACTGAAAATAATAGACATTGTTTGTTAATTGATGCAACTCCACCCGGAAAACACTCCTCTTGTGAATGAACTACTAAATGGATTCGTTAAAGTATCGGCCTTTTCCTGTTAAATCCGCCAACAATTTTTCAGAAATGCCCGAAGCCACTTTTTCTTTTTTTCCGGTTAATTGATTATGCCGGGTATTTTTGTGGATTTCAAGCCAGGAAAGTTGCGGGTCTACCCTATAAAAAGTCGGCCTGACTACCGGATCAAGCTTAATTTGCTGTTTTTCTGAGACGGTTCGGTTCGCATATTGTGTATAGGCATCCATTTGTACTGGTAAAACATATCCCATCACGTTTCTCTCCTTTCCGATTCTCTATATTTTTCCCTTTATTTGCAAAACACAAACTTCAATCGACTCGTGTTCTCTCTATATAATATGTGTTACTATGAATGAGATTGACTGTTATAAAGGAGTCTTTACATATGAAGTCAGCATTATGGAATGAACGTGCAATACATATCGAAAGCATGGCAAGAGAGCTTTATCAAGAGGTGTTTGACGCTGGAGTGAAAGGTGGACTCTCATGTAAAATCTGCGGCGAAAAGGTGAAGATGTATCTTGGCTTGCAAAAAGAACCACATTTTTATCACATAGATCCAGGTATTAAGCACGAAGAAGAACAGGAACTTACTGTTACGAATAAGAAAATTGTTGAACAAACAGAATACGTAGAACGAAATGGCTTCCGCTACCCAAAATCCAGGAGCATTACAACGGAAAAAGAAACCTCCGGGGAGTTATGGAAGCGGCCTATGCCACTTACCCATCTACCCGTCTTTATAAAAGAACATACGAAAAGCCAAAAGAATTTAAGTGGGTTTTTCCATACGTTACAAAAAAGAAATATATTTCTTGATCCGAAGCAACAAGAAGCCGTTTCTGCAATTGATGGTCCTTTGCTGGTATTGGCTGGTGCAGGAAGCGGAAAAACACGGGTACTGATAACCAGGGTGGCCTATATGGTCCAAGAGCAGCAGATTGATCCGAAATCTATCATGCTGATCACCTTTACAGCCAAGGCAGCCAATGAAATGAAAGAAAGACTTCGCCTGTATGATGTACCAGGATCCCGCACCTTTGCAAACCTCCTCACAGGCACCTTTCACAGCATTTTCTACCGGATGTTGCAGCATCATCACCCTGCGCGTTGGAATGGAGATAATCTGTTAAAATGGGACTGGCAAAAGGAGCAATTCCTCAAACAAGCAGGACGAAAACTCGGTCTCGATGAAAAAGAATTTCCTTTTGACCAAGCCATCCAGCAAATCGGTTATTGGAAGAACAATATGCAAACCCCAAAAATGATCAAGACAGAAAGCAAGCTGGAAGAACAGTTTCAATCATTATATAAGGACTATGAGGACTGGAAGAAAGAGAAGAACGTATTTGATTTTGATGACATGCTGCTTGGCTGCTATGAACTTCTTCTTGAAAACCCTGGCCTTTTGACAAAATATCAAGAACGCTTCCGATACTTCTTAATTGATGAGTTTCAAGACATCAATAAAGTTCAATATGAAACCATGAAACTATTAGCACACAGTGGAAATATCTGCGCAGTCGGAGACGATGACCAATCCATCTATGCCTTCAGGGGTAGCAGTCCGGATTATATCCTTAACTTCCACCGTGATTTTCCATCTGCAAAGGTTGTGACACTTTCTGAGAACTATCGATCTACCCATACCGTGGTTGCCGCGGCAAATCAGGTCATCGATAAGAATAAAAGCCGCCGTGTGAAAAGCATGATCGCCCAGCGTGATAACAAGCAGTTTCCCATCCTTTTCTATCCATTTGATGAGGAAGAAGAAGCAACCATCATCGTGCAGGACATGAAGGAGCAAATTGAAAATGGTGCCAAACCCGCTGACCTGGCAGTTTTATACCGTACACACAGTGCGGCCAGGGCCATTTTTGAAAGACTGTCACAATCAGGCTTGCCATTTAAACTTGATCAGGATTATGAAAGCTTTTATAAAAGAAGGATTGTAAAAGGAATATTGGGTTTTTTACGTCTCAGTAAGGACCCGAATGATGTGCAAGCGTTGTCTGATGTACTTCCTGCTTTGTTCCTTAAGCAATCAAATCTTCAAGATGCAAAAGCAACCAGTATTTTAGAAGATTGCAGTTTAGTAAAATCATTGAGCAAATTGACGAATATCCAGCCCTTCCAAGTCAAGAAGATCAAGCGGATCATCCCATTGTTTAAAACCCTGACAAACGTCTCCCCTTCTGTAGCCTTGGAGATGATAGAAAAGGACATGGGCTTTGATGACTATATCAAAAAACGCGGGAATGAAGGAAATGCTCTAGAAAAGGGATCCGATGACATCCGGGATTTGAAGGTGGTAGCACGAAAATTCAAGAGCACCTCTGAATTCCTTGATCATGTGGATGATATGATCGCTAAAACAGAGGAAATGAAAAAGCTGAGCAAGCAATACAGCAACGCCATCCACCTTTCCACCATTCACCGTTCGAAAGGATTGGAATATACAAATGTTTATATCCTGAGTGCAGTCGATGGAAGTCTGCCGCACGATTTTTCGTTAGAATCCTTCCGCAACGGCGAAGCCATGGCCCTTGAAGAAGAACGCAGGCTCCTTTATGTGGCGATGACAAGGGCCAAGGAAACCCTGCAAATTTCAGTGCCCATGAACCGCCGCGGCAAGAAGGCTTACATGAGTCGATTTCTTAGAGATATTCTATAAGATTGAAGGCAATTCCTGCCAGATTCAGGAATTGCTCTCTTTCTTTTTGTCAACCTAAAACTTGTAAAAATAAGTTTTTTTTGGAAACTTCAAATAGTGCGTTTATTCTGCTCCTATCTGGGTATGTACCACTTATAGATGAGTAGAAAGGGGGACATGAAGATGCGAACATTGGAGCCACACCATAACTGTTCCATCCAACAACTGTCCGATGAAGCCCTCCAGTTTGCCTATGACCATGCAATCTTGGAAAACTTAGACCATTATTTTATACGACTGCTTGAAGCCGAGGTATTAAAAAGGAAGAATGGCCATTTGTACAATATCACCTCCTTTTCAGAGGTCAAAAATGTTATTATTTAGAATATAGATAATTAACAGAATCGAGGTAGATATGCATATGGCCAAAGCGACATATGAAGAGAATTTGCAAGTAGATTTTCATCGAAAAGCAGCAATCAATCTATTCAATGAAGTATGGGATCTCATGGAGAAGCATGACCGTACTGCAGAAGAGGATTTTCTAATGATACATAAAGCTCATGCATCGCGTTTCCATTGGGGTGAAATCGGAGAACCTGTGAATTTCTCCCGCGGAGAATGGCAAGTTTCCCGTGTCTATGCTGTCCTGAACCGACCGGAGCCATGCCTTGTACACGCCGAAAGAAATTTGGATATCATACTGGACCATGATATCAAGGACTTTGATCTTGCATTTGCCTACGAAGCACTCGCTCGTGGATATAGCCTGAGTGGAGACACCATTTCCAAAGAAAAATATCTAAAACTTGCAAAAGAAGCGACAGCAGCCATCGAAAAGGACACAGACCGTCAAGTGGTGCTGCATGATTTGGAGACTATCGAGTAGGAAGTTCCTATTAAAACTCAAGCTCGCCGCGCAGAAAATGAACCAACAAAAAACATCTGCCATATCCACTTACACGTGGAAGGCAGATGTTTTCTTACTTTTTCTTCTCATTCAACATCTTTGAAATAGTCCCCATATCTACAGGCTTATTTCCATTAACCAATGTATTAACAATCTTATCTTCCAATTCCTTCGGCACCTTTTTATTCGCCAACGTCGCTACACGAGAAACTAAGTTTCGCACAGTTTGCTCATCCTTGAAATTCGCATTTTGCATGGAATTGGCAAGCTCAAATACGTCCTTCATACTAACGCCAGTCTTCTTCTCAATGCCTTTAAATATATTATTATCCACCAAACATCCTCCTCTCGGATATATCACATTGTATGTGAGAGAGCCTATCGGTGTGACTTACCGAATGCAAGTCGAGGTACTTTTGTAAATGGATCTTTTCTTAAAGATTGTTGCTATTCACAGCTGAAAAATCGACAATTGGACTTTTTATAACTTACATAGTCTTAAATGTGCAAGTAGTATTTTTAATACAACAGGTAAAAGAGCATCAGTAACTTCCATAGGACGTATATAACGACTGACTTCGCCGATTTGCAGGAGCTGGGTAATCGGGTTAGTAGAAAAATACGAAAAAGCAACAAATAATAGGAAACCACCCTTTAAAACAGAAAAGCACGGGCTATAACTCCCGCACTTTCCTTATTTCCACTCTAAATATTAATAGAATTTAGATGCACCAACGATGATTAAAAGAATGAATAGAACTACGATTAACACGAATGTGCCGCCTTGGTTGCCATAACCGCCGTAACCGTAAGCTCCACCTACGCCACCATAAGGATAGCCTCCATAGTAACCCATAATCTCGCACCTCCTTAATGAAGATTCCCTACTACTATATGTATCTTTTGAAAAACGGTATGGGCATTTTTGCAGGCAATGTGCAGATTTGCGGATTTTTTTTGGTGGGAGACTTGATCAAAATACCATAAGAAAAACGAAGGGGGCATTCTGCCATCCTTCGCACCGATTACATTTCATCTTCCTCTTCATCTAAATGTGAATCTGCCACTGTACTCGCTTTACCTTCCATCCACCGCTCCAAATTTCCGATATATTTGTTCATCCGGGCTTCCAGCTGCTGAACATGCACAAAACCCTCATCTGCACTATTTATATTCAATTTAGCCTGCTTATCTGTCTCCACAAGCCCATCATTCACCTTCCACCGTTCAAAAAGAAACTTCAAATGCTCTTCCCCGAAATCAAATTCACTCACTCACACTCACCTCAAAATACTATATGAGCGCCGAGGTATACTTGAAGCTTAACCTTCCCACAATGGGCAGGGGTCAGACCCCTTATCACCACACTAAAGCACTAAAACTCTAAAACACCTCACTTTCCCTCTTCACATCTCCTTCAGTTTCCGGTCGATGTTGGTGAGGAGGTCGTCGATTTTCATCATGGTTTCGTGGTAGGTGTTTTTTGTTTGGTGGTCACTTGCTTCCATGGCATGGTGGTGAAGGTTATTACGTATCGTAATCAGGGTTGCCTGGTTATAGGTTAGCATTATTTTCTCATCCATCTGCGGACCTCTCCCCTACCCTTTTGGTTTAAACAGCAAAGCCCCAATAAACCCGAACACAATTGCTGCAGAAATCCCGGAGCTTGTGACTTCGAACATTCCTGTCAACACACCCACAAGCCCATGTTTTTGGGCTTCTTCCAATGCACCATGCACAAGGGAATTCCCGAAGCTTGTAATCGGAACCGTCGCTCCGGCTCCGGCAAATGCAATCAAGGGTTCATACAATCCAAGTCCATCAAGTATCGCACCCGCTACCACCAACGAACTTAACGTATGTGCAGGAGTAAGCTTAAATACATCAAACATGATCTGCCCAATAACACATATAAGACCTCCCACAACAAACGCCCAAAAAAAGCTTATCAACATCAGCTGACACCCCCCGTCCCCATCTCGATAGAAACTGCATGGGCGATACAAGGAATAGATTCTTTTTGCTGAAAGGAAACCGGCGACAGCAATGCTCCGGTCGCAACAAGCAAAATCCGTTTGTATGTTCCCTTTTTCATCTCATTCAAAAGATGTCCATACAATACAACTGCAGAACAACCTGCACCACTTCCACCTGCGAGAACAGGCTGGCTTTTATCATAGATCATCAAACCGCAGTCCTTATACTTCGAATCTTCTATTTGCAAACCTTTCTCCTTCAAAAGCTCAAGGGATACATCTCTGCCAATCTCACCTAGGTCACCTGTAACTATCAAATCATAAAATGATGGATCCCTGCCTGTATCCTTGAAATGAGCCTGTATCGTATCAACTGCGGCAGGTGCCATCGCGCCTCCCATATTAAATGGATCTTTCAATCCCATATTGATCACTTTACCGATGGTTGCCGAAGTTACTTGAGGACCAATTCCAGTGTTGCTCACAAGTCCCACACCGGCACCCGTCACGGTCCATTGTGCAGTCGGCGGCTTCTGACCGCCATACTCTGTCGGATAACGGAACTGCTTCTCTACAGCAGCGTTATGGCTTGATGCACCTGTCAGACAGTACTTCGCCCCGCCATAGTTAACTAAAAAACTCGCAAGGGCCAATCCCTCCATTGAAGTAGAGCAGGCACCAAAAACACCTAAATATGGCATTTCAAGTGATTCTGCCGCAAAATTAGAGGGTGTCATTTGATTGATCAGGTCACCTGCCAATAAAAATTGTACTTGAGAGAGGTCTAGCCCGGCCTTTTTTACTGCTGTCCCGCAAGCCTCCTCCAACAAAATCCTGTGCGCCTTTTCATAGCTTTCCTGTTCAAGCCACAAATCCTTATGAAGCTTGTCAAAATCATTGGCCAATAACCCGTTTCCTTCAAAAGGTCCTCCAATTGCCGCACTTGAGGTGATGACAGGTTTATTGGCAAAAATCCAAGATTGTTTTCCTTGCAGCATCAGAATCCTCCTAACGAAACGACAATAGTTTTCACAAGTGCCACCAGAAATGCAGAGAACACCCCGAACAAAATAACCGAACCGGCGAGCTTGAACATATTGGAACCAACCCCAAGAACAAAGCCTTCCGTCCTATGTTCAATACATGCTGAAATAACCGCGTTTCCAAAACCAGTAACAGGCACAGCACTCCCCGCTCCAGCAAATTGAGCGATGCGATCATATACACCAAACCCCGTGAGCAACATAGCGATGAAAATCATCGTAGCAACCGTTGGGTTCCCTGCCGTCACTTCTGTAAAATTAAAGAAGTATATGTACATCAGCTGTATAGCCTGACCAACAATACAAAATACTCCCCCCACCAAGAAGGCGATGATACAGTTCTTCCATACAGGTCGCTTTAATTCCCGTGTTTGTTCAAACTGCTGATATGCCTTCTGCTCCGGGGTTAGCTGCTTGTCTTTTCCGCTCATACATCGACACCTCCTATGCTTTTTCTTCTCGCAATGTCTTCATTTTTTCAATTCGCTTTTCCAATTCCTTTTCTGAGATATTATCTTGTTCAACATCTCTTCTCAGCCTTTCTATTTCAAGACGAATCTTCATATCATGGGAAACAACCACATTTTCATCCGGAAATTCTTTTTCCAATGCCTTTTTCACTTTCTTTTCGATTTTCTCTGTGAAAAACTTCTGATATTGGGTCACGTGGAAAGCAACCACTAATTCGTCCTCTGTGTCATAAGCTATTGCACCCTTGACTTCTTTGAAATCTGTGGCAATTTCTTCTGCACGTTGTTCCTTATCCGATTTCTCTTTTTGCTCATTAGAAGTCCGCATGACGGTATCCTCGATCCTTTCTTTTACATCCCCTTGCCCGCAAGCAGCCAAAAGTGCCATAGAAACTATTAAGCAAAAAAACAAAGCTCCAGGTTTCATTTCATCACCTCGATTTCCAAAAATAATCTATATCTTAATATTCATATCTACAGGTGAAATTATGTATAGGAAATTCCACTTAAAAAGGCCCTCCACATGGAGAGCCTGAATCAGTCACTAATTTTTGCCACGATACTTTCTAATATCCCCGCAACACCAGCTGCAGCGAAAATGATAAGGACCGGCTTACCCGCAAAAGGATAAAACGTCACTAAGATGAACAATCCGGTCGTCACCCATACCCCTGTACACCAATAACAGCTAAGCAACTCTCCGACAAATCCCCTGAGTCCCGTGCCTTTAATAACTATATATTCTTCAATTTCACCTTTATCATTCTTCTCCTCGATTTCTTCCATAAAAGGCTTTCGAATAAAACTCGTTATCATATCCAGCACAATTAGCCTCGTTAAACGGAAACTGGCAAGTCCAAGCAGAAGAAACCAAAACCAGTTTTCAAGCAAAAAAATCCCCCCTTTCATATTGATGATATGTATGAAAAAGGGAAATAGTAGTAAACTTTAATCTTCTCGAATTAGTTTCGCTTTTTTACCGCAGCCACAACCGGAGGATTTCTTTTTCTTGTTACTTGAAGAAATAACTTTCACCTGACCAACTGTAGGTTTTGGTTGGCCTGAATAATGATAGTAGTTCATATGCAACCTCCAATTTGTTTGTAGTATAAGATACTTTATCTTATGCGTTTTCGACAAAAAGGTTTTCCGCATCTATCATTACTCATATAGGCTTATGTGTTTTTTTTTACATTATTATAGAACCAAGATTGAATCCTTGTATCACCTTCCTGTATTGGAGAAGCTGTTTTCTTACCTTCCAAACTGAAAACCTTTGTGGAATTGTGGATCACCTGATCCCCCTTCTTTTCCAGGTCGTTTACGTATTCATTCAGCTTTTTTATGTCTTCTGTCAAAAGAGAATTCTCATCTTGTAAGGTTTTCAATTCCTCCTTCAATTCGGCAATCATATTACGGTAAGCCTGATTCTCTTCCTCCAATTTTTCATTGATATCTGCGATGGTTTGATATCCTTCTTGTGACTGATTGGAACTCTCAATCTTAACTAAAAGGCTTTTCACGGTTTCCTTCACCATCTCATATTCTTTTTCGAGATCCATATTGATGGCACTCTGTTTATCCAACTCCCTTTTTAATTCCCCCATTTCAGCAGTTAGTTTCTCATTTAGATTCAGTGCTTTTAAATGACCTGTTCGCTCCAGCTCACATTGTTGTTTCAATCATGGACCTCATTGCTGATGGTTAACAG
>LQXN01000042.1 GCA_001648575.1 Sutcliffiella horikoshii DSM 8719 | reverse complement strand
GGTAAGAGGACAAAAAGTCCAAGTGCCGACTTTGCTAGTGAACAACAACAATCTTTTAGAAAAGAACCTATTTAAAAGAATTTAACTTATTTATATACCCCCTTTCCTTCCACTCTAAAACACTTTTTCCATAATTTATTTAATATTTTAATATAATAACTTATTGTAAGCGCGTACATACTTTTTCTTTTTCTGTGAAAATTCAAAAAACTTTTCGACATATAACTACAAAAGTCCTCCTAGTATTTGGTTGTTCATCCTCTGTTTGCAAGCCCTTTCAAAAACCTTGATATATCAAGATTTCAGTTAAGACGGCAATGAAAACGATTTCCTTTTGTGAATATAATTCGACGTTATTCTACATCAAAATGAAATGTGTTACTTTATGTCATACGATTCTGTCTTGTCGGATAAAGGAGAATATTATAAAAAAGAGAATAGGAATGTATAACAATATTCTTTTTATAGGGAATGACGGAAGGGTGAAAAAATTGATTGCAACGAGTGCGACGGATTTTCAACTACACCTATTTCATGAGGGAACTTTACATAAAAGTCATGAACTTTTTGGATCGCATATCTTACGGCACAGAAAGAAAATAGTGGGAACTAGATTTACTGTTTGGGCTCCAAATGCAAAAGCTGTAAGGGTCATCGGTTCTTTTAACGAATGGAACGGAGAGGCACATCAATTAAATAAATTGAACGAGCAGGGTGTGTGGAGCATCCATATTAATGAGAATTTGAATGGGCATTTATATAATTATGAAATCATTACACAGTCAGGAGAAGTTTTGCATAAGGCCGATCCATTCGCTTTTTATGCAGAAGTTCGTCCTAAGACAGCATCTATAGTTTATGAAATGGAAGGTTATAAATGGAAGGATCAAAACTGGCGCCGAAAGAAAAAAAGAAAGTTAGTTTATGAAAAGCCTATGTTTATCTATGAACTGCATCTTGGTTCATGGAAGAAAAAAGAGGGGGATGTACTCTTTACCTATAAAGAGTTGATCTCTGAGCTTATTCCTTATGTAAAGGAGAAGGGATTCACTCATATTGAGTTGCTTCCGCTCATTGAACATCCCTATGACCGTTCGTGGGGGTATCAAGGAACCGGTTATTATTCTGCTACTAGCCGATATGGGAATCCAAAGGAATTAATGTCTTTCATTGATGCTTGTCATCAGGAGGGTATCGGTGTGATTTTAGATTGGGTACCTGGTCACTTCTGTAAGGATGCACATGGCCTATATATGTTTGATGGAGCGCCGGTCTTTGAATACGAAAATTATCATGATCGGGAAAATGAGGTATGGGGGACTGCAAACTTTGATCTAGGCAAGCCTGAAGTGCGCAGCTTTTTGATTTCCAATGCCCTGTTCTGGATGGAGTATTTCCATGTAGATGGTTTCCGGGTGGATGCTGTGGCAAATATGCTATATTGGCCAAATTCAAAGGAAGAGCATGCAAACCCTTTTGCACAGCAATTTTTGAAAAAGTTGAACGAAGCGGTTTTTGAGTATGATTACAGTGTGCTGATGATTGCGGAAGATTCTACTGATTGGCCATTGGTCACAACTCCCACATCGAATGGTGGCTTAGGGTTCAATTACAAATGGAATATGGGTTGGATGAACGATATTTTACGCTATATGGAGGCCTCGCCTGAACAAAGGAGACATTTGCACGATAAAGTGACATTCTCCCTCGTATATGCTTTTTCCGAAAATTTCATCTTACCGTTTTCTCATGATGAAGTTGTTCATGGGAAAAAATCATTGCTGAATAAGATGCCTGGTGAGTACCATGAGAAATTTGCACAACTACGGTTGTTGTATGGCTTTCTCCTTACCCATCCCGGGAAGAAGCTTCTTTTTATGGGTGGTGAATTTGGGCAGTTCGATGAGTGGAAGGACTTGGAGCAATTGGATTGGTTCTTGCTTGACCAATATGAATCGCATCAGCAGCTTCATCACTATTTTAAGGACTTATTGGTGTTTTATCACGACCAGAAGGCTTTGTATGAACAAGATCATGTTCCAGATGGCTTTGAATGGATTGATGCAGACAATAGGGAGCAAAGCATTTTTTCTTTTATCAGAAGGGGAAAAAAGCCTGGAGACATGTTAGTTGTACTTTGTAATTTCACTGGGGCATCATATGAAGGCTTTAAAGTTGGAGTACCACTTCTTGCAGATTATGAGGAAGTATTCAACTCTGATGAACAAAAGTTTGGTGGAAGTGGTCAAGTGAATGACAAAGAAATTAGTGCAGAAGCCGGAGCATATCACGGTAAGGATCATCATATGATGGTCAATGTTGCGCCTTATAGTGTTAGCATGTGGAAACCGAAAAAGATTAGAGGGGAGAGGTAGCGGATGTCGAAGAATAAATGTGTAGCAATGTTACTGGCTGGAGGGAAAGGGAGTCGGCTGAGTTCCCTGACGAAGACGTTAGCAAAACCCGCAGTCCCTTTTGGAGGAAAATATAGAATTATAGATTTTGCCTTGAGCAATTGCACGAATTCAGGGATCACTACAGTGGGGGTGTTGACACAATACCAGCCATTGGTCCTCAACTCCTATATCGGGATAGGCAGTACATGGGACCTTGACCGCAAAAATGGCGGTGTGACAGTATTGCCTCCTTATACGGAATCTTCAGGTGTTAAATGGTACACAGGCACCGCAAGCGCCATCTATCAGAACATTAATTACCTTACGCAGTATGACCCTGAATATGTGTTGATCCTCTCGGCTGACCATATCTATAAGATGAATTATGAGGCAATGTTAGATTACCATATTCAAAAGGATGCGGACGTTTCCATCTCTGTAGTAGAGGTACCGTGGGAGGAAGCAAGCAGATTTGGCATCATGAATACGAACGAAAAGCTGGAAGTGGTTGAATTTGACGAAAAGCCAGCACATCCTAAAAGCAACCTTGCATCTATGGGAATCTATATTTTCAAATGGACGATACTAAAAGAGTATTTGGAGATGGACGACAGAAACCCAGATTCCAGCCATGACTTCGGAAAGGATGTCATACCGTTGCTGTTGGAAGAAAATAAGAGATTGATAGCCTACCCTTTTAAAGGCTATTGGAAGGATGTCGGGACGGTTAAAAGCCTATGGGAAGCGAATATGGATTTATTGAATGAGGATTGCGAACTGAAGTTGTTCGAATATGATTGGCGCATCTATTCGGTGAATCCAAACCAGCCACCTCAATTTATTGCCCCGTATGCAGACGTCAAGGATTCTCTTGTCAATGAAGGCTGTTTCATTGAAGGAAAGATAGATCATTCAGTATTATTCCAAGGCGTGAATGTAGGCAAAAACTCCGTAATTCAGAACTCTGTCATAATGCCTGATGCGGTAATAGGGGAGAATGTGTACGTGAATAAAGCAATCATCCCTTCTGGCCTAAGAATTCCGGATGGTGCAGTAATTTGCCCTGAGAAGAATGAAGATGAAATTATTTTAGTGACTGAGGAAATGATGGATAAGGGCATTTTTTCCATAACCCGATAATCTATGCAAAAACAAACACAGAAAGGGTGGCGTTAAATGAATAAATCTATGCTCGGGATCATCGATGCTACAATCCATAATGAAGATATGCAGGAGTTGACGTTAAAAAGGTCGATAGCCGCCGTTCCTTTTGGAGGCCGTTATCGATTGATAGACTTTGTATTATCCAATATGGTCAATTCAGGAATACAGAATGTTGCCATCTTTCCGCGTTACCAGTACCGGTCGCTGATGGATCATCTGGGATCTGGAAAGCAGTGGGACCTTGATCGCAAACGCGATGGTTTGTTTTTCTTTCCAAGTTCAGAAAATGAGAATACAGGTTCCTTTCAGCATTTCAAAGAGAATGAGGACTTTTTCCTAAGGAGCAATCAGAAATATGTCGTCATCGCCAATAGTTTTACAGTATGCAATATGAACTTCAAGCTAATATTGGACCGTCATATCCAAAATAGGTGTGACATCACTCATGTTGTGAAAGAGGAAGAAACACTTGATATGTATGTGCTTGAAAAAGATTTGCTTGTCAAATTGTTTAGCAATCACGAGCAAACAGGGTATAGAAGTATCATGGATGTGGTACAAGACATTACGAGCGGGTATAAAATATGCAACTATGAATATACAAACTATGCAGCAGTGGTAGATTCCTTGAAGAGCTACTATGACCACAGTTTGGAGCTGTTGGATCCTGCTGTCTGGAAGCAGGTGTTTGTTAAGAGCCAGCCTGTTTTTACAAAAGTAAAAGATGAGCCGCCAACAAGTTATTCAAAGGATGCTTATGTAAAAAATTCAATGATTGCAAACGGGGCAATCATTGAGGGACATGTGGAAAACAGCATCATCTTCCGTGGTGTCAGAATTGGAAAAGATACAGTAGTAAAGAACAGCATCATAATGCAAAAAGGAATCATTGGAGAGAATTGTGTTTTAGATTCTGTCATTCTAGACAAAGATGTTAAGGTAGAGGATAGAACGGTGTTGGCAGGCAAAGAGGAATCCCCTTATTTAGTGAAAAAAGGATCAGTACAAGGAGCTCTGATGAATTCGTGAAAGTATTGTTTGTCGTATCAGAATGTGTTCCATTTGTGAAATCGGGAGGCTTGGGCGATGTGGCGGGAGCATTGCCTAAGGAACTGAAAAAGCTTGGTACGGATGTGCGAGTCATCCTGCCGAAGTACGGACAAATTCCTGATATATTTAAAAATAAAATGAAAAGAATACAAACCACCTTCGTAGACGTTGGTTGGCGAAACCAATACTGCGGGGTTGAAGAGTTAACACATGAGAATGTAACCTATTACTTTATTGATAATGAATACTATTTTAATCGGGATTCCCTGTATGGCCATTTTGATGATGGGGAACGTTTTTCTTATTTCTGCAGGGCGGTATTGGAGAGCATGACTGCCATCGATTTCGTTCCGGACGTCATTCATTGCCATGACTGGCATACTGGGATGGTCAACTTTATCTTGGAAAGGGAATACAAGCAAAATCCACGGTTTGAACATATCCAAAGTATTTTCACCATCCATAACCTGCAGTTTCAGGGAGTATTCCCACCAAGCATCCTTCATGACTTATTAAGAATCGATAACAAACATTTTAATCATGACGAGCTCGAATTTTATGGAAATGTCAATTTCATGAAGGCAGCATTGGTCTCCTCCAGTTATATCACTACCGTAAGTCCAACATACAAGGATGAAATCCAGACAGCTTATTTTGGTGAAAAGCTTGATGGTGTCCTTCGGCAAAGGAGCGACTCACTTGTAGGAATCATTAATGGTATTGATGATGAATTATACAACCCGGAAACCGATGAATACATTGAAGAGAATTATTCTTCTAATGCAATGAAGGATAAAAAGCTGAACAAAGCTGCGCTGCAAAAACTATGTGGACTGCCGGTGAAAGAAAAAACCCCGCTGATTGCCATGGTCAGCAGATTAACCAAACAGAAAGGGCTGGACCTTGTCACTTGTGTGTTACATGAAGTGCTGGAAGAGGATGTACAGGTGGTTATACTTGGTACAGGTGAACCCCAATTTGAACAGTACTTCCGTGAGTTGTCGTCCCGTTATCCAGGAAAAGTGAAAACGTTCATCGGATTTGATGAACCGCTTGCTCATCAGATTTATGCTGGAGCGGATATGTTCTTGATGCCATCGAAATTTGAACCATGCGGCCTGGGCCAGCTGATTGCCTTGCGTTATGGTACGATTCCGATTGTCAGGGAAACAGGAGGTCTCAATGATACAGTCCTGGCTTATGACGAGACCACACTAGAAGGAAACGGATTCTCGTTCACCAATTTCAATGCACATGATATGCTGTTTACCATCAGACGCGCAATTAGCTTTTATGAGCGGCAAGAAGTATGGAATGGCATTATGAAAGAAGCGATGGAACGGGATTATAGCTGGGCGAAGTCAGCATTTAAATACAATCAATTATATTCAACACTAATGGCTAGGAGTGGAGTGCATGTTCTCTAATAAAGAAGATTTCAAAGCTGCTTTTTTGAAGAAACTGGAGAGTATGTACGGAAAGAGCTTTCAAGAATCAACCCCAAGGGATCATTATCATACACTCGGAAATATGGTACGGGAATATATAAGTTCATATTGGATTGCCACCAATGAACGAAATCGGGCTGCCGATGAAAAACAGGTGTATTATCTTTCCATAGAATTCTTGTTGGGGAGGTTGCTTGGCAGTAATCTTTTAAACCTTGGGATTCAAAGTGTTGTGGAAGAAGGTTTGGAAGAGCTTGGACTTGATCTCTCCACAATTGAAGAAATTGAAGCGGATGCTGGGCTTGGGAATGGCGGTCTTGGCCGTTTGGCTGCCTGTTTCCTTGATTCCCTTGCCTCTCTTGATCTGCCTGGACATGGATGTGGAATCCGCTATAAGCATGGTCTTTTCGACCAAAAAATTGTAGATGGCTATCAAGTGGAACTGCCTGAACAATGGCTGAGGCATGGGAACGTTTGGGAGGTAAGGAAGCCAGACCAGGCCGTGGAAATCAACTTTTGGGGCAAAGTGGAGTCGTATATGGAAAATGGTAGAGAGAAATTCAGGCATGCAAAAGGGGAAGCGATCACTGCGGTACCGTATGATATGCCTGTGGTCGGCTATCAGACGGATACAGTCAATATGCTCCGTCTATGGAGTGCAGAGCCGGCGCCTTTTCCAACTAACAAAGATATCATGCAATATAAGCGTGATACAGAAGCGGTGTCGGAGTTTCTCTACCCGGATGATACCCATGATGAAGGGAAGATTTTACGGCTTAAACAGCAATACTTCCTTGTTGCTGCGAGTATTGGGAGTATCATCCGATCCTACCGTAAGAAGAATGGTAGTTTAATAGACTTCCATAAAAAGGTCACCATCCATATCAATGATACTCATCCTGTACTGGCAATTCCTGAGTTGATGAGGATATTGTTGGATGAGGAGGATATGAGCTGGGAACAGGCATGGGAAATCACTTCTCATACCATTTCCTACACAAATCATACCACCCTTTCTGAAGCATTGGAGAAATGGCCGGCTAACATTTTTCAGCCTTTGCTGCCGCGGATCTTTATGATAGTGGAAGAAATAAATGAACGCTTTTGTGCAGATTTATGGAAGAAGTATCCTGGTCAGTGGGGACGCATCGAGGAGATGGCGATTCTTGCCCACGGATTGGTGAAGATGGCGCATTTAGCGGTTGTCGGAAGCTTCAGTGTGAATGGTGTGGCAAAAATTCATACTGAAATATTAAAGAACCGTGAGATGCGTTTATTTTACGAAGCTTTCCCGGATAAATTCAACAACAAGACCAATGGAATCACGCATCGTCGCTGGTTGTTGAAGGCTAACCCTCAACTGACATCCCTCATCCAGGATACCATTGGACGTGGATGGGTGAAGGACACGACACAGCTTCGCCAGCTTGATGTATATGCAACCGATTCCGCTTTCCTTGAAAAGCTGGATCAGGTAAAACGTGAGCGGAAGCTGATCCTTGGGGAACGGATCCGAAGACAGACTGGGATCATCATCGATTCAGATAGCATATTCGATGTGCAGGTGAAAAGGCTGCATGCCTACAAACGCCAGCTGTTGAATGTATTTCATATCATGTATCTGTACAACCGATTAAAAGAGGACAGCAGTTTCGACATACACCCCAGAACGTTCATATTTGGAGCGAAGGCTTCACCTGGTTACTATTATGCGAAAAGGGTCATCAAATTAATAAACGCTTTGGCGGACAAGGTGAACAATGACTCCGCGATAGACGGGCGTTTAAAGGTGATTTTCTTGGAGAACTATCGTGTTTCCTTGGCGGAGGATATCTTTCCGGCAGCCGATGTGAGTGAGCAGATTTCCACTGCCAGCAAAGAGGCTTCGGGAACCGGAAATATGAAGTTCATGATGAATGGGGCATTGACGATCGGTACGCTTGACGGGGCGAATATTGAAATTAAAGAAGAAGTTGGGGAAGAAAATATGTTCATATTTGGTCTGACTGCAGAGCAGGTACTGAACTATTATCAAAATGGGGGTTACCGTTCAAGTGAATATTACCACCATGATAAACGGATTCAACAAGTATTGGAACAGCTAGTAAACGGCTTCTTCCCGGATGTGGATGACCACTTTGAGCCGATTCACGATTCTTTGCTGATGCAAAATGATGAATACTTTGTGCTAAAGGACTTCTCATCTTATATTAGTGCGCAGGAACGGGTGGACGCAGCCTATCGGGACCGTAATCGCTGGCTTACCATGAGCGCAAAAAACATCGCACACTCCGGCTTCTTCTCAAGTGACCGGACCATCAAACAATACGCCGACGAAATATGGGGACTCCAACCCAGCTACACCAAACAATAACAAAGAGGGGCTTGCTGGCCCTTCTTTTTTGTGTTAATTCGGCGGCGAAGTGGAAAATCCTTTGGGGGTCTGACCCCCTTTTGAAATTTTTTTTACAGCTTTTCCTTCATTGCCTTAATATATGTTTCGATGCTGTGGTTGTTGATGATGGAGCCTTGGGTGAGCAGGAATCGGGATGGGGTTTGGGTGTGTTTGTAGTGCCAGGTCCGTTTGGTGATGGGGGCGACTACTTTTGTGGGTGGGACAAATGGCACCAGGTCAGCGAGGTTAACAAATCGGATGGAAGCCCGGACGGTTTCGTTGTATAGTTTAGCGAATGCTTCGTCGCCAACCCTTGGAGCACCAAAGCTGTACATGATTACCGATTCGCATTTGGAGTTTAATGCGCAATCCAATGAAAATAGGGTAGCGAGTGCACCTCCAAGACTATGCCCTGTGATAAAGATGGTTTTGGAAGTATCCACTTGATCCAGAATGGAAAATAGCTCTCCGCGAATCGATTCATAAACGGAAAGGAATCCGCTGTGGACAAGTGGCTTGGAATGGCAAAAGGGGAAAGGCTTCTGAGAAATCTCTGCATCAGCAATCCAATCAGGGTCCGTTTGTGTACCTCTGAAGGAGACAATGATGGCATCTTCACTTTCCAAAACGAATCCGAACCATTCCAAAATATGAAATGTCACCCCTTTGAATTCTTTAACTAACTCAAAGCCGGACGGTATGGAAAAGATCCCATTTTGAAGAAACTGATCATAGGCAAGCTGACAGCATTCTGCTAAAAATATCGCCCATTCCTTAGACAAAATACTACGGTTGTACATATCATATCCCTCACTTACTAAAGAGTCGTGCTAATGGCCTATGATAATGTATTGGTAAAGGCGGGAAGTGGTGCCAGTTTTAAGAAGGAAAAGTCAGATGGTGTGTGGAACTAATAATAAATCTGAAGTAGAGGGGGAAATAAGATGGGCTATGAAGTAAAGACAAAGGAAACGGATAACAGCGTCATTGAATTTATTGAAGCGGTGGATAGCCCGCAGAAGCGTGAGGATGCCTATAAGCTATTAGATATTTTTACAGAGACGACTGGATATGAAGCTAAAATGTGGGGACCGAGCATCATCGGGTTCGGTTCTTATCACTATAAGTATCCAACAGGGCATGAGGGGGATTCGATGCTCGTCGGTTATTCACCACGGAAAGCAAAGATAAGTCTCTATTTCGCAACTGGAGATACAAAGCGGGAGGAATTGTTGAAGAACTTCGGAAAGCATACAACAGGAAAGGCTTGTGTGTACATAAATAAAGTGGCTGATATTGATGAGAATGTCTTAAAAGCGTTAATTAATCAATCAGTTGCATTCTTAAGGGAAACATACCCTGTAAAATAGGCAAAAGCAGCCTCGATGTAAAAGAGGCTGCCTTTGTTTTTACTCTGTATAAGGGTCTTTTTCATATCCATGCAAATCACCAAAGGAAGTCATGATTCCTTCTTCATCTAGTGCATCTTCATAGGCTTCATGCTTTATGGATGGATAGACGGTGACATTTTGCCCATACATATCAGTCCCTACAAAGTTTTCGTAGTCCTCGACATATCCCTCGTTTTCTTCGCTCTCGACATAAGTGCGGTCATAATTTTCCACGTCATCAGAGAAGTCGGATGGTGTTTCGGAAGTGCCGTAGCGTTGGACAATTTGCCATGTGTCTTCTGCGTCAAAAGCAACTCCCTCAGACTCGTCGTATTCAAAACGGCCATATGGAGGCATCATTACTTGTTCTTCCACTGGACGATCATGGGAGACAACTTGATCTGGACTGTGTTCTTTGCAGTAAGTGGTTGTAGGGAGGGCATCAAGTCTTTCTTCATCAATTTCTTTGCCGCAGACCTCACATTTTCCATAGGTGCCGGAAGCAATGGCCATAAGTGCGTGATTAATATCCTTCATCTCTTTTTCTGCATGTTCATTTAAGGCAAGATCTTTTTCCCGTTCATAAAGTTCGGTTCCCAGATCTCCTGGATGATTGTCATAGGCAGAAAGCTCACTTACTGATTCATATGGATGTTCTTGTTCAAGCTGGTAGTGATCATTTTGATCAAGATGCACCTGAAGTTCCTTCTTTATATCTTCAAGTTGTTGCTTCAAGCGATTTATTTTATCTGGGGATATCATGTAAAAGACTCCTTTCAATTTCCTATCTATTTGTATTATGAGCCTTCCACTGAAAAACATGATTGCCAAATAAAAAAACTGACCCCAAATCTGGAGTCAGTTTCTTACAACTTAGGCGAAGTATCCAATTAGTAATCCAATTCCTAGCAGAAACCCAAATATGGTATTGGTTTTTGCAGTTGCAACCATCGCCGGCATCATCGTTACGTTGCTGTTATTGTTCGAGAAACCTTTAATTGCAGAAAGTGGTTTAGCAATCGAAAGGAAAACTAATAATAACCAAAGAGATGCGTATCCCAAAACGATAAAGAGCACAATAATAGCATAAGAAACGGTGAACATCGCAGCCAAAAGGAGAATCGCGTTCTTTCTTCCCAGCAAAATGGCAACAGTTTTCCGGCCATTTTCCTTGTCACCGACAATATCCCGGATATTATTTGCCAAGAGAATCGCACCGACAAGTATGGATACCGGGATGGAAATCAACATGGCAGTTTCCGAAACCGTTCCAGTTTGGATATAGAAGGAAATGAGGATAATGACGAATCCCATGAAAAATCCTGCTACAATCTCTCCAAATGGGGTATAGGCAATAGGGTAGGGGCCTCCAGTATAAAAGTATCCAGCCGCCATGCATGCCGTACCGATAGCTGCCAGCCACCACGTGCTGTTCATGCAAATATATACTCCAAGTAAAGTGGCAATCCCAAAGAATAGAAAAGCCAATCGTATAACAGTGTCAGGTTTGACGCCATGTCGAACAATCGCACCGCCGATCCCGACAGAATGTTCATTGTCTAACCCTTTTTTGAAATCATAATATTCATTGATCATATTAGTTGCCGCCTGGATCAGAAGACTTGCTAATAACATGGCAAAAAATAGAGGCCAGTCTATAGGTGTGTCATAAAGCGCCAGGGCCGTTCCGATAAATACGGGTACAAAAGCAGCGGTCAAGGTATGTGGGCGTAAAAGGTTCCACCAAACCTTCCACCTTTTTTCCTGTGGTGCTTGAAAGTTTATCTCTGTTTGTATTGTCTGAGGTTGCATAATGACCCCTCCATCTAATTATAGGGCTATATTAAAATAACCATCTAAAAACGAAAACGGTATATTATAAATACAATATAAGTGTATGTAAAGGGACAAAGAGTGTCAACGGTTTTTCATAAGAAACAAAGGAAGATTTTACATGATAATATTATAAGGAAGAAACTCGAAAGAAAACAGTTCATTTTGTTGACATAAAAAGGTTCTGAGGTGTATCTTTAAGGAAGCTATTTGAGAGACAAAGTCTTGCGGTAACAAGGCCTCGGGGGGAGTCTTACATGATTACTATACCATATCACCATATAGTGAGTTTATGGGAGGAAGCCAGAACGAAAGCTACTTCGATAAACCAGTCGGTTTTAATAAGTTATACAAAAAAAGTGGAACAGCTAGATCCCCTGTATTTTTTTCAGAAGTGTGAACAGTTCTTTCCAGGACAGCGCTTTTTCTGGTCAAACCCAGATCATTCCCATATGCTGGTTGGAGCAGGTGTAACGGCAGAGTTCACCGCAGTGGGGGAAGAAAACAGGTATCATCAGATTGAAAAGCAATGGAAGCGTTTTATTGAAGAAGCTGTTTGTAAGAGTGATTCACCAAATGTTGGTCCGGTCAGCTATGGCGGCTTTGCTTTTGATCCAAAAAAGGAAAAGACAGGGCTTTGGGATCAGTTTTCCGATGCACTTTTCATTTTACCGACTTTTATGCTTACTAAAATAAAAGATCAAACATATATAACCATTAATTACTTGAGTGATTGTAATGAAAATACGCTAAAGAAATTAGTGAAAGTGGAAGAAGAGCTGATGAATGTCTCTTCTCTTAAGCATGCCGGCACAACGTCCATCGTAAAATGTCTGGAGATGGATCCAATGGAGTGGAAGGAATCCATTTCAGCAGTAACGAAGCGGATAACCCAAGGGCAGATGGAAAAGGTTGTTCTGGCAAGGGAGCTGCGTGTACTATTCCAGGATAAAGTTAATGTCACACCCGTTCTTCAAAATCTTGTGGAAGAGCAGACTAACAGCTATATATTCACTGTTGAAAGAGGGACGGATTGCTTCTTGGGAGCCACCCCGGAACAATTGGTCAAAAAACTAGGAAGAAAAGTCGAATCCATGTGTTTAGCAGGTTCAATCGCCCGTGGTGCAACGTTTGAAGAAGACGTTCAATTTGGTCAAGAGCTGTTGGCGGACGAAAAAAATCTTCATGAGCATGACTTGGTTGTCCAGATGATTCGCGCATCCTTAGAAAAGGTTTGCGAGGAAGTAAGCACGCCTACGGAGCCTAATCTTTATAAGATGAAGCATATCCAACATCTTCATACACCAGTAAAGGCAAAAACAAAAGAAGAGAGAAGTATCTCTGACTTGGTCAAGTTGCTTCATCCTACACCTGCACTCGGAGGATTTCCTCAAGAGGTATCATTAGAGACCATCAGGGAAGTAGAGAGACTTGATAGAGGCTGGTATGCAGGCCCGCTTGGATGGATGGACTGGAAGGATGACGGGGAATTCGTGGTGGCAATCCGCTCAGGACTATTACAAGGAAATGAAGCCTCCTTATTTGCAGGCTGTGGAATTGTAGGAGATTCCGACCCGGAGAGCGAGTATCATGAAACCCAAATTAAATTCCGACCAATGTTATCAGCACTAGGGGGCAGTTTGACATAATGAATGCAACTAATGACATGACGTATTTCCTGGCAGCATTTGTAGACGAATTAGTTAAAAGCGGGATGGAGAATGTGGTCATCAGTCCCGGATCACGCTCCACCCCGATCGCGCTTTTAATGGCGGAGCATCCTGAATTGAATGTCACGGTATTGATCGATGAGCGCTCAGCGGCATTTTTTGCCCTCGGTCTGGCCAAAACAAGCAATAAGCCGGTAGCCATACTATGTACGTCAGGAACAGCTGCGACCAATTACTATCCTGCGATTGTGGAAGCTTATCAATCAAGGCTTCCTTTAATTGTCCTGACAGCGGACAGGCCACATGAGCTCCGTGATGTCGGAGCCCCGCAGGCGATCGATCAGTTGAAGATATATGGCGACTATGTGAAATGGTTCGTGGAAATGTCCCTTCCGCAGGATACAAAAGCAATGGTCCGCTATGCACGTACAATGGCTGCTAGGGCAGCAGGTACGGCCTTAAGTGCTCCAGGGGGTCCAGTCCACCTTAACTTTCCACTACGAGAACCATTGATTCCTGATTTGGATGCAACAGACCTGTGGACCAAATATATGGAATCCACAAAATCGGTCTTGGAAGTCAATGTTGGTGCCTATTCCATTTCGGAGGAAAGGGCATCCTATTTTGCAAAACTGTTGAAGGAACGGAAAAAAGGAATCATTGTGTGTGGGGAAATGCCTCAACACAAGAACAGTGCCTTTGCAAAAGAAGTAATTAACTTATCCGAATTATTGCAGTACCCGATATTTGCAGACCCTTTATCAGGAGTGAGGACCGGACCCCATTCAAAGGATACAATCATAGAGGGGTACGATGCTTTTCTGCGTCCTGATGTGGTGAAGGAAAAGCTTCAACCAGAAGTGATCATCCGATTCGGTGCGATGCCAGTGTCCAAATTTTTGATGCAATACATAAGTAGGGCAGGTAGTGCCTTACACATTGTAGTGGATGGTGATGGCGGATGGCGAGATCCGACCCTTCAAGCAAACTATATGGTTCATGCTGAAGAAGTTGCGTTTTGTGAGACTGTGGGAAAACTGCTTGAACAACGCACAACTTCCGACTGGTTGGATACTTTGAAATCATTAAATGATAAAACGAAAGCGGTGCTGTCAACAGAACAAGCCGAGAGCATGTTTGAAGGAAGGATCATCACAGAACTTCAAGCGCTTCTACCTGCCCAATCTGCAATATTTGTAGGGAACAGCATGCCGATCAGGGATTTAGATACATTCTTGCATAATGATGACAAGAAGCTGAACGTGTTGGCAAATAGAGGAGCAAATGGGATTGATGGTGTCGTGTCTACGGCACTTGGTGCAAGTACCTTTTATGAAAATTTAGTCCTGGTCATTGGTGATTTATCATTTTATCATGATATGAACGGGTTGCTTGCAGCCAAAATGCAAAAGTTAAATGTAACTATTGTTCTTGTTAATAATAATGGCGGCGGTATTTTTTCTTTTTTACCGCAGTCAAAAGTTGAGAAACATTTTGAAGCATTGTTTGGCACTCCGACACATATGGATTATGAACATGCGGTCAAGCTGTATGAAGGGAAATACACTCTTGCTGATAATTGGCCAGAATTTAGGGATGCGATTGTAGAATCCTTAAACCAAGATGGCTTAAATGTAATTGAGGTGCCGACAAATCGGGATGAAAACGAAGCACTTCATCGGAAATTGTGGAAAAATGTTTCCCAGGAAATGATTTTGTCGATGGAGCAAATTTCGAATGAAAATTAACGGTGTAACCTATCATGTTGAAAAAATAGGTGAAGGGGAACACTATTTACTTATGCTGCATGGCTTCACGGGAAAAGGAGCAAACTTTAAGGAAATGCTTAAAGGATTTACAGAGCTGGAGTCATACACGATTATTTTGATAGATCAACTTGGCCATGGAAACACGGACATACCCTCAAATCCACAAAGGTATCGGATGGAGCATGCTACAGCTGATCTGAAAGAGATGATGGATAGACTGGGTATTTCAAGTGTGTCGCTATATGGATATTCTATGGGTGGGCGGTTGGCCTTATCTTTTGCTCTGACCTACCCTGAAATGGTGAAAAAGTTAGTGCTGGAGAGTGCTTCACCTGGACTTGCTTTAAAAGAGGATCGTTACAACAGGAAGCAGGCTGATGAAAAACTAGCAGAAAAAATTCAACACGAGGGGCTTCAGGCCTTTATGGAATTCTGGACAAGCATTCCACTCTTTCAATCTCAAAAGCAGCTTTCTGAAAAAACGAAGGCTGAGATTTTGGAGCAAAGGATGAACAACTCCACTTTGGGGCTTGCGAACAGTCTTCTTGGGATGGGGACGGGGGTTCAGTCATCCTATTGGGAACAACTCCACCAGATTGATTTCCCGGTCCTTTTATCAGCTGGTGAATGGGATGGGAAGTTCATTTCGATTGCTCAGGAAATGAATAAACGGATAGAAAAATCACATTTTATCAAAATAAGTGGAGCAGGACATGCAATTCATGTGGAACAACCGCGAAAGTTTGGTAAAATAGTAAGTGAGTTTTTGTCGAACTAATCTATTTAGGGAGGAAACATAACATGGCAAGAGAATGGATAGCAGGACCAAAACAATTTGAAGACATTTTATATGAAACATATAACGGCATTGCAAAGATTACAATCAACCGTCCGGAAGTACATAACGCATTTCGTCCGAAAACGGTAATGGAATTAATTGAGGCTTTTGCGTATGCTCGTGACGACTCCAGTGTTGGCGTGATCATTTTGACTGGTGCAGGGGATAAAGCGTTTTGTTCCGGCGGAGATCAAAAGGTTCGTGGACATGGTGGATATGTCGGGGAGGATGAAATCCCTCGCTTGAACGTCCTTGATCTGCAACGTCTTATTCGTGTAACTCCTAAGCCGGTTGTGGCAATGGTTGCAGGATGGGCAATTGGTGGAGGACATGTATTGCACGTAGTGTGTGACTTGACGATCGCTGCTGACAATGCACGATTCGGACAAACTGGACCAAAAGTGGGCAGCTTTGATGCTGGTTACGGGTCCGGGTACCTTGCTCGTATCGTAGGACATAAGAAAGCTCGTGAAATCTGGTATCTATGCCGTCAATACGATGCTAAGGAAGCGCTTGACATGGGTCTTGTTAACACGGTTGTTCCTTTGCAACGCTTGGAAGATGAAACAGTACAATGGTGTGAAGAAATGCTCGAGAACAGCCCGACTGCTCTTCGCTTCCTAAAAGCTGCGATGAATGCCGACACAGATGGATTGGCAGGAATTCAACAGTTTGCTGGAGATGCAACATTATTATACTATACGACGGAAGAGGCAAAAGAAGGCCGTGACGCTTTCAAAGAAAAGAGAAAGCCGGACTTTGGACAGTTCCCGCGTTTCCCTTAATACATTCGAATCTTCTGTTGGGAGGGGCAATCTAAGAGCTTTTGGCTTTTGGATTGCTCTTCTTTTTATGGGAAGGCTCTTTTTTCAAATATTGTCGGCAATAGGACTTATAGTTGAGTCCAAAGTCTTGAACAAAGTTTACGGGAAAATCCTAGGGGGAAAACTGGTGGAAGGAGGTTGTGAGCTATGACAACATTGCCGAATTTTTTAATGAAACGGGCTGCTTTGACTCCCGATCGGATCGCGCTTGAGATGGATGATAGAAAAGTTACCTTCAGGGAGCTTTTCAGGAAATCGACTAAGCTATCAGAAAAAATCAAAGAACTTGGAGTGGAAAAAGGGGATAGGGTTTCCATTTTCATGAGCAATAGCATAGAACTTGTGGAGTTGCTTTTCGCTTTAAAGAATTGCGGAGCGATCACCGTTTTACATAACTTAAGATTAACAGCACAAGAGCTCTCATTCCAAGTGCTGGATGCGGATTCACGTTATATCATTATGGAGGATGGAAAAGAGTCAATTTTATCGGGTGTTCTTGATCAAAAGAAAATAATTACGTTTGACCGGCTTGCTTCAATTAAAGGAAGTAAGTTTGAGTTGGTGCAGGAGTTTGAAGTAGATACGACCGATACCATAATGTATACAAGTGGTACGACCGGTTCACCAAAAGGTGTGAATCAGACTTACGGCAACCATTTCTGGAGTGCAACCGGGTCAGCCCTCAATTTGGGACTTCATGAAAATGACTGTTGGCTGTTGGCCGTTCCGATGTTTCATATCAGTGGTTTGTCCATACTGATGAGAGGCGTAGTGTATGGGATGAGGGTCATTATTCATAAGAGATTTGATGCGGAAGCTGTCCATCATGATTTGATGGAGCAGAAAGTAACGATAATCTCTGTCGTAAGTGCGATGCTGAGTGGTTTGTTGGAAAAGCTTGACTCTGCCACATATCCCCCGACTTTCCGGTGCATGCTTGTAGGAGGAGGGCTAGTGCCAAAGTCAATGCTAAGAGACTGCCAAGAAAAAGCGATACCTGTGTATCAAACATATGGCATGACGGAAACATGCTCTCAAATCGTAACCCTATCACCTGACTTTGCCCTATCCAAATTGGGATCAGCGGGTAAACCATTGTTTCCTTGCCAGTTAAGGATTGTCCGAGCAGGAGAAGAACTTGCTTGTGGAGAAACAGGTGAAATTGTTGTCAAAGGCCCGAATGTTACCCCGGGCTATTACAACAGGGAGGAGGCCACACTCAGTTCCATTCAAGATGGCTGGCTGTATACTGGAGATCTTGGATATTTGGATGAGGAAGGTTTCTTGTTTGTTGTGGACCGCCGGAGTGATTTAATAATTTCAGGTGGTGAAAATGTGTATCCTGCCGAAGTAGAGGCAGTCCTTGTTTCTCATCCTGCGATAAAAGAGGCAGGCGTGACAGGGGTGTACGATGACCGATGGGGACAAGTTCCTTTGGCGTTCATTGTTGAAAATAAGGCGGGGAATTTTGATAAGAAAGAAGTATTAACATATTTGAAAGAGAATCTCGCAAGCTATAAAGTTCCCAAGGAGCTTTATCTTGTAAGAGAGCTTCCTAGGAATGCTTCAAGTAAATTGATGCGCAGGGAGCTTTTGAAAATGGTGCCAGATGAGAAGGGAGAGAACCCTTATGAGGCTTGAAAAGGTTGAATTGTTCTTAACTTCCATGGAACTTGTACAGCCATTTCGTACTCATTTAGAGACCGTTAAAGACCGGGAAAGCATTTTGATAAAAGTGACAGATGCAGACGGGTATTCCGGCTGGGGGGAAGTTGTGGCTTTTTCAACCCCATGGTATACAGAAGAGACCATCGAAACAGCTTGGCATATGTTAACGGATTTCTTTGTTCCGGTTGTGTTTGAAAGTGATTGGGAAAGCCCTAGGGAATGGAGTGCTGCCCTTGAACGCTTCAAACGTAATCCCATGGCAAAGGCGGGGCTGGAAATGGCTGCTTGGGATCTTTTTGCCAAGAGGTCTGGCATGTCTTTATCCTCATATATCGGGGGAGGCCGAACAACAGTTAAGGCTGGTATAGTTGTGAGTGTCGATACTCCAGAGCGGATGCTTTCCATCGTCGGAGAACGGTTGCAGGAAGGCTACGAGCGTGTGAAGGTGAAAATAGAGCCTCATAATGATGTTGAAATGCTTAAAATGATCAAAAGTGCTTATCCTGATCTCGCGTTATTAGCGGATGCCAATTCTGCCTATTCCTTAAAAGATGCAGAACGGCTGATTGAACTCGATTCTTTGGGGCTGTTAATGATAGAGCAACCGCTTGATTCAGATGATATAGTAGAGCATGCGGAACTCCAGAAGCATCTGTCCACTCCAATTTGTCTGGATGAAAGCATCGTTTCATTGCAGGATGCGAAGAATGCAATAATGCTCGGGAGCTGCAGAGTAATAAGTATAAAAATAGGCCGTGTCGGCGGATTGGCCAATGCCATAGCCATTCATGATTTATGTGAGGAGAATGACATTCCGGTTTGGTGTGGAGGGATGCTTGAAACAGGTATCTCAAGGGCCTTCAACATCGCCTTGGCCACCCTTCCTAACTTTACTATACCCGGAGACATTTCAGCATCAAGTCGTTATTGGAAAAGAGATGTGACCATTCCTGAGGTGACGGTAGAAAACGGAGAGATAAAAGTGCCAACTGAACCCGGAATCGGCTACCAAGTAGACGAAGTATATGTAAACCAAATCAGCAAAAGAACAAAAACAATAACAAAAAAAACCTAATACGAACCATCGTCCTAATAGCGGCGTTTAACCGTTAACTATATGTATATTCGACGTGTAGAGCAAAAATCCTTTGGGGGTCTGACCCCCAAAGGGTTTTTTTATTTCCCTTTTTTCTTGCTTGACAAAAGTTTGCTTAGGGTTTAAGTTTTGTATGAGGGCAACTTTTTGAGAGAAGGCTTAAATAACTGTGTTCGGTAAAGTTTAGCGCACCTTTTTGTTGCTTTGTGCATAAATTGGGTCTAGGATTATAGCGGATTAACGTGTATTTTTTTACCATTAAACTTGCATTAGGGAAACTTTCGTTACCTTGTACAATATTAAGGCAAAAGGAGAGGATAGGAAAAATGAAATCAGTATGGATGAAATTATTAATGCTGGGTGTACTTGTAATTAGTCTTGCAGGATGTAAAGCCACCTCCGGGACAGAGGCAGACGGCAAAATCAAGGTTACCACGACGATTGCGCAGATTGGAGATATCGTGAAAAATGTTGGCGGGGATAACGTACAGGTTGAAAGCTTGATGGGACCAGGAATTGACCCCCACTTGTATCAGGCCTCCCAAGGTGATCTACGTAAACTTAATGATGCTGATGTTATTTTTTACAATGGGCTTAGGCTAGAGGGGAGAATGGGGGACATTTTGAATAAAATGTCCAAAGATAAGCCGACTATTGCTGTTGCGGAATCCATACCGACAGATCTGCTTTTGAATGATGAAGAGGAAGCAGGGAAATTGGATCCTCATGTTTGGTTTGACATATCACTTTGGTTGCACACGGTAGAAGAAGTCAAAGTGACCTTAATGGAAATGGACGAAGAAAATGCAGATGTATATGAGGAAAATGCTGCAGAATACATTCAAAAGTTAGAGGAATTGGATGCTTATGCGAAAGAGCAGATTGCCACAATACCTGAAGAGAGCAGAGTTCTGGTAACCGCACATGATGCTTTTCAATATTTTGGAGAAGCTTATGGGATGGAAGTGACCGGTCTGCAAGGGCTTAGCACGGATGCAGAGTTCGGGTTAAATGATGTTCGTTCCATTGTCGACTTGTTAGCGGAGCGAAATATTAAAGCGGTGTTTGTGGAAAGCAGTATTTCAGAGGATTCCATCAATGCAGTCGTGAAAGGTGCAGAGAGCAGGGGACACACCGTTGTTATTGGCGGGGAGCTATACTCTGATGCCATGGGTGCAGAAGGAACAGAGACTGGAACATATTTAGGGATGTTTCGACATAACATTGATACAATCGTTGCTGCTTTAAAATAACGATTCTTTTGCTGAGGGAAGTAAGCTAAATCAAATGTCCCGCAGAGAGCAACCAGAATTTAAATAACCAGAATAAGAACAAAAAGGAAAAGGTGAACGAATATGGAGCCAGTAAAAATAGAAAATTTAACAGTAGCCTACCATCGTAAACCTGTATTGAAAGAAATCAGTTTCAGTGTGCCTGAGGGGAAATTGATAGGAATCATCGGGCCGAATGGAGCAGGTAAATCAACTTTAATCAAAGCTGCTTTAGAGTTGATTCCAAAAGCTTCCGGCAATATATCCATTTACGGAAAATCCTATAAATCTCAAAGAAAGTTGATAGGATATGTCCCACAGAGAGGATCTGTGGATTGGGATTTTCCAACGAATGCTTTGGATGTTGTATTGATGGGAAGATATGGTCATATCGGCTGGTTGAACCGTCCAAAGAAAAAAGATGTAGAATTTGCATACGAGTGCCTGGATAAAGTCGGCATGAAGGAATATGCGACAAGGCAGATCAGCCAGTTATCTGGCGGGCAGCAACAGCGTGTCTTTCTGGCAAGGGCACTTGCACAGGATGCAAGTATTTATTTTATGGATGAACCTTTTGTGGGAGTGGATGCAGCCACGGAAAAAGCGATCATTACCATTCTTAATGAGCTGAAGGCCCAAGGTAAAACGGTCCTGGTGGTTCACCATGATTTGCAGACGGTGAAAGAGTATTTTGATTGGACATTATTGATAAATCTACGGAAAATAGCAATCGGTCCGACTGAAGAAGTGTTTACTATAGATAATCTACAAAAAACGTATGGTGGACGGTTAGCGTTCCTAGATCAAAATCAAGCCATTGTCGAACAATAGGAGTGACAGCATGGAAACTATTCTATATATGCTTCAAGATCCGAATGTACAATGGGTGCTGATCGGTACAATCCTGCTTGGTATCGCAAGCGGTGTATTGGGAAGCTTTGCACTTTTAAGGAAGCAGAGCCTTTTGGGGGATGCAATGGCACATGCCGCACTCCCTGGCATCTGTATTGCCTTCCTTTTATATGGGGCAAAATCCATGTCATGGTTTATGATTGGCGCTGCCATATCAGGGTTGATAGGTACCTATTGTATACAGGCGATCATCAAACATTCAAGGATCAAGGAAGATACAGCTATCGGGCTAGTACTATCTGTTTTTTTTGGTTTTGGTATTGTACTTTTGACATATGTGCAACATCACGGCAAAGGGAACCAGGCAGGCCTCGACTCTTTTATTTTCGGGCAAGCGGCTGCAATTGTGGGGACGGATGTACAAATTATCAGTGTGATAGCTTTCATCTTGATTCTCATTACTTTCCTTCTTTTCAAAGAACTGAAACTGATTACGTTTGATCCTCAGTTTGCTCAAGGACTAGGTCTGCCGGTGAAATGGTTAAATGGACTTTTAATGACGTTGATTGTAGGGGCGGTCGTCATTGGACTGCAGGCTGTGGGGGTCATTTTAATGGCTGCGATGCTCATTACCCCTGCCATTGCTGCCAGGTACTGGACAGAGCGGCTTGATTTTATGGTGATATTGGCCGGGTTGGTTGGAGGAATCTCAGGTGTGGTAGGAACACTACTGAGTACGCTGTCCAGGGGAATGCCAACAGGTCCATTGATCATCATGGCTGCCACCATCCTCTTTATTGTGTCTCTACTCTTTGGAACAAAAAAAGGATTGGTGCCAAAGTTTTTGAAACAGTGGAAAGTGAAAAAGCTCGTATCTCGTGAAAATATCCTCTCCAGTTTGTATGAACTGACAGAGGCTAAATTGAAGGAATCGGAAGGAAGAGAAATGGGGGGCTTTTCTTATCAAGAAATCACGAAAACCCGACCGATATCATCCATCAATTTTCTAACAGTGTTAAAAGGGCTAAAGAGAGAAGGCGCTATTGAAGTGCTGGAAGACAAGCAAGTCTTCCTGACGGAAAAAGGGCTGGAGCTTGCGCATGATATTGTATTGAAAAATAGATTATTGGATATGTACCTTATGTTTGAAAGTAAGTTTCCCATCTCTGATTGGAGAGAAGGAAGCATGGAACTCATGGAGGGACCTAAAGAAATTCTAGATGAACTTAAAGCGTTACTCAGGGATTTCGGCAGGGAACCAAAAGGCTTATTTCTTTATCGGAAAAAGAAGAGTTTGGGTCCGACTGGCTTTCATTCCACAATGAAAGGAAGTGAAGGGCGCTTATGAGTTATGAAGGCTGGATCATTTTAACTGGATCGCTTGTTGGAATAACATGTGGCATCACCGGGTGCTTTCTCATTCTGAGGCGGATGGCCATGCTTGCTGATGCGATAAGTCATACAGTATTGCTTGGGATAGTCGGGGCTTACTTGGTATCAAGCAGCCTGGAAGGTATTTATATGTTTGCCGGTGCGCTGATTGTCGGGCTTTTAACGGCATTTTTCGTACAGCTCCTGCACTCATCAGGCGTTCAATCAGATGCAGCCATCGGAGTTGTCTTCACATCTCTTTTTGCATTGGGTGTCATTCTTCTCTCATTGTATGCCGGAAGGATCCATCTCGATGTAGATCATGCTTTGATGGGAGAAATCGCATTCGTACCGTGGGACACCCTAGTCCTTGGCGGGATGGAGCTTGGCCCAAAGGCAGTCTGGATGCTTGGTACGGTCCTTGTGATAAACCTTTGTATTATCATATTCTTTTATAAAGAGCTGAAAATATGTGCGTTTGACCCGGAAATGGCTCTTGCCATTGGAATCCCTGTCCTGTTCATGCACTATCTATTGATGGGAATGCTTTCCATCACCACTGTCGCTTCTTTTGACAGTGTCGGAGCTATTCTGGTTGTTGCGATGCTGATTGCACCCGGGGCCAGCGCCTACCTCTTGACAGATAAACTGAGTATTATGCTCGCCTTGAGCGCCTTGATAGGTGTTGCATCTGCAATACTTGGCTATTATGCGGCCTACCTGTTCAATGTATCCATTTCTGGTTCAATGGCTTCCATGGCTGGAATCTTGTTCTTATTGACTTTTTTCCTCTCCCCGAAACATGGGCTGGTGATGAAATGGTTTTTCAGAAGGAGATTATCAAGAGAAAGCAGCGGCATTTGACCTGATATAAGAAAAGCGTACAAATCACATATTTGTACGCTCAGACTGTTGACAAACTAAAATTAGTTAGGTTAACTGTTGGAACCGTTGACCTTCGTTACAGGCGCTTCGCTTTCCTGCGGGCGGTCCGTAAGCCTCCTCGGCTACGCCTGCGGGGTCTTACATGTCCCTTCCTCCCGCGGGAGTCTGCGCGCCTTCCACTACGATCAACTAAGGTTTTCTATCAAATTTGAACTTTGTCTACACACTGAGCGTATAAATCACATATTTGTACGCTTTAGACTGATGACAAACCTAATCATCTTTAGAAATTGCATTTTCTTGTTGATCTTCGTTCCAGGAGCTTCGCTTTCCTGCGGGCGGTCCGGGAGCCTCCTCGGCTTCGCCTGCGGGGTCTCCCATGTCCCTTCCTCCCGCGGGAGTCTACGCTCCTTCCACTACAATCAACAGTGGATTTATAACTAGAAAATAACTTTGTCTACACACTGAGCGTACAAATCACAAATTTGTACGCTTTTCTGTTTGCGGAAAATGTCTATAATTTTCATGTGAATGTTGTATAAACAATAATAATATTATTATAAATAATAAAAATTTATTGATTATCAATAAAAATTAATCTAGAATTAAATTTGGTTGTTTGTTTGAAATACAGTCCCAAGAATGGAAAAAGCAGAGGTGAACAAATGTCTTTAACAATACTTCTTTTAGCCGGTGTCCTTGTAATGTTTCCTATCCTATTGTTAAGAAACCCTATTATTCAATTGGTAAGTGTAGATAGTCATTTCGTAAAAACATTACAACGGATGAACTGGTTTAAAAATCATTGGTTATCCGGCATATTTATTTTTTTTATGAATGTTATCTTATTTATTTCATTTGGACTTATACTTTTTGGAATCATGAGCCTCATGATTCTGTTTCTTCATTTAGTCGTGATATTACTTGCAGTCGTTGTAAGTCTGCATTGTTGGGCGAGTATCAATCGTGCATGGCAAGGAAATAAAAGGAATCGCGTCATAATGGGATTAATCGGAAGTAGTTTTTATTTCTTATTAACCCTATATTTCGGTTACATGCTTGCTACTCTTGAACCAGCTTTTCCTGGAGATGATACATTTATGGGGGCATTGGGTTTATTAGTGGCAATGGTGGTGACTTCTGTTGCATTTGTGACATGCTTTATTATGACAGGTTTTAAAAGAGGATCTTATTGAAAAAAAGAAACCCAAGTGCTACCTGCCAAGTAGCTTTTGGGTTTCTTTTTTTCATTAATGGGCAGGTTTAAATGTTTTGCAATCTGTGTCTTTAGAGTCGTGGGCAGTATTTCCTTTATGGCTCACTACATAGATAGCATCTGCCTGACAACGGTTCCCGTCGCCCCAGTAGTTGCAGTTTTCTACTTCACATAATACTTCGACGTCTCTTGCCATCTTATTCGTCCTCCTTTTTTGTACAGAAGATACTTTCTTAATATGGACAAGTGAAAAATTTTCATACTTATTTTAAAAAAACACGTATAATTATAAAAGTTATTGACAAAGAGAATCATTCTCAATTATTATGTAGCTATCAAGAGAGAATGGTTCTCAATTAAAATCGGAAAGGGTTGAATGAAAAATGGCTTCCTTAATGGTAGTTGGTGCAGATCACTTAGGAAATATACACGACAAATTGGTAACTCAAGGATTTGAGAATGTGTTGCATATTGATGGCAGAAAAGTGCAGGTTGTAAAAAGGACAATTCCAGAACATATTGATATTATTCTTGTGCTCACGGATTACATCAATCATAATCTTGCCAAGGTGATCAAGCAAAGAGCGAAGGAGAGCAATAAGCCAGTATTTTATTGTAAGAGATCCTGGAGTTCCATTCAGAAGGTGCTTGGGAATATCAGCAAATGAAAAAAGCCAGGAGTTCCCTGGCATTAATTTTCACTTTTAATATACCTTTCATCTTTCATAAACAATCGCCAAAAATAGATGAATCCGGGGAACAGAATGATAAATCCTATTATATAGGTGATGAATAGTGCCCGGAAAGAAGCAGGATCGGTAAAAGAATTTTGAATTGTGACATTCGGGTAAATGATATATGGCAAATGTGCCCTCCCGTATGCATAGCTTGCAAGTGCATACTGAATGAAGGCGGAAACCACACCGAGACGGGGGAGGCCATTCCATCCATTTTTCCCAGGCAGAACTAATGCGACACCAGTCACAACAAACATTGCAGCAGAAAGAAACAACCAGGGAAGGTAGTCCATCATTCCTTCAAAAAGCCAGGCTGCTTCATAACGCATGGTTATCATAATAAGCAGGGCGCCAAGCAAAGAGACAGGTCCGAGTATGAGTGCGTCCCTCCGATAAATTTCATAGGCATGTCTGTCTTTTGCCACTTTTGAAAAATCCGCCAGCAGCAGCGATGAGAGGAAAAGCGTGCTGCTGACTGCAAACAATACAAAAGAAAGTGCATGTGGACTTGTCAACACCCGTCCAAGCATTAGTGTATCGACCCCATCGATATTGTCCACAAATCCCCCATGTGTAATCGGTAATACCAGAATCAGAAAAGCGGGAATGATAAAACCGCTGATTCCAGAAACATACGTCAACGGTTTATGGTAGTCATCCACAATATGCGAGAAGACAAGAAATCCACTTCGAACAGCAAGCAGTAGAAGTATGATGCTGCCAGGTATCAGAAGTACCGTGCCAAGTGTGTAGGCGGCACTGGGGAAAAAACTGTAGATGGCTACTACCACAGCAACGACAAATACATTGGTGACCTCCCAGGTCGGGGAGAGATATCTGTTCGCGATATTTGTCGCATTGGTTTTCTCATTTTTAATATAAAGCATGGACCAAAATCCTGCCCCGAAATCCATCGTTGCCATTACCGCATAAATGAAGATGAAGCCCCATAGCACGGTGATCGCCAATATTACATCTGTCATGATGGTAAACCTCCCTTATGCCTGAACCCCAGTTGGAGATGGGGGTATTTCATCAAGCTCGTCCTCAATCGGATGACGCTTGAAATAATATCGTAAGACAAGTACAACTGCAGTACCAAGCAATACATAGATGCCGGCAAAGGCAAGGAATAATGCCGCGAGATTCTGGTTGCCTGTTACCGCATCCTCTGTCAACATGACACGGTAAATGACCCATGGCTGTCTGCCTGTACATGCGAAAATCCAACCAAATTCAATAGCCATCACAGCCAATGGCCCTGCAGCTACAAAGAGCCACATCATCCATCTTGGATAGGTGCGTTTTTTCAGTATCTTGCTCCAAAAGAATCCGATCAAAGAGAGCATAATCAGGAACGAACCAATTCCAACCATGGCATTGAAAAGCGTGTGGACAAATAAAGGTGGCCAATATTCCTCAGGGAAATCATCCAAGCCAACCACCACCGTATCGAAACGATCATCTGCCAAAAAGCTTAACGCCCACGGTATTTCAAAGCCCCATTTCACTTCTTTTGTTTCCCGGTCGGTGAATCCGCCGACGGCAAGGGGAGCATGTGATTGTGTCTCAAATAGCCCTTCAGCTGCAGCAAGCTTCTCAGGCTGATACTGATGCAATAATTGTGCGGACTCATGGCCGTTTATAGCAGTCATAAATGAGAAAATCCCACCTACCACAAGTCCCATGATAAGTGCCTTGCGGTGAAATTTATAAACTCGTTCATTGTGTCTGCTCCTTAGCATTTTAAAGGCTGCAACGGAAGCAATGACAAATGCCCCTGTCATAAAGGCAGAAACAGCGACATGTGCGGCTGTCACAACAAAACTTGGATTGAAAAATGCCGCCCAGGGATCAACATCAACAATCTGTCCATTTTCAATTCGAAAACCCGCTGGTGTACCTTCAAAAGCATGAACATTTGTGATCAGTACCGCCGAAGCCGCAGCCCCGATGGTAACAAGTGTCACACTGAAAATCCGCATCCAGGGGGATATCCTATCCGCAGCATAGACATAGATAGAAATAAACAATGCTTCAATGAAAAAAGCATAGATTTCAATTTGAAATGGAAGGGCCATCACCTTTCCGATGACCTCCATGAATCCTGGCCATAAAAGCGAAAGCTGTACACCTGCAATAGTACCGGTCGGAATGGCAACCCCAAGTAGCACAGCTTTAGCTTTTGTCCATCTTTTCGCCATGATGGCATACTCGCGGTTCTGCGTTTTTTGATACATCAATTCGGCTATAAGGATCATTAATGGTATTCCAACACCAAGTGTGGCAAAAATGATATGAAATCCCATGGTGGTCCCAAACAATGACCTTGCAATCACTACATCTTCCATATGGCTACGTCCCTTCGTGCTAGTTTATAAGTTTATAGTCCACATTTTTCCACTAATTATGCATATTTTGCTAAAAGAAAAGTTGTGAGTAGAAGACGGTCCGGAGAAGGTTAACATTGAAGTGTTCTCAACTCCCGAAGCATCGAAGCCGTGCTTCTAAAGGCAATATATCGTCCTTTTCAAAGCTCGGCATCTTATTGCTTGAAAGAGCATAGGTTAAGTTATAAAATTAAAAACGTAATGACTACGATTTATTAGCCCGGTTTATTTACTTTTTGAGCAAATGTATAATGGGTATTAAAGTAATAGGATGAAAAATAGGAGTGGTTAAAGTGACCAAGAAAATACCAGTATACGTAATTAGTGGTTTTTTAGGCAGCGGGAAGACAACCGTGCTTTTACATATGTTGAATCATTTTAAAAATCAAGGCAAGAAGCCGGGAATTATTTTAAACGAATTAGGTGATGAAAATGTAGAGGATCATCTTTTTCAGGGGGAAAAGGTGGTTGAACTACTAAATGGATGCATCTGCTGCACCATCCAGGACGACTTAAAATCAACCCTTGATCAATATTTAGGTGAAAAGGTAGATGTGTTAATAATTGAAGGAACTGGTGTTGCGAATCCACTGGAAATTAAAGATGTTCTTTTAACTCCAACATATATGGAACATTTTGATTTGCAATCGATGATTAGCCTTGTGGATGCAAGTCATTATCTGGAGTATCAAAGCTTTTTCAGCAGTTCAAAAGAAATTCGAGGTCTTTTGAAGGAGCAAGTCACATCTGCGCATCTATTAGTATTGAATAAAATGGATCTTGTAACGGAAAAAGAGCTTATCAAAGTGGAGAGCAAGCTTGCAGATGAGCTGGAGGACCATATACCTGTCTACCGGACCAGCCATGGTGAGGTGCCGCTGGAGATATTGCTTGAAAAGCGGATGCAGATGAGGGAAATCGGGGATCATGGCCGTGGAGATGGTGAAGGAGGCCATGATCACAACCATAGCGGCCACCATCACCATCACCATCATCACATTGAAGCTGTAAAAGTTACACTTTCAGAGCCGATAAATCGTACAGTTTTGGAAAAGCAACTGAAAAAGCTTTCTAAACAAGTGGTTAGGGCAAAAGGAATTGTCAGTATAGATGAAGCGCCTGGATTATATGAGTTTCAATATGCTGCTTCAACTTTAGTGTTGAACAAGTTGGAGAAGAACGACGTGGAGCCTACCATCATTTTAATCGGAAAAGATATTGATGACCGAAAAGTGGAGAAGTTTTGCGCGGCGTTGAAGGGGGAATAGGATTGCATATTCCTGAAGATTATATGAATTTGTTTACACACAGAAACAGGCAGCCACCTCTGGCTGCCTGCAGTGTGTAGACAAAGTTATTTTCGAGTGATAAATTCCTGGTTGATCGTAGTGGAAGGAGCGTAGACTCCTGCGGGAGGAAGGGACTGGTAAGACCCACTAGCTTTGCATGAGTTCCTTTATATGTAAAATTATCCATATTATTTCTAGACAAATACAAAAAAAGCTCCTATTGTAGGTATGTTGGATGTTTGTTCCCATAAACAATCCACCTACAAAGGAGCACAAAAGCAATATTATGATAGCTCATAAATCAGTTATAAGTCAATGTTTATCTTTATTACCTACAGAAGATTTAGCTTGTCCCCTCCTAAATTATGAGATGAAAAAGCTATCTGTAGAACAATTGGTAAAGCTTTTTATCACAGCTCAATTAGATCATTGGGAATCATATCCGGAATTTGATATCAAAATGCGTGCGTATTCCGATCTCATGAAAGATATTGGAATTGAGAGT
>LQXN01000041.1 GCA_001648575.1 Sutcliffiella horikoshii DSM 8719 | reverse complement strand
AAATGTTCATTGCGATGATTGCGTATGTTCTTACCTTAATTATCAAGTTAAAACGAAATCAGAAAAAAAGCTTGCTGTCCATTATAAAACATATTCAGGCTTACCTCCATAGAACTTGGGAAGAGTTCATCGCTGCCTTGGCATACAAACCTAAAAAAACATCTAAAGGTAGGCAGAAGATACGTGAGAAACCTAAAGAGAAAGTACAATATGGTCGTGTAGCGCTAATCATTGAGAAAAGAAAAAAACAAGTGAAAAGAACAATCAAGTAAATGAATATACAAAAAATGGGAACAAATAACAATCTTATATACAGATTGTCGTTTTTGCTCCCTGGGTTAAATATTGATGTAAATTTTTTACTTAAATTCAAATTAATTTACAACTATGCAAAGCTAGTGGGGAAGACCCCGCAGGGCGTAAACCCGAGGAGGCTTCCGGACCGCCCGCGAAAAGCGAAGCGCCTGGAACTAAGATCAACAGCAGGATGCAACTTTAAAAATTTTTAGGGCTTTGTCAACAGTCTGAATCAACTCTATAGTTGATGTAGTGAACAATTATTATTTTCATTCAACTCAGACATAAAATAAGCGCTAATCCTTGTTGTTGGATCGCGCCAGATTGTGGAACTATGAACATACTCTAATATCCTTTATTGACAAGTGTGTTTTACCTCTTAAGCAGGGAAAACACACGGATGACTGGCGAAAAAGATCGTTGGCTGATGATCTTTCAAGACCAATCGACGCCACCCCAGGACGATTGCAACTTTCGCAATAGAACAATTTGTCCCAGATGATACGAATCGTGCATCATGATACTACTCACTAAACGCTCAGTAGAGTATCTGTTAGTTGCATAGGGAGCTTTTAACTTTTCATCGTCAAGGTCCGCTATGACCGTTTTAAAATCATTCATGACCTCATTAAAGCGATGCACCGTCTTGGCCCAGCCAATTTCGTCTTCTGGATCCCCTGAATTACCAAAGGTTTCTTCATTGTCTTCTGGCTTATGTGGATTCTCTGTGCCGTTAATTCGGTGGATGACGTCTTCATTCCAAAATATCAAGTGGTTGACAATCTGCCATATCGAATTGCTGGTTCCAGAACTTGTCCATGCTGCCTCCGCTGGAGTGATTCCATTAAGTGCTTGATCCATTGACGCAAACCAATCATTCTTATGGTGATGCATATCGAGTTGTTCTAAAAACACATTGGTTACAACTTGCATACTACCAATCCCCTCACAGTTTAGAATAATCTGTTGCTTTTCCGTAGTTCAATATTCACCTTAAAATCACGATCACTTTCACTTATTCGACTAATCAAGCTTCAATTCCTTCATAATGACAAAAAAGCATCCCACTGACAGCTCAACTTAATACCTTTGCCATATAGTATTCATCATAGTAAGCCCCATCTATCATAAGAGAATTTTTTTTGATTCCTTCTATTTCAAAACCGCTCTTTTTATACAGAGCTACACCTGCTTCATTTGTAGTAACAACCGTGAGTTCTAAGCGTGAAATGTCATGATTTCCCGCCCACTCTTCTACACGTCGAAACAAAGCTGTTCCAACCCCTTGACCTCTGTACTGCCCACTTATTCCAATAACAATGTAGGCAGAGTGTTTAGTCCTCTTTACACTCCCACCGACTGCAATCAAATAACCTATCAATTTCCCTTCCTGTTCTGCCACAAAAACAGTTGAATTGTGTTGTTTTCCAAGTATTTACAAATGTATACTTTGCTGATCTTGAGTAGTGTTTCTTTCTCCTGGTTCCATAAGCATATACTTTGATTCCGCTTCTACTTCTTTAATGAGATTTATTAAACTCTCGGCATCTTCAATCTTAATTTCTCTTATTAACATAATAACCCCCTCCTTCTTTAAGCTATCCAAATACTATAAACAAATATAATTATCTGAAATATTCTCTTAATCCAAGTTAGCACTGATCAGTGTGGCTTATTTTTTCTCCCAAAGTGGTAGAAATACACTCTCTACCCACTTTACAAATCTATCATGTGCCTCATCAAAATCATTTGCTTTAAACAGTAAGACCCCAAAATCCTTATCTATTGTATAACCTTGACCATCAAATAATTTGTATAGCTCAGCATCCTCTAATTCATTGAAATAAATTTCCCAACTTCCTTCTTCATTCCAAAACCCCGTAGCAGATGTATAATAATCTGTCTCTTCACAAAAATAATCTAAGTGCCAATGTCCATAGTTTTTCTCATTCATCGTATTAAACCTCGCATTTATTGCACTGACAACTATTCGAGTGGTAAATCATTTATGATTTCAATCGCTTTTTCTATATATTCATCTTTGCCGTTCTTTACTCCTTCAATGGTCCTTTCAACTGGATGTGTAGGGAGAATTCCTATTATATGGTGGGGAGACCCATCACCCTTAACAACTTTCATTCCTGTAAACATGACTTTTAGGTTTCCCGGGAGAATGATATCATTAATACTCCCATTTGATCCCGCTGTTGGTTGACCCACAATATAACCTAATTGATTATCTTCCACCACCCCGAGAATTGTTTCAGGAGCACTTATAGCATTTGCATTTGTTAAGAAGACAACATTCCCTTTAAACTTGGGGGTATCCGGTTCAATAATCCATCTTCCTTCTTCGTTGTAGCCAGCCAATTTCTTATGGTCAGGGTATAGGATTTGCTCTCTAAAAAATTGTGGGCTTTGGACAGTCTTTGAAGTTAAATGACTTAGTAAAGGAGAAACATCTCTTTCCGGGTAGCCTCTTAATTCAAAGATTACTCCCTTTGCTTTTGCAAGAATATCTAAATGTGGGATTAATTCATCATATGAAACTTTTAGTGTATTCACATAATAAATTCCTTCTTCTATTTCTTTTATTTTTTCTTTAATGATGGGAAAATTACTTATACGTTTTTTAGGAAGCCCATAAGACACCTCAAAAGAATGATTTTCTCCATCACGCTGTATTTCAAGTAAAAGAGTCTCGTCCTTCTTCCCATACTCCAATGCTTGTAAAGAAATTACTTCTTTAGTTTGGGGAGATCCTGAAAATTCTTGTTGAGATTCCAACAAATATTCGTTAGTAGCCTTTCCGTTGATAGATACTATCACATCCCCTACCTCGTAAGGGGAATCTTCCAACGAAGATGTAATGACCAGAAGTTTGTCAGCTATATCTACAGTAAATGGCAGTCGATAATTATGAACCCAATTTCGGTTGTTATAGCTAATGTGGCCATCGTCTAATTTTTCCGTCATTAAATTAATCAAAGCAGAATATTCCTCTTTGTTCTTGGTATCAAGTGCTTTTTTAGTAAAAGAAGATAATTCCTTAAGCCAATCCACTTTCACTTCCTCAAAGTAAGGATAAAAATGTTGAATGTCATTCCATAGAATCGTAATGCCTGCAAGCCGTGTACGAAGTTCAACTGTATCATAATCTGTATTTATATCTTTCATGTTTTCTACTAATTCTTCTAATTTTTGACTTGTTTGTTCTGTTGGCCCTAATGTTTTTTCTCCATCTGTATAAAGAACTAATGGAATATTGACTCTCAAAGAATTATTGATTGATTCAGAGATGGTTTCTCCCGGGTTAGGAAGTGACTCGAATAATTTCTCTGTAGACGAAGTGTCATTAAATATAATCTTCTTTTTTTTGTAAAGATCCCCTTTATACAAACTTGTCGCTTTTCCCAGGTGTTGCCACGCAACATATTTTATACTTGAATTTTCTGTGTCTACATTCTCGAATGGATCCCTCACCACTTCCCCTTCCTGATAGACTTGAATGGTCGGGGCAATAGGAAGAAATAGCTTTTCTAATTTTCCTTTCAGTTCGTTATTATCTTTAGCCTGCAGCACGTAATCCGTTCCGTACATAGCGAATTTCATCCAATCAATCTGTTCAGCTTCATCACTAGAATGAAAATAACGAACATACCCATATATTCTTGTAAATGCTTTTATATTTTCAACCTGTTGCTCAGGAGATGGAGATTGAACAGTCTCCGATATTACCTCTTTATTATTAGTGGAGCCAGATTCCTGCAAAATATTAATAATTCCAATTACTAGGATTCCTATTAGTGCAATTAAACTTATGATATATTTCTTCATTCTCTACATTGTCACCCCTCAGTGTAAATTATCCCCTTGTAAACTATTAAACTACTTAATACCAATTATTTCAAAAAATAATTGTATACTCAAGATAAATTTTCGATGGAAGTTCCATTTTCTAGAAAATTAGATTACAATTCGGGTATATTTTTGAATATTCATAAAAATACTTCCATCTTTTTAATTTGGAAACATGATAAAATAAATCTTAAAGATTTATTGAAGAAATGATTCTATTGCATCAGCATTTGGAGATGGCTGTTAGTGATTCAAAATTAAAATTTAGCTAAAGAGATATTAAATTTCGTGAACTAAGGAGGTAGAAATATGTCGCAAAATTTTCCGAAGGATTCCAAGTCCATAGAGGTGTTTGGTATGAAGCTTCTGCTAACTTCTGCCGGCGTCAATAACCCCTCTATCCACAACGCTCTTGTTGACTTGCTAAGCAAGCCGATTTCTGACTCCAACGCTCTTTGTATCCCTACCGCAATGTACGGTCATCCTTGGGTCGGTCCCGGTGACAAAGCATGGGAGTTTATTAGCGGAAATTCCGAAAATCCAATGGTTGACCTTGGTTGGAAATCTGTTGGCGTTTTAGAGCTCACCGCCCTTCCAAGCATCGACAAAGACAGATGGATCCCACTCGTCCGTGAAACTGACGTCCTACTTGTATCGGGAGGAGACGCTCTCTACTTGAACTACTGGATGCAAAAATCTGGACTGGCAGAGCTCTTGCCATCTCTGGATGCAGTCTATGTCGGAATGAGTGCCGGGAGCATGGTGATGGCCCCGAATATCGGTAAAGAATTTGTAGGTTGGCAGCCGCCTGCCGGGGAAGATGAAGCGCTGGGTCTAGTGGATTTTGCACTGTTTCCTCACTTAGATCACGAGCTTTTACCCGACAATACCTTGGCCAATGCAGAAAAGTGGGCAGCCGGCGTCTCAGTGCCGGGATACGCGATTGATGATCAGACAGCCATTAAAGTGACCGATGGGGTCGTTGAAGTAGTTTCTGAGGGAAAATGGAAATTGTTCACCCTTTAACACCTAGATTGTCAGATCATTAGCGCAGGATCTATATATTGCAATGAAAAAGCCTGATTTCTTCACTTTTGACTGGAGAAATCAGGCTTTTTAAATACTTGAATTTAATACTTATCGATTATTATCTGGAAATTAAACTTTTCATGGATCCTGAAGATTCACGCTAATTCAACGTGAAAATAAAATGCCTTTTCCAAATTTCAATAGTATGATATTGGAAACATACCGGATAAACAACTCCCCCATTAAAAGGACTACACCCGTAAATAAAATAGCAACGTGCATCCCAAAAGGGTTAAACCAAGAACCATTAGGAGGAATTATAAAATGTGTTCCCAACACCACTGATATAAAAATAGTGATGATATTAATAAATACAACATGACGAACCTTTATTTTTGTAGATAAGAGTCCTGTCAAAATAACAAACAACAATGTTCCTAAAAACAAGAACGATGCTGTATTAGGAAAATGAGAAATTTCATAGTAATGGAACAAAAAAGGCATAGGTATTAACGAAATTGCCAACCATAAAATTCTAATTAAAATGCAATTCACTCCAAAAGCCTCCACTCTCTAATAGGCTAAGTGTTTACTTGTATCATATATAAGATAAAAGAATAGTCCTCTAATCACACCGTTATACAAATAAATCTAAAATTCGGTTCATCCAAATTTATTAAGATAGGGACTTCACGAAATTAATTTTTCAAGTTGCCTTTAGATACTTTTTCGACCTCATTTAAAACCTCCTTGATTCAGCAATAATATCTTTATTTCCTTTTATACCAATTATTTCATAATATATATATTCCTACAATAAGCTATTATTCTGAAGCTTATAATTATAAAACCAATATTCAAACTAAATAAGTAAAATTAGTCTTCTTTATATTTTTCTTTAACGACTCCTGAACCAATACCGCCACCAACCATTAATATTAGTGGTCCGAAATTCCATAGAAGGGAACCACCCATTAAGGGTATTTCCAAATCAGTAAATTTGCTTAATAAAATGATTCCTATCTTTAGGACTAAAAACGCAAACCCGATTAAAAATACCGTATCAAATAATACTTTTAGCTTGGGATGAGCTAGCTGTTTACTATCTTTGATTACTTTTTGTTTTAACTCTTCATCGCTTCTTAATAGTTCATCAATGGTTATTTCGAAGAGATCACTTAAACGTATGATAATTTCAATACTGGGATAGTTTTGGCCATTCTCCCATTTAGAAACTGACTGACGACTCACAAAGAGTTGTTCCGCTAACTCTTCTTGGGACCATCCTCTCTTTTTTCTTTCAGTTTTTAACTTTTCAGCGAAAATCATTTTCTTTACCACCCTTTTATATTCTATGATTCAATAATGTTTAAAACATGATGAAAAGTAAAGATATTTTAAGTTGCAGCCAAAAGCAACTACTAGTTGCGCTCCAGCAAAACTTGATTTCAACCTGTTTTTTTATAAAGCCTCTTCGTTTTCATCAAAAACACGATTATCATGCTTATAAAACATAAAAAAGAGCGCATATCAAAGATAGCGCCCTTTTTCCTAATAGATTAATATTGCCAAAAGAATTTCTATTTAATGCAATGAAAAATAAAGGACTTGGTTTCTCCAGTTGCTTGTTCAAACTCCCAATCCCCATAGACTCGTACTTCTTGGAATCCTGCTTGTTGTACTGATTCTTGAATTTCTTCTAGTGTTCGGAATTTCAATTGCATTTTTTCTTGAATCAACACTTCATTTGTACGTGAGTTTTTGACAGTTTCATAAAAGGTATAAACGTCTTCTACAAATCCCTCATACTCTGTCCAAATTTCTAATGGTTCACCACTTCTCTGATCGATTGCAGTGTCAGGTGTCTTATCTGTTTCCCACTTTTCCCACTCCTTTGCTAAAGGGTTCCGTGTATCAAATATAAAGTGCCCTCCCGATTTCAATGCTCGAAAAACATCTGAGACGACAAGCTGCCAACTTTTAGGCGTAAGAAATACTTGAGCAACATTCGCTGTCATAATAACGGCATCATATGCATTGCCCTTTAAATTTGAGCTGTCTCCGACCATCCAAGTCACATTGCCAGGAGTTTTTTTATTTTTCGCATATTCAATTGCTTCTTCATTCGGATCAATAGCTGAAATTTGATAGTTTGCTTCAGCAAAGTGAGAGGTCAATCTTCCTGTTCCACATCCTAAATCAGCAATTATATTTACATTTGTCCTTCTTAAAAGTTCCATAAAAAACTCATCATCTTTGCCCCAGCGATTAATCTGGTCATATACTAAAGGAATCATATGTACCTACTTTCTATTTGTACTAATATACTTTTGAATATCATTGGTTTAATTTGGTTTTACTTTATCTGGCCAAAATAGTTTCCACAGTCAATTCCTACTCTTTTTCTTCCTTACTCTGTACTCTGTTACTGAATGTCTGAATAATCTTGTCGGTATGATTTTCCTTTCCACAAAATAATCAGAGCAATGACTAGACCTGTGATTGCAAATGCCAACATGATGTTTTGGATATCAAAACCATTTGAAACGAATAGGGTCACTCCTGCATATGCAATAGGGTCAAACCCATTCATGGCCAGAAAAATGACACTCATGACGCGTCCCATGATTCTCCCGTCAGTTTTTTCGTGAGTTGAGGAAAAGAATGGAATTGAAACAAAGGTCATGAAAAAACCTATAAAAAATGCAAGTCCGGCCAGTACATAGAGGTTTGGTACCTGGCTAAATCCAACAGCAACAGCCAGAGTAACAATCAGCCCTAAAATTGATGTTTTCCCTCTTCTTTTAATTTTTACAGATCCAATAATCCCTGAACTTATTAACATACCTACCCCTAATGAGACTTCTATATAGCTTAAATTTATCGGAGAGCCTCCATGTATGTCTACAAGGATGGGAATACCGATTTGAATAGCACCAAAAGCAAAGAAATTTAGTGTAATAAGGACCAAAATCCCCGTCATCAGAAAGGTGCTTGACTTAATATAGGTAAACCCTTCTTGTAAGTCTTTTAAAGGGGTCTGCTTCACATAATCCCCTACTTCCCCCTCTTTTAAAAATGGAGGAAACATGAATACTGCTGACAAAAGGACCACAATCGTAGCCACTAAATACCCTGTAGTTACATCTGAAGCTTCCATAACAGCACCTGCTAAAACAGGTCCTGCAATTATACCAATCTGGCTGGCCCCCTGATAAAAGGCGTTCGCTTGTTGAATCTGTGATTTAACGACAATCTTCGGTATCAAAGATGCACTTGCTGGTCCTGAGAAGGCATCAAATGTGCCAAAAAGTATCCCAAACAATATCAAATACAACATGGACATATTGTTTGTGCTATTCAACAAGAAGATGGTTAGTAAAAGGATCCCTTGTGTAAGACTTGTACTAAACATTATGGTGGTTTTCTTAAACCTATCAGCAAGGACCCCACCAAAAACCATCATTATGAGTCTTGGAACAGTGATTGCTACAAGAACAATCCCCAATGATTTAGCAGATCCTAATTCAGATATGACATACCATGTGGTTGTCATGAAAAACATGGAATAGCCCATGATTGCCAAGAATCCAGCAATCAAAATAAAATTAAACGTTCTGTTTCGAAATACAGATGGTTGCGCCACTATCCTTCACCTCATTTTCACTTAGTGAATTCAATGTTACCTTGTGACGCAACGTCCTTCGCAAGAGTTTTTCTTATTTTTTTTATAAGTCACTTGATTCTATAGAATCTTCCTAATTTAAATGTCTGTCATTCTCCTATTATATAGCAAAATCTCAAAAGCATCTGTAAGAAACTTAACCATGTTACTCGGTAATAATGATGTATAAGGTTGAAGTCTTTCATTTAATTCTTCGTTCATTTTTTCATCTATAACCCAATCTTTTAAATTGTCATTCAGCAGCAACTTAATTAATTGATTCTGTACAATGTCATCGGCAGGTGAATATTCATTAATGCTTGCCTGATAAACAATAGACAATAAATTAACTGTAAGTTTGTCCATTTCTTTTAGTTTTTTTTTATCTTTCGGGAAGATTTTATCGACAATATCATTGGAGTAATACTCTCTGAATATATCTCTTTGAACTTCTTCAAAAAGCATTGAATTCATAAGTAACATCAAGATTTCCGCATCCAACTCTTTGTTTCCCGAACTATCTTTTATAGACTTTATACGTTCAATCATCATTAGTGAGTTCTCAATTGCGTCTCTTTTTCTTTCTAACACTTTTTCCTGTACATCCATCATCTTTTCAAAGGAATATCCCGGTTCCTCAAACCATTCTTTAATTTCCTTTAGTGATAGTCCTAAGCTTTGTAGTAACTTGATATTATGAAATGTTTTAAACTCTTTGGTTGTATATACATATTGCTGCTTTTCATTTTTTTCGGTCGGTACTAAAATACCCAGTTGCCTATAATGCCTTAACGTACGTACAGTAGTATCAGCAATATGTGCAAACTTACTTACCGTTAATAGCATGTTCAATCTCCCTCTTCAGTATCTTAATTATGCTATCATTCATGTTGCAGAAACCACTATGAATAACTTATTTATATACCTAGTTTTCGTTAATTGTATATTATAGTCTTCATATTGTGACTCTTAACTTCTTTCATCTCATCAAACCACATTGATTTTTCCAGTGGAAACTAATTAATGATTCGTTTGTTAACTTCAATCGTAATGAATTCAGGCAAGTAATTTGGTGTACATCCTTTCGATACCATTTCATCTTTGTATAGTCCCGTTTTTTTACCAAGCTCAATACATCGTGCTCGATACATTTCATCATAAACAGCTATCCATCCTGCTGTGAAATTCATAGCCCACTGAACTTCCGGTTCTTCCTTGGTTATATTAGCTTCAATTTTAGATAGTAAGTCTGCGGTGTTATCAGGCGGTCTTTGACCAGTCCATCTCAATCGAGCTTGATAATACCAAAAAGCACGCCTTTGAAGAGCAGAATGGCTATTTTCCCATGAAACCATCAATTCAATGTTTTTCTTGTCTTTGGTGAGCTGATTAGCCATTAACCAATCCATTAAGTTATTTCGCTCATCAAATGTGTGGATCTTCATATCTTCATCAAGCTTATTTAGCATATCTTGTGAAAGAAGCTTTTTGTCCATAAGTAAGATTGCTAATAGTCTGGGTAAAAACTCTTCGGTTTTCCAAAGTTCCATAGCTAGTACGTGATTTTTTTTAATGTCTTTTGCGATTTTACGTAAATCTCCTAGCTTAGTTTTACTATTGATTTGAGAGAGGATGATCTGTGCTTTTGAAGAGCGTTTTATTTCTAAATCTTTAAGTTCATCCATTTTTCCACAACTCCTTTTGCTGAAGAATGATGTTTTAAAATTGAGCGCTTTAATTACTTACTATATTAAATAAGCGCTAGTCCTTGTTCCAGGATAGCGCCCGATAAATGAGATTGTTGCTAGCAATATTTATTTCAACTGTTTAAATTCTTTTCTTGTGTAAACTCCTGCCAAATTACCTGATCAGAGAGCGTTTAACAAACGGTAAGGTTTTAAGTCTTTTGAGATACAATTGACTTCATTATCTGTCATGTAATAACGGTGACAGCTTAATAAAGTTTGTCGAAGCTCTTCAGAAACCCTTGATTGATCATATGCACAAATAGTAGTCAGTCCGAATTCAATTACGGTTTTGTCAACTTCCTTCTCATATTCGCCTACATAATATGCCAATTGCTCCTTATCAGCCCATTCAACATGCGCCCAGGTTCGGATTGAAATGTTCTTTTCGAGAAAAGGTTCAACATACTTCTTAAAATATGAGATGACTGTTTCAGTATTAAAATCACCTTTAAAACAATAAAAATCAAAGTTGTTTACACGATGGATTTTATGTAAATCGTCTTTATTTAATTCCATTTCAAGCGCATCTTTAATCAGTGGATAAAGTCGATCGTTCTCGATAACGATAACATGATCTCCCTGTTCAATCCCTGCTAGGATATAAGATACTGTGTTGTTAATATAAGATTCGATATCCTGATATTCGTAGAAGATATGTCCACCGTTGGATTGCTGAAGTTCTTTAGTTTGCTGAGTAATTTTATCCTTCATGGATTCTTCCCTTCCTTCGATTATAATAGGAATACAATAATATTGTTTAAAGTTATAAATAATTCGTTTTGATTAAGATTAAGTTCAAAAAATTTCAATTTCTCTTTCATTATACTTGATAAATTGAATTTGATGTTTTTTAAATCTCCGTCCTCATTCAACGATTCTGCTCTCTTGCTTAATTCCAATTATTTCATAATCTAAAAAGACCTTCAATAATTAATATCCCTTCGGCTAAAAAAGACCGCTAAACCTTGTACCGTTTGGTCATTGCAACGTTTAAAGGAGTATCTTATAGATAGACAGGTCAATATATTTCGTCATATTGTCGTTCAAATATTAAAACGGATAGTCTCGTAGTATGTATGGAAATACTTCTCTAGAGGATTTTATCCTATCAAAATCCAAATCAATATCAATATCCAAAATCATCTTGAAACCCCTAATGATTCTAAACTCTTATGAGCGACCAATTTTGATGTAATCGCTCCCATTTTATCGGAATAAATATCTATCTCCTTTTTCTGATTAATAAGTATAGAACAGTTCCACCTAAAATGAAGCTGATTGTACCAACAATAAATTTTACATTTGATACACCTACTTCAATAGTATCTTCAGTCTTATATGTTATGTCTTTGACTGTCCACCAGTCATTTATTGAAGATTCATATATTGCAAGATATAGCCATATTAAATAACTAAAGAAAATCAATAAAAAAAGACCAACTTTTCTATTCATAGCTTCTCCTTTTCATTAAAGGCATTTATGCAAAAAGCTATCTTTTCTTCACCTCAACTGTCCTATACTTAATTAAGGGACACATCATAATGCGGCAATCACTCCCAGAAAAATAAAAACAAAAAGTAATATTTATTGGTTAACATCATTTTTTACACTCCATATTCTTTGAACTTTCACTAATTCCTGCTCATTGAATTCCATTTTATATATATCAGGCTTTGATGTATTATGTAAAAAACCTAAGTCATAACTGCTATCAAAATAGGCCATCATCAAGGTCATAACAGCCCCGTGTGTACCAATTACTATTTTTTTATTTTTAAAAATATCTAATAATTTTTTTAAAACCTTTATTGCTCTTTTTTGACAATCAGCATTGGATTCTCCACCTTCTAAAGCGAAATTTTGTTCCATAAATGACTTCTCCAACAGTGGGATCAAATCCTTATCCGATAATCGATTGTCTTCAGAAGAAAATATTCTTTCTTTTAAATCTTCAAACGTTAAAACTTCTTGTCCATTTTGTTGTGCTAATTTTTCAACAGTTAAGATTGACCGTTTATAAGGGCTTGAGATAACAGCATCAATTCCTTCACCCTTTAATATGGAAGTTATTTTTAGAGCATCTACATGACCCTTATCCGTTAATCCTCTTGATCTTTCATTTCCTTCCTTAGGCGATTCTCCGTGTCTTACCATATAAATAAAGGTACTCATAAGTTCCCCCCCCAATAATTACAATTATATTTCTTAAAATAACCCTCACACTGTTCCTCTTTGGATGACGCCCATCCTTTATGTGTACTGTTTTTTGATCAACTAAGATATTCGCGCCATTCACTCCATACTTTCATATAGCTACTTAAATCTTGAGGGTGTACTTTAATGCATGTGCCAATACGGGTATACAGTTGGAAAATCACTTCATTTATAAGACGTTCCTCTGTGAAGAGTTTATTATCTTTCCATAGTTCAAATAATGGCAGCAGTGTTTTAATATTCAGGCTATCTGGAGATGAGCAGAACGCATAAGTAAAATCATAAATCCTTGGACCGATTAAAGGTGAAGGATCTATAACCCCGACTAGTTTATTTGAATAATAGACGAAATTATGGATCCCTGTATCTCCATGAAGATAATATTTTTCTTCTTGATTATGAAAATCACTAAGTTTCTCTATTAATTCTTTGACTCCTTTATGGTCTTCATTAGGTAGATGGTTTCCTATGCTTTCATGAGCAAGCTGGAAACTAATGTTGTTAAAATCTGACCAAGTACTTCTATGTAATCCATTAACCCTTCCCCAAGAAATATCATCATTTACCTTATAGTATTTAGTAAATAATTCTTGGATTAAAATGGTCATCCATTCTAATTTAGAACCTCTGTTGTGGTGAGTTTCTCCATAGATGTATGTATAAACCAAGTATTTATTATTTTCATCTGCATAAATTACATCAGGTAATACACTTATTTCTTTGTATGCCAGCAGGAAATCTTTCGTTGAACTTATGATTTTCGAATCATCCATTTTGATAACATAGGCAGGGCTTTTATCTTGTATTAGAGTATATAATACTCCTCTGGTAGTACCTCTATTCATCTGTTTTAACTCTATTCCACCATTCCTTAACAACCCTTCACTTTTTAAAACATCTATTATTTTATCTATTTTCTCCATAAGGCAACTCCAATAGATTAATTTAAACTACAACAATTAAAGGGAGCGATGTATCATTTTGCAAAAAAAGAAGAGGTTTTATCATGAAAAATATATGTTAATTGATATCAAATAACATTTGTTTTAAAACCTTAGTATATTCGATATTTAATCTTCCGTTGTTTTCCTTTGGATTATCACTTAAAATCGTTGCAGTTCCGCCTTCATTAAACCAAATTCTGTATTCATATGATTCTTTTGGCTTGTTTTCTTCCAATATCATAAAAAGAGTTGCCTTTAAATCTTCTCTTCCAACCATCATTACTTCAATAGTAGGATCCCATTTAACTTGTTCAAAAATATTTTCTAATTCATCTAGAATTCCCCCTTTTGTAATCACCACTTTTTCGCTATAATTTCCGTCTTTACTAGCTTCTTGAATTTCTATTCTAGAGAATTGTTTTTCGAAAGGATTTTCTTCATCAGCAACTTCTACGGCAACTTCCCCATATCCATTGCCATCCAAGTAGACCTCATATACCCATAGGCCACCATAAGGAATCTTGAATGTGGTCGTGAATCGCTGTAGACTATAAAAACCAGACGATGGTTCAGTAATTTTTAGAGGCTCCAATGCCTGGAACCGCTCCCCGCTTTCTTGATTAACGGCAGTAATTGATAGTTCTTTTCCTTCAAAAACGTCAAAGGACTCTTGAAAACTAAAGATATAGCCATAAAGATCTCCCGCTTTCAATGCAGGGTCAGTAAATAAACTAAATACTTCTTTCCCATCCTTGTTGAATACATATCTTATTTCAAAGTTATCTTGATTGCTCGAATCGCTAGTTGTTATAGCTTCTATTCCATCACTATTGATTTCTTGTCCTTCTTCAATGGTAGTTGGATCGCTCGAATCACTAGTTGTTTCTTCAGAGTTACTACACCCTAGAAGTTGAATACTTAAAATGAAAATAAAAAAACAAAGCGTAATTTTCTTCATATGGTACCTCCTAAAAGTACTTACCATTTCTATACAAAGGATACTCCCCCCACTTTTATTATTCATCTCTAAGCACTATGTCTAGCCAGGCTTTAGCCTCATTGTAAAGAATCGGATTGTTTTGCGGCGTATAGTAAGCGAGGATTGCTACTGCCTGTGACACGACCCATCCACGCGCCCTTGCCCATGTAGCGTCATCAACAGGAAAAGCCTCACGGAACGCATCTCGAGCTACTGACGAATGCAACTTCCATGCGACCATTACATCGCACGCAGGGTCTCCAATTCCCATTTCACCCCAATCAATCACACCGCTAATCCGCTTATTTCGTACAAGCCAGTTACGTACATCTAGATCGCCATGATGCCAAATAGGTGCGCCATTCCACGGAGGCGCTGCAAGAGCCGACTCCCACACAGCAGAAACTGCAGGGTCGCCATCAAACCGCGCCAACCAGTATCGAAAGTCCTTGTCCCGTTCGGCCAAAGGAATTCCACGTCCTAACGGCCCTCCCGATGAATCGACTTTCTGCAGTGATGCGATGAACACTGCAAGATCACGTGCTGCCTGAATCTCGTCAATCTCCTCTATTGGCAACGAATCACCCTCAACCCAAGTATGTACCTCCCAAAACCACGGATATTCCTTATTGGGACTCCCCTGAGCGATAGGTATAGGGATATCAAGCGATACTAATGATGCAAGTTTGGGAAGCCATGTGAATTCGCGACTTCCCGGTGTCGAAGGTCCTGCCCTTCGTGCGAGCCTAACAGAATAATCATTGCCAAGTCGAAAAACGGCGTTAACGGTGCCAATTGGTTCGACTCGTCGTACGGGCAGTTTTGCCCAGTGTGGAAACTGATCGACAATTAAACTACGCACAAGGCTTTCGTCAATCTCCAATTCGTCAACGTGCATCTTCTCACACATCGCTTGCTCCCCCTTTTGTTGCTCTTACGTTATATTTCCAACTGCATTTTCCTAACATCCGTTTTGCTGCATGCGCCCCGTAAAATTCATTGTCCGCACCACACATGGTGTATTACATCTCACTTGTTCTCAGCCGTTTCATATAATAAGTCAGATTTCATATTACTGAGTTGCTATACGTAACTGAATAACATCTAGTGGAAATTAAACAAATTATACACCACCACTTTTTCAGCTATGTTCTCATTATTAGCGTTAGTAGAATACCAAACTCTTACTTTTTGTCCTTTTTTTAAACCCTCAAAACTGTCTACAAAGAGAGCTTTTGGACCGAAGCCTGATACCTTGGTTTCATCTGTAACTTTTACTTCCAAAAGCATATACGAAGCATTAGGTTCAACTTTAAGAACCCCTAGCAATAGAGTATCTTCTCTTACTTCTTCTATTTTTTTCTTTTCATCAAAATTTCCATATCTAATAAAATCAATGGCAATCCAAACTACAATTACTACAATAATTAATTGGATAGTCGATTTAAGAAATTTCAAAGAAGCCCTCCTTCTTTCGAACAAAGGCCAGCTTTGTTGAAAAAAATCTTCACTATTGCTTAATTTTACGGTTTTTTCTCTACTTTGTAGTTTCTGAACAAAATTGTAAGCAATGTGCCTAATATAAAAAATAAACCGGTACCGATTAAGATTTTCACCGGTGATATTGAAAAGTGATCGGGAATCATTTTAATATCGCTGGCATGTATATTGATTTCTCTTATATATTTTACAGTCCACCAATTATCAGGAGTAGAGTGATTAGAAGCAAGATACAACCACAGTAAAAAACTAAACAGAGTAAATAAAGAGACTCCGACTAACCTGTTCATAAAACCTCCCCTTTAAACCCTTACCACTTTCTTAATTCCAATTATTTCATAATTTGAAAATACCTTCAATAGGATATTTTTAACCCCTATAAAAATGAGTGTAGCACCTTGTTCCAGTATCTCTTCCGATTTTTTACTTGTAAGATTTCACGTCCTTTGTTCTCTACAGTCTATGATAATCAATGATTTCAATCATGTCCTCCTGAAGGTTCATGTAAGTTGTTGTATTCTTCTTTTATCATAATGATCTCAGTATGAATAAATTCTATAAAATCCTTTAATTTCTTGTCAGCTGTTTTGTTACAATATGATGTAATCCATTCTCGTTGATATACTACACCATTCAAAGTTAGATGAAGTGAATTTTCTTCATGAGGGTCTGCACATTGAATTACATTCGCATTTTCTGCTGAGTCTAAAATATTTAGGACGTTCAATTTGTCGTAATATTGCTTTCATTTCCTCATCAGATAAAAACATTTCTATTGTTTCGTCATCATTCATAACCATATTTTTGGTATAGTTATATTCATATGTATTTAAAATGTCTCTTGCTTCAAAACCATATTTCAATACAAAGTTAAAATCATCCGCCATTTCTTGAGGTACATTTCTACCTTCTTCATTTAAAATTCACGCACATAACAGAAAGACACAACCAACAAAGATTAATAATGTTTTCAATAAACTCCCCCCCTTTTAAACTAAGACGCTGTTCCCTTGTAAAAAGTTACTATTTATTAAAACCAACTTCGTTTTATAATCTCTTGTTATCTTAATTTAAATATCCAATTTTACTTTGTAGTGTAACTTTATAAATGGCCCTTAAATGAAAATAAGCGCATTCCATATTCCAGGAAAGCGCCAGATTATTGAAAACTGTTTAATATGTTTTCCCTTTATTAGAAAACACATTGACTTCATACTGTTCTAAGTCGTCTTTAGATAAGTTTTCTTTTACATATTTTTCAACTTCAACTATATCATTTTTATTATAAACGTCTATCCAGATAACTGGATCTGTACCGCCAATTTGAGTGCTTTGCACTTCAAATTTATCCCAAACAGAATTAACTACTACCTCTGTACTATATGGCTCTTTATGTGTATACCAAAATAACGAAGACCCTGCTATAGCACATCCTAATATTAATAATCCAAACTTGTTTTTCATGCCCATCTTCACTCCAGTCGTTCACTATAATTTTTCACCTTGCAACACGTATCATAAATAATCCAGTTTCAAGTAAATAAGTTGCTAAACCATAAGATTAAAATTTAGCTGATCCGTTGTTCCTGAAAAGCGCCAGTTAATCAAAGTAACTTTCAATCTCCTACTTATTCCCCTCAATCCCTTACCAAGGAACAACTGTATCGCTGATGACCTCGTAAGTCTCCTTGTCCTGAATGGTAACTTTTACATGGTAATTTTCCAGTGAGGCACCATTGTACAATTGGTACTTCACGCAAAGCAAGCCTAGCAACACAGATACCATTCCATCCATAGTTCCTTCATAGGTCGGCCTATCTACCAGGATGGTAAGCTCACTGAAGGAATTGTTATATTTGATATCATGAATGGATGGGTGTTCTACATGGGCGATTATTTCTTTTATGGTCCAAAGAATTTCCCTCTTCTGTTCGGTTATCTCTAAATAATGCTGTAATCTGTTCATCCTATACGTAATTGAGCCATCACCGTTTATGGCAGCCTCAATTCCATCTTCCTCTGCCTGGGCTATATAGTCCTCCCCATTTGTACCACTTACAAAAGAGGAAGGGAGGGTTACATTCACATAAAAAAAATCCTTGTTGACGTATGCGAAAAACCCCATGAATGTCAATAATGCGGTCAGGGCTACTATCGACCATTTTTTCAATCTATTTCCCCCTAATAAAGTTTCTTAAGTGTAAACCTTCTTAAGCTTGAAAAGTAACAATTTATTTAAAGACTAATCTATCTCATAATTCCAATCATTTCATAATCTAACAATTCATTCAATAAAAATATTTCTGCAGTCAATATAAAAACAAGCGCCACCCCTAAGGGTTGCGCTCTCAGTGTGTAGACAAAGTTCTTTTCGAGTAATAAATTCCCTGTTGATCGTAGTGGAAGGAGCGAAGACTCCTGCGGGAGGAAGGGACAGGTAAGACCCCGCAACGGAGTGAGGAGGCTTACGGACCGCCCGCTGGAAAGCGAAGCTCCTGCAACGCAGATCAACCGTTCCAACAGATTAGCCATATTAATTTTTAGTTTGTCAACAGTCTGCGAGCGCCACCCCTAAGGGTTGCGCTCTTAAAAGGAAGACTAGATTGCTCTCTTTATTGCAAAGTTAGCCACCCTTAGTTAGTATCTAAAAATGCTACATCTGAAATCGGTAAGTATACAGCGAATTAAAAATTTCCATTTAACAATTTATTGCTTCGATATCTTGAACAAGTTCAGGCAGACCATCTTGAAATAAATGCCCGTAGTTCTCGAAGATCCTTGCGTTTGCTTGTGGAAGCTTATGGGCATAGTGTTCAAAATGAGAAAAAGGTACTACTTCATCATTTTGACTATGATATAGATAGATTTGTGAGATTTGAGGTAGTCTTGCAGCAAATTTATCGGAGAGTTCAAATTCTTTAAGTATCCAATCTTTATCTAGGCCCCAGTATGGCGATCCCAGTACAAACAAACCAGAGATGGATACATTACAATTACCTTCTGAGAGATACTTTAGGAGAACAGAGCCACCTAGAGAATGACCGATCAGAATAACGGAACCATTTACCTCAGAAAGTTTCTCTTTCAATACGTTCTTCCATAGATCATAACTCGGGTTTTCAGGATCTGGCATGGCAGGGGAGGAAAAACTATACTCCGAACCAATCGATTTTTGTAAGTAGGCGATTAGTTGGCTACTTCCCTGCTTCCCTTCCTGGGGTCCTGCGCTGTGAATAAACAATATTTCCTGCTCCAAATAATAACCCCCTCTATTAAAATCTTTGATAATTGCACCTTGATTATTTCAGATAACCCAATCTCTTTATTTTCATTCAATATAATAATCACGCTAGAATGGAACGTGATTTTAAAAGTATTTGCTGGAGAGATCTTTTCTCATTTTCAACTTCACAAAATTCCTCCTAGCAAAATAGCTTCTTTGCATCAACTTTTAGCTCTAGTGGAGCTAACACTGTTTAAATGCTCTTTCATATTAAAATCTTCTCTAATCATGGAATACATATAAACATCATTAAATTTACCGAAGTTGTATTCATAATTTCGCAATAACCCTTCTTTTCTAAAACCCTGCTTTTCCATTAATTTTTGGGATGGAAAATTTGGAGGATCAACTATAGCCTCAATTCTCTCCAGATTTAAATTCTCATAACCGTAATCAATAACCGCTTCTACTGCTTCACTAGCTATTCCTTGCCCCCAATATTCTTTGTGTAATTCAAAACCTATTTCCGCCCGATGATGCTTTGGACTCATATTTAGGAAACCACAGCTACCTATAACAACACTACTTTCCTTTTTTGTAATTACCCACCTAATCCCTGTTCCTTCCTCTACTATCGATTTATACCATTTAATTTCTTCATTTAAAACGTCTTTTGATGACTTATAGGGTTCTAATCCCATATGTGTGACAACATCCTTGTCCGATAAGTATTCAAACATGTCAATAGCATCTTCTGTTGCAACTTCTCTCAATATTAATCTTTCTGTTTCTAAGATTGGAAATTCACTCATATATATCCCCCACTTAATAATATATAGCCTTAATTATCATATTAAACCCAATTAATAAAAGCTGAATCTCTTAAAGCCTTTAATTAGATATCATAATAATTTTAATTAAAAAAAGAACTTCGAATAAAAAACATAGGGAGATTTAGTCTTCCTATGTTTTCGTTCATATTATTTATCTGTTTGTTTTTGCTTCTTTTTCAAATACTCCGCACGTATTTTTTCAAGTTGTTGCTTTTTATCAAATTTAGCAGGTGTCTGCTTTTCATGGAACTTTGCCACAGCTACCTTACCTTTGGTATCCAATTGATATTTCCCCACTTTGTTCACCTACTTTTTCCTTGTTTCTAAAGACAATCTATTCTACAAATATAATATACCTTACTTTACTGAAGTAAGTCACATGATTATTTTTGCTTTTAAGGTAATCCCTCTTTTATCCATTTCAAAGTACTAAACCTTAAAAGGTCGTTCATTTAAATTTCTCAATCCTTAAGTAATTCCATCCCATTAAATATCGAATATAACAATTGGTCAGGTTCAAGCGATACAAAATGTATGTGCTTTAAGGAATTTAATTAGGAATTCATCTGTCTCTTTTGATGATTTACCTAGCCAAATTAGATGTCCCCATGTATCTAGGAGACATAATCGAGAAGTAGGGATACTTTCATGAGCAAGATAAGGGTGTTCTAATGGTACCGAACCATCATGTTTACTGTGCATAATGAGGGTTGGACAACTTATAGCCTGTAGATTTTCCGTAGATACGTCATTTATCTGTACTAAGTCGATAAAAAAACCATACCCTGATCGTTGTCGATTATTCATTTTTCTAATTGCTTCAACATCCTCCTTACTTACCATCTCCTTTTCTTCATCATGTGTTAATTTACTAAACAAAGGAAACATTTGATTAAAGATAAATTGCGGAAATATATTATTCATAAAAGATATTAACTTCCATGTGTATTTTTCTGTATTGGGACGAAATAGTACCCTTGCCGCTTTTAGTTCCTTATCCTTTGGAGTGAGCCATTCTTTGGTAACAGCAGATTGTAAAGTAAGCGAGCAAACCACTTCAGGATATTTAGAAGCAAAGTATATACCACTTGGACCACCTGCGGAAATTGCCACAAGGTGGACTCTTTTTATATTCAAATGATTTAATAGCTTCATATAATGCTCACACGCAGTATTTAGACTTTTTCCTATTTCTCTAGACGTACCTCCATACCCCGCCCTTGAAGGAGTAATAATAGAAAAACCTTTCTCTAATAATGCTTTATATCCAAACTCTTCCTTACAATTCGAATGTCCGCCGTGCATGACAAAAATAGGTTCGCCTTCACCAATAATGGAATACTCGAGAGTTAACCCATTTATAGAAAATTTCTCTATTCTTCTCTCCATAAAACAGTCTCCTTTTTTACAAATAAGCCTTTTAGATTAATCTAGTTTTAATTTTAATGTTCAATTACAATCTCTCCTTCTCCTGTAGGTACCTCAATTACTTCCCCCTATACTTCAATAATTTTTATTATCACTCAACCCATTTTTACAAAGTGTAAAACACCCTTTCACACCTCATGTCCAACCACCGATTCCAAACGCTTGAGTTGAACGGTTTCTGGCATTGCACGGAGCACTAAGTTCCGAAAATGAATCGCTAACGGATTTTCAAGCTGCATCAACCTCGCCATTGCTCTTGAGTCTCGTACTATTTGTGTGGTGCGGGGAAGCCTAATTTTTTCATACATTTTAAAAGCTTGCTGCACGTTGTCAGGGTATTTTTCAAGGGAACGGGATAATATTAGTGCATCTTCTAGGCCTTGGGCTCCCCCTTGTCCAAGGTTAGGAAGCATTGGATGGGCGGCATCTCCAAGCAATGTAGCTCTCCCTTTACTCCAATATTTTACCGGACTTCGATCAAAGATTTCATGTAGGAGTATCTCTGATTCATTGGTAGAATCTATGACTGCTTCAATTGGCTCGAATGACCCCTTAAATTTCTCTAAAGCAGCTTTCTTACGATTCCCGGTGTTAATCATCGTTCCTTGGGGGGTATTAATTGCTGAAAACCAAAATATTCGACCACTGCCCAGATGGGAAAATCCGAACCTTTTACCAGGCCCCCAAGCTTCAAAGCCTCCTCCAAGTTCGACAGGAAAGCGGTCATCTTTAAAATTGGATATGCCTCGAATAGCGGTGAACCCAGAATAACGGGAAGGTGTTGTTCCGATAACATATTTCCTTACTTCAGAATGTACGCCGTCAGCTCCAATTAATAAATCTCCTTCTGCTTCCTCTCCACCCTCAAAAAACGCCGTAATTTTCGTTCCATCCTCTTCTATATTGATTAACTTTTTCCCGAAAAAAACGGTTTCTTGTTTTAATTTATTGTATAAAATGTTTTGCAGATCAGGACGATAAATCAGGTAGCTATAGGTACCATAAAGTTTCGCTTGTTTATGAACAGGTACATTAACGAGGAGCTTTCCATCCCATGTTCGTATCTCTGCTTTTTTTACGGGGGAGCCGGCCTTGTGAACTTGTTCGGCGACCCCCAATTTCTCCAAGACTTTGATGGCATTTGCGGATAAAACAATTCCTGCACCTAGTTCCTTAAGTTCTTTTGCCTTCTCGTATACAGTGACGTTCCATCCTAACTGCTGTAGGGCTATTGCAGCAGAAAGTCCACCTAGCCCTCCACCTATAATCATTGCTGCTTTAGGTGCCATACCAATCAACCTTTCTGCTTTTCCGTGAAAAAGCCTCAATTAATACCTTCTTATGAAGAAATTTGAAATTTTAAACGACGACGATATAATAAAAAGCGCAATTCTTACTTCAGAAAAGCTCCTAGATAAATGAATAAGCTATTTTGGATTTTCTGCAATCCTCTTCAGTTCTTTTGCACGAGAAATTATAAAGTCTGTCATATACTTTTCCAGAAATAGCTTGTCAGCAATTATTCCAATAGGACCAAATGGTGATTTATACTCAAATGTATCAATCATTAGAGTTCCATTTTTTTCTTCTACAAATTGGTGTGTATGAGTAAAAGAACTAAAAGCCCCTTTTACCATAATATCAACAAACACAGCAGGCTTTTCCATATGAGTTACTTTTGCCGTTAGCCTTTGTTTAATACCAAAGTGAGTAGCTTCCCAAGTAACAGTATCTCCCTCTTCTAATAACCCCTGCGTAACCCCATCAACAGCTTTTTCATTAGTTTTGGCAGTAGTTTTAATGTGTATATCTATGTTTCTTGCAAGGTCAAAGCATACAACTACTGGTGCTTGTATAAATTGCTTGTGCTTAATAATAGGCAACTGCACTCTCCTTTATTAACTTATTTTAATGTATCTTATTAAACTGTTCTTATGTAAAAAGCGACACACTATGCTGCTATCACTTCTATTTAGTTGAATATTGAAGTATATACAACAACAAAAACAACAAATAGAGAAGCACCAATGTTTGCATATCCCTGATAAGATGTTCGGTCTTTTTTAAGATCAATTAACCCCATAACAAAAGATAGGATACCTAATAAAAACAACGAATAAGGTAGTAAAACGAAATTTTTAGTTATTAAAGCAAAACCTCCTAATGTGAAAACAAATATCGATAAGATTAATTTTAATACTTTTAGCAAATTTCTCCCCCCCTACAAAATCTTTGCTCAACTCTTCATCCCAATTCTTATGTAATGAGCGAGCCCTTATGCTGCAATCGCCCTAGATTGTTCAATATTCCTTTAGAAAAGTAAGCGTAAAATAATCCCCACCTATGAAACTAGGCGGGGATTGATGTATAGTTTATTTATCTTTAAAGACTCGGCATCGATCTGGTAGATCTTTTGACCAAGGAAGCAGCTGGTCTAATGCATTCATTTCTGTGATATCCATATTCGGGAGTTCCTCAAATAGATAGGTTAGATACTGTAATGGGTTCAATCCACTTTCTTTAGCTGTTTCGACTATACTGTATATGATAGCGCTGGATTTTGCGCCTTTCGGCGTATTGGCAAAAATCCAATTTTTCCTGCCTATAACAAACGGTTTAATTGAACGCTCGCTCCGATTGTTATCAATTTCTAAACGTCCATCTTCTAAGAATGCCTCTAATTTCCTCCCACTGATTACGACAGTACTTGATTGCTTGTCCTAGCG
>LQXN01000040.1 GCA_001648575.1 Sutcliffiella horikoshii DSM 8719 | reverse complement strand
GCTCTAACTACTTGTAGGCACACGGTTTCAGGATCTATTTCACTCCCCTTCCGGGGTGCTTTTCACCTTTCCCTCACGGTACTGGTTCACTATCGGTCACTAGGGAGTATTTAGCCTTGGGAGATGGTCCTCCCTGCTTCCGACGGGATTTCTCGTGTCCCGCCGTACTCAGGATCCACTCAGGAGGGAACGAAGTTTCAACTACAGGGTTTTTACCTTCTATGACGGACCTTTCCAGATCGCTTCATTTACCCCGTTCCTTTGTAACTCCATGTTGAGTGTCCTACAACCCCAAGAGGCAAGCCTCTTGGTTTGGGCTAATTCCGTTTCGCTCGCCGCTACTCAGGAAATCGCGTTTGCTTTCTCTTCCTCCGGGTACTAAGATGTTTCAGTTCCCCGGGTCTGCCTTCCATACCCTATGTATTCAGGTAAGGATACTGCTCCATTACGAGCAGTGGGTTTCCCCATTCGGAAATCTCCGGATCAAAGCTTACTTACAGCTCCCCGAAGCATATCGGTGTTAGTCCCGTCCTTCATCGGCTCCTAGTGCCAAGGCATCCACCGTGCGCCCTTAATAACTTAACCGTTGACCAAAATTGGTCATGTGTCGATATCAGCGATGATATCTATTAGAAAATTACTAAGATGAACGATATTCTGTGAATATCTTGATATTAGTTACATTATCTAGTTTTCAAGGAACAACTATGACAAATCGCAAGATTTATCTGTATGGTTATTTTCACGATGTGAAAATATTCTTGGTGGAGCCTAGCGGGATCGAACCGCTGACCTCCTGCGTGCAAAGCAGGCGCTCTCCCAGCTGAGCTAAGGCCCCATAAAAGTTCTATAATTAAAAAATGGTGGGCCTAAGTGGACTCGAACCACCGACCTCACGCTTATCAGGCGTGCGCTCTAACCAGCTGAGCTATAGGCCCCGACTATCTATGAGAGAGATCTCTCAAAACTAAACAAAACAACAAGCGTACATTCCTTAGAAAGGAGGTGATCCAGCCGCACCTTCCGATACGGCTACCTTGTTACGACTTCACCCCAATCATCTGTCCCACCTTAGGCGGCTGGCTCCAAAAGGTTACCCCACCGACTTCGGGTGTTACAAACTCTCGTGGTGTGACGGGCGGTGTGTACAAGGCCCGGGAACGTATTCACCGCGGCATGCTGATCCGCGATTACTAGCGATTCCGGCTTCATGCAGGCGAGTTGCAGCCTGCAATCCGAACTGAGAACGGTTTTATGGGATTGGCTCGACCTCGCGGTTTTGCTGCCCTTTGTACCGTCCATTGTAGCACGTGTGTAGCCCAGGTCATAAGGGGCATGATGATTTGACGTCATCCCCACCTTCCTCCGGTTTGTCACCGGCAGTCACCTTAGAGTGCCCAACTGAATGCTGGCAACTAAGATCAAGGGTTGCGCTCGTTGCGGGACTTAACCCAACATCTCACGACACGAGCTGACGACAACCATGCACCACCTGTCACTCTGTCCCCCGAAGGGGAACGTCCTATCTCTAGGAGTGGCAGAGGATGTCAAGACCTGGTAAGGTTCTTCGCGTTGCTTCGAATTAAACCACATGCTCCACCGCTTGTGCGGGCCCCCGTCAATTCCTTTGAGTTTCAGTCTTGCGACCGTACTCCCCAGGCGGAGTGCTTAATGCGTTAGCTGCAGCACTAAAGGGCGGAAACCCTCTAACACTTAGCACTCATCGTTTACGGCGTGGACTACCAGGGTATCTAATCCTGTTTGCTCCCCACGCTTTCGCGCCTCAGTGTCAGTTACAGACCAGAAAGTCGCCTTCGCCACTGGTGTTCCTCCAAATCTCTACGCATTTCACCGCTACACTTGGAATTCCACTTTCCTCTTCTGCACTCAAGTCCCCCAGTTTCCAATGACCCTCCACGGTTGAGCCGTGGGCTTTCACATCAGACTTAAAGGACCACCTGCGCGCGCTTTACGCCCAATAATTCCGGACAACGCTTGCCACCTACGTATTACCGCGGCTGCTGGCACGTAGTTAGCCGTGGCTTTCTGGTTAGGTACCGTCAAGGTGCGAGCAGTTACTCTCGCACTTGTTCTTCCCTAACAACAGAGCTTTACGACCCGAAGGCCTTCATCGCTCACGCGGCGTTGCTCCATCAGACTTTCGTCCATTGTGGAAGATTCCCTACTGCTGCCTCCCGTAGGAGTCTGGGCCGTGTCTCAGTCCCAGTGTGGCCGATCACCCTCTCAGGTCGGCTACGCATCGTCGCCTTGGTGAGCCGTTACCTCACCAACTAGCTAATGCGCCGCGGGCCCATCTGTGAGTGATAGCCGAAACCATCTTTCAATAAAGAACCAGGAGGTTCCTTATATTATCCGGTATTAGCTCCGGTTTCCCGAAGTTATCCCAGTCTCACAGGCAGGTTGCCCACGTGTTACTCACCCGTCCGCCGCTGATCTTCCAAAAGCAAGCTTTTGAAAGATCCGCTCGACTTGCATGTATTAGGCACGCCGCCAGCGTTCGTCCTGAGCCAGGATCAAACTCTCCAATAAAGAGTCTGAGCTTTTGCTCAAAATTTGCTAGCTTGTGTTACTTAAATCATTTTGCCAGTTCCGTAGAACCGACGTTATGACGCTGTTGTTTTGTTTAGATTTCAAAGATCATTTTCCGTCGCTCTGTGGCGACTTAATTACTATATCATGTTAGGCGTTTTACGTCAACATGTTTTTTAAATTTTTGTTGCGAGCATTACAGCGAATTAACAATCCATGTTTTGCAGCAACGAATAATAATATACCATGATATCTTAAATACGGTCAACTACTTTTTTAATATAATTTTAAATTAGTATTTTAAGAGGGTTTCCTTCTATATAATGTCTCCTTCCTTTCCGGGTGTTTTCTATTCTTTTTTATCTGGCTTATTGTACCTGTACCACCTCTACAATCAATTAAACATTTTTTAAAAAGGTATTTTCTTAAATATTTTTACTTTTACATATGTATAAACATACGTCATATCCCTTGCTGCCGTGCTATCCCCTTCAATACTAACCCTACTTCATTTAAAGTATGCAAGCAGCAAAAAGACTCCATTTCCACTTTTTACTAGTTAAAAACACTACTCTTTGAGAAACAAAGAAAAAAAGTCCCCGCTCACATTCAGCAGGAACTTTTCAATAGATTACTTTATTACTTTTTGTATTTTCTAATCAACCTATATATTAGTAGTGTTCTTTCCCAGGTTGCGTAAGCAGTGAAAAGTCCTATTCCGGCTTCTCACCAGTTAATAGCAATAACCTTTCAGCAAAGAGCCTTTCAATTAAACATCTATTCAATCAAGAAAACAAAATACAGGATGAAGATTACGAACAGTGCATACATGATCGGGTGGATCTCTTTGGCTCTACCTTTCATGATCATGGTGATCGGGTAGAAAATGAATCCTACTGCAATACCTGTTGCTATGCTGTAAGTCAATGGCATTGCTATGACTGTCAAGAAAGCTGGTACGGCAATTTCGAATTTGTTCCAATCAATTTTACCAAGTGCAGAGACCATCAGGACACCGACGATGATCAAGGCTGGTGCTGTAACGGCTTCTGTGATGACGGATAGTAATGGGAAGAATACCAGTGATAATATGAATAATCCAGCTGTAACAACTGATGCAAATCCTGTTCTTCCTCCAGCTGCAACTCCGGAAGATGATTCAATATAGGAAGTTGTAGTGGAAGTTCCAAGTACTGCTCCCGCTACTGTTGCTGCAGAGTCTGAGAAGAGCGCTTTGCCTGCACGTGGAAGCTTGTTGTCTTTCATGAAGCCTGCTTGGTTTGCAACAGCAACCAATGTTCCGGCTGTGTCAAAGAAATCGACGAATAAGAATGTAAGGATGACAACTAGCATTTGGATGGTGAAGATATCTCCAAGGCTACCGAATGCTGCACCGAAAGTTGGTTCTAAGCTTGGAACTGCTCCGACTACTTTTGAAGGTGTGTCAATAAGGCCAAATAGCATACCAACCACTGCAGTGATGACAATCCCGAAGAAGATACCGCCTTTTAAGCCTCTTACCATAAGGATAACTGTGATGATCAGACCGAAGATCGCAAGTAATGTATTACCGTTAGTCAGATCTCCCAGTGCTACTAGTACTACTTCGTCCCCGACGATGACGCCGGCATTTTGGAAACCGATGAATGTGATGAAAAGACCGATACCCGCGCCAACGGCATATTTCAATTCTGCAGGGATGGCGTTGATAATTTTTTCACGGATGCCGAATAGTGTTAAGAATATGAAGATGATACCGGAAACCAATACCCCTGCCAATGCTGTTTGCCAAGGTATGCCCATGCCAAGTACAACGGAATAGGCGAAGAATGCGTTAAGTCCCATTCCTGGTGCAAGCGCGATCGGGTATTTCGCATAGAGACCCATGATCAGACAGCCGATTGCTGCCGATAGCGCTGTTGCGGTGAAGATAGCGCCTTGGTCCATGCGAAGTGCATCAGGATAATCGCCTACACTTGCCAAAGAAAGCATAAGTGGATTTACGACCAGAATATAGGCCATTGCAAGGAATGTCGTAAGTCCTGCAATCGTTTCTGTTCTATAGCTTGTACCATGTTTGTCAAACTCAAAATAATTCTTCATTTGGATCCCCCTCGAAATAATTCGTAAAACTAGAAAACGCCCCTGGCATAAACCAGGAGCGTGAACGTTCAACTGAAGAGGAACGGAAAATCCAGGGCACTCATCCAACCCAAAATCGGACAAATGAACCATAAGAATTTTCCATTACCTCGTAGTCAAGCCGTTTACGGTAGCCTGGTAGAAACTTTTGGGCCATATTCCCAAATTTATACGAGATTTGAACTATAAAATGTATTATGATTTCTGTTTTTATATTACCAAGCTCTCACTAGTACGTCAACAGGAAAAACGAACATTCGACAAATATTTTTCCAGTAACGTTCGCCTTTGAAGTAAAAGAGCTGACCGGAAAGCAATCCAGTCAGCTCTAAACTATAACTATATTCTTAACGTTTTTTTATTCCCACTCGATCGTTGCAGGTGGCTTAGAAGTAATGTCGTAGACGACCCGGTTGATGTGGTCCACTTCATTTACGATACGCGTGGAGATGATTTCGAGTACATCCCAAGGAATACGCGCCCAATCGGAAGTCATTCCGTCAATGGATGTAACAGCACGGATACCGATTGTGTAATCGTAAGTGCGTTGGTCTCCCATTACTCCTACACTGCGGATATCAGGAAGGACGGTGAAGTATTGCCAGATGTCACGGTCAAGACCCGCTTTTTTGATTTCTTCACGAAGGATGTGATCGGATTCGCGAACGATTTCCAGTTTCTCATCCGAGATTTCACCAAGAACGCGGATACCTAGACCCGGGCCAGGGAACGGTTGGCGCCAAACGATTTCATCAGGGATACCGAGCTCTGATCCTAATGCACGAACCTCATCTTTGAAGAGTGTGTTCAATGGCTCGATAAGTTGGAACTGCATGTCCTCAGGAAGCCCGCCGACATTATGGTGGGATTTAATTGTTTGTGCAGTTGCCGTACCACTCTCGATGATATCTGTGTAAAGTGTACCTTGTGCAAGATAGTCGATGCCTTCTAATTTAGAAGCCTCATCATCAAACACATAGATAAACTCGTTACCGATGATTTTACGTTTGTGCTCAGGATCGGAAACACCTTTTAGCTTGTTAAGGAAACGGTCTTTGGCGTCGACTTTGATGACATTCATATGGAAGCCTTCAGTAAAAGTTTTCATGACAGCATCCGCTTCATTTTTACGAAGCAATCCGTGGTCTACAAAAATACATGTCAGTTGGTCACCGATCGCTTTGTGGATCAGTACGGCTACAACCGAAGAGTCCACTCCGCCACTTAGTGCACAAAGGACTTTTTTGTCACCAACGATATCACGGATTTTTTGCATTTCGATTTCAAGGAAGTTTTCGATTGTCCAGCTATCTGTGCAACCGCAGATGTTATAAACGAAGTTTCTTAATAGGTCATTTCCGTAAACAGAGTGACGGACTTCTGGATGGAATTGAACGCCGTACATTTTCTTTTCTTCATTGCTGATTCCTGCGATCGGACATGCAGGGCTTGTCAGATCGATATCGAAACTGTCAGGCACACCGACAACAAGGTCACCATGGCTCATCCATACAACCTGCTGATCTGGAATATCCTGATAGATCTCAGATTTGTTGGCAACCGTCGCAAGTGCTTTTCCGTATTCGCGGTGAGATGCTTTCTCCACAATTCCCCCAAAGTGCATGGTCATCAGTTGCATTCCGTAGCAAATACCCAGGACAGGGATGCCTAGTTCAAAGATTTCTTCGTCACAGCGGAAGGAGTTTTCTCCGTAAACACTGTTCGGGCCACCGGAAAGGATGATGCCTTTTGGATTCATTTTTTTGATTTCTTCTGCTGTAATCGTATGTGGATGCAGCTCGCTGTAAACACCGAACTCACGGATACGACGTGTGATTAGTTGATTATATTGACTGCCGAAGTCCAGGACTACGACCATTTCTTGGATTCCTTCCACCCGGATTCACCTCATAGTTAAGTTTTCGGAGCATATCGTTCCGTTTATTTTGACCTATAAAAGGAAATATATCCCTTAAAATAGCATGCGTTTTAAAAGGTAGATTAATCTGTATAACTCCTGTAGATTTCCGATCCAGGTGTTCGCTTATCCAGAGGGCGGTGCTTGAGCCTCCTCACAATGCCCGGGGGTCTCAAGTCTACCGCTACCTCCCGCCGGAGTCTCACGCCCTGCTCTCCAATCTACAGGTTAATCAGAAAAACACCCTTAAAAAACAAAAAAACTAGAATCTTCCCCTCATATATACATAAGAAGGCAGAATTCTAGTTTACCAGAGGACGCTTGAAGGTTTCATTGCGTCCTGCCATGTAAATAGAACTGCCTTCATAGTCGGGTAGTTGACGGCAACCCGGTAGAGACTCTCGAACCATATTATCGAGGATATATGAAGCCAATAGTTATTTTTCTTGATTTAATTGTCCTTATTCTATCAACCAAGTTAAAAGAGGTCAAGACGATGTCTTTTTAATTAAATTTTCCCACAATTCCACCGATTTTCCCCATTCTTGTTCGGAAGAATCGCCACGGTAGAGGACGCGTTCGTAATTGGCTGTGAGCACTCCCATTTCATTTGTTCCGTAGTAGTCATCAATATACTTGGCATATTCCCTTAATGTTTGCCCGTCTTTTCTCGTATGACCGACTGCATGCAGTTGTCTCAACAGAGCGGGATAAGCCTTGTTGAAGGTCCCTTCCTCCCGTTTGGATTTATAACGCAGGATATATACGTATGGAATCCACTTGTTACGGCCGAAGAACAATAGGAAACCTGCCGTTAAAAATGTGACCAAAAATAAGAGCACAGGCTTCCAGGACAATGTGAAATCCAACGGTCCGCTGCCACCTGATCCGGAAGCACCTGCTGCTTCCTCGTCTTCACCAGAATCTAATTCAGGTCTATCCAGCTCTTCGGTTTCTGGTCTTTCAGGTTGCTCCCTGTTTTCCTCTTCGCCGTTTTCTCCGGTATTCTCTTCGGCGGACTGATATACGAATCGGTATGGATTGGAGAAACCGCTTGTTGGCTCATATGTCACCCAGCCAACTTCAGGATAATACACTTCCACCCAGGAATGGGCGTTATTGTTGGTCACTTCGAAAATACGTGTGGATACATTTGTCAGATCGACAAACTCCCCTTGTGTATACCCTTTTACCCAACGGGCAGGAATATCCACTGCTCGCAACAAGGCGACCATGGAGGTGGAGAAGTTGTCACAATATCCTTGCATCGTTTCAAAAAGAAATTGATCGACATAATCCTGATTTCCGGTCGGAACGGCCACATCTGTTGTCTCGTATACAAAATCATTGTTCCGGAAGTATCTTTCCACCGCATTGACCTTGTCAAATCGGTTCGGGAAGGAAGCGGTGATTTCTTCTGCAAGTTCCACCACCCTATCAGGCAAAGAATCAGGCAATTGTGTATAACGTTCCATAAACTCCTCGTTGCTTTCCTCGCCTGACCCAGGTTCCGCCCCCTTCAAAGCTTCAATATAGTACCTTGGAAACTCGTAGTTCACCCGGTATTCTTCAAGTTCAACCGGATCACCGGCTCCATCTACTGTCGTAATTTTCTCTGTGCTGTTATTCAACCGGTAAATGGCCTCTTCGCCTTCGGTTTGGATCTCGGTCAAGCCAAGCGGGTAATTAATATGCGGGTAGGTTTTTTCCATCGTCAGCTTGGCGGTAAGTGCGTCCGTTTCCACGGCATCACTCATCCAGGAAACCTGGTCATTCACACCTTGTTCAAGTTCCGCTCTGTCACCATCCGTGGAATCCCAGCCTTTACCGGTATAGATATCTTTCGTTTCGACGCGCCAATAATGGGTGCGGGTCAGCTCCGCCTGAAAGACGACACTGTCATCGGGTACGAACGGTCCGCCAAGGCGAGAATCATTTTCTCCATACCCGATCTTGCGCACACCATTACCGCCCCCTATTCCGTCTCCATTTGCAATTCCGGTCAGGAATGGCACAGGGTCAGGCCATATCGGCTCCGCTTTCGGCGAAAGGTATCCTATTGTCGCAGATAACAAAATGAACAGAGTCAGCGGGATTCCCCACCCAAACAGAAGCTTACTGTTTCGATAGATCCCCTCCCGTTCTTTCAATCTTTCTAAATGAACGAATCCAACGATGCTAAGTCCGACGACGATCAATCTTATAATTGCACCATTTCCTTGAAAAGGAGTGAAAGTATCAAGGATGGCCACATATGTGATGGTAAAAACGACAAACAGAAGCATCTGCTTGCGGTATAAGATCCAGTAAATCACCAGATAACTCACCAGCCATAAAAGAATGAACAGAAGGATGCTCCTGAACATTCCGGTCATCCCCATCCAATCTGCCGCCCAGATGATGTTGGCATTGTATTTCAGATCATGCCAGAGGTAGGCAAACCAACTTTTGCTTAAAAATCTGCCTTCCATGTAAATGATATGAATAAAATAAAACAAGAAACCCAGATGAACGAAAAAGCTCAATAATGGGATGATCTGCAAAAAGGAGAGCGCAAAGGATAATAGCAAAAATACCACAAATACATAGAGATTGGCTGTATCGGTGACATCCTGCAATGGAAGGATCCATTCCAAAAGCAATACAAAACCAAATACATGCATAAGGAATGCATATCCATTGCGTTGATATGGATTGGATTTTGCCATCATTAACTCACCTCACTTATGACATCAGTCGCAGGTTTTGCCGGGTAGACAGTTTTCACAAAAATGCTGCGACGTTTCAATTGATCCATATACGCAAGTTCTTCTCTCGACACACGAACTCCTTCATCCTTTGTCAGATGCACTTCCAAATGATGATGACGGGAGGAAAGCTTTTCGAGGCTTTCGGCCAAACCTTTCGTTAATTTTCCAGTCAGGAAGACGAAGGTCACAGTCGGTTGGAATTTGCCTATTTCCATCTCAATAACCTTGGAAAAATCCTTCTTGCCATTCGGCTGGATTTTTGCCAGGTGGTAATAGATTTCCGCGAATTGCTCCTCTCCGCTCCGCATAGAAAAAATAGATCTGTCTTCGCCAACAGACACAAGGCCGACCTGTGATCCGTATTTAAGGATCGCCTTTGTCAAAGCAGCGGTGTAGCTGACGGCACTTTCAAAAGAAGAGGATTGGGAACGGTCAAGGAAAAGCAGGACATCATGTGATTGCTGTTGTTCAAATTCTTTTGTCATGATATCGTTCCGGCGCGCGGTCGCCTTCCAATCGATCCAGGAGAAGCGATCCCCAGGCTGATACTCCCTGACCCCGACAGTCATGGACGTATCACGCACCATTTTCATTCTGGAGGAAGTGGTACCTTGGTCAAACTTGTTTTCATGCTGCCTGTAGGTCATCTCCACATAATGCGGATAAACCAGGAAGGATCGATCAATCTCCACGACTCTTTCTTTTTCAATAAGCCCTAAGAAGTCGCCAGTCAACAGACGAATCCCTCTCAAGGTATGTTCCCCGCGCGGAAGGTGGTCTAATGCATATTGAATGGTGACGGTACTTTTAAACCAGGGAAACAAGATGCGTTTCGCTTGCTTGGTTTGCTGACAGAATAATAGATTGTCAGGCAGCACTTCCTCCACCAAAAGAAAAGCAAGGGGAACCGGCGCATTTCTCCTTAAGGTAATCGTGCCGACCAGCCGGTCACCAGCCCGGTATTTTTCCTGATTAATAGTCCTAGTCACCTCAAAGTCTTTAAGCGGGTATACCATAATCAAAAAAGCATACAAGGCAAATGGCAAGAAACTAATAAACAAGAACCAGCTGACAAATCCCCCTTGGAACATGGCATATACGAAGGTGATCACAACAAGCAGCAGAAAGGAAATTAACTTCCAGACCTTTTTTACTTTCAGGAAAAATGCCTTCATTATCTGCTCATCGACCTTTGCACCGGAATCGGGGTCCGATCAATGACCTTCTTGACCACTTGTTCGGCCGTCATTCCTTCGAATTTCGCTTCTGATTTCAAGATGATCCTGTGTGGCAATACGTATGGAGCCAAATATTGAATATCATCCGGCACAACATAATCCCTGCCATGTATAAAGGCATAGGCTTGTGCAGCCTTCATCAATGCAACCGAACCACGCGGACTTGCCCCAAGGTAAACCGATTGATGAGTTCGGGTCCTGTTGACCATATCAACAATGTATTCCTTGACCGTTACATCCACATGTACCCCCTTCACTTGCTTCTGCATATCCTGTAGCTCTTCCAAGGTGATGACGGACTGAAGCTCATTGATCGGCTGCTTCTTTTCCGTACTATGTAGAATATTCACTTCATCCTGCGGCGACGGATAACCCATATTCATTTTGAAAAGAAAACGATCCAACTGCGCTTCAGGCAATGGATATGTCCCCTCATATTCGATAGGGTTCTGTGTTGCCATGACGAAGAAAGGACTTCCCAACGAAAGGGTATTACCGTCAACAGTCACACTGCTCTCTTCCATTCCTTCAAGCAAAGCTGCCTGCGTTTTCGGTGAGGTACGATTTATTTCATCGGCAAGCACAATATTTCCCATGATCGGCCCTGGTCTGAATTCAAATTTCAATTCTTTGGGGTTGTAAATGGAACTTCCTGTAACATCAGAAGGTAAAAGGTCTGGTGTAAATTGAATCCGTTTGAAGTTTGCCCCGACAGATTTCGCGAGGGAGCGGACCATCAATGTCTTACCGACTCCCGGTACGTCTTCAAGCAACACATGCCCTCCTGCAAGCAACGCGACAATACTAAGCTCTGCCACATGCTCCTTCCCGATCATGACATTTCCGATATTATCTAAAATACGTTTGACCTGTAGCTGTGAAGTTTCCATGTAATGTACCCCCTAGATACTCTATGTGTAAAATTTTTTATCGACAATTTTCTGCATCCTAACCTACACTATATTCGCTTTTCCGTCATAAAAATCCTTTATTAATGGGTAAATAGTTTCAATTTTCCCTATATATAGAATAACAAAAAAAGAGAGCGACTGTTACTAATCGCAATCTGGGAAATTTATGAATAGTTTTTTTAATTAAAAATCCAATGATAAGAAGGGTTTATGCCAATTATGTAGAATTATATATTATAATGAGGGTGTAACTATAACTTATACCCTTATATTTTCCAGGGTAAACAATTTTGACCTAAAAAGATAATAGATAGAGCAAAGGTGATAATCCTGGTTCTTGAGGGAGATACGATGGAAGTCAAAGTGCAGCAGTCAGAACTATCAAGCGAAATTGGAAGATTACTCAGAAAGCATTTCGGCAAAGGACCAAAATCAGTTTTCGTCACCGTCGCCTCCCCATACGTCATTATTTATCTTCGCAATTTCTTGTCTCCTATAGAGAATATGTTGCTAGAAGATAATCACACCATGACCGTTGAGGAAATACGTGATAAAATGATGAGAAAACTAAATGCCAGAATAATTGATATCATTCATACCGTCACAGGACTTCCGATCAAAGAGTTTTATTATGATTGGTCTTTTGAGAACGGAGCTGGCATACTAGTAGGAGTCGAAGAAAAACCAGAGAAATTTTTTGAATATAACTATCCAAATCGGTGTGATATAGAAGCGATCGTCGACCAAATCAGTGCAGAGGCGGAGAAACACCCGGATGTTACATATTCACATATGCTGAATGAGCGAACTTTGGTTGTAGTCAGAAAAGGCATTCTCGTTGAAATAGAAAAACAACTCATTGAACTTGGATTCGAAGAGGCATTGACCCTCGCCAAGCGCAAGCTGGAGAAAAGCCTGCTATTCCGGGAAAAAGAAGCAATCCAACAGTATCTTCAAAAAGAAGTTGCTGAAATATTTGTAAGCTGGGATTTTGCAATGGATAAGAGTATCATTGTGTTTATCTTGGCACCTAATAAGTAACAGGCAGTAATGATCTAGGCATGGAACTAGACATAAGCCAAAGAGAAGTCGGGACATCACCTGCCCTCTCTTTGGCTTTTTATTTTGCAACTTATACCTCTCGCTTCTGGACTACAGGTTTACCCGAGGAGGGATGAATGAATGGAAATCAAACACCAACTCACCATTAAAGATGACAAAGATATCATAATGGTAAGAAAACTTGGAAGAGAAATAGCCACAAGCATAGGTTTTAACTATATTGACCAAGTCCGCATAACCACCGCCATATCCGAACTTGCTCGCAACGTGGTCAAGTATGCAGGGTCTGGTACTGTAATCATTGAAGTGGTACATAAATTTTCACCGGGAATAAGCGTGACTGTCATCGACAACGGACCAGGAATTACCAGTATCGGCAAAGCAATGGAAGATGGTTACTCCACCTCCAATAGCCTCGGCTCAGGTTTACCTGGAGTCAAGAGGTTGATGGATGAATTTTTGATAGATTCAGTGATGGAACAAGGGACTAGAATAGAGGTGATGAAGTGGCTGAAAAGTTAGAGTACAGCCGCTTTGGCTCCCGAACCTCATTCCATAAACTAACCCCTACCCCTAACTATTGCAAAATACTATGCAAAAATAGTCGA
>LQXN01000039.1 GCA_001648575.1 Sutcliffiella horikoshii DSM 8719 | reverse complement strand
GGGAGTAGCGACAATCTTGAGATCCCGCAGCGTAACGAGGATCAAGGTCGCCTCGCGGAAAGCAAGCCATTTGTGGAAAGGAACAGCGGCGCATTACTATACATGAAGTTTTGTAGGACCGGGCGGTTTTTGCCTGGTTTTTTTATGCTTTTTAGGTGTAGATCTAATAGGAAAATGTATCCAGTTTAGGACTTATGGTTTATGTTTGGAAATTTATGTGTATTTAACCAAATATAGAATGAACTTACAAAAATAATAAACTGGAGGCTTCTATGAAAAATTCTTTTTATTTTACGACCCTAGTCATATTTATGCTCACTTTATCAGGATGCAATAATGAATTGGTAGATGAAACAACAGCGGAAGCTGAAACTGCGAGAGAAGTTTTAACAGTGGAAGAAATAGTAGATGAGTTGATGAAATCCCATGATAACCTTAAAAACTATGAAGTTAGTTTTGAAGAAAACGTTAAATTACCAGAAGAATACAAAACGAAAGGTTCAATGCAAGTCGACTTGGAAAATGATCAATCCTATTTGGAAAATATAGAGGATGATGGGACAACCATCATGTTCAGAGATAAAGAATCGGTAATCGTAAGCACGGGTGATTTTACAGAATCAAGTATGGGCCAAGAACTGGAACAATTGCTTATGATCATCCAATTAGAACAAGAGATGCATAGCAACTCCATTTCATTTTATCAAAAGTATGATCCTGATTTTACAAATAGGCTTAGCCTCCTTGAAGAAAACGATGAATACTATGTGCTGACCTATGACGCAGAACCGGAAGAAAGAGAACAATTGATAAAAGATGTCATGATTGACTATTATTTTAATGAAAATGGCAGTTCCATATTTCCGGGCATTACTCAGGATGAATTAGAAGGCAAAGAGTTCGCCTATAAAATACACGTTGCCAAAGATACATTTCTTACAATAGAAGTGGAAGAAACAATCGGATATATATTTTCTACTTCAGGAGAAAATATGGAGTGGGAAGCAACCAGTAATTATATTTACTCCTTTAATGAAACAGATCAAATAAAAACTTTAGCTATCGAAAATGAGAACACTGCAAAGGAAGAGGAGAGCGAAGAGATAACTTCGATTGAAAATAGCAACACATATGAAAGCGATCCTGAAAAGGAACTCCATGTTCTCGAGTCAAAGCTTTATGTTGATGCACTCATACAGGCTACAGTATTTCAGGATGTAGAGGCCTTTGTCAACTTGCATCCATATTCTGAAGATATGGAGTTTGTGAGAAAAAAAGGGGAAAACCATCAAAAGATGTTTAATGATATCTTCATCTCCGACTTTATGAGGGGCTTTAATGAAAATTCCATCTCTCATTTCATTAGCGATGAACAGGCAAGTGAATTCCTTGAAGCATTCTTATCTGCACTAAGTCAAACAAGATACTATACCGAAGATGCAGTATATGACGAAATGAACGATCTCTTCCTAGTAAGTGTTTCAATAGAAGGCTTCAGTATGGAAAAGTTAATTACAGAAGTTCTGCTTCCTATAGCTTATCGCATTGAAAACGGAGAACTGAGTGAGTCACAAGCAATGGAAATGTACATCACCAACCTTACAAAGCGACTTAGGGAACCAATCGTTCTTGAAGCTCCATCGACAGCTGAATTACTCGTTGTCAGAAATGGAGACGGTCACTATGAGGTACTGATGCAAGATTCCTATTTAAGCCATTTTGTTAAATGGACGGAACAGGAAACGGAAGCATGGTAAGTGAAGTCATATAAAGGTATTACGCCTTCATCCACTGGCATCATTGTGGATGAGGGTATTTCTTTTGCAACTTTTGGAAAAGAGCTTAAATAAAACTCGAATTTTGATAGATTAATGGTAAAATAGTCGATATGACAACATATGGAATAGTAAGTTAAAGGAGGAAAAGTGTTGAATAACCAATTGAATAAACCTAAGGGATTCGGCGAGATTTTAGATCAAACATTCCGAATAAGCAAGTACAGGTTTAAAGATTTTTTTATGATCTTATTAATCCTGGTAGGGCCTGTATATATCTTGCAGGCGATTATAGATTTGGCGACCGGTAAAAACTTTTTGCGCCAAGAGTCCACTGGGGGAACTTGGTATGAGAATATGTTGAACAACTTTGAGTTGGCTGAAGTGTCATCTACCAATCTTGCAGCGGATATAGGATTTGCTATTGTATCCTTGTTGGTTCTTTTTACATATCCAGTGGCACAAGCTGCCATTTTAATAGGGGTTAATCATATAAAACAAAATCGTGAATTCACCATAGGTTCTTTGATTAAACAGGCAATGGGCCGTTTCTTTCCAATGATCGGGTCAACCATTGTCTATATACTGATTGCAATTGGTATCTTTTTCGGACTTATTTTTATTAGTGTTTTTGCTTCTATGATTTTCATTATGCTGGATTTTGTGATTGGTTTGATCTTATCCATTGTTCTAGGCATTTTCTTATTCCTGGTGGGGGCATTCTTGTTAACTAGATGGAGTTTTTATTTTGGTTCGGTTGTAATGGATAGGAACTCACCCGGATTGACCCGCAGTTGGAGGCTTTCAAAGGGAAGGACATTTAGATTGATCGGCCTGTATCTAATTTTCATTTTTATTACCTTTTCCATCGCTGTATCTTTACAGTTCTCTTTCCAGGCAATTTTAGGGGATAGTGTACTTCTTGGATTGATTGTAAGTTTTACCACCTTGCTTACGACTCTCATCATGGCAGTCGGATATGCTGTCATGTACCTGGACTTGAAAGTTCGTCACGATGCGGACGATTTGAGAGATTTAATTGATGACTATCACATTGGTTAATGTTTGAAACGTTTTATAGGGCAGGTGTTAAACAGTGCTTAAAGAAGAAGAGGCAAAAGAAAAACTGGAAGAAATATTGAACCAGGATGAGTATAGGATTTATTATGCCGACACTAGAAACTCTTTGCAAATTTGGTGGGATGAATTAGTAGCCTGGCTGGCAGACTTACTTTCCAGGCTATTTCCTTCTATGGAAAATACTAATGGGACTGCCGGGAATATATTAATACTTCTACTGGGGCTAGTTATCATTTTTATGATAGTAATGCTCATTTTCTACATAAGCAAGTACAGAAGAAACCAAACCATTAGAAAGAAACAGCCGTTTTCCACCAATGAAATGGAATGGTCCTATCATCAGCATATTACAGAGGCAAAAACATATGAAGAAGCGGAAGATTATTCGCTTGCGACCCGTCATCTGTTTTTGGGGACGTTACTTTATTTTCATGAGAAAGAATGGCTTGTAGCAAAAATATGGAAAACAAACTGGGAGTATTATGAAGAGTTAAATAAAGGGGATAAAGGTCGTGCAGATCTGTTCTTCGACTTTGCCCTGTTATTTGATCGGGCAACATATGGGAAACAACAGGTCCTAAAAGAGGATTATCAAGAATACCGTGATATTGTTATGAACTGGATCAATGCTTCAAATGAGAAAAGGTAGACGGAAGGAGGGAAGCAATTGCAGAGTAATGCTTCAAAGAAAAAAGGTTGGATATGGCTCAGCCTTTTATTCTGTATATTCTTGATCTGTATTTACCTTGTTATATCTAAGCAGCCACAGGAATACGCCCCATACGATTCCATGTCACCTTCACCTAGTGGCATAAAGGCATTCTATACCTATTTGGCTGATGAAACATCTGCTGTGGACAGATGGGAACAGCCATCAAATCTACTTCCCACATCTTCAGGACGTCAATTATTGCTGATGGTGGAACCTTATTTCACCCCTGACTCTCAGGATATGGAAGACTACATAGATTTTATGGAAGCAGGAAATACCATTCTTCTAATGAAGAGCAACCCGCGGGGATATTTTGATATTCGTACAAATTATGCAGAAATGATGTTCCCTGAAGTTACGATTTCTGATTCCACCGATTCAAAATACCTTGCAGACATCTATTCTTCCGTCCGAATAGAAGAATCAGAGGATGATAAGGTTCTATTTTCTGATATTCACGGAACTATTGCTTTAAAGCGGGAATATGGGGAAGGGGCACTAATTGTTTCCTTGGCACCGCACTGGATCATGAATAAAGAAATACTGTCAAAGGATCATCTTCCTCTGATACTCGGTCTTTTACAGGAAGACGGAATGGATTATTCCCAGATATTCTTTGATGAATACAACCATGGAGAAACAGGTACATCCTTCCTTGATGTCTATCAAAATTGGTTCCTGCTTCTACTTCTTCAAAGCTTTTTAGGCACAATATTGTTACTATGGATGCTTGGTAAAAGGTTTGGACCTATCTTACATCCACGTGAAGAAACTGTCAGATTCAGTGACGAAAGCATCCGGGCTTTGGCAGCTTGGCATATGAAGGGTAACGTGTATCAAAGTTCCCTGAAAACACAGGCTGAATATGTAAAATACCTGATGCAGGAAAAATGGGGTATCCCTTTTAATAAAGAATGGAAAGATTGTTCGATTGTTCTTCAAAAGAAATGGAGAACGAAGGATAACGGAGAGATAGATTTGTTTTTGCACCAATTAACAGTTGTGTTAGAGAAAGATAAGATTTCCAAACAGGATTACCTACTATGGTCCAAACAATTGGATAAACTACGGAAAGAGGTGGAAGAGGGATGAAACCGGAATTAACATCTCTACTTGAGAAATATGAGGAAAGAATATTAGGTCAAAAGTTGAATGTCAGGCTTTTATTAGCTTCTGTATTAGCTGGTGGGCACGTCCTGTTAGAAGGTGTGCCCGGTACCGGGAAAACACAAATGGTCCGTACACTAGCAACTTTATTGGGGGGTACATTCAATAGAATACAGTTTACCCCTGATCTTTTGCCAAGTGATATTACGGGAAGCTCCATTTATAATATGAAGGAGGGGACTTTCGAGACATTAAAAGGCCCCATATTTTCCAACATCATGCTTGCCGATGAAATCAATCGTACCCCGGCAAAGACGCAAGCTGCATTGCTTGAGGCAATGGAGGAGAAGCAGGTAACCATTCAAGGTGAAACCTATTCATTGCCAGATGTGTTCTTTGTCGTAGCAACACAGAATCCAATTGAGTATGAAGGAACATACCCGCTACCAGAAGCACAGCAGGACCGTTTCCTTTTCAAGTTACATATCAACTTTCCAAGTCTTGAAGAAGAGACCGCAGTTTTGAAACAGGTGATCAGCAGGGAATTTTCACACTCTGATGACCAACAAGTGCTCGACATGGAAACCTTTCTTTCCATTAGAGAAGAGATACAACAAATCACACTAAGTGACAGCATCATGGATTATATCATGCAAATTGTCAGGAAGACACGTGAGTCTGATTCTATTCGTATGGGCGCTAGCACTCGGGCAGGCATCTCCATCGGTAAGGCTGCACAATCATGGGCATACTTAAACAACCGAAATTATGTAACACCAGATGATGTAAAAATGGTCACCAAGCCTGCTCTACGCCACCGTTTACAATTATCTCCACATACGGAATTGGAGGGATCGACTGTTGAGCAAATCATTGAAGAACTTGTGGGGGCGATTCCTGTTCCAAGATAAAGGTATTTTGCCTACTAGAAAACTGATACTGTTACATGCATCCCTTTCGTTGATTTTAATCATCTCTAGCTTTTTCTTTGCCATTTCTTGGCCGATCATCTTCTTACTGAACGGGTTTTTCGTTCTTTTTACCTTGGTGGACATAGTATTGTCTCCAAGCAAAAAAGCGGTGAAAGTGACAAGGGTCCTACCTGCTGAGATGGAGCGTGGGATTACATATCCTGTTCAAATTGTCGTGGATAATCCAACCGATCAGGACATGAACTGCACCTTAAAAGATGGGGTGCCACAATCCTTTTTAAGACCGTTTCCGATAAAAGGGCTGGTGGAGAGAGGTGTTCGTAAAAAGTTCACCTACCATACGGTTGCACCTGCAAGAGGTGATTATAAAGTAGAGAAACTCTATTTAAGATACAAAAGCAGAATTGGTTTGTGGCAAAAACAAATGGCTGTGGAGCAAGTGTTTTCGGTAAAAGTGATTCCTGATATGACGGAAACCAAACAATTATTGGAGAATGCTCAGAGATTTCTCATTCATGAGGGTGTCAATGTCCGCAAGCAAAAAAGCGGAGTCGGTGAATTTGCGAAAATCCGTACCTATGTTGTCGGTGATGACCCACGGAAGATTAACTGGCGTCAAACTGCAAAACTGCAGGAGGTCATGACAAACGAATTTGAACCAGAACATGGAAAGTATATTACGATACTTGTGGATTGCGGAAGAATGATGGGGGCTGAACTCAAAAAAGGAAATCGATTGGAAAGGTCAATTGAAGCAGCCCTTACCGTTGCAGCTGCTGCATTGAAAAAAGGGGACTATGTAGCTGTTCTGGCTTTCTCAAAAAAGGTGAAAGCCTATGTGCCGCCTGCCAAAGGGATGCCGCATTTGCAGACAATCCTGCAGGCTATCTACAACGTTCAAGTTGATGCGGCAGAATCCAATTATGCAGAGGTTTTCCAATATCTGCAGCTAGTTCAGAAGAAACGAAGCCTCATTCTTTTGTTCAGTGATGTAAAAACCTTTTTATATGAAGAAAGCGCCCTTATCTACTTAAAAAAAGTCAGACAGAGGCACCTTTTCTTCATGATCGGAGTCGAGGATGAGACATTGATTTCCAGAGCAAAAGAAGCTTCCAACACCTTGGAAGAAACCATGGTCAAAGGGATAGCGCAACAACAGATTCTAATAAAGAAACGTGAGAAAACAAAATGGGAAAAACAAGGTCTACTTATGATGGAAGCCCGTGAAGAGCGGCTTGCAACTGCCGCTGTATCCCATTATATTGACACGATAAACAGAGGTCTATTGTAATTGCGCTTTCTGCAGTTTGAATTTACCTATCGCCACATAAAGAATCAGACCGATGACCGTCAAACCTGCCACAAGATATTTAGCTTCCAACGGTATAGCAGCAGGGGTAATGAAACCTTCAATTATCCCTGCTATGATGAACAATGGAACGGTCCCAAGCAATAATTGGACAGAGCGCTTCGCATTTAATTTCAGCTGATAGCCCCGTGAGTATTCTCCGGGTACAAATAGCTTATAACCCATTAAAAGTCCGGCACCTCCAGCTATAAAAATCGCAGTTAATTCTATCATTCCATGTGGAACGATATATGCCCAGAATTCATAAGTCATCCCATGATGCCAAAACAATCCGGCAATGGCTCCGACGATGATTCCATTGTAAATCAGTACATAAACCGTCAATAAGCCAAAGGTGATCCCACCGGCAAACGCAAGAATTGCAACTTGGATATTATTTGTCAAGATACTGGCTGACATCACAGGTGCATCCTGCATCCCATCATTTGTACCGAGCTTTTCCGGATCTATGCTTTGGGCCATATCAGGGGAGAGAATAGAATATACATAAAGAGGGTCTTGCAACACGGCAAAGAAAGCGCCTAGCCCCCCAATAGTGAACAGCAACATGGCAACCACCACGAACTTCCACTGTTCATAAAGCAGCCCGATGAATTTATGTCCGAAAAAATCAGCCGCCTGCTTCCAGCTCGTAATTTGATCTTTGTAAAGGAGATTATGAGATTTGGATACAAGGCCGTTTAAATAAGCTGTCACTTCCTCTTCAGGAAAATAGGTCTGACTATATGAAAGATGTTGTGCAGCTTTTTGGTAGAGACGATGGAACCTTTCCAGGTTTTCACCGGTAATCTTCTTTTTTTTATGTAAGTCCGAAGCCAGCTGTTCAAGCTCTTTCCACTGTACACGGTGCTGTTTAATAAATTGTTTAACGTTCATATCTTTACACCTCGTGTCTGATTTCATCAATCTACTCCATTATAGTAATATTGTAGAAAAATAGAAACACTTCCAGTTAAATTTATCCATAGAAAGAGGGAATCATCTTGAATACAGAACAAGTGGATATCAAAACACCCGAATATGTCTCATTACAATTCCATGCAGCAGGTTTGGGTAGTCGGGCAGCAGCCTTTATTATAGATACTCTTATCCTGCTCGCAGTCAATCTACTCATTTTTATAGCACTCGTTTTCGGACTGAATGCAAGTTTATTTGATTACTTCGAGTCCGACATACCATCCTACCTGTTTGCAGGAGTCATCATTCTCATGTTTGTCCTTAATTGGAGCTACTACTTCCTGTTGGAGTATTTTACAGGTGGACGAACAATTGGCAAGAAAGCACTTGGTATCCGGGTCATCCAGGAAAACGGCCACAGTATAACTCTTTTGTCGAGCTTAATAAGAAACTTTCTCCGAATCATCGATATGTTGCCTGTCAATTACCTGGTAGGAATGCTGATGATATTCTTTCACTCCAAACACAAGCGGCTCGGCGACCTTGTAGCTGGTACCATTGTCGTTCATGAAAGAAGAGGAAAGAAGAAAAAGAAGGCCTCAAAGCTGGACAAATTGATTGCTGAAAAAGGCCTCGGTGCCAATCAACACCTTGTGGAAGAATGGGCATTAAAAGCACTCGGGTCTAAGGATTGGAAACTCCTGAAAACATATGCGGAACGCATTAACTCATTAAGTACAGACGATCGCATTGTATTGACAAGAAAGATGGCTGATATTTTGTTTCCAAAGATCGGCCTTGATCCAGAAAGTAAACGTTACGACGAATTGGAAGATATGCTTCTGTTGCTTTATTTGCAGATGAAAGAAGAGTGGGAGTACGACTTGTAGAAATCAGTATTATGTACAAAAAGGAAGTCAGCTGCCTTATACAAAAGACTGGCGAATTTTAATTGTTTATTAGAGTTCGCCAGATAGCACTATGATCAGCTCCATCTCCCGATAATTTGACATTGTATACCAACCGCGATATAATTATCTCGAATTCAAGATAATTAATTCCACCTGATTTTTTGAAAAACATTAAAAGGGGAGATCTTTATGATAAACGGTTTAAAAGGGATTCACCACGTAACGGCGATAACAAGCAGTGCGGAGAAAAACTATGATTTCTTCACCTATGTGTTAGGGATGAGACTTGTTAAGAAGACAGTTAATCAAGACGACATCCAAACATACCACTTGTTCTTTGCCGATGATTCAGGCAGTCCAGGCACAGATATGACTTTCTTTGATTTTCCCGGCATACCTAAAGGTAACCATGGAACGAATGAAATATTCAGAACCGGCTTCAGAGTCCCATCAGACAATGCATTAGTATATTGGAAGGATCGTTTCGACCGATTAAATGTTAAGCACGATGGTATAAGAGAGGAGTTTGGTACAAAAACCCTTTCTTTCGTTGATTTTGATGATCAGCAGTACCAATTGGTTTCAGATGAAAACAACCATGGGGTGGAGCCGGGCACACCTTGGCAAAAGGGGCCGATACCTTTAGAACATGCAATCACTGGATTAGGGCCACTCCATATTCGGGTCGCAAATTTTGATTTCTTTAAGGAAGTACTAGAGAAGGTATTACTTTTCAAAGAAATTGCACAAGAAGGTGACACTCATTTATTTGAGGTAGGAGAAGGAGGCAACGGGGCACGACTGGTTGTAGAACACAATGCTACACTGCCTCAAGCCCAGCAAGGATACGGGACTGTACACCATGCCGCGTTCCGAGTGGAAGACCGCTCCGTTATCGATGAGTGGGATGCGAGGTTAAAAGGTTTCGGCTTTAATACCTCAGGTCATGTTGACCGCTATTTCTTTGAGTCACTATATGCAAGGGTTGCACCGCAAATTTTATTTGAGTTCGCAACGGACGGTCCGGGATTCATGGGAGACGAACCTTACGAAACGTTAGGGGAGAAACTTTCTTTACCACCGTTCCTTGAACCGAAGCGTGAACAAATCGAAAAGCTTGTTAGACCGATTGATACTGTTAGAAGTACAAAAGATTTTACAAAAGAATAATCATGATGTAAAACCAGTCTCTTTTTATATATAGAGACTGGTTTTTGTTTGGAGAAAATATACCCATTCCAAAGTACATTCCCAGATGAAATGCATAAGATAATTCAATGACATTTGAAGGAGTTGAAGGAATGTATTCATATCCAAATATGTATGCTTATCCATACTTATATAATGCTAACTATGCAAGAAACAGCTACTGGACATATCCGAACTATTACTACAATAATCACTATCATAATGGTTTCAGGGCGATTGAACTTAAGGACTATGGGCCAAACCCATTCGCTGAAAATATTACCGAACTCACTTTGCAAAACAATAACTTTAGAACCGCTTTATGGACTGGACCACATTTTCAAATTACGTTAATGAGTTTAAATCCTGGTGAAGATATAGGATTGGAGATGCACCCGGATGTGGACCAGTTCCTGCGTTTAGAGCAAGGGCAGGGAAGAGTTCAGATGGGTGAGAGCAAGGATGATTTAAGTTTTGAAAAAATGGTATCGGATGACTTTGCGATAGTGATTCCAGCTGGCACCTGGCACAACTTGACCAATACTGGAAATACTCCGCTGAAACTATACTCTATCTATGCCCCGCCAAACCATCCATTTGGTACGGTACATGTTACGAAAGAAGATGCGGAGGCAGCAGAAGAGCATGGAGACGAACCAACGGTCATTGATGGAAAAACCCCAGATGAATGGATTCAATATACCGAATTTTTAGTAAAGGAAGGCTTAGAGGATGTGAAAAGAGGTATAAATTCTCTTCATATTCTACAAGAATTCATTCTAATGGGAGTACTTGTCGGAAAAGGTTACTCTCCTCAGAAAGCCTATGAAACTGTAGAAGCGTGGGAGAGAACGGGGGAATCCAAGCTCCTGCAGCAAAGCAAAAATATGTAGGAAGAAATAGCACCGATTGATACGGTGCTGTTTTTCTTGTTGCCTTGAAGAGGTTTCCTACAAGACATATTTTTCAAGATTCATCAGTCAATCAGATCATCCAAGCGGCGGGCTACCCTTTTAATGACTCTCTTCGCCATTCTTGCACGTCTTTCCAAATATTCCTCGCCCTCTTCGATAAGGTTTTCCCCTAACCTAGTGACATAACGGTAATAACGCAACATATTGTCACCCCCTTTGTTTCTATCATATGAAAGTTGATAGAATCGGACAGGGTAAATACCTGTTTCCTATCATATTTTTAATAAACTATTAAAATTTGCAAGTGAAAGGAATAATAAACGTGCGAGATGCTAGAGCTGACAAGCTTGAAGCTGCTTAGTATTTTATGATAGAGTTTTCGGGAGGCTCATACAAAGAAAAAGGGGGGCAAGATATGATTGAGAATGGATATTTTGTAGGATGGGGGACATTGGCTCTGATTAATGCAGGATTAGCGCAGGGGAAGAATCGAAGTGGTCTTAACTGGTTTATCCTTTCCATTTTCTTCGGCCCATTGGCAACATTCTTATTGTTATTTGTAGAAAAGAGATAAAAAGTAGGGTTCGTTTTAATTTCCAATATGTAAAGCAGAGTAAATGTTGCCTGACAATCACTCTGCTTTCTTGGTTTCATCCAAACAAAACTAGTTTCAAAATGACCCCATATATGATAGCCAATAGGAAGGAAGTCAAGGTCCCCAGAAGAAAATATTCAGCCCAATCTCGATCATCCATTTGTTTAAATCGGGTTAGGGACTTAGCGGCAACGATGAAACCAACCGCATGAAAAGACCCCATAAGGATCAATGCCACCACAAGCAACCTTTCCAAATAACCGATTACCTTTCCGCGTGAAAGATCCTGGTGTTTCATCACCATATAGGTATATTCTTCTGACATGTTTTTTTCACTATTGGGGCTGACTGCCAAATCGCGTAATGTATATTTCCCTTCAAAAAGGGAGATATGCTTGGTAAGTGATCCGAGCATGATACGGATAAAGTGACCGGTTACTGTAGTACATAAGATGAACATAATCAGTAAGAAGAGCAGGGTGTTTACAAGCCCAAGCTCAATCCTTACACCTTCTGCTAATTTCATAGTTATGAGCAGCTGATGGAAAACCTCATACAAATCTATCCGAAATGCAAAATAGCAAACTGTCAAAATAGTAAGTATATGTAAGACTTGGTCACCTACAAATAGCCCAAGATTCCATGTATTTCTCTTCGTCCACCTTATACTTTTTTGTTGCAGGGCTACTTTTAAGAAATCAATCAATCCATGAGATAACACCAGGAGAGCAGAAGGAATCACCACTTCATTAAAAAAATACTCCCCTTGTATAAAAAATAGGATCGAAAGTGAGATAACTATCATTGCAGCGTGGTGAAAAAGATGGAGTATTAGATATTTTCTTTTCTCCTTTACCATTTTCTCTGTTTGAAAATAAAAATCAGCTATTAAATGAGCTAAAATAAGTAATAAAACAATCATTCAAACCCTCCTTACAATCCAGTTCAGAAAGAGATAATATTGTTGATATTCTGATGAAGCTGGTTTTTAATTGTTTTCGTTAATTCCTTCGTGATATTGTGCGGATAGTTCCCTATCGCCGCTGCTTCAAGATAATCCAGTGTTTCTTGAAGGGTTTTCAGGGTTTTCAATATTATCTCACAATTCCCTTTCTTGTAGTGGCTGGAAATAGTAGATGGCGACTTATTTACTAGCTTTGCAATTGCTTTTTGCTCATCCAGTATTGAAAAAAGCATTGTTATAAGATGCTGTAGCTCGGTTTGTTCACTCATTAATTTATCCTGATAGGTCAATAATAAATTCCCCATATCCAAAGAAGGTTTAGATACTAACTCGTTCTCAGGTAATATCACCATGGATGTACGCTGAACAGATTGTTTAATGTTTTCATTCGCAGTGCGTGCAAGCCCCATTAATGGATGATTCCATTTATCAAGATTTATTTGCTTAATGTCCTCATCAACCATACCAAAAGTGATTCCGAAATAGGGCGGCTGCTCTCTGTATTTCCAAAACTGGCTGATATAAAACGCCAATGTATAAGCGGTAGAAAAATGATCGAAGATGCCAACCAACTCATCACCAAGACGATGCTTTACTTTGGCATTGGGCAACCCTCTTGTCCACATTTTGGCCATTCCTTCTATTTCCTCCAGATATTCAGTTATTTCATTCCAGTTCTTTGATGAGTTTGTCACATCCATTATAAATATGGAAACAGGCTTCTTCATCTGCTCACAATCCTTTCTTACGTACTTTTCATATAATAATCTTCCTACATTTTATTACAATTCGATTATTTAATCAACATACGTAAAATTCGATAGATTAATCGAATTATAGATAAGTAGATGAAATAGTCAAATTTTTAAAGAAAAATAGAATACAAGCTGTATGGTTTACAACGATATCAAAAAAAGTTATCATAGCAACTAACGTAAATTCCGATAAAAACAATAGGAGAAGGTGAGATTATAATGGCTTTCACAACTTCAACAACGGAACATGCCGTTGGACCGGAAAATCCAAAAACAACGATTGTAACAAAGTTAAATCCAATACAGAAACCCTTTTTAACACTTGGATCGGCAATCGGGATCCTGTTGCTGGTCGCAATAGTCCTCACAACAGATTGGATACAAGGATTTCTTTATATAATTGGTTTGGCGCTTGGTATTACCTTGCTTCATGCAAGATTTGGCTTCACTTCAGTATTCAGACGATTGATGTCCGTAGGCAATGTTCAAGGATTGCAAGCACATATGCTGATGCTTGCCGTTGCTACAACCTTGTTTGCCGTCATTTTGAGTACAGGCTTCAGTTTTACAGGTAACACACCCGCAGGATATGTATCTCCAGTGGGAATAAGCGTACTTGTGGGAGCATTTATTTTCGGGATTGGCATGCAGCTCGGTAGTGGCTGTGCATCAGGAACGCTATATTCGGTCGGCGGGGGATCCTCATCCATGATTCTGACTTTGATATCTTTTATAATAGGTTCGGTTATAGGTGCGTATCATTTCACATTCTGGATGGAAGATACCCCTGCACTACCGCCAATTTCCATTGCAGAGTCAACAGGTCTTGGCTTCTTTGGGGGCTGGGTGATTCAAATGCTTTTATTTGCAGGGATCTATTGGATTACAGTGCAGATAGCAAAGAAAAAGAAACCGCCCCATATGAAGCCTTTAGCGACAACAACAGGATGGAAAAAGATTGTTCGAGGTTCATGGCCTTTATTTGCTGCTGCCATTATACTTGCATTGCTAAATGCCCTTACACTTGCAGTCAGGGGTAACCCTTGGGGCATCACGTCCGCCTTCGCTCTTTGGGGGGGGAAGGCTCTTATGGCAGTAGGGGTAGATGTATCAAGTTGGGGATATTTTTCTGGTGAAAATGGAGCAGCATTGACACAGACGGTTCTGGCGGATTCGACAAGTGTCATGAACTTTGGAATCATCATAGGCGCCTTTCTTGCCGCTGCTGCTCAAGGTAACTTCAAGCCTAAGAAAATAAAGCCCGGCATAGCAGGTGCATCCATTATAGGAGGCCTATTGATGGGGTACGGGGCACGCCTTGCTTTCGGTTGCAACATCGGAGCATATTTCGGCGGCATTGCATCCTTCAGCTTACATGGTTGGGTATGGATGGTCATGGCCATGCTGGGTACACTACTAGCTTTATTTATCAGACCAATATTCGGATTGAAAAACCCTAAGCCTACAGATTCAGTTTGCTGACTATTTAAAGCGACTCGATAGCCGAGTCGCTTTTTTATATGACTGACGGGAAATAATTTGACTGAAGTTATACTGCATATTATTTATTATTATTTCAGGAAAATACAATCGAAAATTATGAAATAATGAAACTATTGCACAAAAACAACTGCGTTATCTGAAGATAGAATATTTCCCAAAGAGCAAAAAGTGTCAAAATAAATAGAATATTGAAGGAGAATATTATAGAATAAGAAGAACTCAGGGGGAGATATGGATGAGACTAAAAATAATGCCGGTACGTCTGCAAACTAAGATAATTATCCTTATTGTCTCGTTATTATTTAGCATTATATTCGTCATCTGCGGTGTATTCTTTTACCTGGAAATGAAAGAGCTTAAAGCCAATACAGGCAACCGGGCACTACAGATGGCAAAAGTCATAGCAGGGATGCCTGAAGTGATGGAATCCATGGAGTCGGACAATCCAAGTATGAGGCTCCAGCCTTTAGCAGTGAACATTCAAAAGGAGATTAAGGCCCAATTTGTCGTGATTGGGAATATTGAGGGGATAAGGTATACCCATCCGGACGCTGACAAACTAGGACAGCACATGGTAGGTGGCGATAATACCAGGGCACTGAGGGAGGGAGAAGCGTACATCTCTGAAGCAACAGGATCTCTTGGATTATCTATCAGAGGGAAAGCACCTATTTTTGCTCAAGATGGAAGGATTCTCGGAGTAGTGTCAGTCGGTTTTCTAATGGAAAATTTAAATAGCCGGATGGAAGAAAAGCTGGTGGAAATATCGTTGATTGCTCTATTGGCAATAAATATGGGAATAGCAGGAGGCTATGTACTGGCCAGGAACATCCGCCAAGACATACTGGGCCTCGAACCACATGAAATCGCTTCCTTGTACAGAGAAAGAACAGCCATACTACAATCCGTCAAGGAAGGAATCATAGCAATTGATGCTGACGGGTATATAACCATGGCAAATCCTTCAGCCCTTGAAATACTAGAGCTAGGAGAAAGTGAGTTGCTACATAAAAAAATAACCGACATTGTACCCGGTACAGACCTGCTCGAGGTTGCTAAGTCAGGTCATGCTCAAGTGAACAAGGAAGTATTTATATTTGATAAAGATATATTCGTAAATAGGATTCCCATTTTGGAAAGAGGAAAAGTGGTGGGAGTGGTATCGAGCTTCCGTGACAAAACGGAAATGAAGAAGTTGCTTAACACCTTGACAGAGGTTAAAAAATATTCGGAGGAATTGCGAGCGCAGACTCATGAATTCACAAACAAATTGTATGTTATATCGGGGATGTTGGAACTAGGGAAATTCAACGAAGCTCTAGATTGGATACAGAAGGAATACAAAATTAACCAAGAACGGAATGACATTTTATTTGACAGGATAAAAGATGAAAGATTACAGGCCATCCTATTGGGCAAACTTGCGGTGGCATCAGAAAAGAAAGTGCTGCTTCAACTCGATGAGGGTAGTTCGGTTAATATGATTCCAACGAATATAGAGTTTTCAAGTTTAGTAGCGATTATTGGTAATCTGCTAGAAAATGCTCTGGAGGCTGTTGAACAGAAGGAGGGGGGAGTCGTATCCTTTTTTGCTGTTGATTATGGGAACGACTTAATATTGGAGGTCAGCGATAACGGGCCAGGTTTTCAGGGCGAGGAGATTGATCGTATATTCATGAAGGGATATAGCACAAAACAAGTTGATCAGCAAAGGGGATACGGTCTTTCTATCGTGAAAAAAGAGGTAAATCAACTGGGTGGAACAGTGGAAGTACAAAGAACCTCGGACAACACTACTGTGTTTACCGTTTACCTTCCCAAAAATCAAAGCTATGGGGGTGGAAGATATGATAAATGTAGCGATAGCAGAGGATGATTTCCGAGTGGCACACATCCACGAACAATTCTTGGATAAATTAGAAGGGATAAGAATGGTCGATAAAGCCCTAAATGCCACTCAAGCGATGGAGCTGCTTGCAAAAGGGAAGACCGATCTCATCCTCTTGGACAATTATATGCCTGATGAATGCGGAGCTTCACTGCTTCCAGCGATCCGTGAAAGATTTGCTGAAGTGGACATCATCATGATTACAGCTGCTGCAGACAAGGAGGTAGTAGAAGCTGCCCTGCATTATGGAGTGATGGATTACCTAATTAAACCGGTGACCTTTGAAAGGTTCCAACATGCAATAAGAAACTACTTAGAGAAAAGGGCTTTTATCAAACAAAATGAAGCGTATAACCAAACGATAATAGATCAACTCTTTCATCCTACCGAATTAAAAGCGAGCAAGAAAGAAGAATGTGACTCTCTGCCAAAAGGGATTGATCAATTAACTTTAGGTAAAGTGGAAGAACTTCTTCAAAACAATTCAGGGAATGGGTGGACAGCCGAACAAATGGGGGAAATGATGGGAGCATCGAGGACAACTGCAAGGAGGTATCTTGAATACTTGATTTCAAGGGGAAAAGCAAAAGCTGAGTTGGAATACGGTATGGTGGGGAGACCAGAACGAAAATACTATAAGATAGGAAATGAAGTCAATGGAAGAGTTAAAGATTTTCAAAAAAGATAGAACCTATATAGGTACAGCAACCAGAGATGAGATACATATTAAGGGACTCTGGCATGAAACCTTTCACTGCTGGATAATGGCAGAGATCGAGGGTAAGGAATACCTCTATTTTCAATTGAGGAGCAAGAGGAAAAAGGATTACCCAGGCCTATTGGATATCACAGCAGCCGGGCACTTATTATCAAATGAAAATGTGGAAGATGGAATCAGGGAATTAAAGGAGGAAATAGGGATTAAAGTGACCATGGATGAATTAACTTATCTTGGTGTCATTCCTTATGAAAAAGAATTAGAGGGTTTTATCGATAGGGAGCATGCACATGTGTATTTGTTGCAACGAGAAATCCCCTTTGAATATTTTACTCTGCAAGCAGAAGAGGTAAGCGGGATCTTCCTTGTTCCATTCGAGGAATTTTATCAGCTTTGGTTCGGAAATGACAAGCATGTGGCTATGGTCGGAATCAAAGAGAAAGAAAACGGCGAAAGAGTAAGGATTACTATGAAAGCAGACAAAGATATGTTCGTTCCGCACAACGATTCATTTTACAAGGATACTTTGGATGCTATAAAGTCAGGCAGGAACTAAAAATGCAATAAAAAGAGGTTGTCCTGGGAGAATTTTTCCTAATGGGCAGCCTTTTTATTATGTATTCAGAATCGATAGTCCTCTGTGAACAAAATGAACAAAATAATCAATATATCTTTTATAAAGTTTATATTGTAAACGGTTACATTTATGAGAATATTCTTTACGATCACTAACAAGGGATGGCTCATATACCTTACACCCGGATTCTTTCAACAGATAAAAACGGCAAAGGGGAGTTCTAAATGAAAATGAAGAAAAAGGCAGGAATAATTGGGTTAACAATGTTGTTATCCATAACGGCAGCATGCTCCAGCTCAACTGGAGGAGCGAACTCTGATGGAACATGGTCTCCTCAAAAACCAGTTGAAATGGTGGCACCAGCAGGGGCAGGTGGTGGATGGGATACTACCGCAAGGATGGTGGCCCAGACATTTGAACAAGAGAAAATGATTGATAAAAGGATGCCAGTTGTAAATAAACCTGGTGGTGGCGGCGCTGTGGCATGGTCTTACATCGCAAAGAAAAATGGTGATCCTCATCATTTATTTGTTTCTTCTCCTCCTTTATTATTAGTTCCGCTAAATGGGCAATCGGACAATACATTTGAGGACTTCACACCAATAGCGAATGTTATTGCGGACTATGGAGCTTTTGCGGTTAGAGAAGATGCAAAGTGGGATAATTTGAATGAGTTATTTGACGATATGAAGAAAGATCCATCCTCTGTAACTGTAATAGGGGTATCCTCCCCCGGAAGCATGGATCATATCCAGTTCGTCAAAATAGCAAAAGCAGCAGGAGTGGATATCAGTAAAATAAAGTATGTTTCTGAACAAGAGGGCGGGACATTGACCGCACTACTGAACGGGAGTGTAGATGTCTATTCTGCAGGTACGGCAGAAACGGTGGAGCAGGTGAAAGCCGGGAAGATCAAAGTCTTGGGTATAACTGCGGAAGAACGCCTTGAAGGGGAAGTCCTCTCAGACTTCCCGACTGCCAAAGAACAGGGAATCGATGAAACTTTTGTGAACTGGAGAGGTTTCTTCGGCCCGGCCGACATGGATCAGGCGGCAATCGATTATTATGTAGAAAAGTTTTCGGAGTTGAATGAATCTGATGCTTGGGATGAAATCCGAAAAAAATACGGTTGGAATGAGCTGTATATGACAGGAGAGGAATACCAAGAATTCCTCAAAAAGGAAAATGAAGAAATGCAATTATTGCTAGAAGAGCTCGGCTTAGGTAACTAATTGTTAAGGTGTCCCGCTTCCTCACCTCAAGAGGGAGCGGAACCTTATAACGTGGAGGGATGTTGCATGGTTCTTAAACCGATTAATCGTAAAATTGGTTTGGTCCTAGCCGGTTTTGCAGGATTATACTTATTTTTGAGCTACCAGATACCAAGTTATTCCTATGCATTGGTTGATGCGGATGTGGTGCCAAAGGGACTAGGTTTCTTGCTTTTATTATTGTCCATTCTACTTTTTTCACAAAAAAAAGTAGAAACAGAACAAGAAAAACAAAAAAGGACCATACCTAAAAAGGAAATATATATTTTGTTGGGAGTCGCTGCATTCATTTTGATATATATCTTTTTGCTTGAAATAGTAGGCTTTGTCATAATGACTTCCCTGTTTGTTTTTACATGTTCTTCGTTTCTTGGTTACAAAAACTATAAAACAAGTGCGCTTGTTGCAATCATATTTTCAACGCTCATTTATTTTCTGTTCAATTACTTGCTCCTTATTCATTTACCACCAGGAGTATTACCATTTTAGGAGGTGAGTCAGATGGGGTCTATGGAAGGTCTTTTTTCCGGCTTTCAGGTTGCCTTTAGTATTGAAGGAATTTTATTTGTATTTCTAGGTGTTTTTATTGGTACATTTATCGGGATGATGCCGGGTCTTGGCCCAATCAGCGCCATTGCTATCATGATTCCTGTCACTTACAGCATGGACCCGGCACTGGCGCTGGTCATGATGGCGGGAGTATACTATGGGGCGGTCTTTGGAGGGTCTTCATCCTCGATACTTCTGAATGCTCCAGGCATCTCAGGCACAGTAGCGACAGCCTTTGATGGTTATCCAATGGCGCAGCAGGGAAAGGCAGGAAAAGCGTTGGCCATTGCAGCCATAGCTTCCTTCACGGGAGGTACGGTAAGTGTAATCCTGCTAATGCTTTTCACCCCCTTACTAGCTTCCGTCGCTGTCGTATTCGGGCCAGTTGAGTACTTTGCTTTAATGCTGATGGGACTTACTGCCATATCGAGTCTGTCAGATGGATCCACAGTAAAAGCAATGATTTCAGCTGTTTTGGGCTTTATGGCTGTAACGATCGGTATAGATGCACAAACAGGAACTCAACGCTTTACTTTTGGTAACATCAACCTCCTTGAAGGTATCGATTTTCTTGTAATTGCTCTCGGATTATTCGCTTTAGCTGAAGTTTGCATTTTAATTTTCAACCGTAAAGACAGTTCCGGAGGTATGAGTGGAAACATCGGGAGTCTGAAACTTTCCAGACATGATGTAAATGAAATGAAAGGTCCTGTTACGCGGCAATCATTTCTCGGCTTTCTGCTGGGTGTTTTACCTGGGGCAGGTGCGACCATCGCTTCTTTCATTGCATATGTGACAGAGAAAAGAATAGCAAAAAATCCGGAAGAGTTCGGGAAAGGTTCCATTAAAGGTCTTGCCGCACCCGAGGCAGCTAACAATGCAGCAACTGGCGGGGCCTTTGTGCCCCTGTTAAGTTTAGGGATCCCAGGGTCGGGTACAACAGCGGTCCTGCTAGGTGCCTTCCTTGTCCTCGGCGTACAGCCAGGTCCGCTCCTTGTACAGGATAATCCTGAAGTGTTCTGGGGAATCATCGCCAGTATGTATATTGGAAATATATTCCTTTTGGTCTTGAACCTGCCGCTTATCCCTTATATCGCTAAGATCCTTAAAGTACCAAGGCCACTGTTGATTTCCTTGGTTATCATGTTTAGTCTTATCGGTGTTTATGCAATCAGTTTTAATACATTTGATTTATATGTATTGCTGTTATTCGGGGTGGCAGGTTTCCTAATGAGGATATTCTCCTTTCCTGCAGCTCCGTTCATTCTGGCATTTATCCTAGGAGGTATGATGGAGCAGGCAATGCGACAATCGTTGACTATTTCCAATGGGGACTGGATGGTCTTCATAAAGAGTCCGATTTCCGCTACTTTAATCGCTTTAGCATTACTATCGCTTATCATTCCACTAATCAAAAAGAAACCACAATTGGTTTCTGAAGATAAAAAATTGGATGTATAAAACTAAAAATAATAAAAGCCCTACCTTTCAATCGGTAGGGCTGAGTGTGTGGACAAAGTTAAAATATGATGAAAGTCTTTAGTTGATCGCAGTGGAA
>LQXN01000038.1 GCA_001648575.1 Sutcliffiella horikoshii DSM 8719 | reverse complement strand
GGGTGATAGCGTGCCTTTTGTAGAATGAACCGGCGAGTTACGATTACGTGCAAGGTTAAGTCGATGAGACGGAGCCGTAGCGAAAGCGAGTCTGAATAGGGCGCATGAGTACGTGGTCGTAGACCCGAAACCAGGTGATCTACCCATGTCCAGGGTGAAGTTCAGGTAACACTGAATGGAGGCCCGAACCGACTCACGTTGAAAAGTGAGCGGATGAGGTGTGGGTAGGGGTGAAATGCCAATCGAACCTGGAGATAGCTGGTTCTCTCCGAAATAGCTTTAGGGCTAGCCTCATGTGTTAGAGTCTTGGAGGTAGAGCACTGATTGGACTAGGGGTCCTCATCGGATTACCGAATTCAGTCAAACTCCGAATGCCAAAGACTTATCCATGGGAGTCAGACTGCGAGTGATAAGATCCGTAGTCAAGAGGGAAACAGCCCAGACCGCCAGCTAAGGTCCCCAAGTATACGTTAAGTGGAAAAGGATGTGGAGTTGCTTAGACAACCAGGATGTTGGCTTAGAAGCAGCCACCATTTAAAGAGTGCGTAATAGCTCACTGGTCGAGTGACTCTGCGCCGAAAATGTACCGGGGCTAAACGTATCACCGAAGCTGCGGACTGTTCTTACGAACAGTGGTAGGAGAGCGTTCTAAGTGCGTCGAAGCTAGACCGTAAGGACTGGTGGAGCGCTTAGAAGTGAGAATGCCGGTATGAGTAGCGAAAGAAGGGTGAGAATCCCTTCCACCGAATGCCTAAGGTTTCCTGAGGAAGGCTCGTCCGCTCAGGGTTAGTCGGGACCTAAGCCGAGGCCGAAAGGCGTAGGCGATGGATAACAGGTTGATATTCCTGTACCACCTCCACTCCGTTTGAGCAATGGGGGGACGCAGAAGGATAGGGTAAGCGCGCTGTTGGATATGCGCGTCTAAGCAGCAAGGCTGAGAAGTAGGCAAATCCGCTTCTCATTAAGGCTGAGCTGTGATAGCGAGGGAAATATAGTACCGAAGTTCCTGATTTCACACTGCCAAGAAAAGCCTCTAGCGAGGAGAATGGTGCCCGTACCGCAAACCGACACAGGTAGGCGAGGAGAGAATCCTAAGGTGAGCGAGAGAACTCTGGTTAAGGAACTCGGCAAAATGACCCCGTAACTTCGGGAGAAGGGGTGCTCTGTTAGGGTGTTAAAGCCCGAGAGAGCCGCAGTGAATAGGCCCAGGCGACTGTTTAGCAAAAACACAGGTCTCTGCGAAGCCGTAAGGCGAAGTATAGGGGCTGACGCCTGCCCGGTGCTGGAAGGTTAAGGGGAGAGGTTAGCGCAAGCGAAGCTTTGAACCGAAGCCCCAGTAAACGGCGGCCGTAACTATAACGGTCCTAAGGTAGCGAAATTCCTTGTCGGGTAAGTTCCGACCCGCACGAAAGGCGTAACGATCTGGGCACTGTCTCAACCAGAGACTCGGTGAAATTATAGTACCTGTGAAGATGCAGGTTACCCGCGACAGGACGGAAAGACCCCGTGGAGCTTTACTGTAGCCTGATATTGAATTTTGGTACAGCTTGTACAGGATAGGTAGGAGCCTGAGAAGCCGGAGCGCTAGCTTCGGTGGAGGCGTCGGTGGGATACTACCCTGGCTGTATTGAAATTCTAACCCGCAGCCCTTATCGGGCTGGGAGACAGTGTCAGGTGGGCAGTTTGACTGGGGCGGTCGCCTCCTAAAGAGTAACGGAGGCGCCCAAAGGTTCCCTCAGAATGGTTGGAAATCATTCGCAGAGTGTAAAGGCACAAGGGAGCTTGACTGCGAGACCTACAAGTCGAGCAGGGACGAAAGTCGGGCTTAGTGATCCGGTGGTTCCGCATGGAAGGGCCATCGCTCAACGGATAAAAGCTACCCCGGGGATAACAGGCTTATCTCCCCCAAGAGTCCACATCGACGGGGAGGTTTGGCACCTCGATGTCGGCTCATCGCATCCTGGGGCTGTAGTCGGTCCCAAGGGTTGGGCTGTTCGCCCATTAAAGCGGTACGCGAGCTGGGTTCAGAACGTCGTGAGACAGTTCGGTCCCTATCCGTCGTGGGCGCAGGAAATTTGAGAGGAGCTGTCCTTAGTACGAGAGGACCGGGATGGACGCACCGCTGGTGTACCAGTTGTCTTGCCAAAGGCATAGCTGGGTAGCTACGTGCGGACGGGATAAGTGCTGAAAGCATCTAAGCATGAAGCCCCCCTCAAGATGAGATTTCCTTTTGCTTCGGCAAGTAAGATCCCTGAAAGATGATCAGGTAGATAGGTTCGAGGTGGAAGCATGGCGACATGTGGAGCTGACGAATACTAATCGATCGAGGACTTAACCACAACATTTAGAGTAGTTGAACGATAAGAATTTCTTGATATGAACACATTATCTAGTTTTGAAGGATCAACCTTCAACTGAATATTGTCTGGTAGTGATGGCGAAGAGGTCACACCCGTTCCCATACCGAACACGGAAGTTAAGCTCTTCAGCGCCGATGGTAGTTGGGGGATCTCCCCCTGTGAGAGTAGGACGTTGCCAGGCATTTATTTGGAGGATTAGCTCAGCTGGGAGAGCACCTGCCTTACAAGCAGGGGGTCGGCGGTTCGATCCCGTCATCCTCCACCATAATTTTTTCACGTAGTGAAAAAAACCAACCATAATATGCATGCCGGTGTAGCTCAGTTGGTAGAGCAACTGACTTGTAATCAGTAGGTCGTGGGTTCGACTCCTATCGCCGGCACCACGTTTTCTTGACATAACGAAGTTATCGTCAACCTAACTTCATATTACTACTTTTATTTTGTGCCATTAGCTCAGTCGGTAGAGCATCTGACTTTTAATCAGAGGGTCGAAGGTTCGAGTCCTTCATGGCACACCATTTATCTTGCGGGTGTGGCGGAATTGGCAGACGCGCTAGACTTAGGATCTAGTGTCTTTGACGTGGGGGTTCGAGTCCCTTCACCCGCATTTTAATTTCATATTAGCGGAAGTAGTTCAGTGGTAGAACACCACCTTGCCAAGGTGGGGGTCGCGGGTTCGAATCCCGTCTTCCGCTCCAACAGACTTGCCGGGGTGGCGGAACTGGCAGACGCACAGGACTTAAAATCCTGCGGTAGGTGACTACCGTACCGGTTCGATTCCGGTCCTCGGCACCAGAGATTTTTTCTGTGACTAAAACAACTTTTCATTATAGGCGCCCGTAGCTCAATTGGATAGAGCGTTTGACTACGGATCAAAAGGTTAGGGGTTCGAGTCCTCTCGGGCGCGCCATTATCGGGGAGTAGCTCAGCTTGGTAGAGCACTTGGTTTGGGACCAAGGGGTCGCAGGTTCAAATCCTGTCTTCCCGACCAGCAGAACTTCTTAAATTAGGGGCCTTAGCTCAGCTGGGAG
>LQXN01000037.1 GCA_001648575.1 Sutcliffiella horikoshii DSM 8719 | reverse complement strand
AGCTGGGAATAGAGGGTGAGAGTGATTTCAAAAGTTAATCGGTTTCATGCTTGTGCCACTTGTATCCATTATCACGTTATAAAAATTGACACTCGTACAATTTATCGTTGCAATAGGCTGGGCTATGAAACAAAACCGCATTTTAAATTTGAGTGTTGGCAGCCGAAAGAGAAAGTAATACAATTAATGAAAAAAGAACAGACAAACAGGAGGAACAACCATGAGCGTACATAAAGCAATAAGTGAACATTCTAGAAAACAAAATAAAGTCGTAATGAGTTTTTTACAACTTGAACAACAAAGAGAAGCATACATAGAAGAGGCGACCCAACTTTGCCGAGAGAAAGAACCCTTTACAACGGAAAAGATTAATGCGGTCACTAAACAAATAAATGAACTTGCACGTAAAGGGATTGCTCCTCAAAGGAAACTAGTGACAAAAGAAATGGTAGAGGAATTTGTTTCTCGAAGTAACTAATCTACGGGAGGTAAAGCATGAAGAATATCGTGTCTGTAACTTGGGTAAAGGAGCATTTGAACGAGCTCACAGTCATTGATTGTCGCTTCCATCTGCCTGCCCCGCAAAAAGGCATTACAGAATATAAAGAACAACATATACCAGGAGCCCATTATATGGACTTGAACAAAGACCTATCAAGTTCGGTTGGTACCCATGGCGGAAGACATCCTTTGCCTGACTTTAAAGAACTTCATCATAAACTGGAAAAAATCGGGGTTCATGATGACAGGAAGGTCCTTATATACGATGATCAGAACGGTGCGATGGCATCAAGGCTATGGTTTTTGTTAAAGGTTTTAGGACATGAACATGCTCTGATAATGGATGGTGGATATAGTGAGTGGGTAAATCAAGGCTATCCCGTAACGGCTGATGTGCCACAACAGGAAAAGCGTGGGATTTTGACAATGGATTTGAAAGAAGATTTGTTGATCGATATGGAATCCGTTAGGTCAAACTTAACTGCCTTTAAAAGAGGTGGCTCCTACCTGCTTGATGCTAGAGAACCCAACCGATATAACGGAATAGAGGAGTCCATTGATAAGCTCGCCGGTCATATTCCTGGAGCCCTTAACTTTTTCTGGATGGAAAACATTGAAAATGGAAAGTGGAAAGACACAGAAGCATTAAAAGAAAGATTTGGACAGCTGGAACCTTCCAAAGAAATTGTGGTTTACTGCGGATCTGGTGTTACTGCTTGCCCTATGTTTGTTGCACTTAAAGAGGCTGGTTATGAAAAGGTCAAGCTTTATACTGGTAGCTGGAGTGACTGGATAAGTTACACGGACAATCCAATTTCTTCAATAAAGAACTAAATATCCCCTATTTAAATGGTTGATCCCTTGAGCAAACTAAGAGGGATTCACCATTAAAAGGAGGAGATTGGGAATGGGACGTACGAAAAAAGGAAATGCCAACGCACAACGAAACAATAATGCTAAGAAAAAAGGGACCATGGATTCAGAGTTTGCTTCCTATGCTGAATACGAAGCAGCGAAGATGACCAATAAGAAAAATCATTAATTATTATGCCATCACTTTTTATGGGTGATGGCTTTTTACATAAGGAGAAGTTCCCGCAGTGGATCATATGGCAGAGACTTTAGGAAGGGGAGCGGTTGTTTGGGGACACTGAAGTGTGGTGAGCAAGCTTAAGCACCACCCCGCGGAAGAAGGCATATTATTAAATCAACTGCGAAGCCTGTCCATACTGCCTGAGTTATGCTATAATCAGAAGCGGAAAAGAGAGGAAGTGTTCTTATGAATAAAGTATTATTGATAGATGGAATGGCTTTATTATTCCGTTCATTTTTCGCAACCAGTGTTTATAATCGTTTTATGTATACATCCAATGGAATCCCGACCAATGCAATTCAGGGGTTCGTTAAACATATGATTACTTCCATGGAAACGTTTAAGCCAACACATGTGGTCTGCTGCTGGGACATGGGAAGTAAGACGTTCCGTACGGAAATGTTTGATGACTATAAAGCAAACAGACCTGCGCCGCCTCAGGAATTGATTCCGCAGTTTGATCTAGTGAAAGAAGTGGTAGATGCATTTGATATCCCGAATATCGGTCTTGCGGGGTTTGAAGCGGATGACTGCTTGGGTACTCTTGCAGAGCTTTATCGGGAAGAAGCGGAAGTCATAATTTTAACAGGTGACCAAGATGTTTTGCAGCTTATCAAACCTAATATAAAAGTGGCATTATTGTTGAAAGGCTATGGCAACTATGAAGTGTTGGATGAGAATGGGTTCTATGAGAAAAAGGGACTTACCCCTCAACAACTAATCGACCTTAAAGCAATAATGGGTGACAGCAGTGATAACTACCCTGGAGTGAAAGGTGTCGGGGAAAAAACTGCTACAAAGTTATTGATGGAGTATCAGACAGTTGATGGGATTTTAGAAAACCTTTCAGCACTAACGAAAAGTCAGCGTCAAAAATTTGAAGATAGCTTGGATCTATTGCACCTGTCAAGGGAGCTTGCAACTATTAAGTGTGATGTACCAGTTTCCTGCGAATTGCATGATGCCACAATCACTATAGATCGAAACAAGGTTGCAAGTAAATTTGATGAATTGGAATTTAAGAATTTGCATGGATTTATAAATAAGGTTTGTTGAGAGAAGATGAGCAAATCATCTTCTCTATTTTTATCGTTTCGTGTTATCTTTCTTCGCTTTATTTTCGAGCTTAGAATGAACTTCGTGCGAAACCTCTGCATCCTGGCCGTAACCTTGAGGGTTCACACCGGGAGCTTTCTTTCCTCTATTTGCTGATTTATTTCTGCTCATGTTTCTCACCTCCATTAGTAGGTTTCCTATTTCCTGAATAAATTATGTTGCATCTTGAAGTTCAATTTGACTCAAACTAACCCAGAGGTGATTAGTTTGAATCGACCACTGAAAATTGCATTGAGTGCCATTACATTGGCACAATTCCTAAAAATCCCAATCAAATATTTCAGAACAGGAAGATGGGAATGGAGTACTTTTTTTGAAACTGGAGGGATGCCAAGCTCTCACTCAGCTGGGGTATCGGCATTGGCAACCATCATAGCTTTAAAAAGGGGCTATAAAACCATAGACTTCGCACTTTCTGCGATTTTTGGACTGATTGTCATGTATGACGCTCAAGGGGTAAGAAGGCAAACTGGAGAGATAACTCTGGCTGTTAATGACCTTGCTGAAAAATTGGATAGACTTGAGGGAAAACCTGATGAGAATGTCCATGACAAGTTGGAAAAAAGATTGAAGGAACGATTGGGTCATCAGCCAGAAGAGGTGGTTGGAGGGGCATTATTTGGCATAGCACTCGCTTTTATAGGGATGCGCTTATTACCAAAAAAGAAAAAAATGGAACTTTTGGACAAACTTTAGTGGGCAACCGACAAATTTTGCGGTAAGATTGTAGAAGGGGATGAACAAAAGGATGGATAGACATGAAAAAATCATGGAGTACAGAAGAATACCTTCAACAACTTACAGCAAAAGGCTTTAAATTTGGAGAAGATTCTCTTGGTTTTATAGAATTTGGAAAACATTATACAGGCAGTTCCGACTATATGGTCAATATAGCTATAGAAGTTACATTAAAGGCGCAAAAGCAATTTGATGGCAGTTTTTTTGTATCGTTTTTGGAAATGATCAAGCAAGAACAGGTCCAATCCAAACAGGATGCCTTTCATCTGGCAAAGGAAAAAAAGATAATATAATGGACTTTCCCTTCGACTGGGAAAGTCCTCTTTTAATACTCTAAGCGTTTCAGCCCGCAACTACTACCTCACACAGTAACAATCGGAGAAAGTCCACTGCAATTTTATTTGTTATTCAGCTGAATGGCTTTTCGTGAAAGTTCATCTGCCATTTTGTTCTCTTTGCTAGGAATCCATTTAATAAAGAATAGATTAAGCTGATCGGCAAGAACCAAGGCCTCTTCCAATAGCACCCGATACTCTTGCTTTTTTGCATATCGTTTTTCCATCGCATTCTCCACGGCTTGAGAATCAGTCCGAAAAGACACGGTATGATACCCTTGTTTCATACAGATTTTCAATGCTTCGATTAAAGCATGGAACTCTGCTTGATGATTGGACATGATCCCAAGTGGAATACTGTATTGTTCAGCAGCGCCATGCCCCTTAATGAATATTCCTGCTCCAGAAGGACCGGGGTCCCCTGCACTTGCACCATCTATATATACTTCTATCATAACATCGCCTGCCTATAAAATAAGTGTTACACAAACATATTTCGATATGTCCTGTGATAAGATAAGAATACACAATATTAATAAAGGAATAAAGCCTTTACATGCAAAAGAGCACTAAAGCAATAATACGAAAAATCAACAAAGTATATGAAAATAACCATAAGAAAAAACCAATAAATTTTACAAAAATAGCTTTACCTTTTAGTATCGATGGGTATTAGAAAGAAACACTTTGAAGTAAAGGGGATTACCATATCATGAAATTAATCTTGGAATGGCACTACCATACTCCCAAACATATTGAAACCACTTTTCGAAGTGATGAACTTGATATTAGGCTGGCCCTTAGGTTATCCGATGATATAGAAAAGACAGGCAGAGTGAAGAGGCTTTCCTTTTTTGACGAAGACGGATCGGAATGGACGAAAAAAGAAATAAATAAATGGATTAAACAGAGTGAGGTTGGGATATCAGACGTTGTCGCTTATTTTGATGGGGGGTATGATGCAGACTCAAGACTGGCGGGAATCGGAAATGTGGTTTATTATAATCAAAATAGAAAAGACTACAGGTACAGAATAAATGCAAGGCTTGAGGAACTTGAATCCAACAATGAAGCCGAATATGCAGCTTTTTATTTTCTTGTACAACAGCTGGAACATTTAGAAATACGTGCGATGGAAGTGACATTTAAGGGAGACTCCCTGGTTGTAATTAACCAGTTGTCTGGGGAATGGCCTTGCTATGACGAACTTTTTAATCGCTGGCTGGATAAGATAGAAGATAAATTAAAGGAACTTAAGATTAGGCCCATATATGCACCAGTCACACGAAAAGATAACACAGAAGCTCATCAGCTTGCCAAGCAGGCCTTGGAAGGTACGCCAATTGAAAGCAAACTGCTACTGTGAAAATAGGAGTGGAAGAGAGAATGATTAATCGAAAAAAGATCCTGATGGAGGTTGGTGACATTTTAGATACGTATTGCACCGATTGCCTTGTGAAGCAGTCATTGCGCAAGGATTATGGCAAAACCCATGCTCAATCCTTTTGTATCAGTGGATGTACGGTTGGTGCCGAAATTAAGAAGTTAGGAGACCAGCTGGTGGAGCGCAAATAAGCAGGAGGGTTGCTAGCTGTTCTTTCCTCGGCATCTGCCTGTGTCAAATCAACCAAGCTGACCTCCTAATAAACCATCTCTATAATAGAACTTTCCAGAAAAAAACCGCCCGATATGGCGGTTATTTTCTTGCTTCAGATAGTTGATGTTCACACTGAGAAAGTGTCAGTTCACAATTCTGAAGAAAATCTGTATCAAGTCCTGTCCCAGAACTCTTTGCATCATTAAGTAAAGATCTTGCATTGGAAATCGCTCTTTCTGCATGGTCCATTGCTTCTTGATCTAGACTCATGGTTGCTGAGCCGACCATCTTTTCGGCAGATTGAATAGATACTTCCACTTGAGCAAGGTCGTTATAGCCTGTGTGGATTTCAGGATTATCGTTATGTTGGTTTTCCATGTTTACAGCCTCCTTCTTTTTTTATAATCGGTAAAAAAAGCTAAAGATATGCATGGAAACCAAAAGAGACCTCCAAAATAAATGGAGGTCTCAGTGTTAACATATATGGTTTACAACCTGATATTAAAGTTTTGAAACGTTAGCAGCTTGTGGTCCGCGGTTTCCCTCTACGATTTCAAAAGAAACTTCTTGGCCTTCTTCTAAAGATTTGAATCCTTCTCCAGTAATAGCAGAGAAATGTACGAATACGTCTTCTCCACCTTCAACTTCAATAAATCCGAAACCTTTTTCATTGTTGAACCATTTAACTTTACCGTTTTGCATCGTTCGTTTTCCTCCTAAAAATAGCGCTCAAAGTGCCGTAAAATTGTATTATCACAACCAAGTTTCCAGATAAAAGAAAGCGGTTAAATGACAATTTCAATATACAATAAACACTCCATAAGAGTCAAGTTCTCAAACTTTGTACCTGTTGTATTTTCTCCATCCCTTCATATACATCAATAAAGGGGGGATAAGCTATGCTGCGGACGAATCATCAAGGAAAGGAAATAATCTTACGTATAAAAACGAATCTTCATTTGTATTCTTTGAACGAGGATATTATCTATCAAAGTCTTTGCTCAGCATTAAAGGAAATCTATTTCATGGATTCTTTCGCCATTCAGGTTGAGGATTACCTTGTTGTAGGGGAAAACCAACAGAGCGCGTATCCGTTAATAACTGTGCAGAACATAGTTCCCGCTCAAAATATTGTTTCCTTGTAACTATACAAACAAATGTTTTGGTTTTATAATAAAAGTAGGAAAAGAGATGGGATTACGCACTCTTTTCCTACATTTATTTTTTATTAGAGAGCGGAGTGGAAGATGTAGTGAAATTAATTATCGCTGAAAAGCCAGATCAAGGATTGAAGCTAGCTGCTCCATTTTCCTTTAAGAAAAAGGATGGATACGTAGAAATTCCCCCACAGCCGATGTTCCCCAAAGGCGCCTTGTTGACTTGGGCGGTAGGGCACTTATGCGAACTGTTATCCCCGGAAGAATACGACAAGGCATGGAAACGATGGTCCCTGCAAACTCTCCCAATCATACCCGAACGATTCCAACACAAAGTAACCAAATCCAAATGGAAGCAATTTCAAACAGTAAAAAAACTAGTGCATCATCCTGAAGTGACGGAAGTCATCATGGCAGGCGATGCGGAACGGGAAGGTGAAGCAATCATCCGTATCATCCTTCTAGTAAGTAATTGTCATAAACCACTTAAACGGTTATGGATTTCCTCCCTTACTCCAAAAGCAGTCCAAAGAGGATTTGATAACCTATTAGAGGAACATCAAACAAGAAATGTGTATTATGAAGCATTAAGCAGGTCGTGTGCTGACTGGCTGGTAGGGATGAACGCTTCAAGGGCATATACCTTGCTATTGCAACAGAAGGGTATTTCTGATGTTTTTTCCACTGGTAGAGTTCAGACGCCAACATTGGCTTTGATTGTAAAAAGGGAGCTGGAGATTGAGAACTTTCAATCCAAACCGTTTTGGGAGGTGCTGGCAACCTTCAACATGAATGGAAAGAAATACAAGGGCAAATGGCATAAGGATGAAGAATCAAGACTTGATGATCCCAATTTGGCCGAAAAGATTGTTCAATTTTGCAAAGGAAAGGCAGCAATGATTGACACTATTGAAAAAGAGCGCAAGGAGTTTCAGCCACCCTTTTTATTCAACTTGTCTTCCTTACAGGCAACTGCCAATAGCATGTATAAATTCTCACCGCAAAAGACCTTAGAAGTAGCTCAAAAGCTATATGTAAAAGGAATCATATCCTACCCTCGTTCTGACTCAAGTTTTGTGACAAAGGAAGAGGCTGCGATGTTCCCGGAAACACTGCAAAAGCTAAGTTCATTCGAGGCATTTAAAGATTATTTTCCTCTCCCATTTTCAACTGTGATGGAGAATAAGCGGGTGGTGAACGAGAAGAAGGTCACAGATCACTATGCCATCATACCGACAGAGCAGGTGACTGACCCCTCGAAGATGTCACCCGATGAGGAGAAGATTTATACACTTATTGCAAAGCGTCTTATTGCAGCTCATTACAATAAAGCAATATTCGACTATACGACTATACAGACTTTGGTGGATGAACGCGCTACCTTCTCATCAAAAGGTAAACAGGAAGTGCAAGCTGGCTGGCGAAAAGTCATATATGGGAATAAAAAGGAAAAGGATGCAGATGAAGAAGAACAAGATCTCCCTTACCTTGAAAAAGGGGAGAAAGGCGAGGTTTATGATGTAAAAGTAAAAGACGGAAAGACTCAGCCGCCAAAAAGATATACAGAAGGTCAATTGATAACTGTGATGAAAACGGCCGGTAAGCATCTTGAAGACGGTGAACTGACGAAAGTGCTGAACAAGACAGAGGGGCTTGGAACAGAGGCGACACGTGCCGGCATCATAGGTGTGTTGAAAGATAGAAAATATATTGATGTGAAACGAAATCAAGTTTTTGCTACCAATAAAGGCAAGTTGCTCATTCAATCTATAGGGCAAAGTATTTTAGCCAGTCCAGAAATGACTGCTAAATGGGAGCAACGACTTCATGAAATTGGCGAAGGAAAAGCATCACCTGAAGACTTCATGGAGCAGGCAAAAAAGCTCTCGATAAAACTCATTGAGGATGCCAAAGCACAAAGTGAAGAATGGTCTTTCGAAGGAATGGACATTAGTGAATTCAAGTATTCGAAAGGAAAACGCAGAGGTCGCACGTCGGCAGGAGTGGGGAGTAAAGTCGGGAAGTGCAAAAAATGTGATGGTGATGTAGTAGATAAAGGATCTTTTTATGGTTGTTCTAACTATAAATCAAGCAAATGCAATTTTACCATTTCCAAAAAAATTCTAGGGAAAACAATTTCCGCTACTAATGCCAAAAAGCTGTTAACGGAAGGGAAAACCGAAGAAATCAAAGGGTTTAAAAAAGGAGAAAAAGTATTCAATGCATCCCTTGAGTGGAAAGAGGATAAACTTCAATTTGTATTTTAATCTGTTGGGAGCACACACCGGCTTATTATGTGATGCTCCCTGCACTCCCCCAAAAATTTAACCTGTTGTAAGAGCTACTTTAAAATACGGTAGCCTGCTTCTTTTTGATTAATTTCATCATCATCCTCGAAGCTGTCCCATGCCCTTAGAACTGATTGACTGTTCCGGTAAAGTAAAGGTCAGTTTCTGGATGGTAAAACGCAAAAGCTCCAGTTTGACCCCAATGTCCGATCAACCCTCTTTTTAGCCATCTAATGGAGATTTGCTGATTAGCTAAACCGACCCCCCAAAAAAATAAACCAGCACCGAAAAGCACTTTCCACTCGTTCAGTTCTTTGAAATAGTCGGCGGGAAATATGTTACAGCCATCATCCTTAAATTAAGGGCAAATAACTTATTAGCTGACTATGAAAATAATGGTTTCCTTAAGTATTACATTGACCAATTTAATAGACAATTATTTTTTTTAGGGTGGGGAATAATGTAGTTAATTAGTAAAAAGGGGAGATGTACGTGGATGCCATCCAACTTCATGAGCTTCATTATAAGATGGAAGATATACATGTTTTAAAAGGGATAACAGGTTCCATAAAGGAAGGGGAAATCACTACATTTGTCGGTCCCTCTGGTGCGGGTAAAACAACATTATTAAAAATGTTTAACGGCCTTTTGACGCCAACATCCGGGGAAATCAACCTACATGGAAAAGAGTTATCCCATTATGGACCTAAAGAACTACGTAAACTAGTCGGCATTGCACTTCAAAGTGCGCCCATGGTGGACGGCAATGTTTTTGATAATCTGTCTCTCCCTTTGCAGCTTCAAAATGGCTCTTTAACAGAGGAAGAAGCAAAAAATTTCTTGAATCTAGTAGGTCTTAAGGAAGACAAACTATATCAAAATGTAAAAGACCTATCTGGAGGTCAAAGGCAGAAAGTATCGATAGCTAGAACACTTGTAAATCGTCCGAAAGTATTATTGCTGGACGAAATAACTTCCTCACTTGATCAAGTCTCCCAAAAAGAGATAAATGATTTGATCCAAAAGGTAAGCAAAACATATGGTACAACTATCATTTGGATTACTCATGACCTCAATCAAGCATTAACGGTCGGAACTTATACATGGTTCTTGATGAATGGAGAGTTGCTGGAGGCAAGCAAAAGCCATGACTTTAAGGAATCTCCTAATGATAAAGTCCAGGCTTTTTTCAGAGGTGATTTAGATTGAATATATTGACACTTACAATAGCACTTGTATTCGTTTTAATTCCAATAATCCTTTCTAAAACATTTAAACTAGGATTAGAAAAAGATACGATCATCGCGGTTTTAAGATCAATCATCCAACTATTTATCGTCGGATATTTATTAACTTTTGTTTTTGAGGCAGATGGGTATTTGTTTATTATTTTAATGGTAATGATCATGATTGCTGCTGCAGTTCAAAATGTCGCGAGGAAGAAAAGTCCAATAAAAGGGATTACATGGAAGGTTGCCATAACATTTACCTTCATTGAAATATTAACGCAAGGAATTCTAATAGGATTTAATATTACTCCTCCTACAGCACAATACATCATTCCAATCAGTGGTATGATCATAGGCAATTCCATGGTTCTTGGAATACTTTTTCTAAATAGGTTCCTTTCAGAGATTGAAACAAGAGAGGATGAAATTGATTTAATTCTTTCACTCGGAGGCACTTCAAAACAGGCTGTTCATCGTCAGCTAATACAAGCGATCAAGGCAAGTATGATACCGACCATCGAGAGTCAGAAAACCATCGGGCTCGTTCAGCTACCCGGCATGATGAGCGGACAGATCATTGCTGGGGCAAGTCCCATTCAGGCCGTGCAGTTTCAGTTATTAATACTTTTCTTATTGTTAACCACTGCATCAGTAACAAGTATCATGCTTGGACTGCTTTCTTATCCAACGTTGTTCAATAAGCGGATGCAGCTATTGAGGCTCAGGTAGAGGGTAAGTCATGACAGCTATAAACTACAAATAAATATTAAATTTGCAAGCGCTACTTCTATGGAGAAAAGCGCCTGCTTTGAGACTGTGAATATTTCACCAGTTGATTTATTCTTTACTCCTATTAACTACCTGTACTCGTAAACGCCCGGATTCCTCTGTTCCAAAACCAATATGCGATAATAAAAGATACAATTGCAACAGCAGGTGTAATGAACGCCATAGCTACCATTGTCTCTTTTTCAAAGAAGTAGGTTGCAGGGTAATAGGCGGTAAACCCGTAAGGAATCAGCCAGGTGATGATCAATGTGATTATCTTTGGGTAGATTGTCAAAGGATATCTTGCAAATTCACTTAACTGGAATACTGATACGACAATAGGAAGACTGTCCACCATCCAAAAGGAAAAAGTGATGAAAAATAGGTTGATGGCTACAAACAGGATTCCGCTTGAAATGATGAAAACAAACAATAATAGCAAGCTTTGCATTGTCCATTCGATCTGCAAGTTCACACTGGCAATCGTCAATACAATACCTCCGATAATCAGTTGCCCGAACCCATCCTGTTGTACTCTTTCTGCGACAATTTGAAAGAGGGGGTTTACCGGCCGCAATAATAGTCTGTCGAAGTTGCCTGACCTAATATACTGCCATCCGAGCGTCCATAAATTATCAAAGAATATGTGGTGAATGGACCGGCCTAAAAAGGCGATGGCATAAATGAACAAAATTTCATAATAGGTCCATCCTTTAAGCACTTCAATATGGTCAAAAACTATTTTCAAGAAAAAGAGAGCTGTAAACTGCTGGACCATGACGGAAAACAAACCAATGAAAAAATCTGCTTTGTATTCCATCATCACTTTCAAGTGATTGCTAAAGTACTTTCCGTATAAGAACATATATCTTTTATATTTAATCCACATTGGGCTACCCTCCAAACACGGTCACTTTTTTTACAGCTTGAGCCCAGACCAAACGGACGAGGACAAATAAGATACAGAGCCAAAACAATTGGGTGGCGAATGCCATAAAAGCTTGCGTCCCCATAGGTATTTGTCCAGTGTAAATCGCTACTGGGACAAAAATCATCGACTGGAAAGGAAGGAAGCTGCTTACTTCCTGAAACCAGCTTGGGAAAAGAGTTAATGGAACAAGTGCCCCTGAAAAGAACTTGATAACTGCTTCGCGAAGCACCCGCAACCCCCAAACATTGACCGTCCAGAAAGCTAATACCCCTATGATTAAATCAATTTGGGTTCCAATCAATATTCCAACCAACATGCTTGCAAAAAATAATAATGCACTCTCCCATGAAAGGGGAGCACCAATCCCGATGAAAATAATTGCCACCAAAAATATCGGGATGGTAGTACGGACAAAGCTGTTTGCTTTTGAACCCAAATCCATAAAAATTAATTTAGTAAGGTAATCATATGGCTTCAGTAATTCCAAAGCGATATCACCATTTTTAATATTTCTTGCCATTTCATTCCCGGCACCTGAAACATAGTTCTCTAACATCATGGCAATGACCACATAGGTGATCATCGATTCAAAGGAAATAGAGGATATCTCTGTTCTATTATGGAATACCGCCACCCAGAAAAAATACATGATGACCAATCGGAGCAACGTCGAGGCTACATCCGCCCAGTACCAGGCTAGATATGCTGTTTCGACTTTAATTTGAGACTTTAACAGCTCCAGATACTTCCGCATGTTCTGGCCCCCGTTCGTATATTTCCTGCACCACTTTCTCGATTCCCAATTCTGTAATGGTGAAATCCTGAACTGGATAGTCCATCATTACCTCCTTCATTATCTCGCTCCCAGAAATTGCAGTGCTATTAAAGTGAAGCAAGAAGTGATTTTCTTCTTCAGGTTCTTCAAGGTGAACCACCATTGCTAATGAAGGAGGAAGGGTAAACACCTTTGTAGAATCTATCTCCAATTTGATAGTCCGGTTAAATCTTGTTTGCTGTTTTAGAGTGAGCAAACTCCCATCATAAATCACACTGCCTTTATCGATAATGATGATGCGGTGACAAAGCTCTTCTATATCCTGCATATCATGAGTTGTTAGAATGATGGTTGTCTTATGCTCACGGTTCATTTGTTTAATGAAATGACGAATCTTTATCTTTACGGAAGCGTCCAAACCTATTGTAGGCTCATCTAGGTAAACTACAGAAGGGTTGTGTAAAAAGGCGGCCGCAAGTTCACAACGCATCTTCTGCCCAAGCGATAGCTGCCTTACAGGTATGGGTAAAAGCGCTTCCAAATCCAAAACTTCTTTGAATTTCGCTAGATTTCTTTCATAAACATCCTGTGGAACTTCGTAAATATGTTTTAATAGTTCAAGAGACTCTTGAACGGGAATGTCCCAGAATAGTTGTGTCCGTTGGCCGAATACTGCACCAATACTTTTGGCGTTTTTCGTTCTTTCGATATAAGGGGTTATTCCGTTGACTGTGACTGAGCCTTCATCAGGCGTGAGGATTCCGCTAATCATTTTGATGGTTGTGGATTTACCTGCCCCATTAGACCCGATATAACCTACGATCTCACCTTTAGGTATCGAAAAGCTAATATCATTCACTGCTGTCTTTTTTATATATTTTCTTTTGAACAAAGCCTTTACCGCACCTGTCAGACCTGGGTCTCTTTCAAACAAACGATAATGCTTACTGATGTTTTTCACTTCTATCATGTTCCCAACCTCCTAGACTTTCCGATGAAAGCACTGACAAGAGAATATTATAAACACTTTTTACATAGGATGGAAGAATTTTCTTTAACAAAGACTGATTTCTTCGACTTATTGCCGAAAAGATCCTTAAAAGAAATGAAAAGGATAAATCCAGTTGGATTTATCCTCAGACTGTTGACAAACT
>LQXN01000036.1 GCA_001648575.1 Sutcliffiella horikoshii DSM 8719 | reverse complement strand
GGCAGGGAAAATCATAAAATGATGCTCTCCCACTACCAGCAAACCAAGAATCTCTTAGTAAGTTACAGTCCAAAAAAACTAGGATTCTTTTAAAATGGAAAAAATACTTGCTACCGACTCTGCCCTTGGATTAATCGAAAAGCTAGTAGGCAAACATGGACCTGTACTGTTCCATCAATCAGGGGGCTGCTGTGATGGCAGTTCCCCTATGTGCTACCCAAAAGAAGACTTTATGATTGGAGGTTCTGATGTCCTCCTCGGGGAAATTGGCGGTGCACCGTTTTATATGAATAAAAAGCAGTATGAATATTGGAAGCATACACAACTTATCATTGATGTTGTTCCTGGAAGGGGCGGCATGTTTTCCTTAGAAGGTCCTGAAGGTGTACGCTTCCTGACGAGATCAAAAGTATTCCCTAAATGATAAAGGGCGTCCTGAACATGGACGCCCTTTTTATTCGGGGCTTTTTAATGACTGTGGGGGTTCTTCCATCCAGCCGTTCTTAACCATCAACTTTCCGCCATCTTTGGCAAAATCAAATATATCTTTTGCAATCAATGACATCTTTGTCGGTAGATCCGAGCGAAGACTGAACGATGTACCAAGAGCATTACTTGTAAGTCCGAAGCTGCTTAGAAGATTTGTTAAATACATCATGAGCTTCTCTGAATATGGAGATTCTGTCGATAAGGTAGGATTCCCCCAAGCAACTTTTGGAGGTTGAATATCACTCTTTAAAAGAGTATCGCTGAAAGTATCGATAATCTGTTTGGCAAGGTCTTTCCCTTTTTTGAAATATTTCTTCACCTCTTTGTCCTTACTTACCTGTTCAAACCCCCTTAATAATTGAAAACCGAGTACATTGGTTTCAATTCCCTGATATATCAGTGAAGTCTCGATTGCATTCAATGGTCGCTTATTACTGAAAATATTAAATCCAGCCATATACCCTTCCCCTTTAACAAACTCTACCTTTTCTGGCATAGGTATCATTGGCGGACGTGTAAGTACCCCCTCTTTCAATAAAAATTGAGTTGACTCATCGTATGTATTTTGCGCTACATCCAGAAATCTTTTATATAATTCGGTTATGTCTTTTCGGTACGACATGCTGACATGCAAGGCATTAAGGCCGATTGTCACTTTCATCATCACCCTTAGGAATAGTGCAGAAAAATACTGATCATATAATGGCTTTGCGGACGGATTCACATCGCTCTCTACAAACCCGACCGGGACCACAATATTTTCTTTCTTAAACAGATCCGTTAGTTCATTTATAAAATTAACTTCATGATTGTAATAGGATTGTACTAGATTATATACATCTTCATTTTGTTTGTTCGCAAGAAAGTGCTCTAAAATTCTCGCCAGCATTGTTTTATGTTGATAGGCCATCCACAAATTTCCTATTTCAGATGATGACAACTGCTTATCCATTCCAACATTCCCCTCCCAAATTTTATTCTTTTAGTATGTCCCACAAAGCTGATTGTTAAAAAAAATATTAATTTTTTTGAGAATGTAGACAACCCTCCCACCCCCTTTGCATACACATTTAAGTAGAAGACAAGGAAAAGGAAGGGTGACATTCACATGAGATTTTTTGTCATTAGAAAAAGTTTTCTTATTGTGGTGGCAATTTGTATATTAACAGGTTTGGGTGGATGGTTTGTAGTAAATAAAGGCATTGTTCCCACCATTGGAAAACCGCATGCAGATGAAAAACTGGTATTCAATATGATTACTTCTGAGTTTAAAACTAAATTGGATGACGGTACTGAAATAGAGGCTTACCGTTTTGACCCTGGTACCATTACCGTTCCTAAGGGAAAAGATATCACTTTAAGTATATTTGGGGTCAATGGAAGTGAACATCCATATTCCATCGAAGGAACGGATATTAACGGTGTCATAAAAAAAGGCGAGGAAACATTGATTAATGTGAAATTTGATAAAGAGGGTGTATATAAAATAATCTGTTCCACCCACTCCCATCATAACGGACATCATAGTCCCCCAATGGTCGCTTATATTTACGTTTATTAATTATCTGAATCAAACAACTAGAAATGACCAGTCAAATTGATGACTGGTCTTTAATGTTTTTAAACTGTGAGAATCCAATTTCCGACTTTTTACTTGTGAATAAAAACGATTTACGAGAAAGGACCTTTAGAAAAGGCCCTTCTTTAAAAATTCCTTCCAGAAAACCTTATCCACCAGAAAAAAGCCCTCATGGGAACAGGCAGCCAGCAGACATTTATCCTTCTTGTAAAACATCAGATCTTCCGGCAGATCATGGGTCCAACCAAAAAGTGAGTTGCTATGATCTCTTAAAAATAATTTTGTCTCATTGTTCATTTTAAAATAATACACATATGCCGTAGCTCCACCAAGCTTTGTCGTTTCCCATTCCCGTTGTACTTTTCTTTCAAGTAGATGTTCCTTTATGTCCGCAATCAACTCCTCTACATAAGCCAGACGCTCTTCTTCGATCTCCATTAGCTGTCTGTTTTCCACAAAAGCAAAACGGTCACAATGACTAGTCAGAAAGTTGATGAGTTGATTATATTTTTTCCCTTTGATATTTTCCGTTATCATCTGCATGGTGATATCCTTCCTGCTCTATGAGTTACTTCGGCTGGCAACCCCGATTCCGCCTTGTTCAGTCACTTTAGAAAATCAACCCGCATCACCTTTCGCCGTTTAGTCGGCTCGGTGATCTCATGGAAACCAGCAGCAATAAACGCTTTGTGGGCACCAACATGCAGCTCTCCCCAAGTGATATCCTTGCCTGCTTCTGTAATCATCGGATAACCCTCCAGTGCATGAGCACCACGTTTTTTGGCATAATTTACAGCTGCACGTGTTAGGGCGTAAGTGATGCCACGTTTGCGGAATCCGTTACGAACAATGAAACAAGTGACTGCCCAAACCTTGTCGTCATTTTTATCTTCGTTTCTTTCTGCCCAAATGACACGACTCGTTCTCAGCTTTATATACACATTTCGTGGCTCTAGCGCACACCAACCAACGGGCTCTTCTTCCCAAAAAGCGATTAGTCCGCTAGTGGTAGTCGAAGCTGAGTTTCCACAATTCGTTTGAAGCTTAAGAAGGAAAGCGCGCTCATCATCATCTGTTTCCCGCCAACGGGGATTTGGGAGCTTAAAGCGTTGACAATAGCATTTTTCTCCATGGCAGCGGGCTTCACCAAGTATAAGCTCCAAATGCTCCCACGATGCTTCATTGGCAGGGACTATCCTGAGCTTTTTTTCCATATCATATTCTTCAAAAAAAGAACCCTCTATCTCTGGTGTGCTTTCTCGTTTTTTCATTTCAACACACTCCTTAGCATTTCAATAGAATTGTTGGGCTGCAGGGACAGTTCCACGATCCCAAAGCCACGAACTGGGTCAACGGACCTGTCCCTTCGACCCTCCCCGTCCCCAGCTGGTCCATCAGGCGCAGGAGGGGAGTACCTTTTCTTAATCTTTACAATATTTTAACTTATTTAAGCGCTTTTATATATTATTATTTCAAGTAGATACATAGTCGACTATTAAAATCTTGTCCATCTACGAGATTTTGATATAAAAAATTTAATAGTAGGAGGCATTTATATGCTGAAGAAGTCCATGTTGGTTGTGTTTGCATTTATCTTGTCGTTCTCAGCTCTGCAGTTTGATCCACAAACGGTCTCAGCGCTCCCCCCTGGAACACCGTCCAAGTCTGAAGCTCAAACCCAGTTGAACTCATTGACCGTAAAATCGGAAGACCCCATGACCGGATATTCGCGGGATTTATTCCCACATTGGAGCGGCCAAGGCAGCGGCTGTGACACTCGCCAAATCGTCCTGCAACGTGATGCCGACTATTACAGCGGCACCTGCCCCACAACCTCTGGAAAATGGTATAGTTACTTTGATGGTGTAACGGTTTATTCTCCATCTGAAATTGACATCGACCACATTGTTCCCCTGGCCGAGGCTTGGCGTTCCGGTGCAAGCAGCTGGACAACCGAACAGCGCCGCGCTTTTGCCAACGACCTTACTGGTCCACAGCTGATTGCCGTGACAGCAAGTGTCAATCGTTCCAAAGGAGACCAAGATCCATCTACATGGCAGCCTCCTCGTGCCGGTGCGCGTTGTGCTTATGCAAAATGGTGGGTTAACACGAAACACCGTTGGAATCTGCATCTTCAAGCATCAGAAAAAACTGCCTTACAGACGATGATTAACGGTTGCGCATACTAATTTAGATTTTGCGTCTGCGAGCGGAGTTGGTGGAGTTTGCAGACGCACTATTCATTCACGGAAACAGGAGGAGTCTTACATATGGAAAAGAAATCTTCTATTTTTTCTGCATCACACGGAGTCATGACAACAGAAGTCGGCGTCATCAGCGGTGAACTTGAACTGGTTACCACTTGCGATGAAGATGGGGCCCTTTCGCTTGCGATTACTTATGTCGGTGCTGCTGAATGGTATACGCTTCCCGGAGAAGAGTACCGGTTGCATGATTCGCGTGACCATGAGGTAGTTCACCGGATGCTTGTGAAGGTTTTGGAACGACCTTAAAAAGAGTGGGTCGAAGGAGACAGTCTTCGACCCTTTTTCCAAGCCAGGGGCTTTCATATTCAAGTTACTTACATTAAGAAGCGCAAGAACCTTCCCTCTAATTAAGATCCCTTACATTCCAAACGATCTCCCCTTTTTCGTCCCAATCACTGTGGTGTCGCTTGAATCCTATTTTCTCTAGAACTCGAAAAGATGGATGGTTCCAGGCACGTACAGTAGACCAAATTCTTCGCCGTCCCGTGGCAACTGCAGCTTCCATAACTGCTGATGCGGCTTCCGTTGCATATCCTTGACCATGTACTCTTTTAAATAACTCATAAGCAATTTCAGGTTCTTCTAAGGTGGAACGGCCGATAATCAAACCACAATACCCAATGACATCCCCTTCATCTCGACGGCAGATAGGGAGTAGACTAATTCCACTTTCTATAGCCCTTTCACGAAAAAGGATAATTTTATCCCTTGCAGCTTCGAGAGTTGGTTTGTCCACCCCCCGTTCCCCAACGAGTTCCCGGTACCACAACACATCAGATTCTTCCCACATCCGTAGGTAAAGCCTTTTAGTCACTATCTCAAACTTCATAGACTTGAAAATTTCTGACATTTCGGAACCCCCCTTATCTTTTATTGTAATAACCGTCCCTCTAATCATTCATGCGATTGATTGTATAATCTGGACTGTTTATTTTATAAACGGAATTGGAGTAAGGATTGCAGCCTCCCCTCTCCATTTAGTCTCCTAATTTGGCAAGATAATCAATTAGAAAGTGGAGAATGATAAGCGGCACAATAGACCCTAGACCAATATAAAGGATAGAAAAGACGATTCCAAAGATAGTGGTCCTTATTACGCCTGTGACCAACCCTTGATAAGTATGTGCTAAACCAAACAAGATAGAAGAGAGCAAAATCACGACCCAAATAGAGAGATCAGGAAACAAAAACGACAAGGCAAACATTAAAAAACCTCTATATATTATTTCTTCTGTAATTCCGGCAGTCAGTGAAACATAATTCCAAACTTCTTTCTCTCTCTTCGTAACAGGCAGCATTTCCAAAAAACTGGTACTATCAGATTCCTTTTGCCTTACTTGTCTCATTTTTTCACTAATTTTATAACTATAATGATAACCGATAGAATAATACAAAATTCCAATTGTATAGAGCAGTGCAATAGCGAAAACGATGTAGGTTACCCATGGTCCTAAGGTTTGTGTATTAAGGCTTGGCATCGATAAACCAATATCCTGTACTGTTAACTCTGTGAAACCAATTAATAAAAAAATAAAGATGGTCGGTACCCAAAGTCCAATAATGCTATTCTTATAAAACTTGACCCTCGCATTTTCGTTTGTCTTTACCTCTACTTTAAACTTTTGAAATTCACGATAACCAAAAATAGGTTCATAAATTAAGGCAAATATTACTACAAACCACATTCCATACTCCATGACAGTCACTCTCCTCAGATAAATTTAGCTGAAGATATCTATTCCCCTTCTTTCCAAAGCATCAACAGCTTCCTCGACTGGTAGCTTGGGTAGAAAGAATTCATCTGCCATCACTGCCATTATTTCTTGTTTAGTATTTAAAGCAGTTGTTTCTATCTCCCCATTTTCATAACGAATGCTGAATTTGTTATTTACTAGGGAGACACTTCTTTGTAGGTTCGTTTGGTAAAGTTGACACCTTAAGATTGTCATAAAAGTAGCATCTGGCTTGTAGGATTCTTCGATAACTTTTTGGAAATCATTGATATTCGCTTTTTCAGTAGATTGAAAGTGCCACACTTTACCGCTTTGCTTGCCATTTGTGTAACGGATATATTTATAGTCGCTATCTTTGGAATCAACAGGAAGGATAGAAACCTCATCCTTTCCAAACCGAACGTTATTGTTGTTTTCATCATTTAGTCGGACTGGCTTGAAGAAAGGAGCTGCAGCACCACAATCCACATAAAAAGCATCATCAAGAATGACCACAATACCCATATGTTCGTTTCCGAGCATAACATGGTGACAATCAAACCCTAGGGCCCTCAGCAATAGTAGTAGGTTTGCGTTCAATGTATAACATGTTCCACCAAAGTTGAATTTTTGGAAATTGGATACAAATTTCTCAAACGAAGGAATAGTGAAACTACTAGATTGCTGGTGTAATAACTTACCAATATTCTCAAAGGGAAACGTATTTAGCTGTGCTGTGCAAATCTTTTCTAAAAAACGATGAGACGGGGCCTCCGCCTCGAGATTAAGATGATGCATATAGCCTTTAACTACTTCTGAATTTGTCATAATTCCTCCTTAGCTGCTTGAGTTGACAGAGACTGTACGAGCCTCGTTCCTCATGCTCAAAATGCTGTATTAAACCACCAAACTACCAAAGAAATACATACAATCCCCCAAGTAAACGCCCCTATAATAAACCATAAACCACGTTGGGTATGCTCTTTGCTACCCTGGAGATTCCTTTTCAGATAGGAGAGCACCGAAAATCCTATTACGAAGAAGGCAATGGCAACCCACAATAAGAGATCCACTTTACATCATCCTTTCCACTTAATAAAATTGAATCATCTACTTATGACTGTTCGGGTCACCGTGATTTCCCCTCGATCTGAGGAAAGTAGAAACACATCTGGATTCTTTTGGGGTCGTGGGGACCGCGACCCATTTCAACTCACTTCTCTAGCTCAATATATTCCCTCAAAAGTTTCCATTCGCTTCCTTCAAGTCTCCAGATAAACATACATTGTGCAGTAAAAGGTCTTCCGCCTATAACGTTTGTTTCCCTGCCCATGACAACTTTTTGGCTTCCGTTATTTCTTTCAACCACTGAGTATATCTCAAATGTTTTTTCAGCATCATCTATTTGACTCAAGACACTATTAAGATCATACGAGTAAAAATACGGTTCAGGCTGGGTAATCTCGGAATGGGCCCAGTAACCAACAAAATTCTGTGACATGAAACTTCTAATGCCGTCTCCATTTTTGCTAATAAATCCTTCGTTCCAAGCTTGAAAATACTTATTAATGACTTCTTCCACTGTTTTCATTTCCACACTCCTTGATTCTTTATAGAGGCTGGCACTTTGCCCCTCTCACACCCAAAATTTCTACCATTCTATTAGGCCTTCAGCCCATTTTGGAAGCTTTACGTTTACAAAATATGGATTGTCATCAATTTCAACTGATTTATTGAATACTTTTGACGGTTTATCGTATAATTCGTGCTTTTTATTGAATACTTTGAAGCATTTATTGAATAATTGGGGAGGTTGCATTACCGTTATGACCTTATATCACCAGATAATCAATTAAAAAGCCAGCCAAAATCCGTATTCCATATCTCTCACTCTCCTAAGTGAGACGGAAAGGTACCACGCCTCTTTTCAAAAGAAACACATCTGGATTCCTTAAGTTCTTCCAGTCTTCGAACCCAAAGCTCTCTTGATAGTTTTTCAACAGCAGCGACATGATATTTCCGTGTGTCACGATAATGATATTTTCCGCGTCACTTTTAAAAGCTTCTTCTACCACGCAGACGATCCGGTCCATTGCATCTCTGCTGGATTCCCCGCCTTCAAATTTCAGGTCCAAATCTTCATAGGTTGCTTCCAGTTTTTTCATCCAGTCTGGTAAATCTACGGAACTGAGCGTGCGTTCAGCCAAGCGATCATCGACCTCTAGGCTTATGTTCCATTCTTTGCTTAATGGTTTAACAGTTTGGATGGCTCGCAAGAAAGGGCTTGATACAATTCGGTCTACTGGTATGTGGGAAAAAAATAAGGCTAACTCCTCAGCTTGTTTGAATCCTTCTTCTGTAAGCTGCGATTCTGGTGGTTGCCCTTCAGCTTGGCAATGCCTGACTATGTATATGTTTTTTGACATGTGTGGATCCCCTTTCTTTCTCTACTATTAATTACGAATGGACCTGGAAAAAGTTACAACTCTCTTTAATGAGTCGCTCTTATCTAAATGAACATTTTTTCTTTTCTCCCATAGATATGGAATTAAATAAAAATCTATACTACAATGTAATTGAGAATGATAATCACATTCATGATAAAAAAGGTTAAAAAGGAGACAATCCAATGGAAAAGAATAAATCAACCTTAGCTCAAACCATTCGTGAGAGACGTTCTATAAAAGCTGGATATACCGATAAAGAAGTGACCCAGGAAACCGTACTTGAACTACTAGACGATGCAGTCTGGGCACCAAACCATGGATTAAGAGAGCCTTGGCGGTTCATTTTTGTTTCTTCGAGTGAGAAAGAAGGATTTGTTGAAAAGCTGGTCAAAACCTTTCCACCAGAGATGCAGGAAAATAGAAGGAATTATTTCAGTCAGCCGGCTGCCTTTCTGATCGTGGTTATGGAGGAAGACCCGAGACAAAAACAATGGGAGGAAAACTTTGGGGCGGTCAGCTCGCTAATTCAGAACTTCCAGCTGCTTGCCTGGGAACAAAAGCTTGGCGTTGTCTGGAAAACCAATCCACATATATACGATCCAAAGGTCCATACAATTTTAGGCGTACAGCCTGGAGAAAAGATTGTCGGGTTCTTGCATATGGGATACTTTGAAAAGGTGCCACCAAAGAGAGAGCGGACTTCTGCAGATAAGAAGCTGACAATGTATAAAAATTAGAAAGATCGGGATGCCTGTCCGTCTAACAAAAAACGGTCAAGGGGACCTGTCCCCCTTGACCACCTACCCTTGACGGTATGCCACAACTGCCATGATTCCCCCAAGCACCGAACAGACCAGGTATACGGTCGAGTAAGAAGTTAAGTCCGCAACCGGCCCCATGACAGCGCCTCCCATACTCACCCCTAAGTCAGCCGATGCTATAAAGAGCCCTAATAACACATTCCGACTAGCCTTTGGTAGAACAAGGCTAAGATACGTTGTGAGCGATGGGTTGGCACCAAAATAGAAGAACCCAGCCCCACCTTCTACCGCATAGCTGATACTTAGTGTTCCTATTGTGAGTAATAGCATTGTACCTATCATAAAGGTAGAATGCCATTTACCATCTGATGGTATGCTTTTACGTAAAGTAAAGCGTGATACGACAACCGTGGCGGCCATCAACATCAGAAAGATTCCTGCATTTCCACTGGGGACTTGCAGTGCATAAAGCGGAATGAAGATGGTCGTCGCCCCAAACACAATCGACCCGAAGAGCATTAATGTGCAGCTTCTTGTAAGGTCTGAATTGGCTACTAATTGACGTATTGCCTTTCCCATCCCTAAAGTTGGGGCGCTTCCTTTTACCTCTTGCTTTTCTCCTACCTTAGCCGTAAAACCGATTATCCCTGTAACTATGGCCAGCGTGACCATGACCATTCCGAAGGTTCCCATTCCCTCTTGCCAAATCCCAAGTGCCAAGAGCGGACCCACGATACCGGGAATATAGGAAAAAAGGGAATACAATGATATTCCTTGGGAGCGATCTTTTTCGGGAAGTGCATCCATGATCCCGATCTGCAACGCCATGGAAAAGAAAGCCGTGCAGACTCCCTGCAGGATCCTGGCAAATGCATATCCGCCAAGCCCAGTAACAGCATATAAGACCAAGGCTATTCCATTTACAACCAAAATGGTCCGTAAAATGGGTATGGGCCCATATCGAGCGATTAAATATCCCGCCCATGGCCTGAGGAACATCGTGGTAAATAAATAGGCTCCCATAATGAGTCCTATTGTTGTATTAGTTGCTCCAAGTGCTTTTCCTTGCAAAGGAATGATGACATTTAAGATGGCATTGGCACTGAAATAGAAGAGCACCAGGATATACAGCCGCATAAAGGGCCAAGATAACGCGCCTTTCATCTGTCCCTCTCCTTATATCGTCAGTAATGACTCTAGTAGTTTTTTTGCATAGGATGATTGGACCTGGCCTAAATCTTGCGTTCTAACCGTTTCTTCGATTTGACCGTCTTTGAAAATGATCATCCTGTCGCAAAGATAAGCTGCCGCTTGGATGTCATGAGTGATGAAGATGAAACTCATGTCGTGGTTGCTTTTTAATTCTTTTAAAAGATTCAGCACCTGAACTTGGACGGAGACATCCAACGAGCTGATGGCTTCATCGAATAGGATACAAGCAGGCTCTGTTGCGATGGCCCTTGCTATACAAACACGTTGTACTTCCCCGCCCGATAACTCGTGTGGATACTTTTTCAGATAGTTGCCAGGAAGATCGACCTTTTCTAACAGATCCATCAGCCGCGCATCTCCTATATCTTTCCTTCCTAATACCTGCAATGGTTCAAGGATGGCATCTTTTACAGTAAAGAATGGGTTAATAGAAGATTTATAGTCTTGAAAGACGGCACTGATTTTTCCAAGCCTCGTTTTCCTTAAATGGGTCGGCAACTCTTGAAGTGTAACACTCCCACTGTCAGGTTTTTCCACTCCAAGAATCATCCGTCCGAGTGTGGATTTTCCGCTCCCACTCTCTCCAATGATGCCTAGACATTCTCCAGCCCTGCATTCTAGCGTGACTTTATGTAAGACTTTTTGTTTCTCCTTAGAAAATAATCCGCCTTTTTTATACGATTTTTCTACGTCTTTTACTAGTAACAACTGGATCCCTCCATAATCTTTTTGAAATGATTACTTAATGAAAGTCTCGTTGCCACCAGGTATTTCGTGTATGGATGATTCGCGTCATTGAAAATTTTTTGGGTGGTCCCGCTTTCCACGATTGCTCCATCCTTCATGACGATGACATTTTCTGCTATCCGTTGCACCACACCTAGATCATGTGAGATGAAGATCATGGAAGTTCCCAAACGTTCGCGCAACTTCTTAAACTCTTCGACCACCTCATACTGTGATATCGTGTCTAAAGCGGTTGTCGGCTCATCCGCAATAATGAGATCCGGTTCCAATACGATCGCCAGGGCTATCATGACACGCTGCAGCATTCCACCTGAGAGCTGGTGGGGGTATTTATCCAGTAGGTCGGATGGATTTTTTATCATCACCCGCTCAAGGGCTGGGATCATTTTCGCATCTGCCTGGGACTTCGTCACACCTAAGTGCATAGAAAGCGTCTCTCTGAGATGGACTCCTATGACACTGGTAGGGTTAAACGCACTCATTCCATTTTGCATAATCATGCATATGCTTTTCCCTCTTCTTCTTCTCATTTCCTTATCTGAAAGCCGGGTCAGTTCCTCCCCTTTAAATAAGACACTTCCTTTTGTCTGAAGGACTGGCTTATTTAGACGCATGATGGCTTTGCTTGTCACCGATTTACCGCTTCCGCTCTCCCCCACGATAGCGAGACAGTTTCCATCACCCACTGAAAAACTGCTTCCTTTCACAAGAAGCTTCCCTGAAATGGTATCCTGAACTTGTAAATTATGTACCTCTAATAGATTCATTGGTAGTTGGTCACCTCTTTAGCTTGCAAACTAGCTTTCTGTCGCTTCCACCAAACCCTCTTATTTTTCATCCGGACCAGTTTGGGGTCTAGGGCAACTTGAAGGGAATCGGATAAAAAGTTAAATGCCATGACAACAAGTACGATGGCAATCCCCGGTGCGAGCATCATCTCTGGTCTGATGAACATCACTTCCCTTGCCTCATTTAGCATCATCCCCCACTCTGCATGTGGTGCCTGAATTCCCAAGCCCAGGAAAGAGAACCCAGAGATCTGCAAAATCATCGATCCGATAGAACCACTTGCAACGACTGTAATATCGGCAAATGTTACCGGCAAGATATGCTTTCTTAAAATCCTTCCGTTTCCACTTCCAGAAACCTTGGCGAACTTTATATAATCAAGCTCTACGAACTGCATGACAGACGTGCGGATCACCCTTGCAAACCAAGCCCGCTTGATCAGCGCAAAGGCAATCAGGATATTTTCCAAACCAACTCCCAGGATCCCAATGACAGCAAGTGCCATTACATAACCTGGAAAAGAGAGCATTATATCACAAAGCCTCATGATGACAATATCTACTTTCCCTCTAAAATAACCGGCTAAAAAGCCCAAGACCCCGCCAATAAAAACGGAAACAAAAAGAACTGCCAATACCCATAGAACACTCGGTCTAATTCCATAGATAATTCTAGAGAGGATGCATCTGCCTAAATGGTCATTCCCAAGCCAATGTGAAAATGATGGGGAAGCATAGCGTAAAGCCATATTCACTTCATTAGGATCATAAGGGGCAAATACCGGGGCAAATATTCCCGCAATCAGCAATCCTAAAATGAATAAGAGGGAAACACAGCCCACTATATCTTTTCGTAAATTATGCCAGACTCTCATTTATAACTCCTTTCTGAGCTTTGGATTCATTGCAACATTCACTACGTCAGACAACGTATTAAATACAACAAAGAATGTAGCTACAATTAGTACATAGGCTTGAATGATCGGGAAATCCCTCCCAAGGATGGCCTTGATGCTCAAGCTTCCCAACCCCGGCCAAGCAAAGACATTCTCCACTACAACGGTGCTCCCGAGGATAATGGGAATCGCCATTCCGAAAATAGAGATGGTCACCTGAAGGGAGTTCTTTAAGACATATAATAGAACCTTGCCCTCAGAAAGCCCCGATGCTCTCGCATAAAGCACATAATCCTCATTCATATTGGCAAGCATCGAAGAACGCACATTCCTGAAATAAATCCCCGCATAACTGATGGTGATGACCAAGACAGGTAAAAAGTAACTCTGAAAGCCAGTCATTCCGCTTGTTGGAAGTAAGTCCAATCGAACAGATACGTACCAAACTAAAAGGGATGCTAATAAATATGATGGCATGGCCGTTAGAAAAAACATGGATCCCCGAATGGACTTATCAATCCACTTGCCCTCTTTGAAAGCACAAAGGACACCTAAAAGAACGGAAGACACCATAATAGCGACAGAAGAAACAAAGGTCAGTTTTAACGTATTTATAAAAGCTGGCCCAAGGATTTTCCAGACAGGCAGTCCGTTAACATATGACTCCCCAAAATCAAGTTTCAGGCAGGATAATAACCATTGAAAATACTGCACAATTAATGGCTGATCTAACCCAAAATCCTTTCTCGTTTGCTCCAAAAGCCCTTCGGTGATCTCCGGGACTTCCTGTGCCTGCAATATTAGCTTAGCAGGATCATGTGGTGAGAGATGTACTAGAACAAATGTTAGAAAAGAGACAATGAATAGCAATGGAATGGCAATCAGTAGCTTTTTAAACAAGTAATGTATCATTCATTTCACACCTTTCAATAAAAGAAAAGAAGGGATTTCTCCCCTCCTTTACTTAAACTTCATTCCTTCAAATGGCAGTTCAAATTGTGTTTGCTTAAAAGTGACACCCTCTAGGTTCTTAGGCGCAATCACTGTCACACTTCCATTAGAGATAGGAATGAAAACAGCCTCGTCATGGACCATCGTCAAAATATCCATATATAATTGCTTTCTCGCTTCCTCATCTGTAGAAATCATTACTTCTTCAATCTTTTTGTATAATTCTTCTGATTGGGCCATCCCCTTGGTTGTGTGCAAATAGGAAGCTTCAGAAGTAAAGGCTGCAATTGTACTTTGCGGGTCATAAGCAAGTCCCCATGTTTGGTTAAATAATAAATCATATTCACCTGTTGTACGCCTGTTCGCAATTGACGTGGACTCTTCTCCCACTATATCGAGTTGAATCCCGATATCCTTGACCAATGCCTGAATATATTCTGCTTGGCGCTTTTGCGAAGAAGAATTACTGTCATAGTAAAGTGCCATTTCCAACTTTTGGCCGTCCTTTACCCTTGTCCCTTCACCGTCTGCTTTCCAGCCTGCCTCTTCTAATAAGCCCTTTGCTTTTTCCACATCGTATTCACGCTTTTCAAGTGGAATATCCGCATAGTTCACATTAGATGAAAATAAGGTCTCTGCCACTGATTCCGTTCCATTCAATAGATCTTTTACAATTGTTTCTCTATCAATAGCATGCCAAATAGCTTCCCTTACAGCTTTCTCATTCACAGGATTATCCGCTCTGCTGCTATTTGCCACAATCATTTTCGTATTCATCGGCTCACTTCTGATAATTTGATAATCACTAGATGCCACCAACTGCTCCATGGTTTCCACATCTAAACTATCTGCCCCACGGTCATCTGTAAATGCAAAATTCACTTCCCCCTTTTGCAAGGCTAAGAAGGTAGTCTCATCTGCCGGCAGCACCTTAGAGGTGATTTTTTTTATATTCGGTGCCCCTCCCCAATAGGAATCGTTCGCTTCAAATGTTGCATATTCATCAGTTTTATGTTCTTTTAATATGTATGGTCCTGTTCCGTTATAGCCATTCACTCCGTCCTTTGTTCCCCCTTCTTTGAAGTCATTCGGGGATAGGAACACATATGGCCTTGTCATGGACAACTCTTCTAAAGTAGGATAATAAGTCTCTGATAATACTAACTCCACTACATACTCTTCTACGACATTCACTTCTTTAATTTTGGTGGAAAGTTTAATCCAGGCATGTTTTTCTGCATTTGCTTGAACTGCATCCATGTTTTTCTTCACCGCTTCTGCATTAAATGGCTCCCCATCATGAAAGGTGACATCTTCTCTTAAGGTAAAAGTATAGACTTTCCCGTCCTCGGAGATTTCCCACGATTCCGCCAGTAGCGGCTTAATTCCTTCCTGAGTGTTTTCTACTAAGGACTCGTAAACCTTACCTTGTGCCGACATCGATCCTGTATAAAAATGAGGATTCATATCATTGATATCTTTAGACGAAGCATAAATCAGTTCATCTGTTTGCTCTTCTTTTGTACCTGAAGTCTCGTCTGAGCAACCACCTAAAACCATTAAAAACATTATTGCAAAAACTAGTAACTTCACATTCTTCAACATTATATATGCCACTTCCCTCTCATTTATAGCGTAATCATTACGATTTAAAATTTATATTAAATCAAAATCATTACGATTTATATAACAGAATTATAGCACTCTGTTTAATTCTGTCAATGGGAACAATAGCTGCAAAAGAGTTAAAAGGGAAAGACAGGTAGAGCATTAGGTTTAGCTATTACTTTCTCCATTTGTCTTTCCCCTGGTAACTTATACTTTCTCTAGCAGTTACTCTACTCCAACTCCCGCCTCAAGGCCTCTATCGCCTCCATCACTTCCTCCAGATTTTCCCCACCATTCATGTTAGTTCGTGCATGCATCAGCACCGGCCGTACAGATTCCACAGAACGACCAAATTCGTACATCCAGTCATATCTTGGCACCATCCACGTATGGAAATGATGTGTGGTATCTTCGTTATAAAAATAATACACATATTCAATACCGAGCACATCCCTTTGCGCCTTCCTGATCCTAGACAGCACCTGAATATATGCCATTTGTTCATCTTCCGTTAATTCATCAAAACATTTGATATGTCGTTTAGAGGCAAGGATGATCAACCCCCTAATGGGATAAGCCACATCCTGATGCGCATGAAAGTGCTCCGTTTCCAGAACCACTCCCCCATCCGGCTCTATCAGGCCGCTCGTTAACGCACAACTTAAACACTCCACTTCCACCGTCGTACCATTCGCTAATGTAATCTGTCGCAAAAGCTTATCCCCCTATGTATTAATGCTTTTCTACCATATTCGTTTTTCTCACTGAAATCCTTTAATCGAACGATTGAGTATAAATGTCACACTAACCATTGGAAATGTCACAATGCCTACAAAATTAGTCACAATAACACCTGAAAAACTCACAATCACAGTAAAAATAGTCACAATGACCACAAAGAATTCACCATCACACAATTAGAAACCACAAAAATTCCACGCGGCCAACAAACTTATCGGGTTTTTCTAGAAATGCTCGTACTTTTCTGTTGTATGTTTCTATTTGTTTTTGAAAAATCCTCTAAAATAGACAAAAAAAGACGCACCCCAGTGGGTTTGCGCCTGCGTAGATTATTGATTTTCCGCTAGGATCGGCGTCCCTGTCCGCTCTATACACGCAAGATCGGGAGCGTGCAGCAGCGGAAGGAGCCTCCGGATTTGATGATTTCCATTATGTCGACTTCGATTACTTCAAAGCCCCTATTTTTGAGTTCTTGGTTTACTTTTGGGTTAACCGGAAGGCTGAAGATTTTTTTGTTGCCTATATTGAGTACGTTTGTACCAAGGGAGAACTGTTCATCTTCTGTTACTTCAATAAGCTCAAAACGGGACGAAAGAATGTCTAGCTCTTGTTGTGTGAACGCCTTTGGATAATAGAGTGCTTCTTTAGGCGAGATGATATTGAATACACAATCCAGGTGTAAGTATTTTTCCTTGAATGGTACTTTCACGACTTCATAATGCGGCAGGATGGTTTGCAGGTGTTCGATGGCTTCTTCGTTTGTCCGGTTACTTATGCCGACATAGACCGTTTCGCCATTGATGATGACATCCCCACCCTCGATCATGTCGCCTTTTAAATTCAAATAGGAGATTTCATGTTGCTCCAGCATGCTTTTCAAAACATCGTCTTCCCCTTGTCTTATTTTGTTGGCCATTTCCGCAACAAATAGAATATTCCCAAGGGTGAAGCCAATGTCACGTGTGAAAACTTGCTCTGGGAACATCTTGATTGCAGGCAGGAGAATAACTTCTACCCCATGATCCTCCAATGTATCCACAAATCTTTTATGTTGCGCCATCGCAATCTCGATATGAATTCCTTCATTTTTAAACTTTTTCTGCGTTTCATTGATGACCTCCCGAATTGTCATATACTCCGGTTTACACAGGATAACTTTTTTCAGGACATCATACTCACTTCTTACATGCGGCCGCATCGGACTTTTAGAAAATAATGACATTAGTAGACCCCCATTACTGAATTGATTTTTTTATTGTTACCCAAGAGGCACTAATAAATGATTCCCAGTTGGGATGTGTAGAAATATATTTTCTGCACATACTAGATGAGCAAATCCTTGACAAAGGAGCCTAACATGAATCTTGATAAAATAGGGAGTGTTATAATGGGAATTTTAGATGGGAACCCTCAAAATGAACCTTTACATTATGGGGAAGTATTTAGTATGTGGTCCAATCTTTTAGCAAATCATGGGGCTATCGCTGCTTCCCAGACTTTTGTGAATCATACTGGTGATGAAGATCTCAGAAAGCTTGTAGAGGAAGGCATTGAAGGTCTAAAAGAAGAGAACAAACAAATCGAACAAGTGCTTAAGGCGAATGGCATCGGATTACCTCCAGCACCTCCAGAAAGACCGACAGCAAGCCTGGAGGAAATTCCAGTCGGAGCAAGGTTTAGTGATCCAGAAATCAGTGCGACATTGTCTAAAAATACAGGCGAGGCCTTAGTGGCTTGCAGCCAAGTCATTGCCCAATGTGTTCGTGAGGATATTGCCTTGATGTATGGTCAATTCCATATGACAAAAGCACAATATGGGGCAAAGCTTTTAAAACTGAATAAAAGTAAAGGATGGCTCGTTCCTCCTCCTTTACACCTAAATGGTCCTGAGCACAAGTAAGAGGTACCCTTATGGCACATGAGCAAAATGAAAAGCTAACAGAAGCTATAAAACATGCTGACGAGGCAGTCTATGCCACACAATTGGAAAGCACAGGTGATAATTTCGGTTATTCCCAACAGGCAATAGAGAGAGTGGAACAAGCATTGAAAGAGGTAAAAGAAAGTCACACCTCTTCTGTAGAAGAACAACGTGCAAAAGATATGCTCAGGCTTTTGAAAGAGACTCAAGCGGCTGTGAATGCGATACGAAATGATTAATGTGGAGTCCCAGGGATGGGACTCTTTTTTACTGAAATAGTGGTACAACCCCCAGGTCATGAATAGAATGTGTAAGGAGATGACGGGGAGGGCAATAATATGAATTCAATTTTCACTTACATATTCTTAGGGGTGTCCCTAGCAGCGCCTATCGGTCCGGTGAATGCTGCGCAATTGGATAAAGGCCTGCGGCTCGGCTTTGGACATGCCTGGATTTTTGGGATAGGGGCACTTATTGCTGATGTTTGTTATATGCTTCTGGTTTATATGGGGATGATTCATTTTATTGAACAGCCTTTAATGAAGGCGTTTCTTTGGCTTTTTGGGTTTTTTGTGCTTACGTATACGGGAATAGAAAGCTTGGTGAAAAGCAAGAAATCTTCTTTTATTGATGGACCAAAAGGAAAGGCTACATTACTTCGTTCCTGTACTGCCGGTTTCCTTCTTTCGATATCTAATCCATTGACCATCCTTTTTTGGCTCGGTATTTATGGGTCCGTTTTAGCAAAGACAGCATCTTCTTTTTCCAGCAGTCAATTGGCTATTTATAGTGCAGCCATCATTTGCGGGATTCTACTCTGGGATGTGTTCATGGCTACAATCTCGAGTATCGCAAGGAACCTTCTGCATACAAATTTTCTTGTGGTAATCTCCATTATTTCATCTCTTTCGATGATTGGATTCGGCATTTATTTTGGAGTCCAAGCATTTATATTATTGTTTATGTAAGATACTTGAAGGCCCCCTAATAGGGCTTTTTTTCGTTGGTTGTATTTTAAGAGCAGGTAAGAGGAAAAAAAGCCACATGCCGAATTGTTGCTGATGGTCAGCAACAATATTTTATAGACGTCTTTCTTCTACCCTCCTTTTAATGTCTTCATTTGCACAAACTTCCAGAATAACCTATCCCCATTTACCTATACTAACTATGTGCGTGAGTAAAGGGATCAAAAATGAATGGGTGGGGTTAAGATGGCGAAAAAAGAAGAAAATGTATCCACTGATGATGCAGTTTTGCAGATGCTCCTTGATCTGACTGATAAGGACGGTATGGAGATAGGGCTTACTTTAAATGTGAATGGGGCTGTGATTGCCGGTACGCTTGTTGGTCCGCATACTTATTATGAGGGGATCATTTCATCAACAGATGATGTAGAGAATAGTACCCTCTCGCATGTCCTACATAAGAAATTCACAGATCTTAAAGAAGCCTATATCAGTGAAAAGCAAAAAGAGGAAGAGAAAAGCAAACAGGATATGATCGCTACATTTATTCACTTAAAGGATGCTGTATATATTTCTGCAAACACACAATCTCCTTTTCATAGTCACGCTTGGTGGCGTGGAAGGATTGATTCGATTGATGCTTTTTCATTTAAGTTGTAAACAAAATCGATTTATCTAACATAGACAATACTACGGAGGGGCTAGAGGTGACAAACAAGAAATCAGGACAAGTCAGTGCTTGGTGCATAATAAGCATGGCTTCCATCCCTCTTATTATGACTCTGGGCAATTCTATGCTTATTCCAGTTTTGCCATTGCTCGAAAAAGAGTTGGGCATATCCTCCTTCCAATCGAGTATGATCATTACTTCATACTCCGTTTCTTCTATCTTTTTGATACCTATTGCAGGTTATTTGTCAGACCGGTTTGGAAGGAAAATGATTATTTTGCCAAGTTTAATATTGGCACTAATCGGGGGATTGATTTCAGGATTTGCTTCCTGGAAGATTGAGGACCCTTTCACTTGGATCATCATTGGGCGGGTCATTCAAGGGGTCGGTGCCGCGGGGGCAACCCCTATCATTTTGCCTCTTGTTGGAGATTTGTATCAGGATGACGATGAGAAGACAAGCTCGTGTCTGGGCATCATTGAGACGTCCAATACATTCGGGAAGGTTCTAAGCCCTATTTTAGGATCACTTTTAGCCGCCGTCCTATGGTACCTCCCTTTCTTTTCTATATCTTTTTTCAGTCTGATTTCCATCTTGCTCGTTATCATTTTCATCAAGGTACCTAAGAAAAAAGACAAACCGTTGGCATTAAATATTTTTATCCAGAACACAAAAAAGATTTTCAAGAAACAAGGAAAGTGGATATATACTACCTTCCTTATCGGCATATATGCGATGCTGATCCTATTTGGACTATTATTTTATTTATCAGACATACTGGAAAAAACACATGACCTGCATGGTGTAACTAAAGGGTTATACTTGGCTGTCCCTTTATTCACCCTCTGCGTCTCTTCCTTTATCACCGGAAAAGTAATCAAAGGGGATATCGAATTGATGAGAAAGATATTGATGGTTTCCCTAGGAGTAATTGCATCAACCATCGTTTTTATTGGATATCTCAATGAGAGCATTTTTTTATTGCTCACGGTATCCAGCTTGATCGGTATTAGCATCGGGGCAATGCTTCCCACACTTGATGCTTTGATTACCGAAAATGTAGAAAAGGAAGAAAAAGGGACGATTTCATCCTTTTATAGTTCTTCCCGTTTCATTGGAGTCGCAGCAGGTCCGCCGATCATGTCTGTTGTAATGAAAAATAACCTTCTACTAAGTCTCTATATATCCGGAGCTCTGGCGGTTATTATCGGAGTCCTGGTTTTTATTTTCATCCAAAATGTAAAACCGAAGAAAAGCATGCTATGGTAGCTGGTTAAAAGGAGAGTAATATGTCAAAAGCCACTTGCGGTACCAAACAAATATCAGGTGATTTAGCTTGGTGGCAATTATCATTAATAGGAATTGGATGCACCATTGGAATCGGGTTTTTTCTTGGGTCCTCTCTGGGAATCAAGCATGCCGGAGCCTCCATAATCCTTTCCTTTCTTATTGGCGCCACCGGAACTTATATCGTGTACAGCAGATTAGCGAAAATGACAATCCAAGATCCGCAGGAAGGCTCCTTTTGCTATTACGCAGGTAAGGCATTTGGCAAATGGGCGGAATTCAGCTGCGGCTGGAATTATTGGTGCTCCAACATCCTGATCATGGGTAGTCAGCTGACTGCCCTCGGCTTATTATCCCAATTCTGGTTTCCAGACGTTCCACTTTGGGTCTTTTCAGCAGGCTATGCACTGTTGTCCCTTTTCGTAGTCATGCTCGGAACAAAAGGGTTCGATAAGATGGAAGACCTTTTTGCCATCATCAAGGTCGCTGCGATTCTAATGTTCATAGTAATCGCATTGGGTATCTTCTTTGGATGGATTAAAGGGGATGTTGGTGGTGGGTCAAGTCCGGGAAACTTCCCAAACACCATGAAAGAATGGTTGCCCATGGGATTAAAAGGACTCTGGTCTTCCCTTATATATGCCTTTTACGCTTACGGGGGTATAGAAGTAATCGGACTGATGGCCATGCAGTTGAAAAAGAAGGAAGACACGCTAAAAGCAGGGACCATCATGATGTTCCTATTAATGGTTCTGTATGTAGGATCACTAAGTCTTGCCGTCAGCCTGGCTGCCTTTGACAAATTTACCGAAAAGGAAAGTCCCTTTGTTACCGCGCAGACCAATTATGACCTTGCCTTTTTCCCACATGTATTTAACGGTGCCATCATCATTGCCGGGTTCTCGACCATGACAGCAGCACTTTTTGGTGTGACAACCCTTTTGGTTACTTTGGCAAAAGACGGGGATGCCCCAAAGCTATTTCAGAAGAAATTAAACTTTAAAGAACTGCCCCTCCCTTCCCTGTTACTTGGAATGGGAGGATTAACCGCTTCCGTTATCTGTGCATTCTTACTTCCTGGAAAAGTATTCGAATACATCACTACAGCCGCCGGATTACTATTGCTCTATAACTGGCTATTCATCCTGCTGTCTTCTTTCAAGCTTGTGGAGAAGGGGAGAATTGTATCTGTCCTGGGGCTGTTTCTACTGCTATTGGCTATTAGCGGAACCATCGTAGAAAAGACCATCCGCAACGGATTCTTCATCAGCATCCTTTTTGTCGCTTTGATTGCTATCGTTGCCTTGATCATGCACAGGAAATGGAAGAATGGCGGAGGGAAGAAGTTGAAGTATAGTTGAAGAAGGAAGACCTCTCCTAAGGGGAGATCTGAGTGTGTAGATAAAGTTATATTCGAGTTATAGAATCCCTGTTGATTGTAGTGGAAG
>LQXN01000035.1 GCA_001648575.1 Sutcliffiella horikoshii DSM 8719 | reverse complement strand
CACCTTCCACTACGATCAACACGAGAATCTCATTATTTTGAATAATAATTAACTCTGTCTACACCCTGAAACCCATATGAGGGGGATTTTCCTTCTATCAAAAAGAGTGTTACATAATCGTTGCAGCCGGTTCTGTGCCCAGCACTTCTACAATTTCGTTGGATTCGTTCATTACTGCAACTTTAGGCTGGTGTCCTTTTACTTTTTCCTCTGCCATCATTGCATACGAAATGACAATGATGACATCACCTTCCTGCACCAATCTTGCTGCTGCGCCATTGAGGCAGAAGTCCTTCCCGCCTCTCTTGCCCGGAATGATATAAGTTTCAAAGCGAGCACCATTGTTGTTATTTACGATGTGAACCTTCTCATTTGCAACCATGCCCACTGCATCTAAAATATCCTCATCGATTGTGATGCTGCCTACATAATTCAAATTAGATTCAGTAACTCTTGCACGATGTATTTTTGCATTCATTAATGTACGAAACACTTGCTATTCCCCCTTATTATATGAAAAGACAATGTTGTCAATCAGTCTTGCTTTAGAGAACTTCACTGCCAAGGCAATGATGATGTTGAATTTACCCTCTCTTATTGGCGATGTTAGCTCCTCAAGTGTCGGGTATGCGTATATTTCCACATACTCCACTTTGGCTCCAGTTTGAAGAGCGATGAATTCCTCCATTCCCTTCTTTACTTCGTGAATGGCCTTTTCTCCATCTGCCAATTTATCTCTGCCCAGGCAAAGCGCCTGAAAAAGCTTTGGAGCCTTCTCCCTTTCAGATTCGTTCAAGTACACATTCCTTGAGCTTTTCGCGAGACCGTCTTCTTCCCTGACGGTTTCGACACGCACCAATTCGATTGGCAGGTGGTAATCATTTATAAGACCGTCAATTACTGCAACCTGCTGGGCATCTTTCATTCCAAAATAAGCTTTATGCGGAGTCACGATCTGAAAAAGCTTCATGACGACGGTTGCAACCCCATCAAAGTGGCCAGGTCGGTGTTTTCCGCAAAGGACATCGACCCGCTTCTCCACTTTGATGATGGTTGTCTTCTCATCTTTGTACATTTCATCCACACTTGGATAAAAAAGATAGTCCACTCCCATGTTCTTGGCAATTTGTTCATCCCGCAAGATGTCTCGGGGATAGGCATCAAAATCTTCATTTGGTCCAAATTGCAGAGGGTTGACAAATATGCTTAAGACAACAATATCATTATTATCCCGTGCTTCCTTAAGCAATGTCTGATGACCTTCATGTAAAAAACCCATTGTGGGTACAAAGCCGATTTTTTTCCCTGTTTCCTTCTCTATTTTCATGACATCTTGCATGTCTATAATTTTCTCTATAATTTTCACACTACTTATCCCCCATATAGTCGATGCAATGTTTCCTCTTTCATGGTAAAACTGTGTTCTGCCTTAGGAAATGCTTTAGCTTTCACTTCCCCTACATATTGCTGCAACCCTTCCTTCATTACCGATTGGGCGTCCGCATATGATTGGACAAACTTTGGAACACGGTCAACTCCATATTTGACCACATCATGATAGACCAGTACTTGACCGTCCACTTCCACACCTGCCCCAATCCCGATAACTGGAATGGAAAGCTGTGCGGCAATATCCTTTGCAAGCTGTTTTGGCACGCATTCAAGGACAAGCGCCATGGCACCGGCTTCTTCTGCAGTCCTGGCATCTTGGATCATTTTTTTGGCACTTTCCACATCTTTTCCTTGGACTTTATAGCCTCCAAGCACTCCAACTGATTGAGGTGTAAGTCCAAGATGTGCCACGACCGGAATCCCTGCAATTGTCAGCGAAGAGATGACATGGAAGACCTCTCCGCCGCCCTCCACTTTAAGCGCATGCGCCCCCGACTCCTGCACAATCCTTTTAGCATTAAGAAGAGTGTTTTCCATGGACAGATGGTACGACATAAATGGCATGTCAGTGACTACAAATGTGGATGGGGCCCCGCGTTTAACAGCTTTTGTATGATGGATCATATCATCGACCGTCACAGGTACAGTGGATTCGTACCCAAGGACAACCATCCCAAGGGAGTCTCCCACAAGAATCAAGTCCACCCCCGCTTCCTCTGCCAGTTTGGCGGATGGATAGTCATATGCCGTAAGCATGGCGATTTTTTCATCATTCTTCTTCATTTTCAAAAAATCCGACGTAGTTTTCAATTTCCTTCCTCCTTTTTAATAAGGGGAGGAAATGAACCGAAAAAAATCCTTCTTTTGCGCATGCGAAAGAAGGATGGTTGTATAACGTAATAAACAAATTCAGTTCAATCCCTCTGTCCCAGTCCTTTGGATCAAGGCAGATATTTGGTTGGTTTTACTTCATAACTAAAATAGTTCAGCAGGTGCAGTTCTATGAGATACTGCCCAACACCACTATTATAAAATATGTTTCAAAAAGATGCCATCATTAATCGCTCCCAATTTGAATATCCGCGGAGTGAATATAATGAATCTCCTCTTTGTCATCTTCTAACATCAGGACCCCATCATCTGTAATGCCTATTGCCCTGCCCTCAAGAGAGCCTGTTATGGTCCGGGCGATGATCCTCTTCCCAATACTGATGGCATATGACTCCCATAATAACTTAATCGGGTAAAAACCATGCTCCAAATACTTATGGTATAGAGTTTCAAACTTCAACAAAATTACTTGTATAAGCTCTGCACGGTTTACAGATTCACCAAGCTCGATAGAAAGAGAGGTGGCAATGGAGTGAAGTTCTTCCGGGAAGTGCTCTATTGCTTGGTTCACATTGATTCCAGTGCCAATTATGACGGAATTTATTTTGTCTGCCTCTGCCTGCATTTCCGTCAGGATGCCAACCGTTTTCTTTTTATTAATCAAAATATCATTCGGCCATTTGATATCCGGGCGTAAACCTGTCACTTCTTCAATGGCTTGAGTAATTGCAACTGCTGTTAATAAGGTCAATTGAGGAGCTTTTGCAGGTGGAAGATTAGGACGGAGGATGAGACTCATCCAAACACCTGTGTGCTTTGGTGAATACCATTCCCTGCTCAATCTTCCCCTCCCGGCAGTTTGTTCTTCCGCGACAATCAAGGTTCCTTCGGGTGCGCCGTCATATGCTAGTTGATGGGCAATCCTTTGAGTAGAAGTGACCGATTCCTCAAAATGGATTTTCCGCCCGAGTATTTCCGTTTTCAATCCCAATGAGATTTCATTGTGGGAGATCTTATCCGGAATCGTTTTAATACGGTATCCTTTTCTTCTCACTGCCTCAAGCTCATAGCCCTCCTGCCTCAAGTCTTCAATATGCTTCCACACAGCCGTCCTCGAACAGCCGAGTTCTTCACTGATTTTTTGGCCAGATAGGAAATCGCCCTCAATTTCCGTAAACATTTTCAGTAGTTTTGATCGTATTTCTGTAGCCAATTACATACCCACTCCTTCAAAGCCGCTCTCTCATTTTCTGTTTCCTCATGAATCAACGCCATTTCTAAATCCTGATAAAGCAGAGAGATCCATTTTCCTCGTTTCTCTCCCGCGATATTTATAAGCTCATTACCATCGATTACGATATCTTTCAAACTGTGAATGGGCAGAGAGTTGTACATTTTGCGGATTTGAACGCTCATCCCCTGTAAGTCCCACCCTAGGGCATTCATTACTTGATGAGCTTCCAGAGATTGATCAAGTCCTGTCCTGTAGATGACTTCTTTTACCCATCCGGTACGTTGAACCTGCTCTATAACCTTTATATTCTCATTTACAGCCTTCGTCACCTTTTTGGGCAGCTTCCAACTGTTCAAGAAACACTCCACATCTTCCACTTTTAAAACAATGACCAATAATGTCCATATGGCTGAACGGCTATGAAATTCATGTAAAGGTAATTTTGCAAGTTCCCTTAAAGGTTTGCTCTTTTCTCCAAGATGAGGAAGGTAAGCAAAAAGCCCTGTTGTCACCAAAAGCTCGAGCGCCTCTTTAACGCCTTGTCCCATTAGCAGTTTTTCCAATTCCGCCGTTTTCCTTTCAACGGAAACCATCTCTAATAAGGCTTGATCCTTCCGAATACCGTCAAACGTATCCCTTTCCACTGAAAAGGACAGTTGACTGGAAAAACGAACGGCACGCAACATTCTTAATGCATCTTCTTTGAACCGCTCTGTTGCTTTCCCCACTGTCCGAATAACTCTTCGTTTAATATCACTTTCCCCATCGAAAGGGTCTACTATTTCCCCGTATTTAGTCATGGCAATAGCATTCATGGTGAAGTCTCTGCGCTTCAGATCTTCCTCCAAGCTTTTCACAAAAGTCACATTGTCAGGATGACGATTATCTGTATAGATTCCATCTGTCCGAAACGTCGTCACTTCATAGCTTTCTTGCTCAGAGGTGACAACAATGATGGTTCCATGTTCTGCCCCGACATCTATCGTTTTAGGGAATATAGCCTGGATTTCTTCAGGAGTGGCAGAAGTTGCAATATCTATATCACCTATTGCTCTATTCATTAAAGTATCACGAACAGAGCCCCCCACAAAATAAGCTTCATGTCCGTTTTTCTCAAGACTTTCAATAATGAGAATACCTTGATGGAAGGCTTTGTTCATCGCTTCTCCCTCAACTTTCACTTGGGTTATCGATTAATTGTTTATACATATCTTCGTACTGTTGTACTATGCTTTGTGAGCTGAAGTTCTCTTTAACTCTAAGAATCGCATTTTCCGCAAACGTTTTATGTATAGTAGTATCACTCAATATCTTTATGGAATTCCGGGCAATATCTTCTACATCCCCCACGTCACTGAGAAAACCAGTCTTGCCATTCTCAATCACTTCCGGTATGCCTCCGATCCTTGTCCCGACAGAAGGAACGCCGCAAGCCATTGCTTCTAATAAGACGAGGCCGAAGCTCTCCTTTTCTGATAGAAGAAGCATAAGATCACTGATAGAGTATAAATCCTCCAAGTTCTCTTGTTTACCAAGAAACAACACCTTATCCTTTAGGCCAAGTTCCCTTACGAGGTTGCATACCACCGAAATTTCTGGCCCATCGCCGACAAGCAGCAACTTGGATGGAACCTCTTTTTCAATGAGGTGAAAAGATTTCACCACATCCTGCACCCGTTTGACTTTCCGGAAATTAGAGACATGAATGACGACTTTTTCTTCAGCAGCAATTCCATATTGCCCTTTAAGAGCAAGAGTATCCTTTTTGAAATACACTCGTTCATCAATAAAATTATATACGGTTTGAATGGATTTCTTAGGTTGCAATAAATCATATGTCTGCTGGACAAGTGATTCGGAAACTGCTGTTACTATGTCTGACCCCTCGATTCCAAAGCGGATCATATCATTAAGAGATGGATCATACCCAAGTACTGTAATATCAGTGCCATGAAGGGTCGTCACAATCTTCAATTTATCATCTGTCATTTTTTTTGCCAGGTAAGCACACACAGCATGCGGTATGGCATAGTGCACATGCAACAAGTCTAATTTTTCCCGTTTTGCCACTTCAGCCATCTTACTTGCCAATGCCAAATCGTACGGCGGATACTGGAAAACGGAATATTGATTTACCTGTACTTCATGATAATAGATATTGCTATATACTTTATTCAGCCGAAAAGGCATGCTAGAGGAGATGAAGTGGATCTCGTGCCCCTTTTCTGCCAGAAGCTTCCCCAATTCCGTCGCAATTACCCCTGATCCACCCACCGTCGGATAGCAGGTAATGCCAATTTTCAATTTCAATTAAATCCCACCTAATAAATCATGATTGAGGACAATTGGTCCTTTTGCAAAAAATCCTTCTGCATACATGGAGCCGATCTGTTTTCCGTATGCACGTTCACGGCTGATGACCGCCTCCACATACCCGTTGGTCAAAGGTGTGTCCACTCCACTTGGATCCCTCTCAAACTGGCTTGTGTAGGCTTCAAGCGCCTTTGCCTTCTTTTCTATTTGGCTGGATATCTCTATAAGGAAATCCGGCTTATGTAACCCGTTAATCTGATAAAAATATAGGTTTCCCGGTTTATGTGCCCCTTGAGACTTCGCATCCTCCACCCGTTTGATACCTGAGGAAAACACCGCTTCCTCTACCAGCCTGGCACAATTCCCATGGTCTGGATGACGATCTTCGCAGTATGGGGCAAAAACAAGACGAGGCTTGTATTTCCGGATGACAGATACAATTTCAAGTATGTAGGCTTCTTTCATAAAAAGGCCTCTATCCGGCAAGGAAAGCTGGATTCGCGCATCCAATTCCAGGACCCTTGCAGCTTCACTTGCTTCCTTTTGTCTGATCTCAACATTGCCATTGGATGACCTTTCAGCATATGTCAAATCACAAATACCCGTTTTATAGCCTTGTTCTTTATATTTTGCAAGAGTACCGGCCATTCCGATTTCGACATCATCCGGATGAGCACCAAATGCCAGGATATCCAATTGATCAGTCATCGTTCTCCGCCTCTTTGCCATGTACGATATCTCTCCAACCTAGTTCTCCCCTAGAAAGCCCGCGGATCAATATCTCCGCTGTTCCCATATTTGTTGCAAGCGGGATGGAGTAAACATCACACAGTCTCAACAAGGCCGTAACATCCGGTTCATGCGGCTGAGCGGTCAATGGGTCGCGGAAGAAGATGACCATATCCATTTTATTCTGTGCAATCAATGCCCCAATTTCCTGATCTCCCCCAAGTGGTCCTGATTGGAATCTATGAACAGGCAGACCTGTAGCTTCAGATATTCTTAAACCAGTTGTACCTGTAGCAAAAATCTCATGCTTTTCCAGGACATTTTTATAAGCAGTAGCAAATTGTATCATATCCGGTTTTTTCTTATCGTGGGCAATTAACGCTACCTTCATGACCATTTCCCCCTTTACTCGATAATATTTTCCAATCCATATACTAATACTTCCAAGGACATAATGGTTTCGACAGATAGTTTTACACCTGACATGAAGCTTGCACGATTGTATGAATCGTGTCTGATTGTCAAGGACTGACCTCCCCCGCCAAACATCACCTCTTGGTGCGCAACTAGGCCAGGAAGCCTGACACTGTGTATACGGATTCCGTCTTTTGTTTCCGCCCCTCTTGCACCTTTGATTGTTTCCTCTTCCTGAGGGTGGCCTTGATGTTTCGGCTCCCTTGTTTTTGAAATCAGTTCAGCTGTCTTGATGGCGGTGCCAGAAGGGGCATCCAATTTTCGATCATGATGCAGTTCCATGATTTCCACGTCCTGAAAATGCTTTGCTGCCATTTGTGCAAATTTCATCATCAAAATGGCACCCACAGCAAAGTTTGGGGCAATGATGACTCCGATTCTTTTTGATTCGGCTAGCTCTGTCAATTCTTGAAGCTCCTCTTCATTAAATCCTGTCGTACCGACAACCGGACGAATGCCATACTCCACCGCAAGCTTTGTATTGATTTTTCCGATTTCTGGAGTGGTAAGATCTATCAGGACATCCGCTTCCACTTCTTGAAAGCATTTTTCCGGATCGCTGTAGATAGGTGCGGCAATGGATGGAAACCCGTCTACCTCTGAAAGCAGCTTTCCCTCGTTCACCCTATCCAGGCAGGCAACTAATTGAAAATGTTCTACATTATGTATTAAATCTACCGCTTCACGGCCCATGCGTCCACGCGGACCAGCCAGTATTATCTTGATGTTGTCCATTACTTCTATTCCTCCTCGATTCTTGTCCATCTATCTTTGTCCCGTGTCTTGAACTTTTCCATCACACGGTCGTGCGCTTCTTGCAGATCTATATCCAAAGAATTGGCGAAGCAGATCATGACAAACAGCATGTCACCTAACTCTTCTTCAATCGTATTCTCTTTTTCTGTGCTCTTTTTCGGCTTTTCTCCATAAAAGTGGTTGATTTCCCTTGATAGTTCCCCAAGTTCCTCCGTCATTCTCGCAAGCATCGCAAGAGGACTAAAATAGCCTTCTTTGAACTGGGATATATACTTGTCCACTTCCTGTTGCATCTCTTGTATTGTTTTCTCACTCATACACGTCACCTCACTTTATCATGTTAGCTAAAAGCCTATCATTTGACAAATGTTTGAGCTTGATTGAACAACCCATTTACTTCTCTTCTCCCTGTCTATTATAATGGAGAGGCTGTAAACTATCTAGGTCTTGGAGGTTCACCATGTTAAAAGGCTTAAAAATCAAAAACATCATCTACATTTTAATTGGATCTGCGATCTTCGCTTTTGGTTTAGTGAATTTCAATATGCAAAACAATCTTGCAGAAGGCGGCTTTACCGGTATTACCCTGCTGTTATACTTTCTTCTTAGGTTTGATCCATCTTACACGAATCTCTTGCTCAACATTCCGATATTCTTTATCGGATGGAAGCTTCTTGGAAGGAACACGTTTTTCTATACTCTGATTGGAACATTCAGTTTGTCTCTTTTCTTATGGATCTTTCAAAGGGTCCCTTTAATGTTCCCGCCACTTGCAGATGATTTAACTTTGGCTGCATTGTTTGCCGGGGTGTTCATAGGTATTGGACTTGGTATCATTTTCAGATACGGAGGTACGACAGGCGGAGTCGATATCATCGCACGTCTTGCTCATAAATATATTGGATGGAGCATGGGGAAGGCAATGTTCCTGTTTGACGCAGTGGTCATAGTACTTTCACTCATCATGTATCTTACCTATCAGGAAGCCATGTATACGCTTGTGGCCGTTTTTGTGGCAGCACGAGTGATCGACTTCATGCAGGAAGGTGCCTATGCTGCCAAGGGTGCCACCATCATTTCCGATAAGCATGAAGAAATAGCATCTAAAGTGCATCAGGAAATGGACCGCGGGGTAACCATCCTACGTGGACAGGGATCTTTTTCAAAGGTGGAACGCAATGTTCTTTATTGTGTTGTCGCGAAAAATGAGCTGGTCAAGCTGAAGAATGTAATCACCTCTGTCGACCCTCATGCATTTGTGGCAGTCAGCGATGTGCATGACGTGCTTGGTGAAGGTTTTACATTGGATGAGAATAAGAATCCGATGGAGCGATAAGTTTTCTGCTGTTCGCTGACTTTTTCTTGCTGTAAAAGGTCTTCATCGATGCGATGAAGACCTTTTCTCTTGGAAAAATGACTCACTCGAGATTGTCTTCATGA
>LQXN01000034.1 GCA_001648575.1 Sutcliffiella horikoshii DSM 8719 | reverse complement strand
AATAGCAACAATCTTTGAGAAAGAGCCTTGTGCAATGAGCAATGTAAATAGAGAGGATATCTCCTCTCTATTAGATGGCTTGCTTCATTTTATATTCCTTTAAGTAGGAAATGATTTCTGCATTCTGTTCTTGTGTCCCAACAGTGATACGCAGACATGTCGGATAGCCCAAGGCCTTTCCTGATCTGACGATGTATCCCTTTTTCATGAGATATTGAAACAATAGATCTGCATCCGTCTGGAAGTCAATCAATATGAAATTCCCCTCTGATGGATAATAGGCTAATTTCATCTCCAGGCAAAATGAATAATATTGTTCAAGGCCTTCTTTATTCTGGGTTACGCATTTTTCAATAAATGATTGATCCCCTACCGCAGCTTTTGCAGCAGCTTGAGCCATTGTACTTGTATTAAAGGGCTCTCTGGCAGGTTCAATTATCCTGATAAGTTTTTCATTAGCGATCCCGTACCCGATACGGAAGCTTGCAAGACCGTATGCTTTTGAAAAAGTACGCGTAATTAAGAGATTGGGAAATCTCTTCAACAAGTCTACAGTTTCAGGATAATCTTTAGCCGTAACGTATTCCTTATACGCTTCATCCACTACAACCAGTGTATTCCTCGGTACTTCCTCCAGGAATGAAACCAACAACTCTTCATTGATATAAGTTCCAGTCGGATTATTAGGGCTGCACAACCACACAATAGCCGTATTCTCATCGATTGATTTAAGCATTTCATCAAGCTGGTGATATCCGTCTTTCAAAAGAATTTCTCTTATTTCTGCACCTTCAATGACGGCATTGTGCTTATATTGTGGAAAAGAAGGGGTAGGCATCACTGTATTTTTCCCCGGCTCCAACATGGCACGGCATAAAATCTGGATGACTTCATCGGAACCATTCCCAAAAATAAGCTCACTTTCACTCACTCCAGCATGTATAGCAAGCGTCTCCCTAAGTTCTCTCGCGTATCCATCAGGATAAGTCGCAGCTTTACCCAGGTGTTGTATAAGCTCCTGTTTTACAGTGGGTGAGCACCCATAAGGGTTTTCGTTGGAGGCAAGTTTGACTATTTTTTCTAAACCTAACTCCCTTTTCACTTCATCCATTGTTTTACCTGGCTGATATGGCGTCAGGTTAAGTAGTTGTTTTTTAACATCCATGATCGACAATCACCTTTCTGCTAAAAGTGGAGAGATAAGCTCCTCAATTTCTTGTTTTAAATCCTGCAAAGTATTTTTTTCATCAACTTTAAATAGTTTTTCTCTTTGTTCTATCATTTTAATGAGTGCACTTCCTACCACAAAGCCATCACAATATGGCTTCAGCGTTTCTATGTGTTCACTCTCGGAAATTCCAAATCCTACAGCAGTGGGAACCTTGCTTTTTCGCTTGACTTCTTCGAGAAAAGTGAACAGTTCATCGGAAAACTCCTTGCGAACCCCAGTTACGCCAAGTGATGATATGCAGTATAGAAACCCTTGTGCATGCTCGGTAATTCTGTCCATCCGCTCTTTAGATGTCGGGGCAACAAGTGATATATATGTTATAGCATGTTCGCTACATTTCTCCCGTATTCGTCCGCTTTCCTCAAAAGGGAGATCTGGAATAAGAAGACCATCCACTTCGTTTTCTTGCGCTAAAGCGAAAAAGGATTCTTCCCCTAATTGTAACACAGGATTGTAGTACGTAAAGAGGATGATCGGAATTTTCAGACCTCTCCTTCTCATTTCCCCTGCCAATTTCATGGTATCCGAAATGGTCGTATTATGTGCCAATGCTCTTTTGGAAGCACGCTGGATGACCGGACCATCTGCGAGGGGATCGGAATAAGGGACACCAAGCTCCAGGACAGATGCACCTGCTTCCTCAAGGAGAAGAGCAAGTTTGATTGTCAGTTCAGGGGTCGGGTCTCCGGACATGATGAACGGTATAAACAATTTATCATGTTTTGGTAGCCTTTCAAGATATGATGTCATTCCACTGTCCCCTCCAGTCGCTTCATTAATGTATGCACGTCTTTGTCACCTCGACCCGATAGGCAAATAAGGATCGTCTCCGTCTTCTGCATAGTCTCAGCTTCCTTATAGGCGGCTGCCAACGCATGTGCTGATTCTATAGCTGGGATGATTCCTTCTTCTTTTGCTAGAATATCAAGCGCTTCCAGTGCTTCATCATCTGTCACACTTTGGTATTCGACCCTTTTGCTGTCTTTTAAGTAGGCATGCTCCGGTCCGATTCCTGGATAATCCAATCCTGCTGAGATGGAGTAAGGCTCGACAATTTGGCCATGCTCATCTTGAATCAAATAAGTAAGCGAGCCGTGAATGACACCTTTTGTGCCCTTCGTAAGCGTTGCAGCATGAAGAGGGGTATCAATGCCTTTGCCGGCAGCCTCAACCCCAATCAGATTCACTGCATCCTCTACAAATGGAGCAAACATCCCAATCGCATTCGAGCCGCCTCCGACACAGGCAATAACCTTATCTGGCAAACCACCCTCTTTTTCTTGGAACTGCTTCTTGGATTCTTCTCCTATCACCCGTTGAAATTCACGAACCATAAAAGGGTATGGGTGCGGCCCTACAACAGATCCAATCATATAGAAGTGGTCCTCGCAATGCTGAACCCAATAACGGATCGCCTCATTTGTAGCGTCCTTCAAGGTTTTATTGCCGCTTGTGGCAGGAACGACCTCCGCTCCAAGAAGCTTCATCCGAAATACATTAAGCGATTGCCGCTCTATGTCCTCTTCACCCATGAAGACCTTGCATTCAAGTCCGAATTTTGCCGCTACCGTTGCGGCTGCAACACCATGCTGGCCAGCACCAGTTTCTGCTATGATTTTCTTTTTTCCCAATCGTTTTGCAAGCAACGCCTGGCCGATGGCATTATTTATTTTATGGGCACCTGTGTGGTTCAAATCTTCTCTTTTCAAGTATATCTTTGCACCGCCTATACGTTCTGTAAGCTTTTCCGCATACGTCAATGCAGTTGGTCTGCCGGAATACTCTTTCAAATAATAATGATAATCTTCTAAAAAGCCAGGGTCCTTCATGGCTTCCCGTAAGCCTTGTTCCAATTCTTCCAAAGGTAACATTAGCGTCTCAGGAACATATTTCCCCCCGAACTCACCATATCTTCCAAAACTATCTGGTGTTTGCACGTTTGTCATGTTTCATCACCATACTTTCTATCAGATTCATTATTTTGGGGCTTTTGTTAAAATCCTCTTCAATCCCGCTGGAGATATCAATGCCAGTGGGTGCATAGGCTAATAGACTTTCTACCGTGTCCTCATTTATACCGCCTGCAATGAAAAATGGAATGCCATACCGCTCCGATAACTTGGAGTAAAGCGGAATATGTTGCCAGTTGAAGCTGGTTCCTGTTCCTCCATATTGATCACCGCTCTTTTTATCCACCACAAAGCCATCTATCATGCCCATATAAGCTTCCAATTTATCTATGCTTCTATTATTTTCATGATGAATCACTTTCCATATTTCCACACCACATTCCGCCTTTAAACTCTCAATATATTCTGGTGACTCGTCACCATGACATTGAACGACATCAAGCGGCACAGTTTGAACAGTATGAATAATTTCCTCTTTGGTTTGATTGACGAAGATACCCACCAGAAGCTTTTTTCCTGGTGAAACCTGTCTGACCCATTCTGCCACCTGCTCCGGCAGCACCTGGCGTTTGCTCTTGGCAAAAATGAAACCTAGATAATCTGCATTAGTTTCATTTGCCGTGGAATAATCTTGCAAACTTTTATTCCCACAAAACTTTATTTTCGTTCTAGGCATGCTCATGTTCTCCGAATAGCCTTCTCACTCCTGTACCGGGTGAAATGTCCTTCATGAAAGCTTCTCCGACAAGCACTGCATTTGCCCCAAACCCTTTTACATGGTTAAGGTCATCTACAGTAAGGATCCCACTCTCACTGACCAAGAGGGATGAACTTGGAACATGGCCTGCAAGCTCTCTTGTGGTCTGAATATCCGTTTCAAAGGTAGCCAGGTTTCGATTGTTGACACCGATGATGCTTGGTGTAATGGTTTGAAGGAGCTGAGAGAGCCTTTCTATGCTATGGACCTCAACCAATACATCCAAACCAGAATCTGTCGCTTGTTTATATAAATCTGCCAATTTCTTATCGCTCAAGATCTCTGCTATCAATAATATTGCATCTGCCCCGATGCGCACACTTTCTTCCACCTGGAGAGAATCAATGATAAAGTCTTTTCTCAACACAGGCAGGCATGTCGTCTCCTTTACCATCATCAGGTCATGCTTTGAGCCTTTAAAGTATGTCTGATCAGTCAGGACAGATATCGCATCCACCCCTGCCCCCTCATATTCCGCTCCTATATCGATTGGGGCAAAGCTTTCTTTCAGTATCCCTTTGGAAGGGGAAGCTTTTTTCATCTCAGCAATGACCCCCAGATGGCGCTTCGGCTTGGCAAGTGCATCATAAAAGGAAAAGTGCTGCACCTGTTTTTTGGGAGGAAGGGTCAGATTGGCGACTTCCTTCTGCTTCGTCTCAACAATGTTAGTTAACATGCTCACTCATCCCCACTTTCTTTAATTGTTGTAGTAATTCGTATGGTTTATTGGCTTCTATCATTTGAGAGGCAAGTTCTGCCCCTTGAAAAATCGTCTTAGAGATTCCTGACACATAAAGTGCTGCACCTGCATTCAGACACACAATATTCCTTGCGCTACCTGTTGATTTATTTTGAAAGACCTCTTTGATCAAATGCGCACTTTGCATGCTGTTTGCCACTTGGATGTCCTCAATGTTTCCTCTTGGAAATCCAAAGTCTTCCGGTGCGATCGTGTAAGATGATATCATTCCATTTTTAACTTCTACAACATGCGTTTCAGATGTAATGGTTATCTCATCCAACCCGTCATGCCCTGCTACAATCAGTACATGCTCAGAACCAAGTTCCTTTAGTACCTCCGCCATTTTATGTGCATACTCCCTGGAAAAAACACCAATCACCTGCTTTTTACAGCGCACAGGATTGGCAAGCGGACCCAGAAGGTTAAAAATAGTCCTAAATCCGATCTCCTTTCTTGGAGCCACCGCATGCTTCATTGCCTCATGGTAAATCGGGGCAAACAAAAAGCTCATCCCTTTTTCCTTAAGGTTAACTGTTGCTTCCTCTAGTGTCTGTTGAACTGGTAGTTGCAGCTGTTCCAACACATCAGCACTTCCGCTCGAGGAAGAAACAGCCCTATTCCCGTGCTTGGCGACTTTTGCCCCACCACATGCAGCAAGTAATGCGGACGCAGTGGAAATATTAAAAGTGGATGCTCCATCTCCACCTGTCCCACAAGTGTCTATTAAATGGGGGTGCTCGTAGGCAATCGGCTTCATATGCCCCCGCATGGCTTTGGTGAATCCGAGCATCTCCTCTGCTGTTTCTCCTCTGAACCTTAGTATGGAAATAAAGCTTGCAATCTGACTTGAGGTCACTTCTCCTTTCATCATTAGGTCCATCGCTTTTTCGGCTTCGGATGCTGATAGGTTGGCCCCATCAATCAGCTTGGTCAAATAGGCTTTAAACATAGCTGCATGACCCTCCCGTCTTTTTAGCAAAATAATTATTGGCTATTTGGATGGTTTCAATCAAGGCGGACGCTTTATTAATCGTTTCTTTCCATTCCAGCTCTGGAACTGAATCTGCGACTACTCCTGCTCCTGCCTGAACATAAAAAGAGTTCTCTCGTTTTTGAATGGTACGAATGGTAATACAAGAATCAATATTGCCGTCAAAACCTATATAACAGATGGCTCCTGCATACGTATTACGTACGGTCGGCTCGAGATCCTGCAGGATCTGCATTGCCCTTACCTTTGGTGCACCTGACACCGTACCTGCAGGAAATGCTGCAAGCAATGCATCAACAGGGGTGTAATTCAAAGATAGCTCCCCTTTAACAATAGAAATAAGATGCATGACCCTAGAAAAATAGACAAGCTCTTTCATTACTGGAGTGTGTACGGAACCGTACGATGCAACCCTCCCTAAATCATTCCTAGCAAGGTCAACCAACATATAGTGCTCCGCCTGTTCTTTTTCATCCTGCAGCAAATCTGCTGCCAAGTTTTTATCTTCCTGTTCTGTTAAGCCTCTTTTCCTTGTTCCTGCAATGGGATGAATCTCAAGCTTGTTATCCTGTATCTGAATCAACCTCTCAGGAGAGCTCCCTATCAGTTCCATCTCGTCATATTTCAGATAGAACAAGTATGGAGAAGGATTTTGTCGTCTTAATACACGGTAAACATCAAACCCTTCGAGGTCCGCTTCAAGCTCGAAACGTTGAGATAAGACACACTGAAAAATGTCTCCCGCCTGGATATAATTCTTGATTTTATCTACATGTTCGATAAATCGCTCTTTTGTATAATTGGAATGGACAGGCAATGGATCTTTCTTTCCTTTCACTTCAATCAGTGCTTCCATGTCAGTTCTTTTTTTGATGTGGTTCAGCTTTGTCGCAATCGATTCTTTTGCTTCTTCAAACTTTTCACGCAGCTGATCCATACTCTCCGTCCCATCCAGCCGGATATAATGAATAAAATGCAATTCATTCTCTTTATGGTCACATACCACAATATCCTCGCAGTACATAAGGTTGGCCGTGTGTTCTCCGGCGTAAGAGGGGTGCATAGGGACTTTTTCTATAGTCGGTATGAAATCATAGCTTAAATAACCGACCGCCCCTCCAGTAAACCCGATCTTTCTATCAAGAAATTTTACATTTAGTTTTTCATTTGCATGCTGGATGACCTGCTTTAATTGCTTTGATTGAAATATCACCCTGTTTGTCTTTTCTTCCTGCAAGGAAATTGTCGTATCTTTTGCGGATATTTTCCAAAATGGATTCAATCCGATAAAGGAATATTTCGCCCATGCAGAATTTTGCTCTTTACTTTCTAAAAGATATACCGCTTCTTTTCTTAATGCTTGAAAAATGGAAACGGGCGTTAAGGTGTCTTCGAAAAAACTTTCAATAATGGGAATGGTATTATACTGTTTGCTTGCTTGAAGAAATTCCGCAAACTGTTGCATGTTAATCTCCTCCATTTTCACCAAATGGAGAATGAGTGTTTGTAACGAGGTGTTACAGAATGAGGAAAAAACAAAAACCCAAAGACAGAGGATAGTCTTTGGGTAGATTTATAAACATACATTCTAACCTCAGCTAATCTCAACTCATTCTCAGCTATTCTCTTCTCAACTCGACTCATAAACTTCAAAATTCTTTCTTGGCTCTATAGCCCTCAACTTGAATCTCTATACTAATCTCTAAACTGTTGCCTTGCTTGTAAGTACTATATGATAAAAGATTGCTAATTGTCAACCGTTAATGATTTTGCAAGGTCCGGTCTCAAGGTTACCGCTCCATGGAGATAGATATGCTGGATGTTTTGTTGTGCCAATTCCGTATTCACTGTCATCATGATCCTGATACAGGAAGGAAGGGATTTTGGCACAGCTATTTCCTTCGTGCACATTACGGGAACAAAGTCCCAACCATCTAAGTTTCGCAGGGCTTTTGCCGGGAAACAGGCTGTGATATCTGCTGTCACTGATATCAAGACTTGGGCGACATCCTCTGCCACTATGCTGTTTGCTTTAATCATGGACCGTAATAATTCTTCGGTTTTACTGATAATCTCTTTTTCCGAATCTTCCAGTATGGTTGTGGCTCCTCTTACACCTCTGATCACAGAATTCCCCCTTTGCTTGTTGAACCCTCTTTTCAATAAAATTCCTTCAAGGTTTCAAGAATTAGTTCATCAGGTACTGACCGCAATTCCACCTTGCCCACTGATTGGATCAATACCATATGTATATGACTGTTCTGTGTTTTTTTATCCTTCTTCATCCATCTTAAAATACTTTCAGGTGAAACCGACGGACGAATTTCAGTAGGAAATCCATAAAGCTTCCAGGCTATTTTAAGTTCTTCTGCCAAACGAAGACTTGGATTCAGCTTCTCACTCAACCTTGTTGCAAATAGCATTCCGAGCGCAACCCCATCACCATGAGTGATTTTTCCATACCCATAAGCAGCCTCAAGTGCATGACCCAGTGTATGTCCAAAATTCAAAATTGCCCGGAGTCCCGTTTCTTTTTCATCCGTCGAAACGACTTCAGCCTTAATTTTCATCCCGTTTTCCAAGCATACAAGCAGTTTAGATTCTGTAAGATCCTCCATGCTTTGAATATTTTCACGAATCCATTGATAGAAATCACGATCCCATATGAGGGAATGCTTCATGACTTCCGCAAAACCGGAACGCAATTCTTTTTCAGGCAGGCTCTTTAGATAGTTCACATCATAAATGACAGCTTCTGGCTGATAGAAGGAGCCGATCATATTCTTCCCGAGAGGGTGATTAATGGCAACCTTGCCCCCAACTGCACTGTCATGGGCCAGGAGAGTTGTAGGAACCTGTATGAACTTGATGCCCCTCATGAAAGTCGAGGCTACAAAACCTGCAATGTCCCCGACCACTCCTCCGCCAAAAGCGATGATGACAGAATGCCGGTCCATCCCATTCTCAAGGGCAAATGTCTGAATCGCATAATAATTTTCAAAAGATTTAGCGCTCTCCCCGTTCGGGAGTATATAGGAATGAACGGAAAAGGATAGACCAAGGCTTGCTACCATCTGGGAAAGATATAGGTTTTCCACTAAATCATCCGTAACTATCAGCACTTTGCTTGGCGAGTTGTGGAAAGAAGCAAGAAGTTCCGGAAGGCATTCACTCGCCCCAGCACCCAAATATATGGGATACTCCTTTGATGCGGTTTCCACCGTGACCTGACCCCAATTAGAATTGTGCTGCATGATCTCGCATCCTTTGGACATTTTCCTTAATCAGATCCATTCTGTCTTGGCCGAACTGTTCTACGATGGCTTGAGCTATTTCCCAAGCGACAACCGCTTCCGCCACCACACTCGCCGCTGGCACCGCACAGCTGTCCGAACGTTCAATGCTCGCTTGGAACGGCTCTTTTGTATCGATATCAACACTTTGAAGCGGCTTATAAAGAGTCGGGATCGGCTTCATGACACCTCGTACCACAATCGGCATCCCGGTTGTCATGCCGCCCTCAAATCCTCCGAGGTTGTTGGAAAGCCTGTAATAGCCACGCTCTTCACTCCATGCAATTTCATCGTGGACCTTACTGCCCGGAAGGCTAGCCGCCTGGAATCCCACCCCGAACTCTACACCCTTGAATGCATTAATGCTCATAATCGCAGCTGCGACCTTCGCATCCAGTTTGCGGTCGTAATGCACATAGCTTCCTACTCCAGTGGGAACTCCTTCCACAATGACTTCCACAATGCCGCCAATGGAATCCCCATTCTCTTTAGCGGCGTCAATTGCATCCATCATCGCCTGTTCTGAATTTTCATCATAGCAACGAACCGGGGAAGCTTCGGTTTTCGCTTTAAGGTCATCTAAATTGGTTGTATTTTGCGGCTTTGCTTTCACCCCGCCAATTTCTGTTACATGACCGGCCACCTTGATACCAAGCTCAGCAAGGAACTTTCGTGCTACCGCTCCGGCTGCAACCCTCACGGTCGTCTCACGTGCGGAAGATCGCTCCAGGACATTGCGCATGTCCCTGTGTCCATATTTTATCGCACCATTAAGATCGGCATGTCCAGGACGTGGCTTGGTGACCTTACGCTTGACTTCATCCTGTTGTTCTTCAGTAAGGGGCTCAATCCCCATTATCTTCGTCCAATGCTTCCAATCATCATTTGTTACAGCCAGGGTAATTGGAGAACCTAACGTTTGACCATGACGAACTCCACTCAATATATCAACGGTATCCTTTTCAATTTGCATTCTTCTGCCACGGCCATGCCCCTTCTGTCTTCTTGCAAGATCTTCATTTATATCTTCGACAGTCAGCGGCAGCCCTGCTGGGACACCTTCCAAAATGGTTGTCAATTGCGGTCCATGCGACTCGCCAGCGGTCAAATATCTCATCGTCATCAGCCTCTCCTTTATCTCTTTAAAGCTTTTAAGCGTGTAAGTAAAATTAATTATGTAATACTATATCATAAGTGTAGCGGATTGTTCTAGTAAAAAAAAGCAAGTTGGAGGGGATTTTAGGGAAGATGAGGTCAGATGATGTTTTATGACGAGAACAAAAATAAAAAAAACTGTATCAACAGAGATTCAGTGTGTTGTAGACAAAGTTATTTTCGAG
>LQXN01000033.1 GCA_001648575.1 Sutcliffiella horikoshii DSM 8719 | reverse complement strand
CCACTATTATGGAAAAGGTTTTTTATTTTGCTTAAAACATGTCCTAATAAGGTATAAAACTTCAATATTTTGTCATACCTTCTTATAAGACAAGTTTACAGGAAAACTTGAACAACAGGAGGTGGTCTTTCATGAAGAATATCATTGATTCATGCTATAATACATTTAAAGTATTCATATTATTTACGGGCTGTACGGTTCTATTTTATTATGGAATCATGTGGATCAATCAAGAATATCAAAATTATCACCGTTATGATGAGCCGGAGGGTGCTGCGGTGAAAGTGACAAAAATGGTGGAGGAAAGGGACGAGGGCTGGTTACAGCGCTTAGTATTCTTCTATCACTACGGGGAGTAGAGGGCATTGCAGGATCAATTAAAAGATTTTATTCATTTTTTGGTAGTCGAAAAAGGACTTGCCACCAACACAGTAGTGTCATATGAGCGAGACCTGAAGTCCTATCTTCTCTATTTAAACAAGGTGGAGGAGATTTCATCATGGGATGATGTCAATCGGGCAACCATCATACAATTCTTGAAATTCCTCAACGAAAAAGGAAAGTCATCCAAGACGATTGCAAGACATATAGCTTCTACCCGTTCATTTCACCAGTTTTTACTAAGGGAGAGGGTTACAACCCAAGATCCGACCGTACATATCGACCGTCCGAAACAGGAGCAAAAGCTTCCACAAGTACTTTCGGTTGAAGAGGTGCAGGCACTATTGGAAGCCCCGGAACTGTCAAAGCCGTTTGGCAAACGTGATAAGGCGATGCTTGAGCTATTGTATGCAACTGGCATGCGCGTCTCTGAACTAATAACTTTAAATATAAGCGACGTTCACATGACTATGGGCTTTGTCAGATGTATTGGAAAAGGTAATAAAGAGAGAATTATTCCATTGGGGAAAATGGCTCAAGATGCAATTGCGGTTTATATTGAAGAAAGCCGGAGCCAATTGACCAAAAAGAAAACTACTGATGCACTTTTTGTCAATCTTTACGGAAACCGCCTGACTCGCCAAGGTTTCTGGAAGATTTTGAAGAAGCTGACGAAAGAAGCAGGAATCGAGAAGGAGTTGACTCCTCATACATTAAGACATTCCTTTGCCACTCATCTCTTGGAGAATGGTGCAGATCTTCGCGCAGTGCAGGAGATGCTCGGACATGCAGATATATCTACAACTCAAATATACACACATGTAACTAAAACCCGTATGAAAGATGTTTATTCCATGTTTCACCCAAGGGCATAGTGAGTGCATGCTTTGAAATTAGGACAGGGGAGAGACTGTTCAAAATGTCTGAACAGTCTTTTTTATCTTTTTAATTGCAAGTTTGAAAGCGCTTGTTTATACTAAAGGAAGAGGTCAGACTTCTGACATGTTGAAGTATGTACATGTATGACTATCCTTTGTGAAAAAGGGGAAAATACAATAGGTAAAATGAGATCGATAGTTTGTAGGAGGGTACAAAATGAGTTCTTATACATATAAAAGAGTGTTTCTTGTCGTGATGGATTCTGTAGGGATCGGAGAAGCTCCCGATGCGGAGAAGTTCGGGGACAAAGGAGCGGACACTTTAGGACATATAGCAGAGCACATGAACGGGTTGAATATGCCTAACATGGCCAAGCTTGGTCTCAGCAATATTAAAGAAGTAAAAGGTGTACCAAAGGCAGACAAGCCGCTTGCTTTTTATACGAAGATGGAAGAAGCATCAAGCGGAAAAGATACGATGACTGGCCACTGGGAGATCATGGGTTTACGTATTGATACGCCGTTCCGTGTATTTCCAGAAGGATTCCCGGATGAATTATTACAGGAACTTGAAAAAAGAACCGGTCGCAAGATCATCGGTAACATCCCTGCTAGCGGAACGGAAATACTTGATCAACTAGGCCAAGAACACCTTGATACAGGAGCATTGATTGTCTATACATCCGCTGATTCCGTACTTCAGATTGCAGCGCATGAAGGTGTTGTTCCAATTGAAGAATTGTATGACATCTGTAAAATTGCCCGTGAATTGACATTAGATGAGAAATACATGGTTGGCCGCATTATTGCGCGTCCTTTCATTGGGGAAGCAGGCAATTGGCAACGTACCTCCAATCGTCATGACTATGCTTTAAAACCATTCGAACGTACGGTCATGAATGAACTGAAGGACAGCGGTTATGATGTCATCTCGATCGGTAAAATCGCCGATATTTATGACGGGGAAGGGGTCACTCAATCTCTCCGCACAGTATCCAACATGGATGGCATGGATAAATTGGTCGAAACGACTTCGATGGATTTCACAGGAATCAGTTTCTTGAATCTGGTTGATTTTGATGCTGTCTTTGGACACAGAAGGAATCCAGAAGGTTACGGAAAAGCTCTGGAGGAGTATGATGCAAGACTTCCTGAAGTATTTGCAAATATGCAGGACCAAGACCTTTTAATTATCACAGCCGACCACGGAAACGATCCAACGGCACCTGGTACAGATCATACACGTGAATATGTTCCGTTATTGGTGTACTCTCCTCAACATAAAGAAGGAAAACAGTTGGACATCCGTAAAACATTTGCTGATATAGGCGCTACGATTGCAGACAACTTCAATACAAGAATGCCAAAGCACGGAAAAAGCTTCTTGCAAGACTTAAACTAGGGGGAATTTAATCATGAATTTAGAAGCCATCAAGAAATCTGCTGATTATATAAATGCAAAGCTATCAAACAAACCGGAAATCGGTTTAATCCTTGGATCAGGACTTGGTGTCTTAGCAGAAGAAATCCAAAAACCAACCGTTATTCCTTACACAGAAATACCTGAATTCCCTGTTTCTACGGTGGAAGGACATGCTGGACAACTGGTCATCGGTACGTTGGAAGGAAAAACGGTTATAGCGATGCAAGGACGCTTTCATTTCTATGAAGGCTATGCAATGGATAAAGTAACATTCCCAGTACGTGTAATGAAGTATTTGGGTGTGGAAAAATTGATTGTTACTAATGCTGCAGGTGGTGTCAATGAAAGCTTTGAAGCGGGAGATCTGATGATCATTTCCGACCACATCAATAACATGGGAACAAACCCACTAATCGGCCCGAACAATAATGAGCTTGGTGCGCGTTTCCCTGATATGTCAGTACCTTATTGCAAAGAGTTGCGCAAATTGGCTAAGGATGTAGCAGCAGAAATCGGAATTAAAGTCCAAGAGGGTGTGTACGTTGGAAACACAGGTCCTTCATATGAAACACCTGCTGAAGTTAGAATGCTTCGTACATTAGGCGGGGATGCAGTAGGGATGTCTACAGTCCCGGAAGTTATCATAGCACGTCACAGCGGGATGAAGGTACTTGGAATCTCTTGTATTTCCAACATGGCTGCAGGAATCCTTGACCAACCATTGACACACGATGAAGTTATGGAAACAACAGAGATGGTAAAAGCAAACTTCCTTCAATTTGTTAAAACAATTGTAAAGGGAATGTAGGATCCATTAATAGATTTTTCAGCTGTTGATAATAGCACAGGGCGAAGACTCTCTGCGCTTAAAGCAGTCAATATTTTAGAAAATAAGAGGTGTTTCAGGATGAGAATGGTAGACCTAATACAAAAGAAACGTGACGGAAAAGTATTATCAACAGATGAAATACAATTTATCGTCAAAGGATTTACAGATGGATCCATTCCTGATTATCAGATGAGTGCATTTTCCATGGCGATTTTCTTCCAGGGAATGAGCGATCAAGAGCGCGCAGACTTGACCATGGCAATGGTTCATTCTGGTGACACGATTGACCTTTCTGCAATCGAAGGAATTAAAGTAGACAAACACAGTACAGGCGGAGTTGGCGACACGACAACATTAGTACTTGCACCGTTAGTAGCAGCTGTTGGAGTACCGGTTGCTAAAATGAGTGGACGCGGCCTTGGTCACACTGGTGGTACCATCGATAAACTTGAATCTGTTCCAGGCTTCCATGTTGAAATCGACAACCAGGAATTCATTGACTATGTGAACAAAAATAAAGTTGCCGTTATCGGTCAAAGTGGTAACCTGACTCCTGCTGATAAAAAGCTTTATTCCTTACGCGATGTGACCGCAACAGTCAATAGCATCCCTTTGATTGCAAGCTCCATCATGAGTAAAAAGATTGCTGCTGGGGCAGACGCTATTGTACTTGACGTTAAAACAGGTGCAGGCGCATTCATGAAAGACTTGGATGAAGCGAAAAAACTTGCAAAAGCAATGGTTGACATCGGAAACAATGTAGGACGCAGAACGATGGCAGTTATCTCTGATATGAGCCAGCCGCTTGGATATGCGATCGGTAACGCATTGGAAATCAAAGAAGCGATCGACACTTTGCGCGGCGAGGGACCAAAAGATTTAGAAGAGCTTTGCCTTGAGCTAGGTAGTTATATGGTTCTTTTAGCCGAAAAAGCTTCCTCATTAGAAGAAGCTCGCGGAATGCTTGAAGAGGTTATCCGTTCTGGTGCTGCCATCGAAACCTTAAAAACTTTCCTCGAAGCCCAAGGGGGAGACGCTTCTGTTGTAGACAATCCGGAAAAATTACCTCAAGCTAAGCATGTGGTGGAGCTTGAAGCGAAAGAAGCGGGTGTGGTTTCTGAAATAGTAGCTGATTCTGTTGGAACAGCGGCTATGCTTCTTGGAGCAGGCCGTGCGACAAAAGAGTCCGAAATCGATCTTGCAGTAGGTATCGTCCTTCGCAAAAAGATCGGGGACAAAGTGGAAGCTGGCGAATCGCTTGCAACCATTCACAGCAACCAAGAAGATCTTACAAAAGTGAAAGAAGCATTGTATGAAAGCATCAAAGTGATAAGTGGGGATGTAAAAGTTCCGCCGCTTGTATACGATACGATTTCTGAATAATGATGAAAACAGTCCTATCCTTCGGGGTGGGGCTTTTTTGTTTGGGAAAATAATTTCCCTCCATTTCCAAAACTTAGTATAAAACCAATCTTTTTGGAAAAAATGTGAAGTATGGAAAATGATTGGAGGTCTAAGGATGAAAAAGTTCACAACCGCAATAATCGCAATTGCTTTTACTTTTTCCGCATTTAGTCCTGTTGTAGGGGCGGAAGAAAAAGGTGTTCAACTTACAGAAAATGCAAGATCTGCAATTTTAATTGAACGAGACACCGGTCAGGTGTTGTATGAAAAAAATGGACACGAGAAGTTGCCGCCTGCTAGTATGACGAAAATCATGACAATGCTCTTAATTATGGATTCCATAGATAAAGGTGAATTGACGTGGGATGAAAAAATCAGGACAAGTGAATATGCAGCCTCTATGGGGGGATCACAAATCTTCCTTGAGCCTGGTGAAGAAATGACTACAGACGAAATGCTTCGCGGAATCGCGATTGCCTCAGGAAATGATGCTTCCGTTGCGATGGCTGAAAGAATTGCAGGATCGGAAGCAGCATTTGTTGAGAAGATGAATGCAAAAGCGAAAGATCTTGGGCTTGAAAATACCTTATTCCAAAACCCGACCGGCTTGCCTGCGAAAGACCATTACAGCACGGCTAATGATATGGCAGTTATGGCAAAGGAATTACTTAAATATGAAGGAATCACTAAATATACTGGTCAATACGAAGACTATCTTCGTCAAGATTCAGAAAAGAAATTTTGGTTGGTCAATACCAATAAGCTGGTAAGGTTTTATCCAGGAGTGGATGGTGTCAAAACAGGATTCACCCAAGAAGCTAAGTATTGTCTGACAGCAACAGCTAAAAAGGACGGTATGCGAGTCATTGCAGTCGTATTCGGTGCTCCGACTCCGAAAGATCGTAATGCTCAAATCACCAATATGCTGGATTTTGCTTTCAGCCAGTACAAAACCCACCCTATGTATGAAAGAAATGAAGCTATAGCGAAAGTCGAAATCAGCAAAGGGGCGGAAAAGGAAGTTGAAGCCGTCACTAGCGAACCGATTTCTGTTCTAACCAAAAAAGGCGATAACACTGATAATGTCAAAAAAGAAATAACAGTTGATGAAAATGTAAAGGCTCCTGTAAAAAAAGGAGATAAAGTTGGTACCATTGTCCTGAAGAAAGATGGAAAAGTCCTTTCAGAGAGCGACCTTGTTGCTGCGAAAGATAGCATGGAAGCAAGCTGGTGGCAATTATTCAAACGCTCCATGGGCCACTTTTCAAAATTAGATTAACTATTTTTTCTTTATGGGTCTACACGTATTAGAACATATTATTTTAGCGAAATAACACTAGTTTTGTCTTTAAGCAGGAAATCAGAATCTAAATATAGAAATTGACTCACTGAACAAAGTTTCCACAAGGGGGAAAGTGCAGTGAGTCTTACCGTTGATTTGGAAGTCAAACAAAATGTTCTTTGTGTTCGGTTAGCAGGAGAATTGGATCACCATACAGCTGAAAATTTGCGTGAGCAGGCTACAACGATTATTGAAAAACATCAGATCTCCCACATTATTTTGAATTTGGAGCAATTGTCATTCATGGACAGCTCAGGACTTGGGGTCATTCTTGGCCGTTACAAGCAAATTAAAAATAATGGCGGAGAAATGGTGGTTTGTTCTATTTCACCCGCAGTCAAACGTCTTTTTGAAATGTCAGGATTGTTTAAGATAATCCGTCTTGAAGAAAGCGAACAAAATGCCCTGCAGAAATTGGGGGTGGCATAATGAAGAATCAAATGCACCTGGAATTCTCTGCACTCAGCCAAAATGAATCGTTCGCAAGGGTAACTGTAGCGGCTTTCATCATGCAATTGGACCCGACCATGGATGAACTGACTGAAATCAAGACAGTCGTTTCAGAGGCAGTGACAAATGCAATCATCCATGGTTATGACAATGACCCTAACGCCACTGTTTACATCTCTGTTGAACTAGAAGACGGAGCTGTCCATATCACCATCAAGGATGAAGGTATGGGTATTGATGATGTAGAGGAAGCTAGACAGCCGTTATACACTACTAAGCCTGAGCTCGAGCGTTCTGGTATGGGGTTTACCATCATGGAAAACTTTATGGATTATGTAGAAATTCATTCATCTAGAGAAAAAGGCACCTCAATCCGTATGACCAAGTATTTAGCTAAGAGCAAAGCGCTTTGTAATTAAGGAGCTAAGCCTATGGATGTCGAGGTCAAGAACCAAGCACAAACATACCTAAAAGATCATGAAGTAAAAGATTTGATCAAAAGAAGTCAGTCCGGTGAACAAGAAGCACGCGATACGATCGTTCAAAAAAATATGAGGCTGGTCTGGTCTGTGGTTCAGCGCTTCATGAACAGGGGCTATGAACCGGATGACCTTTTCCAGATAGGCTGTATCGGCCTTTTGAAGTCCGTTGATAAGTTTGACCTGTCTTATGATGTGAAGTTCTCCACCTATGCAGTTCCGATGATCATTGGAGAAATACAACGATTCATCCGGGATGATGGTAGCGTGAAGGTCAGCAGATCGTTGAAAGAAGTGGCAAACAAGATCAGAAAGGCGAAAGACGAGTTATCCAAAAGGTATGGTAGAGTGCCGACCATCAATGAGATTGCGGAGTTCTTGGAAATAACCGCAGAAGAAGTCGTCCTCGCCCAAGAGGCTGCACGCGCTCCTTCTTCAATACATGAAACCGTCTATGAAAATGATGGAGACCCTATTACCCTTCTGGATCAAATCGCAGATCATTCCGAGCACCGCTGGTTTGATAAAATTGCCTTGAAAGAAGCCATTGAAGAACTGGATGAACGGGAAAAGCTGATTGTATATTTGCGTTACTACAAGGATCAGACCCAAACAGAGGTAGCCCAGCGCCTTGGGATCTCCCAGGTGCAGGTGAGCCGTCTGGAAAAGAAGATATTGCAACAAATGAAAGACCGTATGGATGAGTGATGTCCGTACGGTTTTTTTTGTTGGAGAAAACGTGGTAATTCTTGGTGTTCTTTTTTCCTTTGCATGGTAAAACACCCATTAATCCATACTACCAATACAATATCTTTTGGCAGGATGTGTTTGGAAGATGGATAAACCGCTGTACGTTCGCCTTCGTCATCGGATACAAGCTCGTCCAAATCAAACGATTAAATTGCAGGATGTTGCACAACTCGTTGGAGACACCGACATTATTGAACAGGTTAATAACATTGCCATCCATCAGGTGAATATGAGTGACCAATCCATTGTGGTACTGGATGTGATGAGAATCATCAAAGAAATCCGGGCGACAGGGCAAGAACTTGATATTCAAACCTTTGGTCCCGCTCAAACGATTGTGGAGATCGTGTATAAGAAAAAGAAATTCAGGCCGATGTTTTTTGTTGCCGTCTGGTTATTACTTTTTCTTGGTGCTGCCCTTGCCATCATGAACTTCCATGAGGATGTAAGTATGCGCATTGTCCATCAGAAAATTTTCAAGACCATCACTGGGCTTGAGGATGACAAGCCTTTGCTCCTGCAGATTCCATACTCTATAGGTCTTGGGCTGGGAATGATTTTGTTTTTTAATCACGTATTCAGAAAGCGCATTAATGAAGAACCCAGTCCGCTTGAAGTGGAAATGTTCAATTATCAGCAGGACTTGGATCAATATGTGATCATGCACGAGAATAAGGAGAGCTCGAAGAAAATTGATGACAATTAATATAGTATTCGTCGTATTCCTTGGGTTGGCTGGTGGTCTTGCGGTAGGTTCTGGCTTTGTTGCTTTTTTGGCGGTTCTTGGAATCATCCCAAGGCTGACACAGCTGACCAAAACTACAAAGTTTGTGTACGGATATGAATGGGGAGTGATTGGGGGGGCCTTATTTGGGAGCTGGATCAGCTTGAATAGTGTGGCCTTTCATCTCCCTTCTTATCTCGCTGTCCCGATCGGTCTTTTTTGTGGAGTGTTTGTAGGCCTTTTGGCGGCAGCACTGACGGAAGTACTGAATGTATTGCCGATTTTGGCTAAACGTATTGGGGTGGATGGGCAGATGGCCATACTTCTAATGGCTATCGTGCTCGGTAAGATTGTCGGTTCTCTGTATCATTGGCTTATTTTCGTAAATCTGTAAATGGAGGAGAAGTAGAGATGGGAGCAAAAATAAAAGACGATTATAAAAATAATATAAAAAAATATCAACCAAAGCCGCCTTATGTCCTGAATTGTGTGAAAGCCTTTCTTATAGGCGGGTTGATTTGTCTCATCGGGCAAGGCATACAGAACTTCTATATGAATGTCTTCAACTTTTCGGAAAAAAATGTAGGTAATCCCACGGTTGCCACCCTAATCCTCATTTCTGCCCTCCTTACCGGGATGGGGATATACGATAAGTTAGGCCAATTTGCCGGAGCGGGTTCCGCTGTCCCTGTAACTGGGTTTGCCAATTCTATGACAAGCGCTGCTATGGAGCATAGAAGTGAAGGAATCGTCCTTGGAGTTGCGACCAATATGTTCAAACTTGCAGGAAGTGTCGTTGTATTCGGTGTAGTAGCAGCATACATCGTAGGAATGATCAGATATCTTCTTAATATGAGTTTTACCGGTTAGGAGGAGAGAAAATGCGTCTTACAGGAAAACAAAGCTGGACATTTGATAATCAGATCTATATCCGCTCAACGGGGACGGCGGTAGGCCCCAAAGAGGCTGATGGCCCCCTTGGAGAGTTGTTTGATAAGAAATACCAGGAGCTTCACTGTGGGGAGGACAACTGGGAGCTTGCGGAAAGGAGATTGATGGAGCAGTCCATCCTATCCTGTCTGAAAAAAGAAAATCTGGAATATGAAGATATAGACTTTTTCCTTGCCGGCGATCTGCTGAACCAGAATGTGACGGCCAACTATGTCGCGCGTCATCATCAAATCCCTTTTCTTTGTATGTTCGGTGCCTGCTCGACCTCGATGGAGACACTTGCAATGGGGGCTGCGCTGGTAGATGCAGGATTTGCCAACAGGGTATTGGCGTCCACAAGCAGCCATAACGCAACAGCAGAACGACAATTTCGTTATCCTACGGAGTATGGTGGCCAAAAACCCGATACAGCGACCTTCACCGTTACCGGGTCAGGTACCGCACTCGTCAGCAGAGAGCCAAGTCCAATCATGATTACATCTGCTACCATCGGGAGGGTGATAGACCTTGGCATCACAGACCCTTTTGACATGGGTTCTGCGATGGCGCCTGCTGCTGCAGACACCATCCAGGCACATTTTCAAGATTTGAATGTCAATCCGGATCATTATGACCTTATCGTTACAGGGGATCTCTCGGGGGTTGGCAGTCCGATCCTCAAAGAATTGTTGAAGGAAGAAGGATTTGACATTTCTGTTAAGCACAGTGATTGCGGATTGATGATTTTCAGGCCGGATCAAGAGGTTTTTGCAGGCGGAAGCGGTTGTGGTTGTTGTGCAGTTGTAACTTATGCCCATATTATCAATGAGTTAAAAACAGGCATGTTAAAAAGGGTGTTGGTGGTAGCAACAGGAGCATTGCTGAGTCCGACGATGATTCAACAAAAGGAATCCATTCCGACCATTGCCCATGGCGTCGTGCTAGAAAGGGTGGAGTGAATGGAATATTTGATAGCGTTCGTGGTCGGTGGGTTGATTTGTGTGGTTGGACAGCTTCTATTGGACTTTGCAAAGCTGACCCCTGCACATGTCATGAGTAGTTTTGTGGTGGCGGGAGCAGTTTTGGATGGATTCGGGATATATGACAAGCTGATTGACTTTGCGGGGGCAGGGGCAACCGTACCGATTACAAGCTTCGGTCATTCCTTGCTGCACGGGGCAATGCATCAATCTGAAAAACATGGCTTTATCGGGATAGGCATGGGGATATTTGAATTAACCTCTGCAGGTATATCGGCTGCCATTCTTTTTGCCTTTATCGCAGCACTTATCTTTAAGCCGAAAGGGTAGATACTCATGCAAAAAAAACAGGTCATTTTAGTCACCGACGGAGATGTTTATGCCAAAAAAACAATACAATATGTTGCTTCCCATTATGGTGGCAGGTGTATTTCAGCTTCATTCGGAAATCCAACTCTTCTTACCGGTGAGGAGCTTGTAAAACTTATTTTACAAGCAAAAAGTGAACCTGTTTTTGTCATGTTCGATGATAGTGGCTTCCTTGGGGAAGGGGCCGGCGAGCGGGCTTTGAAATATGTCGCCACACACCCTCAGATGGAAGTGTTGGGTGTCATAGCGGTGGCATCCAAGACACATCAGTCGGAATGGACCAAAGTCCATGTCACGGTAGACCGTGATCTTCAGGTCTCTTCTCATGGAGTCGATAAAAGTGGAATACAAGAAATGGATATTGGAAGAATAAACGGTGACACTGTTTATTGTTTAGATGAATTGCACTTTCCACTTATTGTCGGAATTGGGGATATTGGCAAAATGGCACGGAAAGATGATATAAGTCGTGGAGCTCCAATAACGAGCAAAGCTGTCGAAATCATTTTAGAGAGGAATGGGTACGATGTCTCACAATGGAATGGAAAAAGTACCAATATCACCGAAGCTGACAATCAATGAGAAATTTTTCAAAGATGAAGTAGGGTTGGATGTAAGCTTTGACCTTGGTGTAAGAAAAATCACAGTCCTCAAAAAAGAGCTGAACATCTATTATGTAAATGGACTTTGTGATACGATGTTCATCATTGAAATCATGGAAGAACTCCTCCACATAAATGACTTTGAGAAGAAAACATACAAAGTAAAAGAAATTGTTCATAATCGGCTTGTGAACCAACAAGTCAATGAAATAGAGTATATGGATGAAGTAGTGGATCAAGTACTTAGCGGCCTGATCGTTATTTTGCTTGAAGGAGAAGAAAGTGGCTTTGTTATAGATACACGATCTTATCCGGGAAGAAATCCAGAAGAGCCGGATACGGAAAAAGTGGTCCGGGGTGCACGTGACGGTTATGTAGAGAACATCATCGTAAACACAGCGCTTACCCGCCGCAGAATAAGGGACGAGAGGCTCCGCTATGAAATGTTTCAGGTTGGAGAACGATCTAAAACGGATATCTGTCTAGCGTACATAAAAGATGTTGCGGATGAGGACCTCGTGGATATTGTTAGAAAAGAAACTAAAAATATTGATATAGACGGTCTAACCATGGCCGATAAAACTGTGGAAGAATTCATCGTAAAACAGGGGTTCAATCCTTATCCCCTTGTGCGTTATACGGAGCGGCCTGATATTGCTGCAACACATCTTCTTGAAGGTCATGTCATTGTCATGGTGGATACCTCGCCAAGTGTCATCATTACACCGACCACTTTTTTTCATCATGTGCAACATGTGGAAGAATACCGTCAATCTCCTGCAGTCGGTACATTTGTACGTTGGGTTCGTTTTTTGGGGATATTCGCATCCTTATTCCTTTTGCCGCTTTGGTTCCTTATGGTCTTAGAACCAGGCCTTTTACCAGAGCCTATCGGTTTTGTCGGACCAAATGAAGAATCCAATATTCCAATAGTTTTTCAAATCTTTTTAGCGGATATCGGAATAGAGTTCCTGAGGTTGGCTGCCATCCACACTCCTACGGCGCTGTCCACCGCCATGGGCCTGATTGCTGCTGTATTGATTGGACAAATCGCTATAGATGTAGGATTGTTTGTTCCGGAAGTCATTCTATATGTAGCTGTCGCCGCGATAGGGTCGTTCACTACGCCTAGTTATGAATTAAGTGTCGCAAATAAAATAGTCCGATTGATATTGCTGGTACTTGTTGCATTATTCCATGTGCCTGGATTGGTGGTAGGGGTGACAATCTTTGTCCTTTTCCTGGCAGGGACACGCTCCTTAAACACACCTTATTTATGGCCATTTATCCCATTCAGCCCAAAAGCATTATTTATGATCCTGATCCGAAGAAGTACCCCGGGTGCAAAAATACGACCAAGTATCGTCCATCCGAAGAATCGATTCCGTCAGCCTCAATAACAAACTAGTAAGAATATTCGCTTGATAGAGGTTGGGAGATGTGGTAGAGTTTAGTTTAATCAAGTGCAGAATGAAAGTGATTTTTCGAGCAGCTAAAGCTTCTGTTTAGCTGTTTTTTGCTTAAATTTGGAAAACAGGGCTAGAACACATCCACATCTCTCTACTAGAGAATATGGTATAAAATAGAGCTACATATAAACTACAAGTGTAAGGGGAAACGGCAAATGTATTATCATGGAACTAGTACAGTGAACGCAAAAGGACATTTAGAAATAGGTGGAGTCGATACGATCGACTTGGCACGAGAATATGGCACTCCGCTGTATGTATACGATGTGGCGCTGATCAGAGAACGTGCACGCGATTTTCAAAAAACTTTCAAAAATCTTGGCGTAAAAGCTCAAGTTGCATATGCAAGTAAAGCATTTTCATCCGTGGCGATGTTTCAGTTAGTAAAAGAAGAAGGTTTATCACTTGATGTAGTATCAGGTGGAGAGTTGTATACGGCTCTTGTGGCAAACTTCCCTGTAGAACGTATACATTTTCATGGGAATAACAAGAGCGTTGAAGAACTTGAAATGGCAGTGGAGAAGAAGATCGGCTGTGTTGTAGTCGATAACTTCCTGGAATTGAAGTTACTTCAGGATGTTTGTGAGAAACACGGTTATGTCATGCCGGTATTATTGCGCGTAACACCTGGAATCAATGCACACACCCACGATTATATTTTAACCGGCCAGGAAGACTCAAAGTTTGGCTTCGACCTTCAGAGCGGTCAGGCTCATGAAGCGATGAAGAATGCTTCTATGGCCTCCCATTTGGACTTGTTGGGGATTCACTGTCACATCGGCTCCCAGATTTTCGAAACGACTGGATTTAAGCTCGCGGCAGGAAAGCTTTTTGAAACTTTAAAAGAGTGGAACGATCAAGATGGATTCGAAGCGCGCGTTGTAAACCTTGGAGGCGGATTCGGGATCCGTTATACAGAAGAAGACAACCCGTTACCAGCTTCCGTCTACGTAGAAGAAATCATTTCGGATGTACAGTCTTTTGTAGCTGACAAAGGATTAAAGATGCCGGAAATCTGGATTGAGCCGGGTCGTTCCTTAGTAGGGGATGCTGGTACAACCATCTACTCTGTGGGGTCGAAAAAGGAAATACCAAATATAAGACATTACTTGGCAATTGATGGTGGAATGACGGATAATATCCGCCCTGCACTTTATCAAGCTAAATATGAAGCCGTACTGGCAAATAGAGTGAAAGATGAAGCAAACGACAAGGTTTCCATTGCGGGAAAATGCTGCGAATCCGGTGACATGCTCATTTGGGACCTTCCATTACCAAAAGCAAACCATGAAGACTTCCTTGCAGTATTCTGCACGGGAGCGTATGGATATGCCATGGCAAACAACTACAACCGTATCACTAAACCGGCAGTAGTGTTTGTCGAAGATGGAGAAGCACAATTAGTCATTCGACGTGAAACGTTTGAGGATCTCGTAAGATTGGACCTACCTTTTCAAGCAAAAAGCAAATTAGTTAAATAATTTATACTTTGGCCTCCCACCTTTGGGGGGCTTTTTATTTATCCATTATGGAACAATCGATTCTGCGTCTTGCTTCCTTTTCAATCAAATTTCCTGTATCATAAGTAATGGTTTCAGTTTAATAAAAAGGAGATGCTCATTATGGCAAAAACAGGATACATACTTATGGAAAATGGCGAAAAGATCGAATTCGAACTTTACCCGAACGAAGCGCCGAATACGGTTGCGAACTTTGAAAAATTAGCTAACGAAGGTTTCTACAATGGTGTAACTTTCCACCGCGTAATCCCTGGTTTCGTAAGCCAAGGTGGAGACCCTACAGGCACTGGTGCAGGCGGAAGCGGTACTACTATCAAGTGTGAAACAGAAGGAAACCCACATAAGCATGAAGCGGGAAGCTTATCCATGGCTCACGCTGGAAGAGACACTGGCTCAAGCCAATTCTTCATTGTACACGAACCACAACCACACTTGAACGGTGTTCACACAGTGTTCGGTAAAGTGACTTCTGGCCTTGAAACTGCTAGAAAAATGAGAAATGGCGACACAATGGAAAAAATGGTAGTCACAGACGCAGAATAAGAAGAAAAGTGGGAGCAGAGATGCTCTCTCTTTTTTTGATAGGCTTTTTTCTCAAAGTTCTTTTCTGAAAAATTGTTGCTAGTTATGGTTGAAAAGTCGGCAATTGGACT
>LQXN01000032.1 GCA_001648575.1 Sutcliffiella horikoshii DSM 8719 | reverse complement strand
CTACCGAATTAACGGTAGCCTCTTGTTATTTCTTTAAAGCCTTACTTTTGTAAAAGAGCTTTGTACTCTCAGTAAAAAGTTGTTGTAATTGGATATAGGAATGAAATAAATCAGGTTTTTTTACTATAAAGTCTAGCCTCTCGTCCACATTCACAGGTTTCCACTTCAGCAACTCCATATCCCTTTTCCAATCTGTTATACTCCTAACAGGCTGGCCATTCATCCAAAACTGCATTTGAAGATACCAGGCTATTGCTGGTATCATTTCTTCCTTTGCCCGTTTTCTATCTCTTAATTCATGCAACTCATTGAGGGTGCTCTCCTTAGCTTTCCAGCTCATCAGGATCAAAGGAATGCTGTCGCTTGTATTTTCCCAAGGGAGAATGGATGGGGCTGCTCCAAGATAGTATGCAATATCATATTTAAAGGGCTCTGTAATGACATCCTTCAGATTAAAGTGAGTGATATGGAGGATATCATGTTTAGTATAAAAGTATGAATGAACAAACGCTTCTGGTACCTTCATTACCCCACCTTCTTCTTCATTCTCTTCTTTCCTTCTCTACACATCTCAAGCAAAGGGCAACTGTCACATTGAGGATTTTGAGCCTTACAGTGATAGCGGCCAAAGAAAATAAGTCGGTGATGAGTGGCTGACCAATCTTCCATCGGAATTTTTCTCATTAATGTTTTTTCTACTTCCAGCACACTATCTTTCCACTTGCAAATCCCCAAGCGTTTACTCACTCTTTCTACATGGGTATCTACTGCGATTGCAGGTACTCCAAAGGCTACAGACACTACTACATTAGCTGTTTTCCTTCCCACACCAGGTAACTTAACAAGTTCATCACGTTCTCTTGGAACTTCCCCTCCATACTCTTCTAAAAGGAGTTCACAAAGACTTCGAATGTTCTTCGCTTTGTTTCTGAAAAGACCAATCGACCGGATGTCTTGCTGCAGCTCTTCCAATGACACTGCAAGATAATCCTCAGGCTTTTGGTATTTTTCAAACAGGTTTTTTGTCACTTTGTTGACAAGTGCATCAGTACATTGTGCTGAGAGAGCTACAGCAATCACTAGTTCAAATGGATTTTTATGATTCAATTCGCAATGGGCATCAGGGAACATCTCCCCCATCACCTCGACTACCTCTTTTATCTGTTTAAGGTTAAGCATTGGATAAATCCTGCCTTTCTCTTTTTGATGGAAAAAGAGACACGCAATTTAAGCATTACGTGTCCCCCGTCACTTTTAATCAAGCCAATTATAGAATGGAACCGTGTTATTGCTCGTCTTATTGGACGGAACAGAAGTAGGTTTTTGTTGATTTTTACGAAATTTTTTGCCATATTCATTAGCTTGGTTTATTGTTCTGATACCATTCTTTTTCCATTCAAATAAAATTCTGTCAATATACCTGAAGTTCAATTTGCCTGATATGACCGCTTCTCTTAGAGCGGCTTTAATAATGGTAGGATCATGGTGATCCTGATCCATCCACATATTTAAAGACTCACATTCAAAAGGTGATAATGGCCGACCAAATTCCTGCTCGAATACCGTATACAAATTAACTTCCTGCTCCTGGTTCACCTGGTGAGAGGCTTGCTTGTTTTGGTCCATCATATAATGAATCATTTTTTCCCATAGGGGTTGGAGAGAATAGCGTTCGTATTTGATGGAGTATTCATCCATTTCATCACTGATGGATACGTACCCTTTTTGGAGTAGATGACGCAAGATTTCCATACATTCAGTTGGATCTATCGTCATCTTATCTGCGATTTCCATCGGCGTTGGAAAAATAATTCCGCTTTCCACAAATGAATGCACATGTAGGAGAAGTAAAAATTCTTTTTCATTTAATCCAAGATTGACATAGTTATTTAGAAGGTATTTAGGAACAGAAAGGTTCCCCTCCTCCATAAATTCAATAAATTGCTCTTTTTTCATTTGAGACACCTCTCCGATAAGTATAACAAATTTGTTGGTGTTCTTCCTAGGGGAATATTTTTCAATGCGAAGATTGTCAATAAGTGAAAGAAAGATTTTTGATGGTACTGATAATTGTTTATTTTTTCACAGATGCTTCATTATGGAACCACCAGATCCTGCAAAACGGCAAAGTCAGTCGTCATAGACGCCCTATGGAACCACCATCCCCCAAAAAACAAGAAAGTCAGTCGTCACAGCGACCAAGTGAAAAAAAACAGTCACCCGCATAAATAACGGGTGACCCATTAAAAACAAAAACACTATTAAGGATACAAGCGGTTTAATAATCTTGGGAATGGAATGGCTTCACGTACGTGCTCTGTTCCACTGATCCATGCAACAGTACGTTCTAACCCAAGTCCGAAACCGGAATGAGGTACAGAACCATATTGGCGAAGTTCCAAGTACCATTTATAAGCATCAGACTCCAGATTGTGTTCTTTTAATCGCTGTTTTAAGAGTTCATAATCATGGATACGTTCAGATCCCCCGATGATTTCTCCATAGCCTTCTGGCGCAATCAAGTCCGCACACAATACCACGTCATCACGTTCTGGATGTGGTTGCATGTAGAAAGGCTTGATTCCTACAGGATAGTGCGTGATGAATACAGGCATATCATAACTTTCGGCAATCGCCGTTTCATGAGGTGCACCAAAATCGTCGCCCCACTTAATATCGTCAAAGCCTTTTTCGTTCAAGAATTTTATTGCATCGTCATATGAGATTTTTGGGAATGGAGCTTGGATTTTTTCTAGCTTTGATACATCCCTATCCAAAATTCCGAGTTCCAATTTACAGTTCTTCACAACAGACTGAACAATGTAGGAGACATATTGTTCCTGGACAACAAGGTTGTCATCGAATTCGTAGAACGCCATTTCCGGTTCAATCATCCAGAACTCGATCAGGTGACGTCTAGTTTTGGATTTTTCCGCACGGAATGTCGGTCCAAAGGAAAACACTTTTCCTAAAGCCATCGCTGCTGCTTCCATGTAAAGCTGTCCACTTTGAGAAAGGTATGCATCTTCATCGAAATATTTAGTTGCGAATAGTTCTGATGTACCTTCAGGTGCACTTCCTGTCAGGATTGGCGGATCGACTTTAGAGAATCCATTTTCGTTGAAGAATTCGTAAGTTGCACGAATTACTTCGTTTCTGATTTTCATGATTGCGTGTTGCTTCTTGGAACGCAACCATAGGTGACGGTTATCCATAAGGAATTCAGTACCATGATTTTTTGGTGTGATCGGGTAATCCACTGCTTCATGGATGACTTCCACTCCAGTAACTCCTAATTCGTATCCAAATGGGGATCTTTCATCTTCACGCACTACTCCCGTAACATAAACGGATGTTTCTTGTGTGACTGATTTCGCTGCCTGGAATACAGACTCGTCCACTTCCGCTTTCACAACAACTCCTTGAATGAAGCCTGATCCGTCCCTTAGTTGTAAGAAAGCGATCTTTCCGCTTGATCGTTTGTTGGCAATCCAAGCACCAATGGTTACTTCTTCCCCAACATGTTTATATACTTCTGAAATCGTTGTTTTCACTACTATGTTCCCTCCAAGACTGTTCTAACTAAAATTAACACTTTTTATGTACATATCCTCTATTATACAAGCCTGTAATATCGTAAGCAAACACTTTTCTATTCAAACAAAAAGAAAGGCTAAGTTTTACTTAGCCGTTACTTTCGCCATGTAGTTTGCGATTCTTTCCACGGCGCTTTCCAGAAGGTCGAGGCTTGTGGCATATGAAAGTCGTACATAGTCATCCGCACCAAAGCCAGAGCCCGGGACAAGTGCCACTTTTTCTTCTTCCAATAGCGCTTTTACAAAGCTGTCCACATCGTCAAAGCCTGCCATTTTAGCCGCATCTATCGCTTTTGGGAACAGATAGAAGGCACCTTGTGGCTTTAGGCATTGGAAGCCGGGAATCTGATTCAGCTTTTCAAACATGATGTTCAGTCGTTCTTCAAATGCTTTTCTCATCACTTCCACATCATCCTGAGGTCCTTGGTATGCAGCGATCGTTGCGTACTGTGAAATGGAAGTCGGGTTGGATGTGCTGTGGCTCGCCAAGTTCGTCATCGCACTGATAATGGTCTGATTTCCTACTGCATAGCCTATTCTCCAGCCTGTCATTGAATGGGATTTGGACACCCCATTGATAATGATTGTTTGATTTTTAAGCTCTGGAGACAATTGAGCAATGGAGACATGTTGGTTTCCATCATATAAAAGTTTTTCATAAATCTCATCAGAAACGATCAAGATGTCATGTTCCAGGCATACTTTCCCTAACTCCTCCAGTTCTACCTTGCTGTAAACCATTCCAGTAGGATTGCTTGGGGAGTTCAGTACGACTGCTTTGGTTTTATCTGTGATCGTAGCCTTTAATTGTTCTGCTGTTATTTTAAATTGATTTTCTTCCTTGCCTTCTACATATACGGGTACACCTTCAGCTAATTTCACTTGTTCAGGATAGCTGACCCAATATGGAGTCGGGATGATTACCTCGTCCCCCTCATCCAGTATTACTTGGAACAATGTATAAAGGGCATGTTTAGCACCAATACATACGATTACCTCTGAAGGCTTATACGTTAGCTCTTGATCACGTTCAAGTTTACTGATTATTTCTTTTTTAAGAACTGGTAATCCACCAGACGGGGTGTATTTGGTAAAGCCTTTATCCATCGCTTCTTTGGCGGCAGCCAAAATATGAGCAGGGGTGTTGAAATCCGGCTCTCCTGCACCAAGACCGATCACATCATGACCTGCATCCTTCAATTCTTTCGCTTTTGCTGTAATTGCTAATGTTGTTGATGATGTTAATGTCGATACCCGCTTGGCTAATTTCATTAGTGTGTCCTCCCGCTACCATTAAAAAATTATTCGTTGGAAATATTCTCCATTATCATATTTGATGTAATGAAGGTTATATTGATCATTGTTATCTTTGAATTTGATTTCCCACAATGGTGTATTCTTTTCCATGGCCAATGTAATGGAGATGATTTCTTTCGGTTCCCTGTCTGTTTGAAGATATTTCAACACATCTTCTTTTGGAACCCCATCTTCCGCTTTAGTCAAATGGACAATTTCATTCTCCTCATTCACCCATGCTACCATCTTTTCGTTTTCCCCATTGATCCCTTGCACGATAATGTAAGATTGTGTTCCGTTGTATGTCGATGCTTCTTCCACTGTTATGAGACCTGCATCCTGCTTAGCAATTTCTGTTGCCCGCTCCATCTCGTCCTTAACCGGGGACATGGCTGTTTGATATATGCTGATGGCTTGCCATAAAATAATGATGGCAACCAAGGCAATGCTTAAGATAATCCATTTTTTCATTTCATCACTTCTTTATGTACGATATATTGTAAATACTGCTTTTTCCTGATCTTCCTGATCTAGTGCAAGACCAAACATCAAATTTTCTCTTTTCAACGTCCTGTTCAATGTATCCACGATTTTATACAAATCGGATGAATTCTCCACTGTTACAGTTGATAAAACTTCGATTTTGCTTTCCATCCCAAAATCCTCCTGCGTTCAAACAATTTTTGTTACTCATACTCACCCCTTTAGTCGGTTAGAATATAAGTACTGAATCACCTATAGTGTTCAAACACATTATAACAGTTTATATTCAGTTTAGTACATTGATGTACTTGAAAGTATAAAATTTTACTCCTATCCCACACCAATTTGAGTGGTGAATCTTTCCACAGGGAAGGTTCACCCTTTTTTATGAGATGGAACGGTAGGCATCAAGTGTAATCGTAAACACTTGATAATCATGATCTCTTGCTTTAACAGAAATATTCCCTACCTGGCGTGTCTGATAAATATCCATCCAAGTCTCATGGAGCCGCTCCAGCACATCTGAAACTCCTTTTTGTTCATTCTTATGGAAAACAATCGCCACTTGTGGATCACATTCATCAAGAAAAGCTTCCGTGGTGCCGGACGGGTTACCAAAGTCCCCAACTTTTAATATGTTCACCATGCTCAGCTCTTTTTTCTCCATGAGGTTTCTTTCCACTTCTTTTTCTGCGCTTGTCATATAAAGAATATTCGTTCCTCTGAATTCCAATAACAAGTCCATGGCAAAATGACTCTCTTTATTCCCTTTGCTTAACACTTCACAAGTCAGGCCGTTTAAAAGCTCTGTTATTTCCCCTGTATTCCATACTTCTTCCTTGGTTTGTAAAGTACTATCAAATGAAGGGTCAGGCAGGATGATGCGCTCGACTTCAATGTTTTTGACAATACTATTTAGATTACCGATGTATTCACCCGTTTCATTTGTCACAATCACTGCCTTCAGCTTGTCTACACCATATATATCAAGAAAATATAGTAATTCTTCTCCTGCTTCGGGGCCACCTGTATTGAAAAGAATATTATCTCCTGTATTGGATTGTATCAATGTACTTTCCCCTTGGGAGAGGTCTAAAAATGTAAAAGCTATTTCATTTTCCGACAGGTTTAAGTCGATCTTTTCTACATCATGAGGGATCTCAGGTTGGAAAATCCCCCAGTTGAACAGCAGCAAACAAACGGTCATCATATTCCACATCTGGCTCATCCATTCCACTTTTTAGTGTATTGATACTGTATTAACCTAACTAAAAAGCCTCTAATTCATACTATTCAATATGGAAAAAAAGGAATCTTTTTTTACAATGGCATTTGGAATAGCTTCTATAAATGTGGTGCCGTATCTTTTTTCAATCACTCTTATATCAAAAATAAAAATATTCTTAGTACCGTTTCCTTCGAGAAACATCCCCACCATCTTTTTGAACCTAAGCACGGCTATAGGTAATGATATATCTGTAAAGGAGTTTCTTCCTTGACCTTCCACATTCGCGATTTTAGCAGCCATCACAGGTTCATCCATGGCTTTGAAAGGCAAGCGCATGACCACCAATGTGTCTATTCCTTCTTCTGCAAGAGATACCTCTTCAAGGAAACTGTTGGACACTAAAAGAATGGCTTTATCAAAATTAGAAGCAGCCTTCAGAATTTTTTGCTTTCCACCTGACATACTGCTTTGACTCACAACTACTGTTTCTTCAGAATTCGGAAGGGATTTGATTTCATGGTAGACGGCAGACAGCATTTCAAGTGAAGAAAAGGTGACCAGGATCCGTCCTCCCTTATCTTCCAAAAGTTCTTTTATCTGTATGGCGGCCATTTGAATAAAAGGTTCATTTTTCCCTCTTGTTATAGGAGGCATGTCAATCGGTATATAAACTCCCGGCAGCGTTCCTTTGTCGCTTTCTTTAAAATGGACCGTCTTTGGATAGAAATCACTCAACCCGAGTTCTTCCACCATATAGTCGAACTTATCATCCACACTCATTGCTTGTGAAGTGAATAATACACTGCTCTTTTGCTGGTAGAACTTTTCAGCTAGTAGCTGAGAGATATCCATTGGTTGCTCATAAATCGTAACGGAATTCTTTGCTCCTTTGGCCAGCACATCAAACCATGTTAATCCATTTCTCCCTCCTTCGAATAAAAGGGTATAAAAGGTGTCCCTCATTTGCTGTAATGGGAGAATATCTGGCATATGGGGATCCCCGCTATGATTTCCCTGTTTTTTCAATGAAATAAGAACTTCTGTGAGCTTCATGTGAAGGCGCTGAGCAGCTTCCAAGACAGCAAACCAGCCGGGCGAGCTTTCTTTAAGCGGGTTATATCTATAAACGGCCCTTTGCTTGTTTTTCTTAGTCCTTGAGAGGCAGTAGCTTCTTATCATGCGAAATGCTTCATCAAGTTCTTCTTTGGCCTGTGAAACTAAAGTGGTTTCTTTTAATTTTGATAAGGCAAAGTAGAGATCTAGGTAGCTAATTTGCTTTCCAAGAAATCTGCTAACGGTATGTTGAAAGGAGTCTGCATCTTCTACGATAAAATAATCTATTTCCACAAAAACATCAGGCCTCCATATTTCTTTTGCGAGGAATTGATGATTAGTAAAGATAACGGATGCATTATCCATCTTATTTATTGCCTGCCGATAAAAACAAAAACTACCTTTTCCATGTCCATCTCCTATATCGTATGAACAATTTATGGAATCCCAAAATAATCTTCCTCCTGATGAAAGAGAAAGTTCCTCCATATCTCCAGTTTCCGTTTCTGTCAACCATACTAAAATCTGTGCTTTTGTAAGGACTGCATCATAATTATCATCTTTCTCTTCCAACGAAGCAGAGAATCTAGGCAAACTAAGATAATAATACTTGCCTTTTATTTCAGAAGAGAGGAAAACAGATGTCGGTGCACACTTTTGAAGCAACCTTTCAAGAATGTGTTTAGTATCTGATCTGGATGAGGATATGGCAACTTGCTTATCCTTTTCAAGCGCAAATACTAAAGCACCGAAAACATGGTTGATTTCCTTTGCTATTGAAGGAGGGAACTCTAAAAGCCCATGTTGACGGGACTCCAGAAGTTTATTAACTTCATCCCCCACTTGCTTTAGATGATTGGTCATTTTTTCAAGGATCATTTTTGGGTGATGGTCCTTAGGGGTCGATCCATAATTCCGGACCTTTTTCACTACAAGCTTATCTTCAAATAGATCATGATCATCTGAAATCCGTTCGCTTTCTGTTTGAAACAAAAGGTGGATATCACTTTTCATTGTATGTAAAAATGTAAACAACTGCTTGATTGTGATGGAAGGAAGCCTATGTATCTTCTCTAAAAGTTTCAAGAAGATGATAGCGGTGGCTTCCGCATCACTGTCTGCTCTATGTGGGTTATCATGATCAAGCTGATAATAAACGGATAAATCTGTTAGTTTATAACTCTTTTGAGTCGGTAATAGAATCCTCGCTAGTTCCACCGTATCGAAAGTATTACCTGAAAAAGCAGGATAGCCGTTTGATCTTAATTCATGCTGCAAAAAAGAAAGATCAAAAGGTACATTGTGTGCAACCAATGAGGAACCGTCCAACATTTCAATAAGCATTGGGGCAATTTGATGGAAGGTAGGTGCACGGTCAACCATTTCCTGTTCAATATTTGTTAACTGCTCAATAAATGGTGGAATGGCACACTCAGGATTAACAAAGCTAGAGAAGCGCTCTACTATTTCCCCGTCTTCAATCAAAACAGCGCCAACTTGTATTATTTTGTCATTTTTCTTCGGGGAATTCCCTGTCGTTTCCAAGTCGAGAACCACAAATCGCTGTTTCATTTAACTACACCTCATTACATCTGTTTAAGCATATATAAAAGGTACCATAGACACCCACTGAAAGTAATATGTATTTTTATTTTTCCCATAGTAGGAAGAGAAAAACCCCCTATTAATGAGGGGGATTTCAGATTGTAGACAAACATTGCATATTATAAGATTTAAAAGTAACTGTTGATCTTCGTT
>LQXN01000031.1 GCA_001648575.1 Sutcliffiella horikoshii DSM 8719 | reverse complement strand
TTGAACAAACGTTTGTTCAAATATAATTATAGAAGAAAATTATGAGAGATTACTTAGTAATGCGCAGTTATGTATTTGAACAAACCAACCTCCTCATTTCCTTTTTATCCAATCTTAACGAAAAGGATAACGAAAAGAAGCAAAGATTCGTCCCCTGTTTCTCCCCCCTCGCCATGCTATAATTAATAAGAAAGGGGTGGCTTTATTGGAAAATAACGAAATAAAGGTAAGTGGATTAATAAGTGAAGAAGCAATGAAGGAATATATAGTGTTTCACTCGAATAAAACAAGAATTTGGTATGTGATTTCATTTGCTTTACTATATTCTGTCTTAATACGTATATTACTCCCTGATATATCCATCATTTTCATGCTAGTTGCCAGCTTGTTTATGGGCACCATTGTTTGGTTTTTGTTACCCAAGATGGCTTCTAAGAAAGGAATCAAAGAATATAGAAGTGATCAGCTTATGCAGCAAGAGGTTTTCTACACTATCAATGCAGAGGGAATTTATAAAAAAGTGGGTAGGTCAGAAATGCTGACAAGATGGGAAGGCATTCTCTCCATTCACGAAACCAAGAACCTATTTTTATTTTACATATCGAAAAATAAAGCAATTCTCATTCCACAAAAATTCCTTTTGAAAAGTGAGATGCAGCGCTTGCGTCAGCTCATCAAGGAAAATGAGAATTCTAAGGGTGCTGCCCTAGAATACACTGAGCCGGTTGCAAGAATACAACCAGAAAACCCCGGGGGTGTGAATTTCACCATTTTCATTAGTGAGAAGATGTTCATTGACCATATTCACTTCCTCGCAAGAAAAGCGAAGGTATTCTTTCCTATTTGGGTTGGTGTGCTTTATATGCTCTTAGCACTACTCTTGTTCAAGGAAATAACCTTTCTGATCACAGCGTTTGCAATAATTGTCAGCATAGCTACCAGGTTTTTGTTATCAACCGTTATTAATTGGAAGGCTTCCATAGAATACAGAAGTGACCGGCGAATGCATAACGACATTCATTTAGAAATAAGCCCGGATGGAGTTACTCAAACCATACAAAGCGCCCATTCCCATTACTCTTGGGATAATATCCTCTCAATCTATGAAACGAAGACAACTTTTTTATTTTTTGTGTCAAAAAATAAAGCTATTATACTTCCGCAAGTGTACCTTAATGCCGATGAACGATCCAAAATTAAAAGCATTATCAGTGAAAATGCAAAAACGAAAAAAGTAGCATTTATGGATAAAGCAAGCTGATAAATCGGGAAGCATCTGTTGGGAAAACAGGTGCTTTTTTTGCCAAAAGGAGATGTGGCAACATGATGGATAGGCAAGTTCGTCTGGATCTCTCCCCCAATAATTTCATGGATTGGATTGTCGACCCACATCCCTCAAGATAAATAAAGAACCTTCATAAGAAAGTTCCTTTAGTAGAAAATAATTACTTTATTTTTCTCTTCCAGTATAAACGTTATGAACTGATAGTCGGCACCATATATTTCTTCTTGGGTCTAGGGACCCTCGAACATCCTATAACTCATCAATCCTCAGATGGCAATGTCGGATCATTACGTGAATCTGGGGTTACTGTTTCTTGGGAAGTTAACATTTCGGTACTTGTGATGGATGCGGAAGAGATTCCTAGGGAGAGGCAGATTATTGTTATTGCAGAACATGCGTATAAAAATTTTCTCATTTTGATTCCTCCTAATTTTTATCTATTTCTAGTACAATTATATTATATTTTTAAGAGTTATGATTTTGTAGTATAGGTCCATTATCGGAGAGAGTATTGTATTTTACTCTAACTTGTAATAAATTGTGTTTAATATATGATATTTGTCTTATTTTTGGGAGGGGACAAGATGATGGACAGTAAACTACTTGGAGAAGAAATTAAGAGATTGAGAAAACAACAGCTTTTGTCTCAAAAAGAATTATCCGACGGAATTTGCTGCCAGACAACTATTAGTAGTATTGAAAAAGGGCGGGCATTACCCAGCATTGATATACTGTACTTTATCGCCTTGCGGTTGAACGTTACCATTGATTATTTTTTTCAGAATAATTATCAAAATAATCAAACATATATTTCGGATACAATCATCAGTATAGAAGAGTATGTAAAATCAAAAAAATATCATGAGGTTCACGAGATAACCAAGCTTGAGAGGAAGTTAAGTAAAGCAAGAGATCTTGGCAGGATGTTCAATCAATTTATAGATTGGCATTTTTTTAGATCAGCACAATTAATTGGCTTGATTTCTTGGGAAGAATGCGTGGAACAGCTGAAGCTTTTGTTGTTGAGTAAAGAGAGGAACAAAGTGCATTTTCAAAACTTAAGAATCAAAAATGTCATAGCAAATGTCTATGCTGAAAATGGCGATTATAAGGAAGCTTTGAAGCACTATACTGATATATTGAATGTAAATATTAAACTGGAAGCATATCGACGGTTTAAACTAAAAGTATACTTTAATCTCTCTAAATTATATTTCTATGAAAATTTGTATGAACAATCGATTGAGGTTGCGGAAAGGGGTATAAAGCTATCCCAGGAACTAGAGGACATATCGATGCTAGGAAACCTTTATATTCAAGCTTCACAAAGCATGCTTAAACTGAAAGACTATGAGTCTAGCAACATTCAGGTTTATTTGGATAATGCTAAGTTTGTTTTCCAAATGACGAATAACCAAAAGTGCTTGGAATTTATTGGAAATATAGAAAAACAAGTTGCAGAATTGAAATTATCCCCTGTATAGAAATGTAAGCTTCAAGACCACAATTGGGTCTTGAAGCTTATCGCTTGTATACTCTCTACGGTATCAGGAAGCAGAAAGCTCTTTGGTTGCCTTTGCTTTTTTAACGAGGGAAGCGCTTTGCCATTTCCCTAATAGGTAATAGGTCAAAGAATTGATAAACGTCATGATATTAATCAGGGATAGAGCAATGATTACCCCTGAAACCTTATCCGAAAATAGATTAGGGATAATCAGTAAACTACCAAGGACGATGACATACATATTGGTTATGGTCAGGTACATTCCACCTTTATAGTCTCCGGAGCCGGCCACAACAAAAATAAAGATGAAAGAAATCGTATTCAAGGCCCATGGAATGCTATATAGCAGGTAGAATTCCTTAAATCTTGCTATCATCTCTGCATCTGAGGAGAGCGCTGATGCAAGTAAGTCATTAGATAATAGGATGACACTGACAACAAAGATACCATAGCCTCCCAGCACGATAAATACTTTCCTGACTGTTTCTTTAATGGATTTTATATCTTCTTTCCCCATGTAACCGGAGACAATCGGGATCAAGCTGGCTGCAAAGTTTTGGGCAAATACCCCGAATACCATAAAGGCGTACATCCCAACGGCATATACGTTAAATGCTTCATCTGGATAATAGGAAAGAATGATAATATAGAAGAACATAGACAAATTGAAGGTGATGCCGTTGAAGATCTGGGAGCTAACAAATTTTTTGTTCTCTTTGATGATTTGAAATGTTGGTTTGAATGACATCATGGCTTTGGACAGGCCAATTTTCAGAAAATCTTGGTTGAAAATTCTCATTAGCAGATAAAGTGTACTTATCACATTCGCCAACACGGTACCAGCTGCCGCCCCACTCATCATCGACATATTGTAATAATCGAATAGCAGCATTGCTAATGGAGTGATAATTATATTTATCAGAATAGCAAAAAGTAAGCTCATATAGATTATTTTCAGCTTTTGAAAATATCTTGGAAGAAGCATGAGAAAGTTATTTAAAGAAAAGAATACATAGCCGGCAAAATATACTAGTAGATAGTTATTCAGATATCCGTTTACGGAGTCGTTCACACCAAAAATGTATTTGATGAATGGAAGAATGCAAAATCCTAGCAGCATGACAACGACACCACTATAAATGGAAAAGGAAAAGGCATTTTTGATTCCTTCTTTTGCTTGGTCTGTTTTACCGGCACTAAAGTTTTGGCTTATGAAAATTAATAAAGCTGAAATGACCGCAATCAGCACCATTTCAATAAATGTGATGATGGTGGTGGATAGACGAAGTGCCGACAGTGCGTCGGTATCCCCAATGAAAACCCTGATCCATAGGAGGTCTATTAAGATTAATAGTAAATCCGCTATCCCGATTAATGTTACAGGGAGAGAAAATTTAAATAATGTTCTCCATTTAGTATCCATTGTTTTTCCCCCAGTTCCTATTTACCCCCGATGATTAAACTGTACATGATGGTCGTATGACTTCCATTTATACCTAATAAATGCTCGAAATCCCCTATATTATAACTCTTTACTGGCCTGCAATAATTTTGTTCGGACGCATACAACATGCAATAAAATTGTGCGAGAAATCCAATCGCCAAAATGTATGGCGTAATATTCTCCTCCTCACTAAAGACCAGATTGTCCAGGGTGAAAACATACATACCTGATACGCCTTTAAAATTTATATAGGGATAAATGCTGTTTAACTTTTTATAGTCCACCTTTGGTTCTTTATGTGGGATGTGAAACAACCCATCCCCATCATTTTGTAGTTTGATTAACCGGATTGCGTTCTTCTTTAGTGGTTGCATGAACAAGCTTACCAACTGTTCAGTAAGTTTTTGAAAATCCAAGGCATTATCAAGCAGCGGAATAAGATGGTAGGCTGTTATTGGATGTAAATATGGCCCGCTATTCCTGATAGAGCTTAAATGATAGAATTTCTCCAGTTTAGCCGGCTGGAAATCTTGATTTGGGCTCTTTCCCTTTTTTAATAGTAGGTATCCGTTTTTTTCAAGAACTTGGTAACGAGCTTCACAGCTTTTTGCAACGTGATGAATGTTGTATATTAAATGTCCTGCTTCTAATAATAGCAAGCTTTTTTTGATGGACTTATAATATGCAGGATACACTTTTCCATATTCGAGCAAAATGTCCCCTTCTTCTCCCTCTCGTGCAGCATTCTCATAGAGCTCGAATTTCTTAGTTTGGTCGTTTTTAGTCAAGAAAGAACCGTTTTTCGTTACAACGAATAAACGGATTGGATATAAGCTTCGCGGGGATGGATAGCCTTTGTGGACCTTAAAGTGAGTATCTTTCTCTATTCTGTTGTAGTCGTTGAGTCCTGTCATGATCGAATGAACTGGATCATCACAGACCACATCGTCATCCACAAGGACGTAGTCATCCATCTGCCGCTCCAACATCTGTTCCCCATCATTAAAAAGGGAATTAAACGCGAGTTCTTGAAAAAAATCATTACTTGTATAATTCATGCCTGCTCCTCCTTATGCCAATGGGTGAACATTACGTGCTTCCCATCTTCGTTCGTCATCAAGTGTATTGGTCCTCCTAATAAGTTCAGATGTGAAGTCGACAGGCATAGCCCCAACGAGAAGGACCTTTGCACAGGATAATGAAAGGGAATTCAATAGTACATTAGATTGGTGAAAGAGTAATATGTCTTCATATTCTGTTTTTACTTTCTCGACAACATATGCAAGCTCTTCCTGTAAATTCTCTGTATAATAGGAGAACCTTAACAGGTCGGCATATGCTTCCTCTCTAACATCACTAAGCTTCCTCTCTAATAGCCCTCTCACTTTATAGGAGGCAAAGAGGTAAAAATGATCCTCCATGGTATCCAATTTCTCCTTTGCTTCCACTTCACTGATCAAAGTGCTCAAGGAATCTTCTTTTAAGCCCGTTAAATTTAAATAGGCATTATACAATTCGTAATAGGCTGATTCTATCGCATGCTCCAGCTGCGGATGACATCCGAGCCCTGTGATGGAGTAAATTTGATTATGAGTATCACCGCTTCGAATCAGTGCCCATACTACTGGTATCTTCGCATTATTAGGAAGCAGATAGAATTCCAATTCATACCCTTCATTTTCAAAAAATGATCGTTGGTTTTCATAGCCTTTTAAACCTTCTATTCTAACAACCTGGGAATTTCGAAACCATGACTTGAAAAAGGTATCTCTTTCATATGCTTCCAGGATAGAAAACAATGCCGCTTCCTCGTCACAATTCCCAATCGCACAGCCATTGGAGCTTTCAATTGTGTATCTGTTTTTCATTGCTGGTTTCAAGTATTGAACCATCTGTTCCGGTACATAGAAAGTCTCACCATTTACTAGTGAATCTCCTTTCACCCAGTCGATTTCCAGGTCGTGATGATAGCTTACCAATTGATATTTTTCTTTAGGTGTCTCTGAAGTATAAAGACCGAATTGTTCCGGGTTGATAACGGGTGCTTTGTTCTGTAACTGATGGTAAGAACCCGTTATACTATCTCGGAGATCTACCATACTTGAATATCTTTCTGTGTACTCCATTAATGCTTTTCTTGTTGCTGTAGATGGATCATAATCAAAGCCAAACCCTTGTATCGTGAAATATTTTCTGTTTGCAACGGCGATGGATGAGCCTGTATCTCTAATGACATAACCACCATGAATATGAAACAAGGCATTTTTCAGATCCTCAAGGGAAAGGTGAGATGGCAGCCGCTTACTGCTTGCAGATTCCTTGATTGGTCGTTTTATCTGGTCGTATCCGTAAGTGAAAGTAATAGTCCGTTTGGGGATATCCAACTTCATTTCTTGGTATTTTTGAACATGTATCTTAAAAAACAAGATACTTTTCTCCACACTTTTGATGTCTGGGCATAGGTACGAGCTTTTGGGCACTTCTCCTGAAACGGCGGGGTGTCTTAATGCCTGTTCCACATTTCTTTTTCTTTCTATGGTGATACTTTTATCATCTGTGATAAAAGAGATGTGGTAATTGCCATATTCCCCTGTTAAAAAGTGTTTGGTGAAAATACCCCTGACCTCTTCTACACCCATCATCGTACTAATTCCTCTGTTCTCTCTGGGGAAGTGATTCCATTTAGATGCAAGGTTAGTAAGTAGCTAATAGGATTCATGGTAGGATCTTTTGGTTGTGAATACGATCGTTCACCTATGGTAAGGAACACTGAATCATTTGTTTCTTCTATTTCTAGTTCTTGCTGAAACTTAATGAACCATAGCTTTTTTAGAAGGGTCTTTACTTTTACGGTCTCTATCTTTTCTATAGGGACGAGATCGATGGTTGAGTCCATTTGGAAATGATGTGCAAGCAACTGAAGTAAATTGTTGATGGCGTCTTCCTCCTGAAAACCGATGCTCACCAGTTCACCTTCCAGGCCTTCGGATCGATAGGACAAACAAACAAAAGGGAAATACTGCTTAAAATCAAAGGATACAGGGCCCTTGTTCAATTTTTCATTCATGAAATAACTAGATTTGATGTTTTTGTAATTGATATGTTTCCGCGCAATCATGGTTGATGAGTTTTCATATATCGATAAATCGATCACCATTATTCCACTAGTGAGAAGTGATGGTTGAATGGCTTTCTGTTGCAATTTCTCTAAGAAGACAAAGGCAGCATATTCTAAATAATCATCGCTCAAATCCTCTGTTTTGTTAGATTCTAGGGCGTAATTAGAAATATACATATCACTTTTGAAAAAAGTAATATGCAGTTCATGTTTGCCACCATCATCATCAAGTACAAGAATGGCATTTCCGTCCACATGCTCCACTTGTTTGCCACACTCTCTTTTCAATACTTCGATAAACGATGGAGGACCGGAAATGTGTGAGATCCCTTCAAAGGAAATCTCCTTCTTTTTTTCTAAGGTGGTTGCCATCCCTTTATCCAGCAGCAGCTTTACAACCTTCTCATCGAATGCGTTGGCAGAGGCAAAAGGTTCTCCAGCTTTCAATGCTTTAATAATTTGATAGACTCTATTCCTTGAAGGTTCCTTCAGCATCAGCTTTAAATTCTTTTCCTTGGTACAAATATAAAAATCAGTTTCGGTATCGATGATATACGTTGTCGGATCAAGAAAAATATTCATGCATATACCTCCTTCTTCTGAAACCTCATTGAGCAAAGCAAATAATTCATATAGAACTTCTCCAGTGGTTTGATGTTTAGAAGCACCAGTTTTTCATATAATACATTTAGTATCCAACGGTTCGCGATTAAGACAGGGTCCTTCAAAATCAATTTGTTTAATTCAGGAGTTGCCAGTGCACGCTGATGCCTTTTAGAGGATGTTGCCACCTTCTTTTCAATATGAGCATCATCGTGTGGAGAATGAAAGTTCAGCACGCCCCGTTGAACAGCATCCTTTATCTCATGATATATTTCATTCAGATCCTTAGTTAAGCCATTATCCTTTTCCAAGCTCTCCTTTAGCGTTTCTCTATCTTTCTCAGCTGCTTGTTCAAATCTCTCGACAATCATCTGTTTATTCTTTTCGCTTAAAGAGTGTAATAGGCCAAGATAGTGTGAAAGATGGGAAACAAACCCATTGGAATAAAGTGCATGCTCTTTAGAGAGCACAACATCTGGTAGATTCGTGCAAAATGGTGTCATTTCCTTTGTAATAGAAAGGATGTTGTTATCCCTTTTCCAATAGCTAGGCATAAACCATCTGTCAAATACTTGGTTAATTCTTAAATATATCTCCAATTGCTCTTTATTTTGAAAACCGTATAAATCCTGCCTTTTTGAAATGAGAACCTTATTTTGATGGATTTCTGTGAGTGCATTCTCTTTCAGCGCTATTTCTGCTACCTTTCTATAGCTATTCCTAAAAGCCGTCTCATCATACTTTTCTGTTGGGTACGCTAGGAGTAAGCTTGTGAATTCAGTTGATATTTGGTTCATTCGATCTTGGGTAAGCCAACCAAAAACCGTTAAATGATAGCCATTTTCGAAGCTTTTCTTAAGGGAAAGGACGGATTCTTCCTCCAACAATGATCGGATAGATGAATAGATTGGATGATTGTCCACATCATTCATGTAGATTTTCATTTCATAAAAGTTCATCGTATTCTCCTTTAATCTGCAGTCTATATTTCATATTGTGGAAGATGTACTTGACCATGCAATTCACTTCGGCTTCCAGCTGCTTATTGACACCGATCACCCTGTTCAAAGTCATATGGACGATGCTATTGAAAATGTAGTCTCTTCTATCTGCTGAAAATTGCTGAGTTACCATGCTCGTGTAACGTCTTCCTGCTTCCTTTTTCCCCTTAAAAATCCCATGCTGATGTTCCTTGTATAATTCCAATGCCTGATTTCCAAGTGAAGTATAATAATTCCTGTTTGACTTAAACTTCTTTAAGTAGTCTTCATCGGCAGCCGCCTGAACATGGGCATGCAGTTGTTCAAGATAGGATGCCGCACTCTCATAGCTTTCATGAAAATCGAATAATGTAAACAACATGAACATAATGCCTTTTTCTGTTTCCTTTATCGTCTTCCACTTTTGCTGGAGGCTCAGTTGGAAACCTACCAATGTTTCTTGGCAAAAGTATCTGTAAGCTTCTTTAGAGGTGGTACTTCCTCCATATCTGCTATATTCTGGTTCAAATAAATGGGTGGAATAATCCTTTACCAGTTCATTCTTGCGAAGGGCTTCTAGTGTTTCAACCAGGGATTTATGCTCTTTTGAACCCTCTTCTTTTTTGTACCTGATCCTAAGATGCGGCTGGCCAGGAACATCCATATAGTTTATATAGAACACCTCTGGGCAGTTGCTTTTATAGAGGCTATCCAAACAGGAATTTAGAACCGTATGCTTTTGATTTTGATGGTAAAAAATTTTAAAGTATGTCCATTCATGTTCAATCAGATGTGCGTGTGTCCCAACATCCGTTGCCGGGACAACCCTAACTGAGTTGTTGGCAGTTGGTGGTACAGTGACAATATAATCTTTCACAAAGGTCCGCTTCTGTTCAATCGTTTCATTTAGTTCCGATGCTTCGATAAATGTTAGATGATTATTATATTTACTAGTCTTTTTGATGGCATCCATGACTAAATCCTGACCTATAGTGGTATGTAACAAAATCGGTAACGTTTTATCACCATCAAGGAGATAAATATATTGATCATTTAAGCAATGCTCTTCTGCGAGTTGCTTTAAGCGCTGCCTTGGTTCGGCTTTCAGTTCAGCCATCGGGATATTCCACCTACGTGGAGATAGAATGATGTTTTTATACTGAATCCTTGGAAGATGACTAAGCGTTTTCAATCTTCCCAAGTTGATATTTGTCGGTACTTCACTAATGTATTTTCCGAAAAGTGATAAGAATAAAAGTGGCTTTTGTTCCACAAAGTTATTGTAGTAAAGCATATGAGTCGAGACTGGTAACAATCGTTTATTGTATTTTCGACTTTTTAGGTATAATCCAGCCGAATCTGCCCCGACATAGATATCGGCAAGTTCAATGACATTGTCTTTCTTCTCACTATTACAGGTGATGTCAATCACATAGTCTGGCTTTTTATAGGAAATGCCTAAATCAGGATAATTAATCGGTACTCCATTTAACTCACAACTTATATAGTGGTCATCTGAATAATAGGTGGATGCCTCCTGATGCTGTTCTAGGTCGAGCCTACCCGAGAAAGAGGACGCTGTACTTCCGAAAGAATTTACACCTAGATTGAAGAGCTTCTTTCCGTTTTCAACCAAGATGGAAAATTTCATATCGTATCCGTCTTTTAATTTGTGTTGCTTGGTGTTTTTGTAAATGGCGGAGATAGCCTTCATGTCCTCATCTTGTAGTTCTAGTATTTGTTTGTTCGAACCATGATTGCTATTGTTCCAAAGCTTATCCAGCATATATGTCAAAAATTCTTCATCCTGCTCAGAGGTTTGAGTGTTCTTTTGAAAGGAAGGCACGCCGATACCTTTGTCACTATCTAATAGATCCATTAATGCCACTTCGTTAAAAAATCCATAACGATCTACAAACTGCAAGTAGTATTGTTCCCAGGCATTTGCGGTGAACTGTTGACTGAAATGTGCCAATGGAGCAAGGTTTTCTACCACCGCCTCGATTTCCTTGACATCAAATCCTAGTTGTTCATCCCTTTGCTTATGGTAGATAGAATCGATGACAAGGTATTTATCACTTTCTACTAATCTTTGCATTGTTCTGATGAGTTCCAAATAGGTAGGGATCCCTTCTCCTACTTTCTGCCCCTTATACGTTTCCATCATGGAGGCGATAGTGCGAATGACAGAATATTGCCCTTCACTCAATAACCTTGAGCTTTCTAATAGCTTCCCTAATAGATCATCTTCCTTGTGGAAAGAAACAGAAGGCTGCAGTTCACTGACAAGAAATTGTTTTTTCAATAGGTTTTTTATCGTTTTTAAACACAGATGCTTCTTTTCCATATCTTCTGGAACAATATGATTTACTAAATCTACTATTCTTATAGGGGAGGTAGAATGGTTTACCAGTGCTTTAATTAGAGGACCTTTTTTAATTTTCAGTTGTTGAAAATTATTTTGAAGAATTGTATCCAAGTTATATTGCTGACTGCCTTCTACTATTAAAGGGTTTATCGATACCTTCAGTTGAGATTCTATTCCTTGTGAATCTTCTATAATAGCTATTAGTTTTATGTACCATTTTATAGACAGTCTAATTTTCTTTTCATCTGCTGCATGTTTCCCAACTTCTGCTGTAGAAAATTTGCTATTGGATATTCCTGAAAACAATCCAAAGGGTATGGTCCTTGAGGACATGCGTAGTAAGTACTTCACAAGTGATAACCTTGCACCGGCTGTCAGCTTTCCTTCTTCTAATTGTTGGTAAAGGCTATCGCTTCCAATAAGTATTCTTTCTTTGATGTGTTCCTGACTTAAATAAGCTGCAAGAATTTTTTCCAGTTCCTTGTCATTATTAAATATTGCTTCCAACACGTCTAAGTTCAGTGCTGGTGTCCTTACTAAATAGTTGTCCATTACTGCCATTTTTCAGGATCTTCCCTTCAAGCGAAAATTTGTAATGAAAGTTGAAAGCTCAGTTCAAAGTTGAACTGAGCAATCAGTAGATAAGTATAAAGACGAAATTAGGCTTGAGTTACAACGGAAGAGCAAGAGTTATATCCTTGAGATGCTCCCATTGTATCAAGTACTGTAGCGGAAGAAACTTCGTACACTTCTAACTCTAGTTCGAAGTCTTCAACTTTCAAGTTAAGTTCTTTCATCATTATTCCTCCTCTCCTATAAACTAGGCCCTAAGTGAATAGTAACATATGTTAGAATTATATGAATTTTCCAAAAAGAGCGGTTAAAACCATGTTTTCATTCATTTCAGCTTTGAAAATATGTTTTTATATAAAAATAAGGAATATATCTTATTTAGATTTATTCTAAAAGGGAGAGTGGCTGGAGGCAGAAATCACCGGGGGCTAAGCGAGCTTTTGAGATGGAGATAGGGTTCATACATTTGACTGTTGGCAAACTATAAAATAGTAAGGTTATCTGT
>LQXN01000030.1 GCA_001648575.1 Sutcliffiella horikoshii DSM 8719 | reverse complement strand
TTTACTGCTTTCATACTCTAAATGGTCAAAGAGTTTTTTAAGTACTGCAGAGAGAGCACGACAGTAAGGAAAATAATTGTAGATTTATACATTCGAAACAGCAACAAAGTTTACATAAACAACTAATTTCACATAGACATCAGGCGGTGAAGCGAATGAAGGGGAAAGTGATGGTAATAGGACTAGGGCTGATCGGAGGTTCCATAGCCCTTGCTATTAAAAAAGAACACCCACATGCAGAAATAATCGGATTCGACATTAATGGGCAACAGGCTAAGCTTGCTAAGTCATTGAAGGTCATAGATGATTATTGTGCGTCCTATGAAGAAGAAGTGGCTGATGCTGACTTTGTTGTCATTTCCGTACCAGTTATCCAGGCGAATGAAGTGTTAAAACAATTAAGCAGTATTGATTTTATAAAACCACAGGTGGTGATAACGGACGTAGGAAGTACAAAAGGGAGTATCACCGCCCTAGCTGCTACTCTTTTTCCTCAGAAAAATGTTACTTTTATTGGAGGGCATCCGATGGCTGGTTCACATAAAAGTGGAGTGATAGCCGCAAAGAGCCATCTCTTTGAAAATGCCTTCTATGTCCTGACTCCCTTTCAGGAGGAAGCAAACCCTAAGGAGATCGCCCTGACAAAAATGTGGCTGGCAGGAACCAAAGCAAACTTCATTACGATGTCTGCTACAGACCACGACCTGGTGGCAGGCGTGATCAGTCATTTCCCGCACGTAATAGCTGCAGGACTCGTTCATCAAGCTGAAGACATGCAAACGGGCAACGCGTATGTGACAAGACTTGCTGCCGGGGGATTCAGGGATATTACGAGGATCGCCTCCAGTAATCCCACAATGTGGAAGGACATCCTCATACATAACAAGGAGACCATTCTGAAGCTCTTGGATCAATGGATGAAGCAGATGTCGGAAATAAAAGAAAACTTGACCCAAAACAACGAGGCCTTTTTGCTCGATTATTTCAGCAAAGCAAAGGAGTTTCGGGACGGACTGCCTGTAAAGGCAAAGGGCGCGATTCCTTCTTTTTACGATTTATATGTGGATGTACCGGATTATCCTGGTATCATATCAGAAATCACAGGTATTCTTGCAAAAGAAAAAATCAGCATAACCAATATACGCATCATGGAAACAAGAGAAGAGATATATGGGGTGCTGAGATTAAGCTTCCAATCGGATGATGACCGACAATCAGCAGAGGAATGCTTACGCAAATATACGATGTATGAAACATATATTGTCTAGATAGGAGAGAAATTGATGAAGAAGCTAACTAGCACAGCAAGCGGGTTGAACGGGATCATCAAGATACCCGGCGACAAATCTATATCCCACCGATCCGTCATGTTCGGGTCTATGGCAAAGGGGAAAACAACAGTGGAGAATTTCCTTCCCGGGGAAGACTGCCTAAGCACGATCAACTGTTTCACAAAACTTGGGGTCAAAATCGAACAGGAGAACTCCAATGTAACGGTGTATGGAAAAGGATTGGAGGGGTTAAGTGAGTCATCAGAAGTACTTGATGTAGGAAACTCAGGCACAACGGCAAGATTGATGATGGGGATCTTGTCCGGTTTGCCTTTTCACTCTGTGTTGATAGGGGACGAGTCCATTGCAAAACGACCTATGAAAAGAGTTACGGGCCCTTTGCGGGATATGGGTGCCAGAATTCAAGGTAACCAAGATGGAAACTTCACTCCAATCTCCATTCAAGGAGGGGGATTAAGAGGTCTTGATTACGTATCACCAGTAGCAAGCGCACAAGTGAAATCTGCCATCTTGTTGGCCGGATTGCAGGGTGAAGGTGTTACAAGCGTAAAAGAGCCTTATAAATCACGTGACCATACGGAAAGAATGCTCCAAGCATTTGGTGTGGAAGTCAAGGAAGAGGAAAATGGCACAGTGAGTGTTGCAGGAGGTCAAGAGCTGGTTTCCGACCTGCATATCGTCGTACCAGGAGACATCTCTTCTGCAGCATTTTTCCTTGTAGCAGCTGCCATAGTTCCTAATAGCAGGGTAACGTTGCAAAGAGTTGGTCTCAACCCTACCCGAACGGGCATACTCGAAGTATTGAAGCAGATGGGAGCAGAACTTTCCTATTCAACTATTATAGAAGATGGTCCAGAACCTTATGCTGACATTACAGTGACAACCTCAAACCTAAAAGGTGTGGAAATTGGCGGTGAGATCATCCCTCGTCTGATTGATGAAGTCCCGATCATCGCATTGATGGCGACTCAAGCAGAGGGGACAACGATCATCAAAGATGCCGAAGAACTAAAGGTGAAAGAAACAAACCGTATTGATACAGTTGTGAACGAGCTGAAGAAAGTTGGAGCCGATATTGAGGCAACAGAGGATGGCATGATCATTAAGGGAAAAACAAAGTTGCATGGCGGAGCCCTTGATAGCTATGGTGATCATAGGATAGGCATGATGGGGGCCGTTGCAAGCTTGATTGCTGTAGGAGAAACAGTTCTCCATAATGATAAAGCCATCAACGTATCCTACCCAAGCTTCTTTGAGCATATGGAAAGTCTGAGAAGAGGGTAAGGTAGAGTTAGTGCTCTTCCAATTTATTGAAAAGTATTTTATATGCCTCCCAGTTCTTTTTTAATGTAAAAAGAATATATCTCCCCCCTTTTGCATAGCTTGTCTTAAGACGAATGTAAGAGGGGGATGCTATGGAATATATTATGGAAGCAGCAAATATAGTCAAGAATAATAAAACACTCCTCAAAAGCAACATACTCGTGAAAAACAATAAGGTCCATTATATGAAAGAAGGAGCCATTACGAGTTCACGGTCCATGCGAATGGATATTTCCCCTTATGTGCTCACACCTGGTCATGTCATGATTGTAGATAATCTTGAACAGATGCCCTTTTTATCATTCAAGCAATACATCACAGAGAACTATTTGAAAAAAGGCTGTACAACCCTTCTATCATTGATAACCATCCAACGGGAACAAGATCTTATACCAGCGCTTAAAAAAGCCAAGACCACTTTATTGAATAGCCCGATAGATTATTATTTTTCCGTAAGAATTCCTCTAGAAAAACTGACTTCTTCCTTTGTTAGACAATGCAGACGCCATAAGATACCAGCTGTCTTTCTGCAGATACAAGATGATAGCGAACTCTCTACTATACCATGGGGATGGATCAAGGATAGCCTTTACCAGTTCCCGATCACCTTCCTTCCGTGCTGGCAAAACCTCTCCACATCCAAGAAGAAAATGAAAAAGAAAAAAGAGTGGAACGCAATCATGAAAGAAGAAAGATTGATACATTCGATCCATTGTCCACAAGCGGGTAAACCCCTTGATTTGGAACTTCTCATGAAATTTGGCATCTATCCGACTAAAGGAGATTTGAGGGTCGGTGGAGAATTAGACTATAATCTCTATTTGTCACCCGAAGGCCATATTATTGAAACAATTGAAAATCTGGATTATGATAGTCATATTCCAGAAGTTACAGTTCATAAAGGTACCATCATCAAAGTGGGTGAGGATGTTCTATTCAGACCCGGTTTTGGTAATGAATGTACGGTGACAATGCCCGGCCACTTCTTGTTGAGCGAAAAAGTTTAAATTAAGAAATGTGATGTCGGGTGGTACTCTCGGATTTTAAAACGAAGGGAAGTAGTATTTTGTCTTACACAGTAATCGATCAAGCTTTAGAACTAATAGATAACGGAGAAATAGAAAAAGGACTTTCCTTGTTAAAAGAAAATGAAACAAAGTTCGGAGAAGAGGACCTGTTCCAGACGGCACAGATCTATCAGCAGCTTGGGATGCTCGAAGATGCCAAAGAACTTTTTAAAAACCTGCTATACCAGTTCCCAAATGAGTCGGACCTGATCATTTCATTGGCCGAAGTACACATCGACCTCGATGAAGAGGATGAAGCGATGGCCTTGCTTGAAAATATTCAGGAAGAGGACGATGTTTTTGTCCAGTCCTTGCTTCTTTTAGCAGATCTTTATCAGACTCAGGGTCTTTTTGAAGTGAGTGAGCAAAAGCTTCTTGCTGCCAAAAAGCTAGCTCCTGATGAACCTATCATCAGTTTGGCACTTGGTGAATTAAATCTTTCCCAAGGTGATTATAAAAAGGCCATTCCTTATTATTTATCGGTCTTATCCCAAAAAGGGGATTTGGACTTTTCCTTGGAGGAAAGGTTGGCTGAATGCTATAGTGCAACAGGCCAATTTGAAGATGCAATGCCTTATTTCGACCAAGCCTTGCAGAAAGAGTTGAAAATTGACGTATTATTTCAATACGGTTTTACCGCTTTTCAGGCAGGATATTTCAAGACGTGTATCGAAAAACTTAATCAGGTAAAAGAATTGGATTATGAATACTCTTCTCTTTATCTGTATCTTGCAAAAGCATATGAGCATGAAGGGTTGTTGGATGATAGCTTGCGCGTGGCAAAAGAAGGTTTAGCGGTAAATGAATATAATAAAGAACTTCAGGTTTATGGTGCTAAAGTGGCAATGAAGCAGCAAAATGTTGACGAAGCTGAAAGGTTGTTAAGGGAAGCAATTGCCATTGATCCAGGCTATGTTGAAGCAGCTTTAACTCTTACGAAAATCTTCTTGCAGGAAGAACGCTATGAAGATGTTATAGACTGCCTAAAAGAACTTATCAACTTTGGGGAAACAGACCCTCAATACGATTGGGATCTTGCTGTCTCCTACCAGAAAATAGAAAAATATTCTGATGCATTAAATCATTACCGTCATGCATATACTTCTTTTAAAGATGACAGCAGCTTCCTTTATGATTATGCACACTTCCTTTTAGAGGAAGGAAAACGAGAAGAAGCAAAGCCGCTATTTGAGAAACTAATACAACTAGACCCGACTAACATAGAGTTGCAGGATCTGTATTTAAATTTACAAGAGTAGGGAATATTCTACGCAGAGGAGGGACGATAGTTGTGGCTACCCCTGTATCTGTCAACGAGAAAAAGGACTTTATAAGGTGGTTCTTGGGAAACTATCAGTTAAAAAGACGAGAATGTGTATGGATCTTAAACTATTTGATGAGTCATGACCAGTTAATGAAGAAAGTTCACTTTGTCGAGCAAGCCCAATTTTGCCCACGCGGTATTATCATGTCAACCCATTGTGTAGAAGAAGTGCCATTCAGATTTTATAAAGAAAATGTCATGACAACGGACGCTGAAAAGTCCTTTCATGATATAAGGCTCAATCGAGATGAGGACATCTACATTCAATTGAATTTCCGTTCAGTCTATCACTCGCCGCAATATGCTGCCGTATTGGAAGATAATCCTTTCATGCCAAAGCAGTCTCAAATAAATGAGAAGGACAGGATCATAGCAGAACGGATGCTAGAGGAGTCCATCTATACCTTCCAAAAAGAAAAGCTGCTTAATATGATTGACGATGCCCTTGACCGACAGGACGAAGAAGCATTCCGTAAATTGACAAGCCAATTGAAGAGACTATAAATTTCTCTAACCCCCAATTCAACCATTGGGGGTTTATATTTTTCTTATGCGGGTCACGACGAGTGACCCTAGGTTCCTTAAAATATTTGACCTCTCCAATGACAAAACTTATATTTAAAGAACAACACCAAATCTGAAAAAGAAAGAGCTGAAAACCACTCATGAAATGGACAAGCAAAGATATTTCCCAGTATGTACAAGCAAAAGAATATATTGATACCGTCATCATTCCCCTTATACCAATAAGCTTCAGCGACAATATCAAAACAATAGCTTCCCATGGTGAATACATAAACATTCTAAGTTATGAATTAGAAAGGCAGTTTAAAGGGAGAGTGATATTATTACCTTCATACAGCTATGTCGATTCAGAAACACCGGAGAACAAAGTGAACCAGCTTAATAGCCTATCCCTACATATAAAAAAAGAGAATATCAAACATGTCTTTCTTATGACATCTGACGCTTCCTGGAGCCAGTCTGAACAGGAACTGGAGGGGAAGCTGGTATGGCTGCCTGCGATCCCGCTTGAGGACATGGAAGAAAAATATAAACAGAAAATCATCCAGAATCAAATGAATCAGCTACTGCCGATGTTCATCCAAAAATGGCAGGACTAAAAGTGTTGTAAATTGCACAAAATACCCCCAGAGGGACCCTTATTAGCAAAATGATATTGAAAAAGCAATAGATACACGAAAATATTTTCAAAGTATCTGAAATAAGTCACAACCTTGCCATTTTTTCGGGTCAGGAGATTATTGACCTTGGGGCAAGATTGATATATCATGAGAATGTCCTAGTTTTCTATGTGTTATCATCTACTGTCCGTATGGACTTAGTTCTTTCTATAGAGGGGGGAAAACAATGAGTGAGAAAAACCATCGTGTGTCTAGACGTCAATTTTTGAACTATACCCTTACTGGTGTAGGCGGTTTCATGGCAGCAGGTATGCTGATGCCAATGGTGCGTTTCGCAATTGATCCGGTATTAAAAGCTGGTACAGACCAAGAAATGGTCCTTGTATGTGATGAAAGCGAATTAACAACTGAACCGCAACGTTTTGATTTCAAAATTGATCAAATCGATGCATGGTATGAATCCGAAGAACCAAGAGCTGCCTGGATATTCAAAAGTGAGAACGGTGATGTAATTGCCTTATCACCTGTTTGTAAACATCTTGGCTGTACGGTGAACTGGGCATCCGACGAAGCAAATCCAAACAGATTCTTCTGTCCTTGCCACTACGGCCTGTATGAAAAAAATGGTGACAACGTACCTAATACTCCACCACTTGCTCCACTTGATGTGTACCAACACAAAGTGGAAGATGGAAAAGTATATCTAGGTAGCGCGAAACCTAAAGGGGAGGCGTAATAATTGTTAAATAAGATTTATGACTGGGTTGACGAACGATTAGATATTACGCCGATGTGGCGCGATATTGCTGACCATGAAGTTCCTGAACACGTAAACCCAGCACATCACTTCTCCGCATTCGTTTATTGTTTCGGTGGTTTGACATTCTTCGTGACAGTCATCCAAGTATTATCGGGTATGTTCCTGACCATGTACTATGTTCCGGATATCAAAAATGCGTGGGAATCCGTTTATTATCTGCAAAATGAAGTAGCGTTCGGTCAAATCGTCCGCGGTATGCATCACTGGGGAGCTAGTTTGGTTATCGTAATGATGTTCTTACATACACTACGTGTTTTCTTCCAAGGTGCATATAAAAAACCTCGTGAACTTAACTGGGTGGTAGGAGTGCTTATCTTCTTCGTCATGTTAGGTCTTGGTTTTACTGGTTACCTATTACCTTGGGATATGAAAGCGTTATTCGCTACAAAAGTTGGACTGGAAATTGCTGCAGCAACACCGATCATCGGGGATGCAGTGAAGACGTTGCTTGCCGGACATCCTGAAATCGTCGGTGCACAAACATTGACTCGTTTCTTTGCGATTCATGTATTCTTCTTGCCGGCTGCTCTATTCGGATTGATGGGAGCTCACTTCGTCATGATCCGTAAGCAAGGTATTTCTGGACCGCTATAAGACTCATTATTTTTGATAACAAAGGAGGGGAACCTATATGCATAGAGGAAAAGGTATGAAGTTTGTTGGAGACTCCCGTGTCCCGGCAGTACGAAAACCTAACATCCCAAAAGATTACTCAGAGTTTCCTGGTAAAACGGAAGCATTCTGGCCTAACTTCTTATTAAAAGAATGGATGGTCGGTGCGGTTTTCCTAATCGCATTCCTTTGCTTGACCGTCGCTCATGAGCCACCTCTAGAGCGTATCGCAGATCCAACAGATACTGCGTATATCCCGTTACCAGACTGGTACTTTTTATTCTTATATGAACTACTTAAATATCGTTATGCTGCTGGACCATACACTGTAATCGGTGCAATGGTAATGCCAGGTCTTGCATTCGGTGCATTATTACTTGCTCCATTCCTAGATCGCGGACCAGAGCGTCGCCCAAGTAAGCGTCCGATCGCAACAGGTTTGATGCTTCTAGGTATCGCGTCCATCTTCTTCTTGACTTGGCAGTCTGTAGATTCTCATGACTGGGAAGCTGCTGCAGAGCAAGGGGAAATCACGGATGAGCTTGATATTGAAATCGACATGGAGGCTGAAGGATATACTATCCTTCAAGAAAACACCTGTCTATCATGTCACGGTGACAATCTTCAAGGAAACCCTGGAATGGGTCCAAACTTACTAGATAACCCAGATAGAACAGCCGAAGAATATGCTGATATCGCGGTTAATGGTATTGGTGGAATGCCTTCCGACCTTTTCAAGGGTACAGATGATGAACTTCAAGTTCTTGCTGACTACCTAGTAGAAATGAACGAACTTGCTGCAGAAGCAGAATAATGAGAAAGCTGGCTAATTTAGCCAGCTTTTTTGTATAATGGAAACATCTATCGATAAAAGTGAGGATATATCATGTTAACTTGGTTTATACACCTTCTTAAAACACCTGTTATGTTATGGCTGGTGTTGATTACCAACGTATTAGGTACGATCTATGGTTATATCTGGTATGGATATCAACTGGAACAAACACCTGCCATCTTTCTTATTTTTGTTCCAGACAGTCCCACCGCAAGTCTGTTTTTCTGTTTTGTATTGGTAGGATTCATTTTGAAAAAGAACTTCAGGCTTTTTGAAGCACTTGCGATTATTACACTCGTAAAATATGGCATCTGGGCGGTTGTGATGAACATTCTGACCCTGTTGGAAACGGGTTATTTGCCGATAGAAGGCTATATGCTGATCGTTTCCCATGGTGCGATGGCTGTACAAGGCGTATTATATAGCCCATACTATCGCTTTAAATTATGGCATCTTGTTGCGGCAGGTATTTGGACTTTACATAATGATGTTATTGACTACGTTTTCGAAATGATGCCTTGGTACGGCAGTCTCATGAAATATTTACCACAAATCGGCTATTTTACCTTCTGGCTTAGTATATTTTCCATTGCGGTCGCGTATTATTTTTCTTTAAGGCAAAACAGGATGAAGATATCCTTGGATTAATGTTCTAACCTTATCCACCCTCTCATAACATGTAGTAGAGAATATGGGAGGGACAAGCGATGAAAGCAAAAAAGATTATTATTGTCATACTACTTTTACTACTAATATTTCCTGCAGGAATTAAGGCACACTCTCATGAATCATTGCAGCCATTTGCTTTAAATTTCATCATGGATGATGCTCTTCAACTTGTGAGAACAGAAAGATATGTGGAGGCGCATAATCTTCTTGATATATTTTCTGATGAATTTACGAAACTGATGGTTGGTAATCAGCAGATACCGATGAGTGAAATGCGGATCATTTCGGTTGCCCATCAGCAATCCCTCAGTTCGCTCAGCGATGTGACCTTGCCACATGAGGAAAAGGTAAGGGCTGTCATAAAATTACGCTTAGCTGTCGACGCTATGACATCCGAGCACCAGCCCATGTGGGTGGAGATGGAAGATGCGATGGTGATGACATTTCTACAGTTGAAAGATTCCGTAGACACTCGTGACAGTGATAGCTATGAACAGTTATATAGACGTCTCTTGCTTGAATACGATATGATCCACCCAAGCATCAGGTTGGATGTTAAACCTGAACATATCCAAAAGGTGGATGCTCACATCGACTATTTGGACAAAAACAGACAAGCATTACTTTCCCATAGTGAGGAATTCAATGACATGGAAGTAATTGAAGCCGACCTGAAAGCCCTCTTTAAGGAACTTAAGGAAGATGAAACAGATCCTTCGCTTTTGTGGGTGATGATTTCCACAGGAAGCATTATTTTGCTGACACTGTCCTATGTAGGTTTCCGCAAGTACTTAGGTGCCAAAAAGCTGGAAATGCGGAAAAAGCTTAAAGATTGACAGGGATAAAAAAGAACAAATAAAATAATCCTAATAGGAAGACTACATTTAGCGAATATTTGCTAAGGAGGGACTTACTAATGGGATTGGGATTGTATCTGGTCTATTTCGCTATCTTGCTGATTGTCCCATTGTGGGCACAGTCAAGGGTCAAAAACGCTTATAAAAAATACTCCAAAGTTGCCTCCTCTTCTGGAATGCCAGGGGCAGAGGTTGCAAGAAAAATATTACATGACAATGGTATTTACGATGTGAAGGTGGAGGAAACAAGGGGACATTTGACAGATCACTATGATCCAAGGTCAAAAACAATCCGTCTTTCTTCTCATAACTACCATGGAAATTCCATTGCGGGGGCAGCGATTGCCGCGCATGAGGTTGGACATGCCATTCAGGATAATCAGGATTACGCGTTCCTACGCTTCCGCCATTCACTTGTACCTGTGGCAAGCCTGGGATCTAATATGTCGTTCTTCCTTATTTTTGCCGGCCTGATATTTGGTGCAAGCAACCTGATTCTAGTCGGAATCATCTTTATGGCTGCAGCTGTATTGTTCCAGCTTGTCACACTGCCAGTGGAGTTTGATGCTTCCAACAGGGCAATGGACCAAGTGGTGTCACTCGGGATCATTAATAACTACGAGGAACGGGAAACGAAGAAAGTATTGAATGCGGCCGCGTTGACATATGTTGCAGCGGCAGCTGTAGCTGTTGCGGAGTTGACGAGATTCATTTTGATTTATTTGGGAAGTCGGGAATAGGATAGGTAGATGATTTTACGGAGCAGCTCTTTTAGGGGCTGCTTTTTGGATTTTAAAGAGGAACATTGGAAGGATGAAGACACTCTCAAGTGGATTTGGCGGTTGGAATTGTCATCATAGCAAT
>LQXN01000029.1 GCA_001648575.1 Sutcliffiella horikoshii DSM 8719 | reverse complement strand
ACAGCTCCCTCATTGGGAGCTGTTTTTACAACCAATTTTTCATTGCGATTAAACTATGCATTTGATGTTGCTTGTGAATAAACCACTTCGTTAATTCCATTCTTTCATTTCTTTTTAGGGATACTGGCTTTCTCCATTTTTCTAAGTGCTTTGCCTGGGTAAACACCCAATCTTTTGCTCGCTTCTCTTTGCAATGTGGAATGACGGGATATACACCCCTTAAAAAAGGAGTTTCCCGGTATAAACTTGCATCCAAATATCGTTCATAATCAAACCGCGATCCAGTTGGCTCTGTTTGCAAAGAAAAATGAAAGAAAGAATCCTTTAATTCTTCGGAAAACAATAGGGCTGCTAATTTCTTACCTAATTCAATACGATTAGTAAGTTTTTGAAAACCATGTACAGAATGTCCATAAAGTCTGCCATCAAGTGTTGGAAATACGACACAACTAAAATGTCCTAGGTCTTGGAATAGATATACACTTGTACCAAACACTTTTCTTTGAAATTTCCTATTATTTAAAACAGGTTCTTGAATTAAATTTTGTTCATTTATTATCAAGGATGTAACCAATCTTTCTTTGTCGCCAGTTTCCCAAAAATATTGCCATTCTGCTTCCATAAAGCAAGATACATTGAATTCTTTCAGTAAATGAAAAAGTGGTCTGTTATAATGAAGGGATAATTCATAAAGTAGTAACTGAGGATAGGCATCATCAAATATGAGCCAATTGGCCATTTCATATGTAAGAAAAATCGGATATCGTTTTTCCCAATCCAATGCAAGGGTATACCACCTACCTTGAAGGTCTGTCATATTCCACCCGGCATTGCGGGATACCATGCTCGCCAAGAAAGCCCATTTGACATCAGGATTCCTATTATAGTAGGTCGCATAAGCTTTGGTACGGGAGATATTATCGAGATTGTATTTTGCTGTATTTTTCTTAATAGTAGTGATAAACTTATTTTCTTGAAAGGAGTGCTTACCCTTTTTCCTTCTTTCTTTTATATCTAAATAGAGAGAAACATGCTTCATGCCATAAAGCCCCTTTCATACAAGAAATGACAAAGATTACGCAAAGACGACGTTTTTTTCTAATATAAGATTAGTTTTAGTCTAGAGGGGGAAATTTATGAATATCCGTTACCCTAACGGCAAGGTTTTTCAGGCAAACGCCAATACATCTTCCAAAAAGACTGGACCTACTTTGTATGGTAATCGAGGGATGAGTTTAGAGGATGATCTGCATGATTCCAATATGTATTATCTTCATCAAGGAATAGCAGTTGTCCATAAAAAGCCGACACCCATTCAGATAGTGGATGTACATTACCCGAAGAGAAGTGCTGCTGTGATCAAAGAAGCTTATTTCAAACAGGCGTCGACTACAGACTTCAATGGGGTGTTCAAAGGAAGGTATATCGACTTTGAAGCGAAAGAGACAAAAAACAAGACATCCTTTCCCCTTCAAAATTTCCATGAACACCAAATACAACATATGCGCCAAGTAGTGAAACAAAATGGAATCTGTTTCGTCATATTAATGTTCCGTCTTTTTAATGAAGTATATCTGCTGCCGGCAGAAAAATTATTTCATTATTGGGAAAGGAAAGAATCCGGGGAAAGAAAATCGATTACCAAACTTGAAGTGGAACGTGATGGTTACTTGATTCCACAAGGTTACCAGCCTAGAATCGATTACATTAAAATTATCGAGATGTATTATTAACAGCCCTGGAATATTTGCAAGAGTAAAGAAAGGCAGGTCTGAAAGATGACTGAAAAGTATCAATCAAGAGAACAAAGAAGAAAAGCGATGGAAGATGAAAGAAATGCCAGAAAAGGATCAAAGAAAAAAAGTTCTAAAAAAGGACTTTTCAAAAAGATATTCTTATCCGCACTTATTATTGGACTTGTTGGCTTATTAACAGGTATTGGCACATTTGCTTATTATGTACAAAGCACCCCGCCCCTAGATGAAACGCTGCTCAAAGTTCCTGTACCGTCAAAGGTTTACGGAATGGACGGTGAGCTTGCAGCCGAAATTGGCGGCCACGAAGCAAGAGAATATGTAGATGCAGATGATATACCCGAGCTTGTCAAAGATGCCTTCCTTGCAACAGAGGATGTACGTTTCTATGAGCATAGCGGGGTCGATTACCGAAGACTTGGTGGAGCAGTATTGGCAAACGTCACAAGAGGTTTCGGAGCGGAAGGTGGTAGTACAATAACCCAGCAACTTGTAAAGTTGTCCTTCCTATCTACCGATAAAACTTTGAAGCGTAAAGCGCAAGAATTCTATTTAGCCTACCAACTGGAGTCACGTTTTACAAAAGATGAAATACTTGAAATGTATTTGAACCGTATTTATTTTTCTAACTATGCATATGGAATTTCCAATGCTGCCAACAACTATTATGGTAAATCATTGGACGAGTTAGAACTGCATGAAGCAGCAATGCTTGCAGGGCTTCCTCAGAGCCCAAATAGTTATAATCCTGTCACAAACCCTGAAAACGCAGAAAAACGACGTAATATTGTGTTAAGTCTGATGGTGAAGCATGGCAAGATCTCACAGGAGGAAGCCGATGAGGCTAAAGCCATACCGGTAGATTCCACCTTAACCGACGACGTGGAGAAAACTAACTATTCCAATAAATATAATGCTTTTATTGATCGTGTCATCGAAGAAATCTCCGACCAATTAGGCGATGTCGATCCTCAATCGGATGGGTTGGAGATCTATACAACTCTAGATGTAAACGCTCAAGAAGAAGTGGAACATATTTTATCAGATGAAAGTGGAATACCACATTTGGATAATGAAGATTATCAAGCAGGTATTGCATTGATTGACACACAAAGCGGGGAGATCCGCGCTATAGGTGGCGGACGCAACCATATGAAGACGGGTACAAACTATGCAACTGACATCAAAGTTCAGCCCGCTTCAGCAATTAAACCTATCCTTGACTATGCACCAGCTATAGAATACCTGGATTGGTCCACATACCATCAAATCAATGACGAACCATACAAGTATTCATCTGGTACCGAGTTGAATAACTGGGATAACAAGCACAAAGGGTATCTTAGCATGAGACAGCATTTAGCCGACTCAAGAAATATTCCAGCACTAAAAGCCCTGCAAGAGGTCGGACTTGACCGTGCCAGAGATTTTGCTGTTAAATTAGGCATCCCACTCGAAGAAGAAATCAATGAGGCATATGCCATCGGTGGCTTCACAAATGGCGTCTCCCCTCTTCAAATGGCCGGAGCTTACAGCTCTTTTGGCAGTGGCGGGGTTTATACAGAACCATACGCTGTAACCAAAGTGGTTTTTCAAGATGGTACTAGCGTAAATTTAACGAAAGAATCAGAAGCGGTGATGAAAGACTCCACTGCTTTCATGATTACAGATATGCTGAAAACATCTGTAAGAAGTGGTTTAGCAACGGCGGCTAACGTACCTGGATTAAACATAGCCGGTAAGTCAGGAACAACCAACTTCTCAAAAGATACAATCAATGAATTTGGAATTCCTAATGGCGGGGTACCGAGCACATGGTTTGCCGGATACACTCCATCCTATACTGCCGCAGTATGGACCGGGTTCAGGAGAACAGGCGAGGACAATTACTTGCGTCCGATTAATGGGGTAGATCAGGATCAGTATCTATCACGTATCATCTTTAAGCAGTTAATGGAGAACATCTCCACATCGAGCGAAGACAAAGCAGACTTCCCTGTCCCCAACAGCGTTGTCCGTGTCCCAATCGAGAAGGGATCAAACCCTCCGTTAAAAGCTAGCGAATTTACTCCTTCCGATCAAGTTACGAATGAGTATTTTGTTAAAGGAACTGAGCCTACAGAGGTATCTAAAGAATATGACAAACTTCCTGCACCTACAGGATTCACAGCTGAATACGATGAAGAAGCAAATGTGATCAACTTAAATTGGGAGTATCCAGAAGACCGTCGGGAAGGTGTAACCTTCGCTATTAGAGTAGCTGTTAATGAAGGATCTCCTCAACCATTGACAGAAACGAAAGATCTTGGATTGGTTGTGGAATCTCCAGATCCTGGCGCAACATTTAAGTTTGAACTTATTGCCGTACAGGATGACAACAACGAAAATAGAAGCGATGCAGCCTCTCAAACAGTAACAATACCTGAAGCTGTCGAAGAAGAGGAAGAAGAAATCCCTGAAATCCCTACCCCTCCAGGAGATGGTGAAGAAGAGCCTCCTGGCGACGGTGAGGAACCTCCCGGAGATGGCGATGAAGAGCCTCCTGGTGACGGTGAAGAACCTCCAGGGGATGGCGAAGAACCACCTGGTGACGGTGAAGAACCCCCAGGCGACGATGAAGAAACCGACGGTGCCAGCACCCAGGGTAATACTAATCGTAATGGCCAGGGTCAGCGTGGAAACAATAACGACTCGGAAGACAACGACTGATACGAAACAAGAGGCTACCGAATTAACGG
>LQXN01000028.1 GCA_001648575.1 Sutcliffiella horikoshii DSM 8719 | reverse complement strand
CACCCGTCCGCCGCTGACCTTCCAAAAGCAAGCTTTTGGAAGGTCCGCTCGACTTGCATGTATTAGGCACGCCGCCAGCGTTCGTCCTGAGCCAGGATCAAACTCTCCAATAAAGAGTCTGAGCTTTTGCTCAAAATTTGCTAGCTTGTGTTACTTAAATCATCTTGTCAATCCCGTAGGATCAACGTTTTGACGCTGTTGTTTTGTTTAGTTTTCAAAGATCATTTTCTTACAAAATTCGCTCAAAAGCGACTTCCTTATCATAACAACTTGTCTTATTAAAGTCAAGCTTTTTTGAAATAAATTATGAAGTGCTTTGTTGCTATATCAAGGCCGCCTGCTCGAAGCGACGAAATTAAATATACCATCCTTACAACTATATTGCAATACTTTTTCAGAAATATTTTCATATTGAATTTCCCTGTAAAAACGTATGGCTGATTTCGTATACTTTGTTGCTTCTCGACTTTAGTAAATAATAATTACCTTTTCATATTGCCGTACTCTTAGCCATGTGTATTGTACAAACTGAATGCATAATTTAAGTACGAGGGCAAAAGCCAAATACCGACTTTTTTGCTTGATTAGCAATAATCTTTTAGAAAAGAGTTTAATATATAGAAGAAACGTGTCATCAACTAGCTATTAAAGCTTATAACTCTATGATAAATTCACATGTGAAAAAACTTGTCGTTTTATATTAGGTTCTGTATGATGATAGATGACAATTGAATTCTTTCCACGAGGGGGGCCACTGCGGCTGAGAGTGAACTATATGTTCTGACCCTTTGAACCTGTTAGTTAGTACTATCGTAGGGATGTGGCGCATTTATTTCTTAACGTTATCTAAGCAATAAAGGAGCCCTCCTTTATTGCTTTTTTTATTGTAATATGCTGTTGCTTCTTAAATTGATTGTTTTGTGAAAAGATAAGCAAACTGATGCTGCTTTCGTCCTTTTCTACTGATTTCCAACAACTTAATTTTTGAGCAGTTATTTTAAGGAGGATTAATATGAAGGAAAATAATACGTTGTTTCTTGTTGAGGTTGCCATTTTCAGCGCCTTGGCTTATATGCTGGATTTATTATCTGGAGCTTTATCACAGATATGGCCACAAGGAGGATCTGTAGCAATCTCAATGGTTCCCATATTTATCATGGCATTTCGATGGGGATTGAAAGGCGGTATCCTGTCCGGATTTGTCTTGGGGTTATTACAAATAGTTACAGGTAGGTTTTATGGAGTGGATCCTGTTCAGATTTCCTTAGATTATATTGTTGCTTTTATGGTTCTGGGGTTTGCTGGTATTGTAGCAAAACAAGTTGTGACTGCCTCCAAGGAAGACAATCTGAAGAAGCTAATTTTATTCGTAACATTTGCCATATTTATCGCATGTCTGCTAAGGTTCACCGCTCACTTTGTTGCAGGGATGATATTCTTTGCACACTTTGCTCCTGAGGGCCAGCCGGTATGGATCTATTCCTTGATTTACAACGGTTCATATATGCTGCCAAGCTTTGTCGTTACAACTATAGTTACAGTATTATTGATTAAAACAGTTCCACGCATATTCAGATTTAACCAATCAATTGCCTGAGCTGATCTATATGATCAGCTCAGTGTGTAAAGAAAGCTCTTTTCGAGTTATAAATTCCCTGTTGAATGCAGTGGAAGGAGCGCAGACTCCCGCGGAAGGAAGGAAGGGACAAGTAAGACCCCGCAGGCGTAGCCGAGGAGGCTTACGGACCGCCCGCTGGAAAGCGAAGCTCCTGCAACGGAGATCAACTGTTCTAACAAATAACCTAACTAGTTTATAATTTGTCAACAGTCTGAGCTGATCTATATGATCAGTTTTTTTTATTTTCTTAAATCTGAAAGCTTGAAATATCCCGACCCTATAAAAGAGATGATAGAAAAATCGATAGAATGTTTCTTTTGCTTCCTTCATATAATGGAATAACTGATAGAGCAGGGGGATAAATTATGGATCTCATAAAATACGCAGCATTTTTGATAGCTTTGCTAACTTCAATCGGTTTGTTTTTATTTGCTTATTTTGAGGGATTGCGGTTAAGTGAATCAGACGGAAAAGTACGTGGAGAGAGCTTGATTACAAGCTTTTCCCTTGCGCTTTTTTTTGCAATCATGGCCACCCGTTTAATTTGACCTTTACATAATAATAGTCAGTTACAAAAAAAGCCGACGATGTCGGCTTTTTCCCTTCACTATCAAAACTTCTGCAAGTCTTTCCAAACGTATGCCGTTTCCTCATAACTCTTATCACCAATTTCAATATGCTCGGTATCTAATTCTTCCGGTAAGAAGGAAAGGTAGAACTGTTTACAAGGGTTATCCGTAAGGACCCATACAAGCATGGAAGAATGATTCTTTTCTTTTAAGAATCTTGCTACTTCTAGAAACAACTTCTTACCTATTCCTCTTCCCTGAAATTCTTTTAATAAATAGATGGCATACAATTCAGTGTCTATCCCATATTTCTTCGTACGTTCAGGTCCCCCGCTGGCAAACCCAACCACTTTCCCTTCAATTACTGCAACAAATAAACAACTCTCGCTATATCCCCGTTCGATAGCCCCTTTCCACATCTCTTCTCGGCTGACCTTTGATATGGACTGCAAATAGTTTTTATCAATTATACCTTGATATGTTGTTTTCCAACTTTCAACATGAACTTCTGCAATTGCATATTCATCTCCTGGAATCGCCATTCTTACTTCCATTTAATCTCCCCCTTTTTTACTCTGGTACTAACACTTTGGTTTGATTTGCCTTCCTGTTTTCTCTTAGAAAGTAACCTACACTTAACATTACTAATAAGCCTCCAAGGAATTGGGTCCATGTCACCATTTCATTTAAAATAAAGTATGCAAGAATTGCAGCACCAATGGGCTCAAAGAGAATACTCATGGATATTACATTGGTACTGATATACCTTACAGCCCAATTGAATAATGAGTGCCCGAGAAGTGTAGGAAAAATCGCTAGGAGAATGAACCAAACCCAATCAGAAGTAGGATAGCCTGTTAAAGGGTCTCCTCTGAACAGTACATATAAAAGTAGTGTGATCGAACTGAATCCATAAACAATGAATGTATACGTTACCAAGGATAGTCTTTTTCTGACATCCTGTCCAAACAGGAGATATGCAGTCACAAGGGCACATGCTACTAAGGCGAGAATATCCCCAAAAAGAGCCATTCCACTGATTCGAAAATCACCCCAACTGATTACCACACTCCCAAGTATCGCCATGACTCCACTGACAATCGCTTTATTACTGAGCCTTTCCTGAAAGAACAAATAAGTCCCGATAAAGGCGAACAGAGGCTGAAGTGTTACCAGAACTGTCGAACTTGCCACACTGGTATAGTTCAAGGATTCAAACCATAAGATAAAATGAAAGGCCAAAAACACTCCTGCAAAAAAAGAAAAGAGCCAATCTCGCCTCTTAATCTTCTTTAGCTCCCCGACATATTTTAAGAGAAAAACGGGAAGTAAAAATAACACGGAAAAGAACAACCGGTAGAAGGCGATCACTCCCGCTGGTGCGTCTGCCAATTTTACAAAAATAGCAGATGTAGAAACTGTTATTACTCCCACAGTGAGAGCAACATAGGGATTAAACCACTTATTCATTAACCTTCACCCAAACCAATTCAATTTAATATTACTTTCTAATAGTACAGAAAATTGTTATAATTCTTTAACCATTCGAATCAATTTCATAATTGCTCTTTTAAAAAAATCATAGACATACAGAATTATGATTCCTTATACTTTTTTGGTTTTATACAGCTTGCTGGCTATTTAATAAGGCATTAATACGATCGGCCGCTAATTTTGTAGCGTTATAAACTAACGTTACGAGATCAAAATGAACTTTGGCACGCTTTCCGGTGCGATAACGAACATTGTTTAGCTGATAAAATTCTTTTAGGTATGCATTAACCCGTTCCACTGCAGTTCGCCGTTTAAAGATGTTCTTCCAGGTCTTCGACCCACGCGCAGGTGCGGTGTATTTTCTAAGGTCTGTGGTTATCCTTACTTTAAATACTTTTTGGCAAAGCTCATCATTAGCTAGAGGACAGGTTTGACATTCCTTAGGCCTCGAATATTTAAGGGTTTCATACTTTCGATCAAAGCTATCATATCGATAAGAATGCTCCCGCACACATGT
>LQXN01000027.1 GCA_001648575.1 Sutcliffiella horikoshii DSM 8719 | reverse complement strand
TGAAAGATAATAATCACTTATCTTTCTTTTTTTATTTTAAATCATTCTATAACGGAACCTTTTTCTAAAAAAAGCCGTCTTAGTAATAGATACTTCGCTCTACGAATATTTTACATAACTGTAATGAAGAGAAAACCATAAATGTAGTATAATTACACACATATCATTCCCTAATCATGGGTATATAGATACCGAAAGCCATAATTATGTTATACTTCTATAATTAAGGAGGAGATGTACCATTGAGTTTAAGTAAAGTTATTTTTGTCGTTAGTATCATGGCTAGCTTCCTCATGCTTGTTGCATCTGTTATAGCATTTGTCATTCATGATATCGGATATTTCTGGATAATGTTCGCTCTAATGGTTGTTAGCATCCTTCAAAATATTTCAGTATATAAACATATTTCTACCTCTGATGAACCTGTTAAAGGCTAGACCGCTTCCTGTACATACACTTTAAGCGGTCTTATACCCCAAAACACTCCACCTCCCGGAGTTAAAATAAACTCAATGACAAAAAGCCAGCAAATTGCTAGCTCTTCATTTCTGTGCGTATATAATTTCCATCCTTATCATAAAAATGGAATTTCTTGATTACGTTATCATCTGTTTCCAAAACTTCTGGATGAGATATGTAAATCAGGAACTGATTCGCTATTACGTTGCCAGAAAACTGAAATATCACTTCTTCTTTCCTTTCTACTTCAAGCACTACTTTCTGAACCTGCTCACCTTTTGGTACCAAACCATGAAGATATGTTTGCTCAGTAAGATGAGCCTTCACCTTTTTCTCTTCGAAACAGAAAGCTTTTTCTTCCGTCATAGAGTAATAGTCCGGCTCCTCGTAACCCGCAATCACAAATCCATCTTCATTCTGTCGATAACCACCTAAAACAGTTTTTAATACGGAATCTTTCTCAGAATATATGAGGAATGATTGATTGCTTTCATCTACAAACATTAATTCCATACCTTCCAATTCTTCTCCATGACCTGTACCGGAAAGTGCTCCGTTTAAACTTCTGTAAATATAAGTGGGTTCTATGTTTACTTTCTTTGCATCCTCTACTTTTCCTATGTGAGTGAAATATTTTTGTGGAGGAACAGCTATCTTTACTCTTTCTCCCTGACTCTCAATATCCGTCTCAATTGTCTTGACTGAAGAATGCAAGTTTTCCCCTATAAAAAGGACACGGGTATTTGACTTGGTTTTGATTATTTCCGAATAAAAAGGATGGTCGAGTAAGAATTTTTCAAGCTTCAATTTACCATATATACCTTTTTGGAAAATGACAGCCCCCAACTCATTTTGATTATATTCAAACGTGGCAACCACTTTATTAGTATCATCTATCTGGAAAACTTCCAATAACAATGGCTCATCCTCCGCTAACTCCAGTTGCTCTTGGATGAGGCTGGTAATTTCCCTTTCGGAGTGTTTCAAGGTGTAACTCGTATACTCATAAATCGAATAAACTCCCGCAATTATCAGACTGGATATTGACATGATTATAAATAACCTTTTCAACACCGTTACCCCCTTGTTCCATTTCTACCTCCTAGGAAAAAAACTAAATATAGTTCTATAGCCCTACCTTTAATCTTAATGCAATTATTCTGTGGCGGCTATTGGGAAAGTGAACCCTCATTTATTGATTTAATTCAATTTTTCAGTGGATTACTTTCCTAAACCAAATATTTTTTATTTTGGATTATCTTGGATTTTTTGGATTGCTTTTTTACAATTTCCGAACTTCATTCTACATTTTCTTAACTTTATTCGGCTTTTTGGACAAAAAACCTTTTCAAATTCAATATTTTCCTATATAATCACTTCATAATCCAAACAACTCAATAATCAACAACTCGTATAATAGTAGGAATATGGCCTACAAGTCTCTACCAAGCTACCGTAAATGGCTTGACTACGGGTGATACTTTAATTTTCCTGTACTCAGATTCGTCTGAGTAGTATTTTACATTCCCGGAAGTTAGAGATGGTCACTTGTAGTCCTGGTGCCATTTCGACTTTCGGGATTTTTTATTTTCAGGAGGAGGACATCAACTATGAAACTATTACAACAAACCATTCTTGATAAAGGTACTGTTTTACCAAACGGAGTATTAAAGGTTAACACTTTTTTGAATCACCAAGTGGATACAGGATTAATGATTGAAATAGGTAAGGAATTTGCAGATCGCTTTGCAGACGAACACATCAATAAAGTGATCACGATAGAATCTTCCGGTATTGCTCCAAGCTTTTTTGCAGCACACACTTTAAGTGTTCCACTTATTTTTGCAAGAAAGAAAAAGTCAGTGACATTGAATGACAATGTTTTTACAAGTGAAGTGTTCTCTTTTACCAAACAAGAAACAAGTGAAATTACAGTTGCAAAAGAATTTTTAAAGGAAAATGATAGAGTGCTTATCATTGATGACTTCTTGGCAAACGGACAGGCTGCACAAGGTTTGATTGATGTAGTGAAACAAGCCGGTGCAACCGTTGCCGGAATAGGGATTGTAATAGAGAAAACCTTCCAGCCAGGAAGGCAACTATTAGAAGATAAAGGATATCGTGTGGAGTCGCTCGCAAGAATCCAGTCCCTTCAAAACGAAAAAATAACCTTTGTGGAAGAAGCTGTTACGATTACAAACTAAGAAAAAATGGAGGTCATCTTATGAAAGCAACTACTGTTCACTATCCATGGTATAAAAAAGAAGACACTGATGCATTCTTCGCACTCTTTCAAAATAATTTAGCGAACTTTGTCATCATTGCAGTAACAATGCTTGGAATGGGCTTTCCTGCAAGCATTGTATTCGGAAAAGTGATTCCTGGAGCGGCGGTTGCCGTAATGGTCGGTAACCTTTATTATGCATTCATGGCAAAACGCCTGGCTCAAAAAGAGGGACGGACAGATGTCACTGCCCTCTCCTATGGGATCAGCACTCCAGTCATGTTCGTTTTTTTATTCGGGGTATTAGCGCCTGCTAACGCTTTGACTGGTGATCCAGAGCTAGCATGGAAAATTGCTGTTGCTGCTGCCTTTTTAAGTGGACTGATTGAAACCTTGGTCAGCTTCACAGGAAACTGGGTGCGAAACCACCTGCCTCGTGCAGCTATGCTTGGCGCACTTGCAGGGGTAGCTCTTACCTTCATTGCCGGAGAAATGTTATTCAACACTTTTTCCATCCCGGTTGTAGGGTTAGTCGCCCTGATTATCATCATAGTCGGGGTAGTTGGGAAAATGGCCATGCCATTCAAGATTCCAGCTTCCTTGTTTGCTGTCATCATCGGTACGGTACTTGCTTTCGCATTGGGCTATCAATCCCCATCACAAATTTCTGAAGGGCTTGCTCACATCGGTTTTTACCCTATTTTACCTACTCTGGCTGCTTTTGAAGGTATGACATATCTATTTGGAGCACTTATCGGACTACTGGCTATCATATTACCAATCACACTTTATAATGCGATTGAGACCATGAACAATGTGGATGCGATGTCAGCAGAAGGCGATTCCTATGATGTTCGGGAATGTCAGGCAGTGGATGGGGTCGGCACGATGCTCGGAGCAGTTTTTGGTGGCCTTTTTCCCACTACTGTTTATATTGCGACAGTTGGATCGAAATGGATGGGTGCCGGAAGAGGATATAGCATCTTAAATGCCATCGTTTTTGGAATGGCAGCCATGACAGGTGTAATAGCGGCCCTCGCTGCCATCATCCCTCTTGCGGCGGTTGCGCCAATCTTAGTATTCGTCGGAATCTCCATGGTAGCTACTGCATTCCAATCCAATGACAAGAAGTATTTCCCTGCAGTTGCGATAGCGATGCTTCCTTACTTCGCAAACTATGTCATGACACGCTTTAACAACAGTGCAGGTGAAGTCGTCTCCGGCATCTCCGAGGGTATTGTCCCTCTAGGTCAAGGTGCCATGTTTACAGCCATTGTCCTTGGTGCTATTACCGTTTATATCATCGACCAGGATTATCGTCGAGCTTCCTATTTTGCACTAATTGGAGCATTTCTGTCCTTCGTTGGTTTTATGCATGCACCAAAACTTGCATTCAATGCAGCTCCTGACTTTGCGGTAGGCTATGTCCTAGTAGCTGTATTCTTGGTTTATTGTTCGTACCAACAGGCAACAAACATAGTCAAACAAACCGAACGGAAGGTTTCTGTTAAACAGCAGGCAGCTTCATAAGTTAATTTCAAGCCGAGAGTTCTTCTCTCGGCTTTTTTTATTTCTGTATAAAACTACCACCTTATAATGCAAGCTATATTTCTTATTTACAAAAAGAACAGACATAATTTTTCTCTTAATAAGGCTAACGCCCACGAGTTTTGGACGAATGCACATACAATACAAAGTAGGCAGAGTGAGGAGGAGAACAAATGTATTTACAAAATAATATGTACGGAAAATTTCAACCTGGACAGCGTTCTATTGGCATAGGATATGGAAGAAGACCTGGCCCTGGATATGGGGGGCTCGGCTTTGGAAGCTTTGGCTTTCCACTTTTAGGCGGGCTTGCCGGTGGATTGTTGGGTAGCGCTCTATTTAATAATTTTGGTTATGGTGGCGGATTTGGTGGACCGGGATTTGGCGGTGCTCCTGGTTTCGGCGGTG
>LQXN01000026.1 GCA_001648575.1 Sutcliffiella horikoshii DSM 8719 | reverse complement strand
TTGAGAAAAGAGCCTATTTAAATAATGCTTTCATGCGATTGCTTCGTAGTCAGCGCACCTACGATCATTCCGATCAATGCACCGATGATGGCAGGTACCAACCAGCCTACACCTTCATTATATAATGGAAGAATACTGAAGATATCCTGCAAGAAGGTAATATGGATCTCTGCAATAGCCAAGCCGTCCACAAAGCTTACGGCACCAGTGAAAAGAAGAGCAAATCCATAAACGTAGGATTCATTTTTCCATCTATAGAAAGATAATAAAATCAATACTATCGCCAATGGATAGATCATAATCAATACTGGTAGGGAGAACGCAATCAACTGCTCCAGACCGACATTTGATACGATTAAACTGAAAACACTCAGAATTGCTACAAATACTTTATAAGAAACAGATGGCATAATCTTAGAAAAGAATTTACTTGTTGCAGAAACCAGCCCGACAGATGTAGTCAAGCAAGCAAAAGTGATGGCTAGTCCAAGGATGACTGCACCGATTGATCCAAATAGAAAGTTCGCAGACCCTGATAATATTTGGCCTCCGTTTCCAGCTGTCCCTATTGCATCAAGACTTGTTGCACCAAGGTAGGCAAGCCCTGCATAGACGATTGTAAGACCTGTTGCGGCAATGAAGCCCGCCTTTAAGCAAAGGGAAGTAATCGTTTTTTTATCCGTTACCCCCTTATCTTTAATTGCAGAAATTACAACAATTCCGAAAACTAAAGCTGCAATGGTATCCATCGTCAGATATCCTTCAAGGAACCCTTTAAAAAATGGGGAATTACTGTAACTTTCCGTTGGAGCTCCAATACCCCCCATTGGTGTAACAATACTTTTCACCACAAGAATTCCTATAACGCTCAATAAAATAGGAGTCAATATTTTCCCTATCCTATCTACAAGCTTTGTAGGATTAAGTGCTAAATAATACGTTATCGCAAAAAATACAACAGTAAAAAGAAACAACGCCCAACCTTGCGGGTTTACCGATTCCGGCATGAATGGAGTTGCTCCTATTTCAAAGGCAACGGTGCCAGTTCTTGGGATGCCGAAAAATGGCCCGATTGCCAAATACATAATGATAGTAAAAATAATTCCGAAAATTGGGTTTACACGATTGGCAAGTGTCTGTAAATCTCCACCAGTGTACGCTATTGCCATTACCCCTAGCAGCGGTAATCCCACTCCGGTTATCAGGAATCCAATGACGGACACGCCGACATTATCTCCGGCTGCCTGTCCAAGTAAAGGGGGGAAAATCATATTTCCTGCGCCAAGGAATAAGGCAAAAAGCATTAGTCCCAATACCAAAATATCCTTATTTGTATATATTTTTTTTTGCATGAATGATCCTCCTGATGAGAAAATGAATGAATACGTTTTCATCCTATCATAATTTTGGTGAAATTTGTCGAATAACTTAAAAGTTCAATAATTCGATATATTAGAAAAACATTTATTAGTTTAACATGTCTATACAAGATTAGAAAGGAGAAATTGTGGATTTCCTATAATTTCTTGCTGAAAGAAATAGACTGCGTGCCTATTTAAAGGTTACTAGTGAATGGCAACAAGCTTTGAGAAAAGAGCCTTTATCAAAGATGAACTACGCTTATCTTTTCCACGGATATAAAGTATGCTAACATTAATATTCGCTTAGAATAAAAATTTATCTATGTATATTGAAGAATTCTATTCCTCATGGAAAAGTGGAGGATGACATGATTTATTTAGACAATAGTGCAACAACAAAACCATATAAAGAAGTGTTGGATTCTTTCCTGACAGTTTCTACTAATTACTTTGGGAACCCGTCCTCGATTCATTCTATGGGTGGCGAGGCCGAGAAACTTTTGCACAGGTCCCGTGAAACTATCGCTGCCCTTTTGAGTGTAAGCCATAAGGAAGTTATTTTTACATCTGGCGGAACAGAGAGTAACAATCTTGCCATAAAAGGATGCGCACTCAGCAAAAAGATTGTTGGCAACCACATCATCACAACCGCAATCGAGCACCCATCTGTAACTAATGCGATAAATGATCTAGAAGCAGAAGGGTTCACGGTTACTATTTTACCGGTAGATAAGGATGGACAAATAACAACCGGGCAAGTGGAGGAAGCTATCAGAAAGGACACGATTCTAGTTTCCATCATGCATGTAAACAATGAAACGGGAGTCATGCAGCCTGTGGAAGAAATCGGTCAACTTCTTGCTGATTATCCCCAAGTGACATTTCACGTAGATCATATCCAAGGAATAGGCAAAGTTCCATTAAATATGGAGAGCATCGACCTTTGCTCCCTGTCTGCCCATAAGTTTCATGGTCTGAAAGGAAATGGAATCCTGATTGCAAAGAATGGCGTGAAACTTCATCCTATCCTAAGTGGAGGAAATCAGGAATGGACGCTTAGGTCCGGAACAGAGAATGTAGCTGGAATCGTCGCAATGACCAAGGCACTTAGATTGACACTTGAAAAAAGTGAACAGGGCCTACTGCAAATGGAGACATTAAAACAATTCTGCATGGAGGAACTGATGAAAATGGATGGTGTTTTCTTGCATACGCCGGAGCAGCATTCAGCTCCCCACATCATCAATTTCTCTGTGCCAGGGATCAAGTCAGAAGTGTTGGTGCATGCACTAGGAACGAAGGGAATATTCGTCTCCACGACTTCCGCCTGTTCTTCCAAACGAAAAGCACCAAGTAAAACACTAATGGCAATGGGGGTTTCGAGGTCCAAGGCAGAAAGTGCGATAAGAGTCAGTATGACATATCAAACCACCAAACCGGAACTCCAAACTTTCCTCAACGAACTGCATCATGCAATTTTTACAATAAAAGAAGTAACGAGGTAGAGAACATGAATTATGATCATATACTAATCCGCTTTGGTGAATTGTCCACCAAAGGAAGAAACAGAAAGCAGTTTGTCCAACGTCTGAGTTTTAATATTCTTGAAAAGATTAAAGACTTTCCTGATGTTCGGATTGAAAAGAGCAGAGACAGAATGTTCATCAAGTTAAATGGCGAGCCGCATGAGCAGATTATAGACCGCCTCCAAAGCATCTTTGGAATTCAGTCTTTTAGTCTGGCTGTGAAAACGAAAACGGAAATCGAGAGTATGAAAGAGGGGGCTTTGTTTGCTCTTAAAGCACTGCCTTATAAAGGGAAGACATTCAAGGTTACGGCTAAACGTTCCTATAAGAATTTCGAGCTTGATACAAATGGTCTCAATCATGCGATCGGATCACATCTATTGATAAACACAGAAGATTTAACGGTCAATGTAAAACAACCTGATATTAATGTGAGAGTGGAAGTAAGGGAGGAAGCAAGCTATATTACCTGTAAAGATATTAAGGGTGCAGGCGGGCTTCCTGTCGGGACAAGCGGCACAGCGGTGCTTATGCTTTCCGGTGGCATTGACAGTCCTGTAGCTGGTTATTTGTCCATGAAACGTGGAATTACACTGGAGGTGGTGCATTTCTTTAGCCCGCCTTATACAAGTGAACGTGCGAAACAGAAAGTGGTGGAACTTACAGAAAGGCTTACGCACTTTGGCCACTCAATCAATTTGCATATCGTGCCATTTACAGAAATACAGGTTGCCATTCAAAAGCAGGTGCCTGAAAACTATACCATGACCTCTACAAGGAGATTCATGTTGAAGATTGCTGATAAAATCCGTGAAAAAGAACAAGGGCTTGCCATTATCACAGGGGAGAGCCTTGGACAGGTAGCAAGTCAAACATTACAGAGTATGTCAGCGATTAATGAGGTCACTTCCACACCTATCATTAGACCCTTGATAACCATGGACAAAATCGAGATCATGGATATTGCAAGAAAGATTGATACGTTGGAAATATCCAACAGGCCTTATGAGGACTGTTGTACCATCTTCACTCCTTCTGCGCCAAAGACAAAGCCAAAAAAGGAAAAAATCAATTACTATGAGAGCTTTTTTGATGTTGATAAGATGGTGGAAGAGGCAGTGGAGCGTACCGAAAAATTGCATATATCAGGAAAAAAGAAAGTAGAGGACAGTATTATCAATGATTTATTTTAATAGTTGCACATTGTGAAGAATTACCATTTTTAAAACATGAATGATGCCATGTGTTTTTACACATTCTATATTCACAAGGAGGTGAAAACACATGGCAAACAACAGCAGCTCAAATCAATTGCTTGTACCTGGTGTACAACAAGCTCTTGATCAAATGAAATACGAAATCGCTTCTGAATTCGGAGTTCAACTTGGTCCTGATGCAACTGCTCGCGCTAACGGTTCCGTTGGTGGAGAAATCACTAAACGCTTAGTTCAAATGGCTGAACAAAGCTTCGGTGGCGGTTACCAAAAATAATATATATAATGGCTACGAGGTGGGGGAAACCCCACCTTTCTTTTATTCTCGGAACTTGGAGGTGTTTTTTAATGAAGGAGCAAAATCAAGTAGAAAAGCAACAAAAAAAGCAAGGTAGAAAACGCCGTAACGAACCAAAGCATGCTAAAAAATCAAATGAACAATAAATCTTTCTGGCACCTTCTAAATGAAGGTGTTTTTAATATAGACGGAAAAAGACGATTTCGCGACGCCCTTCCTTCAAACAACGACCATTCGGCAACCTCTATTTTATTTCTTTTATAGAAAAACCCGCAAAATAATTCAAATTATTAAAAATCTTTTGTAATATGTAGGTAGTACTATTACAAAGGGGATGACTTCATATGAGAAGAGAAGAACTTTTAGCACCGCAAAAGTACAATCTGGTTGAAGAAATAGAAAAGTTCGCAAGTGATAGTGAGAGGCTGGCTTTGATCTGGGAAAGCGAGCAAGGGGAGAAGGAACAAGTAACTTATCAACAATTAATGAAAGCAGCAAATAAAATTGGAAACGCTTTACTCTCAGAAGGTTTAAAAAAAGGGGATGTAGTCCTTGTCATGATGCCAAGGCTGATTGATTCCTACCAGGTATATCTTGGAGCCCTAAAAGCAGGGATCGTAGTGATTCCATGTTCTGAGATGTTAAGGGAGAAAGATCTGGCATATCGGATTGAGCATGGTGATGTCAAAGGCATTATCACCTATCAGCCATTTTTAGAACATGCTGATAAACTGGAGGAAGTAGGAAACCTGATAAAGTTCAGTGTCGGTGGATTGGCGGACAAAGGTTGGACAGACCTGAAGGAAGCTATGGAAAAACAATCAGACGAACTTGAATTCGCCCCTACTTCAAGCGATGACATGGCGTTTCTATCATACACATCAGGTACCACAGGGAATCCAAAAGGAGTTGTGCATACCCATGGCTGGGCTTACGCTCATCTTCGTACCACTTCAAAGAATTGGCTTGGAATAGATGAAAATGATGTAGTCTGGGCAACGGCTAGCCCTGGTTGGCAGAAATGGATTTGGAGTCCTTTCTTGTCCACGCTTGGATCTGGAGCAACTGGTTTTGTTTATCATGGCAAGTTCGATCCGAACACATATTTGAAGCTTTTGGAGCAATATGAGGTGAATGTATTATGCTGCACACCTACAGAGTATCGTCTGATGGCAAAAGTGGATAATTTGAATGCCTATCAGCTGCCACATCTTCATAGTGCTGTATCGGCAGGAGAACCATTGAATCGTGAAGTCATTGATACCTTCCGAAAACATTTCCAAATAGATGTTCGTGATGGATACGGCCAAACGGAAAATACGCTTCTTCTTGGTGTGTTGAAAGGAATGGATATCAAATCAGGGTCGATGGGTAAGCCGACACCTGGAAACAGCGTGACCATCATAAATGAGGATGCAGAAGAGTGTGCTGTCGGAGAAGTGGGTGACATTGCAGTACATGTGGAGACACCTGCATTGTTTAAACATTACTACAAAGATCCAGAGCGTACTTCCAGACAATTCAGGGGGGACTACTATATTACGGGGGACAAGGCCAAAAAGGATGAGGACGGATATTTTTGGTTTGAAGGCAGGAGTGATGATATTATCATCAGCTCCGGTTATACCATCGGACCTTTTGAAGTAGAAGATGCGTTAATTAAGCATTCGTTGGTGCGTGAATGTGCGGTAGTTGCAAGTCCTGATGAAATCAGGGGGAATGTGGTAAAGGCATTTGTCGTCCTTCAAGAAAATGTGGAGCAAGAAGAAGAGACATTGACAAAGCTACTTCAAGAGCATGTGAAGGAGCTGACGGCACCCTATAAATATCCTCGGAAAATTGAGTTCGTTGCAGAGCTTCCGAAAACCACGTCAGGTAAAATAAGAAGAATAGAACTGAGGCAGCAGGAATTGGCTCAGGCTGCATCAGAAAAATAAAAAGAAATACTATTAGGGCAGGTTGGTGTGGAAGGAATTCCCTGACCACACCACATCTGCCTTTTTTATGCAGTTTTTTTGTACCTCACCCTCACAAATGATAATCTAATAGTAATTTTACAAAAAGAAGGAGAAAGATCACCATGGGAGAAATTTGGTTCGGCGGAACTATTTATACAATGAAAGCGGAAATGGAAACGGTTGAGGCCGTCTATACGGAAGATGGGCTCATTAAAGACATAGGAATAAAAGAAATCTTGTTTACTACCTATCCAAATGCAATAAAACAAGATCTTAAAGGCGCTGTCATGTATCCTGGCTTCACAGACAGCCATATGCACCTGATAGGTCATGGCGAGAAGCTGCTTCGCCTCGATCTCTCAACATACACTGCTTCTCAAGATGTGAAAGAGGCGCTTCTGAAAAAGGTTCAAGAGACTCCTGAAGGCGAATGGATTTTCGGGGAGGGATGGAACGAAAATAATTTTGTGGACCGAAAAATCTTTCACAAATCGGAATTGGATGAAATCACTTCTTCCCATCCCATGATCCTATCAAGAGTTTGCAGGCATGCCGTTTTAGTTAATACAAAAGCCTTAGAAATCGCTGGGATCACAAAGGATGCAGAAAATCCTCCCGGAGGAGTAATTGTAAAAGATATAAATGGAGTGCCTACTGGGTACCTGCTTGATCAGGCACAGGAGTTGGTGAAAAAAAAGATTCCGAAAGCAAGTGAAAGCTACCTATATCAAGCTTTGAAGACCTCCATTGAGGATTGCGTGAGCCTCGGGCTCGTTGGAAGCCACAGCGAAGATTTAAGCTATTACGGCAGTTTTACAAAGACTTACGGAGCTTTTAAAAACCTTATAGAACGGGATGGCTATAAATATAGAGCACATCTGCTCGTTCACCATGAAGTAGTAGATGATATGCACGAAGAAGGTCACCGTTATAAAGATTCCACAGACTATATCACCTTAGGTTCCATGAAGATTTTTGCCGATGGCGCACTGGGGGGCAGAACCGCGCTACTGAGCAAACCATATAATGATGCGCCAGAAACCTCCGGTGTGGCCATTCATACTCCAACCCAGCTACATGACTTGGTTAAAAAGGCAAGGGATTATGGAATGACGGTGGCAGTCCACACCATTGGAGACCTTGCATTTGAATACATGCTCGATGCAATTGAAAAGCATCCTGCCCCAGTGGGGGAGCGTGACAGGTTGATCCATGCACAGATCCTTACAAATGATCTGATAGCAAGAGCAAAGAAGCTTCCATTAATTCTGGATATTCAACCGCGCTTTGTGGCAACAGATTTTCCATGGATCATTGAGCGCTTAGGGGAAGAAAGATTAAACTACTCCTATGCTTGGAAAACGCTATTGGATGAAGGCTTGATTTGTGCAGGAGGCTCTGATGCCCCGATTGAGCCGGTAAACCCGCTTCTTGGCATTCACGCAGCTGTTACAAGGCAAACCCCAGGTGACCCTGAACAAACCGTCTATCAACCTGAACAGCGCCTGTCCATGTATGAGGCAATCGGGCTCTTTACAAAAGGTAGTGCACAAGCGATCTCTGAGGAACATAAACAAGGTGTCATTGAAAAAGGCTATTATGCAGATTTTACAGTACTGGATATTGATTTGTTTCAAGCAAACACTGATGATATCTTGGATGCCAATGTCGAAATGACGATTATCGACGGCACGGTGATGTATAAAAATAGGATTGAACAATAAGGCTCTTTTCTCAAAGATT
>LQXN01000025.1 GCA_001648575.1 Sutcliffiella horikoshii DSM 8719 | reverse complement strand
CAGACCCCTCTTTAGTTCTTTAGCTCTTCATCTCTTTACCACGCTGCGATGCAGCCGTCGGTTCTTGGTTCGGTGCCGCCTGTGAGGGTGCCGGTTTTTGGGTCGCGCCAGATGATTTGGCCGCGGCCGAAGCTGCCTCCGTCGAGTGTGATATGGATGTTGTGGCCTTTGCGTTGGAGAGCTTGGGCCAGGTGTTGCGGGAAGTGGTGCTCGACGTGCACGGTTTTGTCTTCCATCCATTGCCATCTTGGTGCGTCCAGGGCAGCCTGCGGGTTGAGGTGGAAGTCGACGGTGTTCATGACGACCTGCATGTGGCCCTGTGGCTGCATGTAGCCTCCCATGACGCCGAATGGTCCGACGGCTTCGTTGTCTTTTGTCAGGAAGCCAGGGATGATGGTGTGGTATGTTTTCTTTCCTGGTGCCAGCGCGTTTTCGTGTTCTGGGTCAAGGGAGAAGTCATGTCCCCTGTTTTGCAGGCCGATCCCAGTTCCTGGGACGACGACACCCGACCCGAATCCCATGTAGTTGCTCTGGATAAAGGATACCATATTCCCTTCCCCATCTGCAGTTGCTAAATAGACGGTTCCTCCTTTTGGCGGAGTTCCGGGCTCTGGCGTAAGGGCTGTGTCGGTGATGAGGTCCCTTCTTTCTTTTGCAAAGGAATCGGACAGCAATTCTTCTGCGGTGTGGGTCATGGTCGTCGTATCTGAGACGTATTTCTTGGCGTCAGCGAATGCGAGCTTCATTGCTTCGATTTGTTTATGATAGGTTTCGAGACTGTCGCGTTCGGTGAAGGTCTCCTCTTTCAGCATGTTGAGTGCCATGAGGGCGACGATCCCTTGACCGTTCGGCGGGATTTCCCAGACGTCATAGCCTCTGTAATTGACTTTGATTGGCTGCACCCATTCCGGTTGGTAGGCTGCAAGGTCTTCGTATGTAAGGAAGCCGTTGTGCTGTTTGGAGAAGTCAGCGATTCTATGGGCTAATTCACCGCGGTAGAAGGCTTCTCCGTTGGTTTCAGCGATTTGTCTTAGTGTGTCGGCGTGGCCTTTGGAGGACCAGATTTCCCCGATTTCAGGTGCACGGCCGTCTGGTGCAAAGGTTTCGAACCAGTGATTGAATTCTTCGGTCGTGCAGAATTTTTTATAGGCATTGTAGGCGCCCTTCCAATACTTGCCGAGTGTTGGTGAGATTGGGTAGCCTTTTTCTGCATAGTCTATGGCAGGCTGCAGCACTTCTGAGAGTGGTAGTTTGCCAAATTTCTTGGATAGCTCTGCCCAGGCGGATGGTGCTCCGGGAACGGTCACCGGGATGAGGCCCATTTTCGGCATGGTGTCGTGGCCACGCTCTTTTACTTTATCGATGGAGATGGATTGTGGTGCTGGTCCGCTTGCGTTCAGGCCATGAAGCTCCCCTTTTGTCCAGACGAGTGCGAATGCGTCGCCCCCGATTCCGTTGGAGGTTGGTTCGACGACGGTCAGGCAGGCAGCGGTTGCGATGGCAGCATCAATGGCGTTGCCTCCTTTTTTCAGAATGTCGAGGCCAGCTTGTGCGGCTAGCGGCTGCGATGTGGCAACCATGCCGTTTTGGGCGAATACGGTGTTGCGCTGGGATGGGTACGGGTTGTTGAGATAGTCAAGTTTAAGTGTCATTTGTTGATCCCCCTATTATTTCGTTATGCGAATTATTTTCTATTATACGTAATTTTCTTTATTTTTTCAAAATAAGAAATTTTGCTTTGTTGTTGGGGGTGAAATGGATTCTGGTGTTCGGAGTGTTGACGTATTGTGGGTAGGATCCTTCGTGGTGGGTGGTGGAAAAGTATTTCAGGATGTCTTTTGTTGTGACGAGGGGGTCGTGTTGGTTGTTGTAGAGGTATTGCTTGTAGCTGCTGAACGGATAGTCTTCGGGGTTATGGACCATTTTGGCGGCGACCGGGTTGAGATGAATGTATTTGCTGACGTCGATCTGGTAATCGATTTCGTTGATGATGCGGGATTTGAATCTTCCTTCTAGGACGTGGCCTGTGAGCTTGTATTTGCGGTTAATGTACTGGGCGTATTTGGTGTTGATTTTCTGCATGATGAGGCTGATGTGGGTGGTTTCTGTTTCTATTAGCAGGTGGGTGTGGTTGGTCATAATGCAGTAGGCATGTAGTTTGAACGGGTATTTGTACTTGATTTCGAGGAGAATGCGCTTGTAGGTTTGATAATCTTTTGGTTCAAAGAAGATGACGCTTCGGCGGTTTCCTCTGGTGGTGACGTGGTACATGGCTCCGGGGAACCAGATCCTTGGGTTTCTTGGCATGTAGATGGTACTCCTTTCGGGGATGGGATTGGGGTTAGGGTTGTGTGGGATGCTGGTTGGTGGAGAGGGTTCGACATGTTGGGTGAAAATCCTTTGGGGGTCAGACCCCTTTTCGTCCGCCAAATTCCGACACATTTCCTTACTTAGGTTGTATTCGTGATGAAGGGGGGAATTCCTGCTGGGGTCTGACCCCCTTTTTGAAAAAAATTTATTGGGCATAAAAATACCGCCAAACGGTACCTGCGTTTGGCGGTTGAGACATTCTCTGATTTTGTGCGCTGTTGTGTTGTTTGTGTATCGGTATTGTTAGTATACCCGGGGAGGCTTGGTTTTATTCCTGGGTGGGGGTGGAATGTGGATAAAAATTTTTAATAGAAAAAGAGCAGCTTTCCGGGATTGTTGCCCGTTTGTAAGCTGCTCTTTGGCTCAATAGAGTTTATCGTTCTAGCATTTATTTTATCAACAAGACTTTTTGTTATGTTAGATAGCTAACGGATTCTTCTTTTTCTTCATCAGAAGATCCTTCGTCGCCGTCTTTGTCTTCTCCATCTTCAGGCTTGTCTTCGCCTTCTGCAGGAGTTTCTTCTTTTTCTTGTTCACCAGCCGGCTCGCTTCCTTCTTCAGAAGCTTGTCCTTCTTCCTCTAATAGAGAAGTCACTGGTTTGTTAAAAAAGCTGATCGGATTCACTGCTACATTGTCTTTGCGGATTTCAAAGTGAACATGTACTGAGTCTTTGTTCAGTTTGTTCGTGTGAGCTTTAGCGATTGTGGAACCTTGTTCTACAAAATCATTGACCTTCACTTGTACGTCCTTCAATGATTGATAGATTGTTTTCACACCATCTAAATGCTCGATTTCTACCACATTACCTAGGATTGGGTCGTTTTCAACATGCGTTACTGTTCCACTTAGGGATGCAACTACATCGAAAGTTTCGCCGTCTTTCATTACGATATCGATACCTGTGTTTGGTTGGTATCTTCCATTGTATTCAATGAAAGCAGCCTCTTGCTCATCCTTAGATCCATTTTCATCCCAGAATGGCTTTTGGATCAAAGATGAGTTTACGTCCGTTACCGGCATCACAAAGTTTTCAACCGGGCTGTTTACTTCAACGGAATCTTGATCTCCGTATGAGTTGTTAGGCCCTTGTCCTGGTTGTGCGCTGTTTCCTGGATTACCATCTGTTTCACTACCTGCTTGGAACATTAAAACCGCTGTCAAAATGATTGCCGCGCACCCTAGATAGATTGCTGGGAACACCCAACGCTTTTTCATTAAGCGTTGCCAATTTGAATTTTGAGAAGTCCGTTTCTTTTCTTCCTCTCTCATTGTATCATCACCTCAGCAATCATTCTGAACAGATTCCGAGAATAATATACATCTGGTGTGAAAAAAAATTTTGAAATGCTTATTTTCCTTCATTGTGGTGGGTTTTATGCATGGGGATGGAAAAAAGTTTGTAAAGGGGTCAGACCCCGGCAGGACTTTTCCCCTTGACCTAGAAGGCTCCGGCCGTCGTGGTTGGTGTCGAAATTTGTTAGAATAAAGCGAACGAAAAGGGGTCAGACCC
>LQXN01000024.1 GCA_001648575.1 Sutcliffiella horikoshii DSM 8719 | reverse complement strand
GCACTTTCCAATGAGTTTGGATTTGTGCTTTTTTATGTGGAAAAAGATAACCCAATAGGTTCTCCTTTAGGTAATCTGCATTTCAATAGAACAATATCCGGAGAGCAGCAGTGTCTTATAATCAGCATCACTTAACTTTACAAAAGCTTGAGGGAAAAATAAATTTTCACCATCAGGCCAAACTCTGTAAAAAATTGTTATAATAAACCATATACATAACAGCAAAGGGGAGTGTGTAATGGCTGATTTAAATGAAAACCCGTTATTTAAAAGTGAAGATAAGCCAAAGATGAAGGTGGAACGAAAAGAGGGGGAGCCGACTGCTGCATTTAAAGGGGCAAGCTGGGCAGCTCTTGTTGTAGGTGTTTCCGCCTATCTGATCGGCCTGTTCAATGCTGCAATGGAATTGAATGAAAAGGGGTATTATTTTGCTGTGTTGGTATTCGGACTGTATGCAGCCGTATCCCTGCAAAAAGCGGTAAGGGACAGAGAGGAAGATATACCGGTATCAGGAATCTACTACGGCCTCAGCTGGTTTGCCGTGGTGGTCGCCATCTCTTTAATGGCAATCGGGCTATATAATGCAGGAAGTATTATTCTAAGTGAAAAAGGATTTTATGGCATGTCATTTGTCCTTAGTTTGTTTGCGGCGATCACGATTCAGAAGAATATTCGTGACACCCAAAATGCCAGAGAAAGAGATTGAGAGAAAAGGCGGTACTGTCGGCTTGAGACTAAGTCCAACAGTACCGTCTTTTCTATTGAGCTTTGCGGTTCTTTCCTCAAAAGTCGAAAGTAGCATTTATATAAGAACCTCCATGGATATCGCCAAAGTGACAAGCCCATCTCTCTTACGCTATAATTAGGAACGTTGTAATCACCTTTCAATGTAATAGGAAGGGGTTTTTTTATGATTAATTTACATCAAGTCAATAAGGACTTCGAAGGTTATCAAGCGGTAAAGTCTGTGTCTTTGAATATACATAAAGGGGAAATCCATGGAATCATCGGAGCAAGCGGTGCCGGCAAGTCCACCTTGCTGAGGCTGATGAACCTTCTGGAGGTCCCGGACTCCGGTCAGGTGCAAATGAATGGTCAGGACCTGACAAAATTGGCCGGTTCAAAGCTTAGACAGGCACGCAAGTCCATAGGGATGATTTTTCAACATTTCAACCTGGTCTCGAACAAAACGGTATATGAGAATATTGCTGTATCCTTGGAGTTGTCAGGTTTTCCGTGGAAGAAGCGCCGCACACGGGTAATGGAATGCCTTCAATTTGTTGGCATGGAAGGTTTTGCAGAAAAGTATCCTGCCCAGCTCAGCGGTGGACAAAAGCAACGTGTGGCCATTGCACGGGCACTTGCCATGAAGCCGGAAGTCATGCTCTTTGATGAACCAACATCCGCGTTGGATCCAGAGCTTGTCGGGGAAGTACTGAAAACAATGAAAGAACTTGCCGAAGAAGGAATGACCATGATGGTCGTCACCCATGAAATGGGATTTGCGCAAGAAGTCGCCGACAGGGTCATTTACATGCATGACGGAAAGATCGTCGAAGAAGGCCCGCCAGAAGAGCTATTCAAAAACCCAAAGAACAAACGAACCAAAGATTTCTTGGATGCTGTTCTGTAACCATTAAGTTTGGATGATTTCTAGCTGTTGATTGG
>LQXN01000023.1 GCA_001648575.1 Sutcliffiella horikoshii DSM 8719 | reverse complement strand
GGCTTTGTCAACAGTCTGAAACAACGCAGATTTGCTGCGTTGTTTTTATTTTAATTTTTATGTGATTTTGAACCGTATTTTTCGTTATCTTCTGGAGTGGAGTCCATTTGAATGGTTGCCATTTCTTTAGCCACTTCTTCTCTATGTTGATTACTTGGGAATTTATTTTTCCGCTCTCTGTTATCGTTTCTATTTGTCATTTGAAATCCTCCTTTCATAGTACGTTCTTAGCATGGATAGTAGCTGTTTTTTTATGTCTGGTAATGAATTTCAATTTGTTACCTACATATTATTATCACCGCTACAAAGGATAAACGTGAGGAGGTGTACATTATGAGCAAAGAAAAATATAAAAAAGTGTACGCAAGTCCATCCACTTCTCCGTCACTTGTCATTAAAACAAATCTTGATGATAAAGAAAAAGATGAAAATCCCTATTACAGCTCTTCTATTAACCACCAAGAAGAGGAGAAGCTTGACAACTTCTTTTTTGAGCAGGATCCAAAAGGCGATTATCATAAATAGCTATTTGTTCCCTTAGAGGAATATTTTTGGGAGAGAATGCTTCGTTCTCTCCCTTTAATAATGGTGAGAAAATTCCATGGAGAAAGGGCATATGGGGCTTTCTCTATAGAATGGAAAAAGATGCCTCCTCGGGCATCCTCACATTCAATCGGGTCAGCTACGCTTTAAATGTTGCTGCAAGACCTTTAAACATACTATTCAATTGATTGACGGTGTTCATCATCTGGCCTGCAGTATCCATCATTTTTTTCATATCGACATTGCCATCCTGTCCTTTGAATTGGTTCATAAAGGAATTGACCTGGGATGTCTGAGTTTTTGTTGATTGTGCCTGTGTAGGGTAAGGATTCATAAAAGGAGTGCCCATTTGGTTAGGCATTCCCCCGCCTTGAGGCATACCAGGCATCTGCATTCCCATTGGAAATCCGTTTTGGCCGATTGCCATATTCGGTTGAAATCCATTCTGTCCTCCCCCACCCATTTGCATATTTGATGAATATGGGTTCTGTCCCATTTGGTTCATCATAGCAAATGGAAAACCGGATGAAGATGCATTACCTCCCGTAAGAGGCATCATATTCATATAATTAGAAGGCATCCCCTGTTGATTCATCCAGCCCGCGTCCATATACTGTTGCGGGAACATTCCTTGCATTCCTCCACCGTTTCCGTTAGGCAGAAAGTTATTCAAGAAAGGAAGTTGATTAAATAATGACATGTTGCGGTTATATGATAAATGTCTAGGTCTGCCGTACATTCTCCTAAACATTCAAACCCCTCCTCTTTTCTAGCTATACATAACATATGAACTCAAAACAGGAAAGGTGCCTATTTATATCTATATAAAAACTAATAGGATGACTACATTCGCGACGAAACTTGTCTTATTTTGTCGGAAGTTTCACTTTTTCAAAAACGAGAAAAATTCCAAATGCATGCTATCATTAACTTAACTTCAAAAGTGGGGGGATATACGATGGTACTAGAAGAGTTGCGTCAAAAATTTATCACCTGTAAAAGCTATGAACCGCTGGAGCATAACGAGTTAATGGATTTTGCCAGACAGCTTTATCTTAGAGGAGAACTCACTATTGGTCATTTCCGAAATTTGATTCGTGAGTTAGAACTAAAAGGTGCTGTTCCGCCTGATACATTTGAAGATCTGTTAGAATTAACCTGATAATGCATGATACTTGGAGACCTTTACTGGTCTCCTTTTTTATTTGGAATTTGAAGTAATGAGATTAACACTCTCGTGGAAAGATAAATTGAGTAAAGGAGGGAATGAAATGAGTCGTGGCAAAAACTTCAATCACAAGAAAAAAGGACATGAACCTACGATAGGTGCAAAACCTGCAGAGAAAAAAGTCTTTGAAAAAGTGGAATACGCAATTGAGCCGGTTGCAACAGCCGAAGATGCACCTGTCACCAACAAAGCCGAAAAAGACCGATCTTAATCACATGAAAGCCTGTCCATATATTGGACAGGCTCAGACTATTGACAAACTATAAATTAGTTA
>LQXN01000022.1 GCA_001648575.1 Sutcliffiella horikoshii DSM 8719 | reverse complement strand
TACCGCCAACGTATGATAGAGTCTTTTGAAAGGACCCTCTCCTATGTCCAGGCTGTAATAAAGTAATGGACTTAGCGGAAGTGTATCATGGTGATTATGGATATCTATATCATTATATGGACGATATGAAAATAATAAAAGCGAAGGGAATGAAGAAGTGTGGCAAAGAAAAAAGAGCTGGATGATAGTGAAATTGATGCATTGTTTGATTTTGATGAGATAGAAGAAGATGAAATGATTACATTTAGGTGTATTGATTGTGGGCGAGAGGACGAAGTCCCTGATTTCGTAGTAGATGACTTTTCCTTTGATTTAGGGGAAGGCGAAGAAGTAGAAACGGTCTGTCCGTTCTGTAATGGTACTATGCGAAAGGCGAGAAACGTCCCAAGAGATTAATATCTCATTTGGGACGTGGTTTTAGGTCGCGTTAGCGATTTTGTTCTTGTCCAGAAGCCCTGAGCCTGTAAGGCTCTTATTTATGAAATTCATTCAGGTACTATAATAATAATTGATCTGGTCGAATGAAGAGGGAATAAAGTGATTTTTTTCTTGGTCGAACTGAAAAAATATGTGAATATTGTCATTTTCATACAACCACTCCTTTCAAAAAAATTAGTACCAATAAAATTATAAGTGTAGACAAATATAACCATTGTAGTACAATGATTATAAATATTCTGATTAATCACTCTGTTAGGATTTTCCTAAATATGAAGGAAATGAGCGAATGATACTTTAGTAAGGTAAAGAAAAATCACGTAGAACAAGGGTTCCACGAATAATTATGGAAATGTCTGGCAATAATATTGCTAGGCATTTTTTTTTGCCAATTTGTTTACTAATTTACACTCAATGTTTGTTATACCTATTTTATCAGTTTTAAGGAGTAGTGTATTTAGTAAAAAAAATTGATGAGGTGGAAAAAATGGAACCCACACACATTACTTTGAACAATACTAATGTTCATAAGGTGGAAAAATTTAAAAACTATATTAATGACTACCTTAATTACACAAAAGTAAATGACAAAGCTAAACAAGTTCAATTTAACAAATTAATGAATTTTTTTTTGTATCATGGAACAGGAGTTGAGGATGTAACCATTAGCGAATGTCAGGGTTACTTTAATTATTTAGATAGAGTGTCAAATTACAATGGAATATCCAGTAATACAATGATGAAAAAAAAAGCTTTAATAATTAAGTAAAAAATGCACTCTATAATTCTTTAAGACAAGAATTTGGTATTGAGAAAAAAACAGTAAGAGTAGTAAAAATTCGTAAACAGAAAGTACAAGTGCAATACCCAGGTATTATCACTGAATATTTAACGTTTCTGGAAATTGGGAATTATAGTCATGTAAATAATTATAGGAAAAAAATATTAAAATTTCACCGTTTCTTACAAAAACAATCGATTGATATCAACATATTCTATGATAAAAACAAAGAAAGGATATTAATAAACCAAGTGAGAAATTATGAAGTAATGTTATCAGAACAAATCCAAAAAGAAGAGATTAAAAAATCTACAGCAACAGTATATCTTAGGTCAATACAATTGTTTTTTAAATTTTTGTATAGTAAAAAATTAGTGCACCAAAAGTATAGTATTCCTCTTCATTTGAGAGGAAGAGGAAGCCAAGCAAATCAATATGTTACTAAGGAAGAAATAATTGAGATTATGACAGCCATTGTTAAAAGCTCTAATCATGTTTCAAGAAACTTGGCTATATTTTTAATTATAGTTGATACAGGTTGCAGACCCATTGAGGTTACTAATTTGAAAATAACAGATATTGATAGGATTGAAAGAGCTATTTTCTTGGGCTGTAAGAAAACAGATAGAAGAAAGATAAAGCTTAGTACTGAAGTAATGGAGGTGACAAAGGATTTTTTAAAAATACGAAATGAGTATAATCCTATAGATGATTCGCTGTTCGTAAATGGTAGCGGTGTATCAATAACTAGTAGTTTAATTAATAAAATGTTTTATGAAGCAAATATAAAAGCTTTTGGAAAATCAAAGCACTCACCGAAAGCTTTTCGTCATACATTCATCACCAATGCTCTAGAGGAGTACAGTCTTCAAAGAGTATCAAATGTTATTGGACATAAGGAATGGCGATCTACCTATTATTATTACCATCGATCTAATAAGCGGTTATTAAAAAACACTGTCAATAACAGTCCATTCAAAAAGGAAGGAAGTGCAGAGAATGCCAATTAAGATTCAAACAACGGTGAATTATGAGGAATTATGTAATGAGTTGGGAATTACTCTTGAAGAATTACTTTTGCTTGTGAAAAATAAAGATAAGCATCAATTGAATGGTATAAAAACTTCTGCGGTAAAGGTAATAAATGAGTACAGAGATAATGTAAAACTATTACATACTTTGAATCGTAGAAGTAATGAAACCATTAAAACATATGAAAACTTTATAAAGAGATTAAAATTATTTTTAGAAGACAGCTATCCTGAATTATTGATAACAGAGATAAGTGAGGATATCGTATACGAGTTGTTAAAGAAAAGTACTGCAAGGAAAAACAAATTGCTATCTGTAAACACCATTAACAAGTATTTAGCAATCGTACGAAGTATTTTAAGCTTTGCATTTACAAAAGGATACACTGAAAAAGAGTAAGCGTCAAATAGCCCACACCTTCTCCACCAAATCGTGACATGCGATACTATGATTATGAAATTCGTAAGGAGTGTCGCTATGGATCGAAAAGCAAAGCATCAAGTTTGGAGAAAACGAATGGAAGATTACGAATCTAGTGGTCAATCCGTACAAGAGTGGATATCCAGTTGCCAGGATGAGATCACCATCTACCAATTTCATTATTGGAGAAAAAAGCTTAAAGGTGAAAAAAATGAAGTGTGTCAAAACGAACAAAATGGTTGGACATCGTTTGATGTCCAGGGCTTTACTACTGCTCCAACGATAGAGGTAAGGATAAATGATTTATCAGTTTATATACCAGAAGACGTAAGTGATACTCATATGATTCGTTTATTAAGGGTGTTGAGACGTGTATGATCAACCCTCGCCAAGTTGATCGCGTTTATCTTGCCCAAGGGAGTACCGATTTAAGGAAATCATTGATGGCCTCG
>LQXN01000021.1 GCA_001648575.1 Sutcliffiella horikoshii DSM 8719 | reverse complement strand
AGGGAGCCGCAACAGACGGTGGTCTCAGGCGGATCGTTTTGGCAGCAGGAGGTCAATGTCGGCAAACCGCTTGTCGATAATGCCGGCAGGATCCGGGTGAATTGCCATGCGGTCGAAGGTTTGTGGCAGCTTGAGGCGATCGCCTTTTTCCCAGGGCTTGTGATGAGGTGGTTCCGGGATGCGTTTTGCGAGCAGGAAAAAGCTGAGGCGGATGAATCAGGCCGTGACGCCTATGAAATTTTAGAGGAAAAAGCAAAGTCTGTTCCTGTTGGAGCAAACGGGATCCTCCCTATTTTCTCTGACACGATGAACTACAGCGCTTGGCGGCATGCCGCTCCCTCCTTCCTTAACCTGAGCTTGGATCCAGAGAAATCCGGCAAGGCTGCAATCTTTAAATCACTTCAGGAAAATGCCGCTTTGATCACATACGGCAACCTTAAGCTGATGGAAGAAGCAACTGGCTTTTACCCCCAGGAAGTGATTTTTGTCGGAGGTGCTTCCAAAGGTAGGTTATGGAGCCAGACGCTTGCCGATGTGCTTGGTGTCGCAGTGAAGGTTCCGGTAGTGAAGGAGTCTGCGGCATTGGGGACGGCGGTATATGCGGGTATTGGGGCCGGGTTGTATGCTTCGGTAAAAGAAGCAACTGGGAAAGTGGTGCAGTGGGAAAATACTTTTGTGCCAGAAATGAAGAATCATCAACAGTATCTCAAAATCTATGAAACTTGGAGAAAAGTATATGCAGCGCAGCTGAAGCTTGCCGACCGCGGAGTGACGGCACATATGTGGAAGGCTCCCGGTTATTAAATGACTTTGAAAGGAGGTGAAGGAATGAAGAAAGTCAATGAGAGTGATTTTGAATACCGCTTTGGGGACAATGGCCCGAAGTATTTAACAAAGGGTCCTAATGTGGATGTCGGGGTCGTGGTTCTGAAACCGGGCCAAGACTTTCCGAACCACTACCATACAGAGTGCGAGGAAATTTTCTATATCTTAGAGGGTGAAATTGACTTCTTTATTAACGGGGAAAAGATTGAAGCAAAGCCTGGGGATATGATTCAGTGCCGTCCTGGGGATTCCCATTACTTAATCAATCAATCGGAAATGCGTTTCAAAGCTGTCTTCATTAAGTCACCACATATCGGCAAAAATGACTCGGTAGTTATTGATAAACCGGTCATTGCTGAAGCATAAAGGTTGAACGTTCTTATTATGAAAAAGGAGTGGATCAATATGACATGGGGTTTCAAAAATCGATTGAATAAAATACTGCCAAACGGGCGGGCGGTGATGCTTGCCATTGATCACGGCTACTTCCTCGGGCCGATTTCAGGGTTGGAAAAACCGGGAGAAACGGTCAAGGAGCTGCTGCCATACACAGATTCCTTGTATCTGACACGCGGAACGCTTGCTTCCTGCATCCCGGAGGATACGGAAAAACCGATGGTGCTGAGGGTATCGGGCGGACCGACTGTATTGAATGACCTTTCCAACGAGACGATCGTGACCTCGATGAAAGAGGCTGTCCGCCATAATGTGGTGGGTGTCGGTGTCTCTGTGTTCGTGGGATCTAAATATGAAACACAAACCATCACCAATTTAGCGCATGTGGTGAGTGAAGCGCATGATTATGGCCTGCCAGTTCTAGGGATTACCGCTGTCGGAAAAGAACTGGAGAAACGCGATACTAGATTTTTGGCACTCGCCTCAAGGGTCACGGCAGAAATGGGTGCGGACATCGTGAAGACCTATTACTGTGAGAATTTTGAACAGGTAACAAGTAAATGTCCGGTGCCGATTGTGATAGCTGGCGGGCCGAAGTTTGACACCATTAAAGAGGCGCTGGAGATTACGTATAATGCGATGAATCAAGGAGCTGCCGGAGTGGATATGGGTCGGAATATTTGGCAGTCGGCACAACCAACGGCGATGATCCGTGCGATCCATGCGATTGTGAAGGAAGGATTCACGGTGAAAGAGGCTGTTGAGTTGTATGAGAATTGTGCGGAGGTAAGGGCTTAGGGGGTTTTGGTTTTGGGGGCAGCATGGGTGTGGGGAGCCATGCTGCTTTTTTGTTTTCTGGCTCCCCTAGCCTGCCGAAAAGCTATTTCAAAATACAATGCGAGAATAGTCGATGTATGTCGCACTGTTTTTAACTTCTATATATCAACACTTAATATTAGATTGAACAAACGTTTGTTTGAAAATAATTATTCAAAAAATATTAACTCCTCCACCCTAAGACTCCATCTGATATTGCTTCTTCCCCTCCGAATAGTGGATAAAATACATCGTTAACCATAGCCCCCCTACAAGGAGAATAGGGACAATATGAAATTGGACAAAGGCTCCGTAGCAGAGTAGGCCTCCTAATACGAAGAAGAAAACAAATGTCATTTTTCGAAATACTGAAAACGAAGCCTGGTAGGTCAGGTACTTTTCGCCCTCGTCTAATTGCTCGAAATATTCTTTTTGCGGGTCAGGTGAGAAGATGTTATACGTTCTGTCCGGAAATTGTTTATTGTGGATTTTCACTGCATAGTATTGTGCAACCCCTGTCAGCACAAACGACAGTACTGCTAACACCAGGTTGATGGTAACATACCTGAATTGCTCTTCAGGCGGACCTGCTTTTATATGCCCCCATGCAATCGCCAACCACATGAGAGACACCACAACTAAGAACGAAGTGGAATACAACAACTTGAAAGATGTCTTTTCCAACAGTCCTCCCCGTACATCCTCGCTCATTTTTCTTTTATTTCTAATAAGACTTTTATAAGCAATTAGCTGCTTGAAGAATAAGAAAAAAAGACTAATTATAACCAAGCTCAACAAGGCATACAGTAGATCATATGAGAAGAGAATATACCCTTTCGGAAAATAATTACCAAAGATAATTTTAGAAGCGCCAATGACTCCACCCAAAATCATACAACCCAGTGCTGTGAAAAGTCCTATAAAAAATATTTTCTTATTTGTCACTCTCCTGTTCCTCCTCCAATATAAAAATATCTTCTACGTTTTCCTTAAACACTCGCGCAATTTTTATGGCAAGAACCACAGATGGAGCATAATCCCCACGTTCCATCAGGCTAACAGTCTGTCTGGACGCCCCGATAATCCTGGCCAATTCTGTTTGATTCAGCCCCTCACGAGCCCTAAGTTCCTTTAATCGATTTTGCAGACTCACCAGCATCACCTCTAAAACCCATAATAAACTAATATTACTATTTTGACAAGTTTAGTTGTCAAAATGACAACCTTTGTTTTCAAATATATGAAGAATGATTCTTTATTTGTAGAATGGACCGATGATTAAATCCCTCTTAGCCTACCTCCCTGCTTTTTATTAATGGAGAAGGGTTGAATGATCAATCAAAACTATCTCACTATACCATGCGAGAATAGTCGATATTGCTCGCATAGCTCAAAATTCATACATTTCAACACTTGTAATAAGATTAAACAAACGTTTGATTGAAAAAAATTATATGTACAAAATAATTTATGATTAACCTGGGTTCAACCAAAACAACTTAATGGAATAGAATACTTTACTTTCTGACAATAAACGTAAAAAAGAAGGACCAAGGTTCCGGTCCTTCTTTTGTGAATGGAGAAACAGTCATAATTGACTATGCTGCCGATTGTGACTGTCTCAACCATCGAGTAATTGCCTGTTTTATTTTCCGGCAAGTTCAACGATTGCGTTGGCACTGACTTCTGGACCCGTTAAAATTGGTGTGGATCCTTTTTCATATGAATCCAGAGCACGTGACATTGAATATTGTGCAAGCAAGATTACATCGGAAGTGGTTGTTAATTTGTTGATTGCTTCATGAATCAATTCATCATGCTTTGCTTGATTTCCTCTTTGTAATGCCTGAAAAGCTTCAGTGATTACTATTGTTTCGACTTCTATTGTTTTTCCTTGTTCTTTAGCAGTTTGATAGAGTAAATTCGTTGTGGTAGGTCCCGCTTTGCCGACAGTTGCAATAACTCCAATCTTAGTGCCTTTGTTTACTGCTTCATTCAGCATACTTTCATCCGAACTTAGGACCGGTACATTAAATAGATGTTTGAACTCTGGAACATATGGTGAAAAAGAAGAACAAGTTAATAAAATTGCGTCAGCGCCTGCATCTTCTGCTTTTGATGCGATATCAATTAATCTACGGGTCATACTATGTGTGATTTGATTTGTTTCATTCAACTCCCAAATCAGTCCTTCATCCATTACATTTATCAAATCAACGTTCGGGTGGAGTGTGCGAAATGCGTGTAGTATTGGATCAACAGAATTCATCGTTGCATGTACAAGACCAATCTTTTTAGTCATTCAATCCCCTCCTAAAATGTATTGTTTAGAGCCGGACACATGAATCGTCCATTTTCAAAATGGGTTACAACCTATTATGTAACTCCCAAGCAATTTTTGCGCTTTCTTCCAATTCCTCCAAGGCATAAAATGCTTCCATTATGCTCTTTCCTGGCACTACTGGACCATGTTGGGCTAAAAGCCATCCATCACTTATATTTACTCGCTTATCAAATTCAGTGAACAATTCCATACTTCCGGGTTTTTCATAAGGAACCAGTCCAACTGTCCCTAATTTCATTTTAAGATATGGTGTATGATCTGGAATACAGTCTGTCTCCTTTAAATCTGGTATAAAGCTCCAAAGTACACTGTATGTACTGTGAACATGAACAACCGCCTGCACGTCAGATTTTGCTTTAAATATGGAAAGATGCATCGGCGTTTCTTTACTTGGCTTTAATTCATCAAGCTGATTTCCTTCTAGATCAATCATAGAAAATTCTTCACGTTTCAAGGTCCCAAAACATGTTCCAGTAGCAGTGATATATATCTTATCATTATGCTTAAAGCTTAAATTCGCAATACTACCACTTGCTTTTCCCCGATTAAAGAGGCTATGAGCAACCCATATTGCTTCATTAAACTTTTGATCTAATGCTGTATCCACCGTAACCCCTTCTTTCTGGTATTATGTTCTTGATAAAGCCTGCAAGAAAAAATCTGTTCCACCAAAATTACCACTCTTTAAAACAAGACGGACTCTAGTATCCTCTGTAGGTATCATAATAGGAACCCCAGGTGCTATACTCTTTCCGATATGATAGCTGGTATATCCAAGTTTCTTCGTTACAGAACCACTTGTTTCTCCACCTGCAACGATAATTCGGTGATAGCCTGCTTCTACAGCACGTGCAGCCAATTCTGCAGTAGTTTTTTCTAATATCCCTGCAACTTCTTCTTTACCTTTTTCTTGGGTTTTTTTCACATTTTCCGGGTTATCACTGCTGTAAACAAGCATAGAGCCTTCATTGTTTCGAATAGCACTCCATATACTCTCAACCGATTCTTCCCCTGACAATAATTTCATAGGGTCAATAAAATAGCTATTACCACCAGATTTTTGATATGCTTCTATCTGTTTTCTGGTTGTTTCACTGCAGCTTCCTGATAAAATTAATGCCTTAGAATCAGAACTGTCAAATTCATCTACTTCCATCTCTTGTTCAAACGTTTTAGCAAGTGGCTCAGCTAGACCACTGCCGCCAGTAAGAAGGGTTAGATTTCCGAATAATCCAACAATTATTTCCGCATCTTCATCCGTTTTGTAATCGGGTATTATATAAAATGGAGATGAATCATTTTTTTGTTTTTCTTTATCAATAAAATTCATTGCTTCTTTTTCTGTTAAATCGTTCGGCAATTTTATACTTTTAAACTTACTTTGTGGTTCCATTAATCGTACTAAATCATAGTCCCACATTGGTGTTAAGGGGTGATCCTTCATGGTACTTTCATGTAATGGAACTCCATGAACATATAAACAACCATCTTTTACTGTACGGCCATTCACTGGCAAGGCAGGGCAAAGAATAGTATACGGAACACCCAATTCTTCTATTACTGCATCGTTTATCGGTCCAATATTACCCTCAGGTGTAGAATCGAATGTTGAACAATATTTCACGTAAAACTGTTGCGCTCCTTGTTTCTTTAGCCACTTTACTGCGTCTAAAGAATCACGTACAGCGTCTTGGGTATCCTGTGTGCGAGTTTTTAAGGCTATTACGCATACATCTGCTTTGGGTGCATTTTGATCATTCGGTACTCCATTATATAAAACGGTACTTAGTCCTCCTTTGGCAAAGAAGGAGGCAATGTCACTACCACCTGTAAAGTCGTCTGCAATACAACCAAAAATCACAATTGTTTACCTCCTATTACGCGCTTGATTTTGAACCAAGGTTTCTCTTATTCCAAGCCCTTTTTACGAACTTTCACATCCAGCATTTCTTCATAAAACTTAATCATTGCATGTTTATAGTCGTCTCTGTGTCCGCCCTGTAATGCCAGCTGGTATGATTGCATGGATCCATTTAATGTTGGAAGAGGAATTTCAGATTTAACTAATACTTCATACATACTTTCCATATCCTTATATGCTCGTCCAAGTGAAAATCCATGTTCAAATTGCCCCTCTAAAACTTTAGGAATCAAAGTCTTGGATGCAAAGCTTGAGCCAGTAGCTGTCATTAAAACATCACCTAATTTTTCAGGATCCAAACCAAGCTTTACCCCAACTGGCATTAATTCACTGAAGCTTGCAACACAGATATTCAGAGCACAATTATTAATCATTTTCGTTAATTGGCCAGCACCACTTTCACCCATATATAGTACCTGAGAGCCCATTCTATCAAGCATTGGTTTAATTGCATTAAATACGTCTTCATTTCCTCCGCACATGATACTTAGCGTTCCATCCATACTTTTTGCCTGTTGGCCGGAAATCGGACAATCAAGGAATTCAATCCCTGCTTCTTGGCATTTTGCAGCAATCTCAGTAGCCCCCAAGTAGCTGATAGTACTGAAGTCCACAATAGTCTGACCTGTTTTTAGACGCTTAAGAATACCGTCCTCCCCTAAAACAACCGCTTTTACAATATCTAAGTTTGGTAAGCATAAGAAAATGTAGTCGCTATCTAGCGTATCTTCCATATTAGTTGTAGTTTTTAGTCCTTTTTCCTGAAATTGTTCTAGGGCGTTTTCGTTCGCATCACATGCAAGAAATTCATATAGTCCTTCACTTTCACCTTTTGCAAGATTTAATGCCATACCCGCACCCATTACACCTAATCCAACATAACTTACTTTCATTCCGAATCTCTCCTTTGTGTTCTATAATTTTGTGAGTTTTTAAGTTTTATAGAAGATAAAAAATTTGTTAGACAATCTGTTGGAACAGTCGATCTTCGTTGCAGGAGCTTCG
>LQXN01000020.1 GCA_001648575.1 Sutcliffiella horikoshii DSM 8719 | reverse complement strand
CGTTTTGTAGAAACATTCTAGTGAAAGTGGGTCGACGTACCTGTCCCCCTTGGCTCCCTAGATGCCGATGGTACCGTGTACTTCTCTACCTAGTCGACTATTTTTTGATGATCAAAACAAAAGATTTTCCCTTTAAATTTTTTATTTGATAAACAATAAGCCTGAACCTTATCCGATACACGTTTATCGCAAATAGAACAATTCTGTTTGCTGCCAACTGCTGGTGTTTCTGTTCTTAATATGCGTTTATGTTCCTCTTTAACTATGGGATCCGTAATATTTGCATTAGAGAAAGCGCTATAAATGATAGAAATATCACGTTCGTTTAATAGGGGTTCCTTATGATGGATCCTCAATACAGAGATCTTCCTATGAAGAAACTCAGATAGCTCGATATCATATATGATAATTTCGTTCGATGCTATTTTACGATAATCTAAACCGACTTTAAATGTACAACGTTTTGTAAAAGAAACCATAGATATAAATAAACTATGATATTTTTTATCTATGAGTGAAGTTAATGACATAATATGACCGTAGTTCTGCACAAAAGGGTTCATCATTTTAAACTTTCCATTAACCAACCATGTTTTCCTGTCTTTCCCCCCATAAATTGTCCCTTTATAATTCTTGGTTTCAATGACAAATATCCCATAAGAAGTTATCACTACATGATCTACCTGAGAATATCCAGATTTTGCTCTGGGGTTCTTTAATAATAGATCACTTAAATATCGATATTCCTTTGGAAGCTGACCTAGTTGAATATCAATCTTGTACTCTCCTATTTCACCTTTTCTTATAGAAATCTGCTCCATGGTTTTTAGTGGGGCTAGCGAGCTAGCAGTATCTGGAGTTTCTGGTACTCTACTAATTTTCTTTTTAAATATATTTAGGAATAATAGCATGATTGTGCCCCCCATGTTCTAAGTATTTTCTCCTATAATATCGTCAAGGTGCTTAAAACATTAATTTTTAAAGAATACAACTTTGGGTTTTATTTTCCACCAAAAAATGTTTACGTCCCTAAATCAAGGGAATCCCAATATAAAACTCAAAAAAATATAAATAAGGAGTGCATGTAGTATGGCGAAGCTATTAACTGCAATAAGTATCAAGTTTGTGGCAACCCTGAGTCTGCTGTATGTTATCCTCGGGGCATTCGGAGGTCTGTCCTTTGGAAGCGTGCTCTTGATTACCGTTGTTCTTGGAATGGTATCCTATATGGTTGGGGATATGCTTATCCTGGCTAAGACGAATAATGTGACTGCCACCATGGCTGATTTAGGACTGGCATTCGTGCTGATATGGCTCATGGCTGCAAGCTTTTCAGATGGTGGAATCATCGGTACAGTAATCATTGCCACCATTGGTGTTACCGTATTTGAATTCTTCTTCCACGAATACCTCCTAAGAAAGGTATACGATGGCAGATCATCTGACAGAGTTGCTCCTCATAATACGGAGAAAAGCTACACTAATTAATATAAGGTTAGACAGGGGGTGTCCAGGGGTGGGCACTCTTTTTGTGGTCGAAGGGAGAGAATTTGAAAGATAGTATTACTTTTTAATTATGAATTTTTTGACTATTCTTTATTTACAAATCAATATTAATATTTTATAATAATACCCATATTGAAATCGTTTTCAAAAGAAATAGCTAAAAATTAGTTGATGGAGAACGAATTTCAGTATTTTTTTATAATATTTATTGAAATCGTTTTCAAAGTCAAAGGTGGTTGTCTATATGAAGCATAGAGTGACGATTAAAGAAGTGGCGAAATACGCTGGTGTTTCTCCTTCAACTGTTTCAAGAGTCCTGAATAACTATCCATTTATTAAGCCCGATAAAAAGGTGAAAGTTGAAGAAGCTATCAAACAACTTCAATTTGAGCCTAATGAAATTGCTAGAAGCATGATCACTAAAAAGACAAAAACAATCGGATTAATCGTGGATGATATCTCAAACCCTTTTTTCTCGGAAACATCAAGGTTCATCATTAACAAGGCAAGACAAAGAGGCTATGAAGTACTTATCTATGATACAAATGGCGAGGAAGAATTAAAGCATACGCTGAAGTTCCTTTCGAACAAAAATGTTTCTGGAATAATCGTCGGTTCAGTAAGTAGGTTTGAACAAAAGCATGAGGAAATTGTTGATGAGAGTATTCCAATCGTGTACTTCAATCGTAAACCCGAACAAACAAACTTATTCTCGGTCACTATGGATAATAAGAAAGCATCAAAAATGGCCATTGCACACCTGGTTCAAAAAGGTCATTCGAAAATTGCATTCATCGGAGGACCATTTGAATATTCCACCTACTATGATCGTTATATCGGTTACTACGAAGCTATCATCGAGTTTGGTCTTGAATTGAATGAAGATATTATTTCAAGGGAAACTCCAACAAGTGAGAATATCCAAAAGTTTGTTGCAAAAGTACTTAATGATAAAGACAGACCAACAGCAATTATTGCAACGACTGATCAAATTGCAATTACAGTGCTGGACGCTGTTGTGCAAAACAATTGTCAGGTTCCTGCCGATGTTGCTGTAATTGGTTTTGATAATATTGCCATTTCTAGTAATCCTTATATCGGATTAACTACAGTTTCGCAGCAGAAACGTCAAATGGTTGAAACTGCTTTGAATACTCTTCTGCATTTAATCGAGGATGTGGTAACTGAGATTCCAGGTGATGTATTGATACCTCCTAAATTAATTATACGGAAAACGACCTAAGTTACTACTACCTAATAGATTCAAGAAAAAGGCTGGGTGAAAAATGGAATTTTTAAAAGAATTATTCGGATTAGATGGCAAGGTTGCAATGGTCACGGGAGCGAGTAGAGGAATTGGAAAAGAAGTAGCTCTTGCGCTTGCAAAAGCAGGAGCCGATGTTGCTTTGATTGCCAGAAATGAAGAGGAATTAAATGAAGTTGCAAAGGAAATCGAACAGCTGGGGAAAAAGGCTTTAAGCGTACCGATGGATTTATTTAACGTAGATGAGATGGCAGATAAAGTAGAAGAGATATATAAGCATTTTGGCAGTATAGATATATTAGTGAATAATGCTGGAATCAATATTGCGAAATCACCCATGGAAGTTACAGAAGAGGATTGGGATAAAGTATTAGACATCAATTTAAAAAGCGTTTTCTTCCTATGCAGGAATGTAGCAAAATATATGATTCCAAACGGTGAAGGAAAGATTATCAATATGTCCTCACAAATGGCCTTTGTAGGATATTACAAAAGGGCTGCTTATAGTTCAAGTAAAGGTGGACTATTACAACTGACCCGAAGCCTTGCTATAGAATGGTCAAAATATAATATTAATGTCAATTCTGTCGCACCAACCTTTATTGAGACACCGATGACAAAGCCTATGTTTGAAGATGAAGCATTTTTAAAGGATGTACTTAATAGAATTCCGCTTGGAAGGTTGGGTAAAACAGAAGATTTATTTGGAGCAATTATCTACTTATCATCTTCAGCATCCGATATGGTAACGGGTCATACTGTCATGGTTGATGGTGGCTGGACAGTTTGGTAATTAAATCGATAAATGGGAGTGAATACTATGATAGGAATATTGAATTATAAAAAAGCAACAAATATACATGACTTTAGAATGCCGGGAAATGTAAAGATTGGACGAAACTCATTCTTCACCATTCATGAGGAAATCAGAAATATTAAACCTAGCAGGATCGTTTTTATCAGTGACAAGGGATTGGAAAAAGCAGGTATAGTAGAAGAGATTGTCAATGAGTTAAGCATTCATAACATACCGATTGACACGTTTACACAAATAGTCGGTGAGCCAGATTTTGAAACGGTTGGTGAAGCGATAACTTTCATAAAAGAACAAGATGCAGATCTAGTTCTGGGCCTTGGAGGCGGAAGTGCATTGGATGTAGCCAAAGCATCAGCAGCGCTGGCAGACAAAGACCCAGTAATGATCAAAAAAATCCTAGCTGGAGAGGCTGTTCCGGAAACAAAAGGGATAAAATGCATATTAATCCCCACCACTTCAGGTACAGGTTCTGAAGTAACAATGAATGCAATATTTGGTGATCATCAAAACGATGTAAAAAGAGGGATTGTAAGCCCGTATTATTTGCCCGATACCGCAATTATTGATCCGATACTTACGATGAGCTGCCCGCCTATGGTAAGTGCTGCATCCGGAGTTGACGCATTTACACATGCAATAGAATCCTATGTTTCCAAAAAGGCTACCCCTTTAACCAAAATGTATGCAGAAGAAGCTATGAAGCGATTCTCGAAAAATATCACTAAAGTTGTTTTTGATGGCAGTGACCTTGATGCAAGAGAGGAAATGAGCTGGGTTAGTTTTCTGGCAGGGGTATCACTTGCAAATGCAGGTGTAGGGGCGGTTCATGCACTAGCATATCCGTTAGGTGGAAAATACCATATTGCCCATGGGATAGCCAATGCATTGTTGCTACCATATGTGTTTAATGTCACAGGAAAAACTTGCATCAAGGAAATGGTTGAAATTGCAGATTTCTTATCCTTGGGAGATTTCAGCGATCGACCGCATAAAGCATTAAATGCAGTCATTGAATACTTATATGGATTATTGGGTGATTTAAATTTACCTACTAGTTTGAAAGATTTGGATGTAGACGAGGAAGCTTTAGAAAATCTGGCAGTAGAAGCGTCTAAAGTCAGTCGTTTGCTAGATAATACACCGTATATACTGAATGTCAAATCCATTCATGAAATATATACAAATGCTTATCATGGAACAATGAGATAGGAGGATGAACATGGAGAAAAAGAAACTATATATCGGTGGTAATTGGGTGGAGGCAAATGACTATTATGACTTGCGGTCACCATTCAGCCAGGAAGTAGTCGCACAAGTACCACTTGCAGATAAAAATCATGTAGAAGAAGCCATTCGTGCTGCAAGTGAGAATACTGGAATCATCAAGAACATGCCTGCCCATGAGAGGGCGGACATTTTACTTAGGGTTTCCACTCTATTAGAGGAGAACATGGAAGAAGCAGCTAGAATCCTAACGTTGGAGAATGCAAAGCCGATTAAAGCAGCAAGGTTAGAGATCGGCAGGACGGCACAAACATACCGTTTCGCAGCAGAAGAAGCAAAGCAACTATATGGAGAAACGATCCCGATGGATGCTGCTAAAGGTGCAGAAGATAAATTTGGTTTTACTATTAGGGAACCATTAGGGGTCATCGCGGCAATCACTCCATTTAACTTCCCATTCAACCTTGCCGCACATAAATTGGGTCCTGCGATAGCTGCGGGGAACTCTATTGTATTAAAACCAGCTAGCCAAACTCCATTAAGTGCCTTTTATATAGCTGAACTATTTGAGCGCGCAGGCTTACCAAAGGGTGTTTTAAATGTGGTCACTGGAAGCGGCGGAGTCATTGGAGATTTACTTGTCACTGACGATCGAGTCAAGATGGTGACTTTCACTGGTAGCTTAGAGGTTGGTAAGCGAGTTAAGGAACTTGCTGGGCTAAAAAGAGTAACCTTGGAGCTGGGATCCAATGCACCGGTTATCATTGATAATGTTAAAGATTTAGATAGAGCGGTTACTAAATGTGTTCAAGGATCTTTTGCTTATTCTGGTCAAATATGCATCTCTGTTCAAAGAATTTATGTGCATGAGGATATATTTGATACATTCCTAGAAAAGTTTTCTCGAGGTGCCCAATCACTGGTCATCGGTGACCCAGAAGACGAAAGCACTGATATATCAGCCCTGATTCATCAAAAAGAAATAACGAGGGTCAAGACTTGGATAGAGGAAGCGGAAAATAAAGGAGCAACAAAGATCCTTGGTGGAGAATTGTATAATAATACAACTATTACACCAACTATACTGACTAACGTACCAAGTGACTCATCATTGTGTACACTAGAGGCATTTGCTCCGATTGTCTATGTAAATAAATTCAACAATATCAACGCAGCGATTAAAGAGGCTAATAATTCTCAATTTGGATTGCAAGCTGGGATATTCACCGACTCCATCCAAACTGCACTAAAAGCTGTTAGAGAACTTGAATCAGGTGGAATCAACGTAAATGATGTTCCGACATTTAGAGTAGATCATATGCCTTACGGTGGTGTAAAGAACAGTGGCATAGGAAAAGAAGGCATTAAGTATTCCACAGAAGAAATGACTGAAGTTAAATTTGTATCATTTACTTCATAATTGAGTTTTTCTGTTATCCATTAGATGCCTATAATCAACTAGTAGATGAAATATTAGTTACTTCAATATACACCGTTTGAAATACTTACAAAACAAAAGCGGCAAAATAATTCTAAAAATTCACAAACATCTGTTGACTTAAAAATTCATATGATGTATATTTTAAACTATCAAAATATTAAATTTATTCAACTAGACTTTCCGCAATATGTAACTTGAGTGAATATATTATCACAGGAAATACACCACTTGAAAAAAATAGGCACCCCTATTTATTGTTTGTTGAAAACGTTTTCAATGGGATGTATTTCCTTATATTAAAAGGGGTGATGAAAAACTCACGTATGTAGCATAGTCTTTTAATTGCTGAGATAGAGATTAATGGTGATGACTTTTTTAACTAAATTTGAAAACGCTTACTGTTAAATGAAAATTCTAATAATGAGTGAATAAGGGGAGGAAAAAATGTTTAACTCTAAAAAGATTTCTTTATATTTGTTTCTATTGATACTTATCATAGCTTTGGTTGCTTGTTCTAATAACTCCAGTGGGGAAGCTGATTCAAATTATCCGAGTAAGCCAATTACTGTTATTCAAGGGTTCGATCCAGGAGGCGGTAGTGATCAATTAGCTCAATTGACCCAACCATACATTGGGGAAATTCTTGATGCTACACTTACAAATGAATATGTACCAGGTGCTGCAGGAGCAATCGGTTGGACAAGACTAGCTCAAAAGGCAAAAGCGGATGGATATACAATAAGTATTACAAATTCCCCTATGCTTATGACAAATTATATTATGAACTCTGAGATTAGTTACGCACTAGAAGACTTTGATCCAATTGCAAATATTGTTACTGATCCAGGGATCATTGTAGTACCAAAAGATAGCGAATTCAATACGTATGAAGACTTAGTCGAATATCTCGAGGCAAACCCTAATGGGTTGAATGTTTCCCACTCTGGAGTAGGGGGAGATGACTTTTTCACTCTACTTAAGTGGATGAATGAAACAGGATTATCAATGGAATTTATTCCTTATAGTGGAGACGGGCCAGCTTGGCAA
>LQXN01000019.1 GCA_001648575.1 Sutcliffiella horikoshii DSM 8719 | reverse complement strand
GGGCCAGCTTGGCAAGCCGCTGCTGGTGGGGATGTGGAAGTGAACTTTAATAACCTTGGTGTTGTCTTTTCGCAGGTTCAAGCTGGAAACTTAAAAGCACTGGCCGTATTTAGTGAAGAAAGAATTGACTTATTGCCGGATGTCCCTACTGCAAAAGAATTAGGAGTTGATGTTGTATCAGGTTCTTCCCGTGGATATAGTGCACCAAAAGGATTACCAGAGGAAATAAAACAAAAATTATATGATGCTTTTGAAGAGCTCAAAGAGGACCCTGAATTTAAAGCAGGATTAGATAAAGTTGCCCTACCGATGGATATTAAAATTGGGGAGGATTATGCTAACTTCCTTAAAGAAGAAGAGGAAATATCTAAACAGATTTGGGAAGAAGTAAAAGACAAATACCAAGAGTAAGAGAAGTCAGGGAGAGGGGTGTGTTCTCTTCTTCCTGATTTTAAGGAGGTTATTTCATTGTCGATGGTTGTAAAACACGGAATCGCAACCGGTTTAGTTCTAACATTATGTGTAGTCTTCTTTCTACAATCTTTAGGCCTTCCAACTACTGCTGCACGATTACCGCAAATCTTGATCATCATCATCGCTATATTAGGTATCCTGATGTTTATTGAGGCAATTAAAAAATCCAAGGATACAAGTACAGTAACCGAAGAAAAGCCTAAGGGTGAAAAGATTAACGTCAAGAGAGTAGTTATCTTTGTGGCGATGATCACGTTGTATATCTTCCTGATGGATATTGTTGGTTACTTCATCCTGACACCATTATTTACTTTAACAGCTTTATTTTATTTCAGGGCCACGAATGTAGTAATGGCAATTATTCTATCAGTTGGTTTTACCGCGTTTATTTACGGGCTGTTCAGTATGTTTTTAAATGTACCTGTTCCTACAGGTATCTTCCTCTAGCTGATGATTTGGATATAGTGAGCAGAAGAATAATTACAAAAAGGGGGGAATTCAATGGAAGAAATTATGTCTGGTTTAGTGAGTGTATTATCATTTAATAACCTGCTATTCATTGGGATTGGTATGACACTTGGGATATTCATCGGGTCGATGCCAGGATTATCGGCTACCATGGGGATTGCTATCCTTCTTCCGCTTACATATGGTATGGACCCGGCAACAGGGATAGCCATGCTCGCCGCTTTATATATGGGGGCTTCGTATGGGGGGTCCATCCTGGCTATATTGATCAATACACCTGGAACCCCGGCAGCTGCGGCCACGGTATTGGATGGATATCAAATGACAAAAAAAGGTCAACCAGGTAAAGCTCTTGGCATCTCACTTGTCTCATCCTTTATTGGCGGAGTTATCGGAGCAATCGTATTATTGACAATCGCACCTTTCTTAGGGGAAGTTGCACTAAAAATTGGCGCTGTTGAATTATTCGCAATTGCGGTACTAGGGATAACGATAATATCCTCGCTTTCAGCAGGTTCTGTAGTAAAAGGTCTATTGTCGGGAACATTGGGTTTACTGATATCCTTAATCGGAATGGATGCAATCACGGGTACTCCCCGATTTACTTTTGGTAGTATCTATTTATTCGATGGGATTTCCTTTGTAGTAGCATTGATTGGTCTTTTCTCTATACCACAAGCTATAAAACTAATTGAGAAAGATCAAGAAGAAGTGAAAGTAAGTAAGATAAAGGATAAAATACTTCCGTCCTGGAAAGAAGTTTTCAAGTATAGAATGACATTGCTCAGGTCCAGCGTAATTGGAGTCTTTACCGGCCTAATTCCAGGTACTGGTGGAGATACAGCAAGTTGGTTCAGTTATAACGAAGCGAAGAGGTTTTCCAAAGATAAAGAAAAGTTTGGTACTGGTCATGCAGAAGGGATAGCTGCACCTGAATCTGCCAATAACGCTGTAGTTGGTGGGGCGCTTGTTCCTACCATTACATTGGGGGTTCCGGGAAGCTCATCAACTGCTGTGCTTTTGGGTGGGCTTATGATACATGGAATCATGCCAGGGCCAACTCTAATGACAGAACATGCAGATGTCGCATACACCTTACTCTGGGCAGTTTTGATTTCTTGTTTCTTCCTGTTATTCCTGGGTCTTTTATACACAAAGGTTGCAGTTGGGGTTACGAAAGTTCCGCCAAAGGTTTTGGCACCAATCATCATTCTATTATGTGTGATTGGAACCTTTGCTGTCCATAACAGTATGGTTGATGTAATGATAATGTTTGGCTTTGGAATTCTTGGATATTTTATGGACAAGTTGAAAATACCAGTAGCACCAATGGTTGTTGGGCTGATTCTTGGAGCGATGTTAGATACAAGCATGCACCAATCCTTAAGAATTGGTGGTGGGGACTGGATGATTTTCCTTTCAAGCCCTGTAGCTGTTGTGCTGCTAATCATCGCACTATTTACAGTGCTTCAATCCACTCCATTATTTAGCAAGCTAACACTACTATTTAAAAAATAGTATACTGTTGTTATAGGTCAAGTACATCTACAGATATACTTGACCTATAAATTAACCAAATTCATCTGATGAATTTTGAGGATGAGCCAATTATGGAGGTATTTTCATGTCTAAGATTCAATATCACGAGCTTCTCAGTGTAATAGAAAAAAAGTTTGAAAATGAAGAATGGAAGATAGGTTCGAAGCTTCCTACCATGAACGAACTTGCTTCTCAGTATAATGTAGCAATCTCTACTGTTCGGGAAGTATACCGAGCGTTAGAGTCTAAAGGTTATATTGCTATTCAGCAAGGTAGAGGTACCTTTGTCACTTACAATGGCTCCAAGCAATATGCAAATCGTTCATCGTTTATGGAACTCCTAAGGATAACTGAATTTCGTTCAATAATAGAACCTGCTTTTGCGGCATTGGCAGCAAGGGAAGCGTACAAAAATGAAATAGAGCTGATTACAGAGTCTGCTGAAATTATGCGGGGAATGGCTGAAAATAATCAAATAACAACTAGTGAGGATTTGCGTTTTCATCGATTGGTTGTAGAGGCGACTCATAATGAATATGCCTTAAAAGTATATGCCAACTTACAAGAGGAATTAAAACGAATGCGTGCTTATACAAGAAGGCCAGATATGATTGAAAAAGCTGTCCATTATCATCAAATGATAGCCAAAGCAATTGCAAATAGAGATCCGCATAATGCAAAAATGCTCATGGAGTCCCACTTGCAATCCAATAGTGAACTAGCTATGTATGAACTAGCTGGAATGCGATCCAATTAACTATAAATAGAAGTCTTTTATATAAGGGGGAGATTCTGATGAAAATAGGCATTATCCATGCAACCTCGAATGCCGTACCGCCATTAAATGATGCTTTTAAATCATTAGCGCCGAATGTAACGATTTTTAATTTTGTTGACGAGTATCTTCAATATTATGCAAATCAAATCAAGGGAATAGACGATAAAGTCCATCGGGATTTTGTGAATATGGCAATCACTGCACAAGAAGCGAAAGTAGATGCAATCATAGTTGCTTGTACCGTCTTGACACCCATTGTAGACATTGTGAAACCGTTTATAACCGTACCAATTATAGCAGTTGATCAACCAATGCTTGAATCAGCAGTAAATAACTATAGAAAGATTGGTGTTGTAGCCACTAATGCCCCATCAGGACCTGCAACCAAAGCCCAATTAGAAAAAATAGCCGGGAAATTTGGCAAGGAAATTGAAGTGGATACCGAAATTGACATTCAGGCAATGACCGAATTAAAGGCAGGTAATGAAGAAGAACATAATCGCCTTAACGCTCTAGCAGCCGAAAAATTGAAACAAAGAGGGTGCGAAGTCATCATTCTTGCCCAGATTACCCAGGCATCCGCTGAGAGTAAAACGAAAGAATTAGGTCTGCCGGTTTTAACAAGTCCAAAAGAAGCAGTCAAAGAAGTCTTAAGAATAGCAGTAGGAGATTAATAGTATATAGGTTATTTACTATAAATCTTCAGTGTATAGACAAAGCTTAGAATAATGAAATTCGCTCGTTGATCGCAGTGGAAAGCGAAGCTCCTGCAAC
>LQXN01000018.1 GCA_001648575.1 Sutcliffiella horikoshii DSM 8719 | reverse complement strand
TTTAGAAAAGAGCCTTGAAAAAGAGCTATATATAAAATTCAGCCCCTGATTGCGTTCTAAGTTAACCGTAATCGGGGGCTATTTATGTTCCGATTTTTAAAATCCACGCCAAATGATAGTACATTATGCTTGGGTCGATCTACTATAGCAATAAGAATTTCATTTATTTGAATGAGGTCTTCACTTTCCACCCTTATTCTTTTTAATCACCTTATGATCATATACGGCCGCATCATTTCGTAGTCCTCATGTTCTAGCATATGACAGTGCCATACATAAAGGCCGGAATATGGACCAAATTGCATGATGATTCTCGTCACTTCATTCGGATTCGCCCGTGCGGTATCCTTCCTCCCTCTCTCCTGAGGCTCTGGCGGGATGCTTGGTCCCTGATATTCTATTATTTTATCCCTGTTGTATTTGTCCACATCAAACTTTCGCCGGTCAAGTATCAGAAAGTCTATCAGGTGGATGTGAATAGGGTGTGTGTCCGGAGTAAGGTTGATAAGATACCAAATTTCAGTTGTACCAAGCTTAGGAGTTTCTGAAATTGGAGCGTCCCAACCTTGGTTATCAAGTAACATGATTTCCCTTCCATATTTATCAATCGAGTGATCAAGGGTCAAAAACCTTTTTCTGAAAGCATCTTTTTTAGAATAGATAGGAACTTGTTCCAATACTGCCGGAATACTACTTGTATCTATATACTCAAGCTCTGAGATAACCCTGAACTGCATGACCTCCCTTACTTCATTATCAGGTTCCCCATTCGGGAAAGGAGCGGGGGCATCATTAATCAACGTGATCCTCTTGCCTTCAAGATTGGTAAAATCGATGATGATATCCGCCCTTTCAGCAGGTGCCAGGATTATTTCCTTTATTCCTATCGGTTGAGGCAACAGTCCCCTGTCTGTTCCTACTTGAAACATAAGCTGGTCACTATCAAGCTTCAGCCTGAAGAACCTGCTGTTTGCCCCGTTTAACACCCGAAAGCGGTATTTTCTTGGTTCCACTTCCAAGAATGGCCAGACTTTCCCATTCACCAGTATTGTCTTTCCAAAAAACTCGGGAACAATGGATGTCTTAAGTTCAGAGATAGGATCATCCGGCTGCATCGGATAATAGAGGGAACCATCTGGATTAAATGTTCGATCCTGCAGCATTAATGGAATATCATATTTACCAGATGGCATATTTAAACATCGTTCTCTCTCACTTCTTACCAAGAAGAAGCCGGCAAGTCCTGCATATATGTTCAACCTTGTAATACCGATGGCATGATCGTGGTACCATAGTGTACAAGCATTCATGAGGTTGTCATACTGATAAATCCGCTTTGCAAATTTCTCCCCGACCTGCTGAAACCCTTTAGTAAACCATGCATCCGGATATCCATCACTTTCCGGTTCCACCACCGCACCATGTACATGCACCACTGTCCTGACTTCAGGAACATCATGGTGTGCTCCATGTACCGTAAAGTCTACAGGTAATAGATGTGTTGAAGGTAACTGGTTTTCCCACTTGATATACACCCTTTCCCCGCTTTCCACTTCAATGGTCGGTCCGGGGAACACACCTTCATAACCCCACATGGTTGTCTCCGGCAGTTCACTATGTACCGACACTTTGCACTCCCTCATGCACACCTCGTAATACGTATGATCTTGCCCTTTATATTTCGGGGGTAATACTTGCGGAATAGGAAGTGCATCCATGTACTTGGTCAGGCTATCAGCTTTCTGAATCCTTTTTCCAAACAACATTCAACGCCTCCTTTCATGTTCTCATGCTTAAACATATTCCGTTTAGTCGATGAATATCCAAATCTGAAAGTATAAAGAAAATAGGGGTTGTATAAAAATACGTTAGATGGTATTTTTATTAATATTGTATTCTATCATTTTACTTATTCTAAAGGGGACAAGACATATGAGTACACCATCTGCTAAACAAACTTCCTACTCTAAACAAACAGAGGAAAAAGACTATTCTACTTCCCAAGTTTTAAAATTTGCCTTCCCATCCTTGATTGGGGTTCTACTTTTCTTGATACCGGTATCCTTTAATGGAAATATAACCATCGGACTTGGCATCATGGCCGATTGGGTATTGAATACATTTGGAGGTGCAATCCCCACCTTTATGACAGGTGTTTTAGTAGCCTCTGCACTAAGCAGTCTATTAGTGAAGATCTTCCCTGTGCCTTTTATAAAGAAAGACAGCTTCCTTGACTCTTTACTGAATGTCGGAGGTATATGGCTTGCATTACGTATCATTGGTGCAGTCTTCGCTGTAATGACATTGACGGAATTCGGTCCTGCATTTATCACCTCTGAGTTTACCGGTGTAATTGTTCTTTACGACCTCATTCCTGTTTTAACTGTCTGGTTTCTTTTTGCCAGTCTGTTCATGCCGCTTCTTTTGGAATTTGGGTTGATGGACTTTATCGGGACATTGGTAAGAAAGGTAATGCATCCTCTGTTCAAATTGCCAGGTCGTTCTTCCATTGATGCAATGGCTTCGTGGATGGGGAGTGGGACAGTAGGAGTGTTGCTGACCACACAACAATATGAATCTGGATATTATACAAAAAGGGAAGCAGCTGTTGTTGCCACCAACTTTTCTATTGCTTCTATTGCGTTCAGCCTTGTTATTGCCAAGTTTATCGGGATTGATCATATGTTTGTACCTTTTTACTTTACAGTAGTGGTTACAGGAATTATTGCGGCAGTCATTTGTCCTAGAATCCCACCTCTCTCCCGGAAAAAAGACACCTATTACGAGCCTGTAGGCCAAAAAATCGATGAGAAGGTTCCAAATGGAGTGTCAAGTTTCCAATGGGGGCTTCAGCAAGCTGTAGAAAAAGCGGGGCAAGTAAAAAGTGCAAAACAGGTCGTAAAGAAAGGGGTTAATAATGTAGTGGATATCTGGATGGGACTCATTCCACTTGTGATGGCACTTGGAACTATCGCACTTGTGGTAGCTGAGTATACAGAAGTGTTCAATGTACTTTCCTATCCGTTCATTCCATTCTTGCAACTCTTACAAATTCCAGAAGCCCAGGCCGCTGCCCCCGCCATGATTGTAGGATTCGCAGATATGTTCCTGCCTGCAGTTATCGGAAGTGGGATAGAGTCTGAGCTTACTAGATTTGTGATTGCCGTCATGTCATTGACTCAATTGATTTATATGTCGGAAATCGGAATTCTTTTGATAAAGTCCAAGATTCCACTCTCAATATGGGAGCTGCTCATCATCTTCTTGCAAAGAACCATCATTACTTTGCCTGTTGCAGCACTAATGGCTCATTTGTTCTTTTTCTAAGCTAATTGTTTTCAGCAAAATTCTTCGTTTCAAATCAAACTACAATGCTCTTTTCTCAAAGATTGTTG
>LQXN01000017.1 GCA_001648575.1 Sutcliffiella horikoshii DSM 8719 | reverse complement strand
ATGTTTCTACAAAACGTTCGTTAAAAGTTATTTTCGAGTTGAATTCAAATTTTTATATTTTAAGTTTACTTAACCCCTTACACCCAAGTGTCATAAATTCATTTTTTCCACCGTACCTTTAAATTAAAAAGAACCTTCTCAAGAAAGTAGAAATTTATATATTTCACTTTCTGCATATAAATACTACAAATGAAGGAAAAGCTACTTGTTCAAAAAAGTCAGTATCTTTTACTTTTATTCCTCCATGGGTCGAGGGACCTGTCCCCTCAAATCTCTGACCAGAAATTCGTTCTCTAGAAAAGGAATGTCTAAGCCTCTATTCTCATAGGCTTAGAGTAAAAGAAGGGAGCTGGTCTCAATGCTTGAGTGGAGTGCTGTCATTGCAGCTGTCGCGTTTACCATTCTCGTCATCTATTTGATTATGACATTAAGAAAAGTAATGGCCACACTTGCTGAAACGGAACAAACGCTGTCTGACGCACGGACAGCGGTGAACGGAATAACAGGGGAAGCTAAGGATTTAATCCATACAGCCAACCAAATTTCTGATGATGTAAAAGGAAAAATAAAAGCCGTAGACCCTTTAATTGAGTCCGCTCATGATGTAGGGGATATGATACACAATGTTACAAGTGAGATAAAGAGAACGGCTATGCAAAAGAGACAACCAAAAACCATTCATACGCAAGAAAGCAATCCAGTTCAGATTAAATTGAAGTAAGAGAAAGATGGGATTAAAGGGACAGTTCTATCGCAGGTCATAATCTGAAAGAAGCACGAGGACTTAAATAGCTCAAGAAAACGCAGGGGAATTGGCTTCCTGCGTTTATTTTATGTTGCTCAATCATTTTATTTTGTTAGGCTTCCAAGTTAAGGGATCGGATTTTACTTAAAGTCTTTATAGTAATTAACCGTTTGTCTTAGTGGCCATTAAACGTTGTCCCCTCAACCTTTATATTTATTGGTACCAGGGAGTTTTTTAATTTTATTCCAGGTTACAATTGCTTCCTCACGACTTTTCCCTTGATTGTTAGGGTCGGCAAAAAAATCGCGAGTAAATTGATTGTATTCAAATTGAGGGGCGATTTTTTTCTTGTACGATGGGTCTTTCTTTCGTTCTTCTTCTTCATACCAAGCATCTACAACATCTCGATATGTTTTTCCAATGTTGTTTTTAAAATAGTTTTGGATGTAAGTAGAAAAATGAAAATTAGGGATCATTGTCTTGAAAAAGGCTCTTACATTTTGACTACATCGATGGTTTTCCAAAATGACTGTATCAATGCTTAAATCTACCTGTATCTCTGACTGACTGTTTACCTTTGTTTTTCTAATCTTCTTTATTATCTTTCCTGTTCGAAGAAATGTTTCAATTCTATCGGAAATCTCTATTTTTGATCCAGAAGCACTTATTCCATTTCCCCTGCAAAAAGCTTGTAATTCTTCTTTCAACCAATAGAAGTCTTTAAAACTATCTACACTTATATCTCTTGTTAGATTTGGTCTCATAATTTATTCCTCCATGTTTTATTATTTCCATTATAGAACATTTGTTCCTTTTAATACAAACCGGTTGAATGTTCCTCGACCCACTTTTACTGGAATGCGGGGCAAGTTTGTTTCTACAAAACAATCTGCAACGTATATGGTATGAATACTCTATATAGAGATTTGGAACCCACTCATTTCGTTTTATATTTTAGGGACCAAAGTTCAAGTGTGGAGTCCTTTTGGTATGTTGCTTTAAGCAGGGAAGAATATCGTGATTTGTATGAGGAAGCACAGAAAGGGATGGTTTATGTCACTCTGACTGCCGTTATGCCTCAGGAACGGTTCATAGCGGGAGAAGCCCCTTCCGCAGTTGGGTATGATGCAACATATAAACCAGTGTCAGAAAATCATACATCGCCCTCAGTCCAGGCATTGGCGTATATGGAGGAGCGATCAGTTTGCCCCTTACTCGAGGATTATCGAAGGCAGGTCATTAATACTTCATCGTCAAATGTATCCTGAAGTTTATGAGAGTTTAAGTAATAGGGAGTATTTGGAGGTCATGGTTATCGCCAGAGTTGAAAAGGATTGGTATGAGGCTGGTGATGGTGGTGGTGTAGCGTTTGTTGAGGAGGTTGTTATAGCAGAATGAACTTTTGGGTGTGGGTCGATGGGAACCGTCCGTCGACTCACTTTTACTAGAATGTTTCTACAAAACG
>LQXN01000005.1 GCA_001648575.1 Sutcliffiella horikoshii DSM 8719 | reverse complement strand
AACCCCTTGGTCCCAAACCAAGTGCTCTACCAAGCTGAGCTACTCCCCGATAATGGCGCGCCCGAGAGGACTCGAACCCCTAACCTTTTGATCCGTAGTCAAACGCTCTATCCAATTGAGCTACGGGCGCATATAATGAAAAGTTGTTTTAGTCACAGAAAAAATCTCTGGTGCCGAGGACCGGAATCGAACCGGTACGGTAGTCACCTACCGCAGGATTTTAAGTCCTGTGCGTCTGCCAGTTCCGCCACCCCGGCAAGTCTGTTGGAGCGGAAGACGGGATTCGAACCCGCGACCCCCACCTTGGCAAGGTGGTGTTCTACCACTGAACTACTTCCGCTAATATGAAATTAAAATGCGGGTGAAGGGACTCGAACCCCCACGTCAAAGACACTAGATCCTAAGTCTAGCGCGTCTGCCAATTCCGCCACACCCGCAAGATAAATGGTGTGCCATGAAGGACTCGAACCTTCGACCCTCTGATTAAAAGTCAGATGCTCTACCGACTGAGCTAATGGCACATAATGGTGCCGGCGATAGGAGTCGAACCCACGACCTACTGATTACAAGTCAGTTGCTCTACCAACTGAGCTACACCGGCATTTTATGGTTGCTTATATTCACTACGTGAAAAAACCTTATTATTTTTACTAATTGAAAAATTATGGTGGAGGATGACGGGATCGAACCGCCGACCCCCTGCTTGTAAGGCAGGTGCTCTCCCAGCTGAGCTAATCCTCCATATAAGTGCCTGGCAACGTCCTACTCTTACAGGGGGAGATCCCCCAACTACCATCGGCGCTGAAGAGCTTAACTTCCGTGTTCGGTATGGGAACGGGTGTGACCTCTTCGCCATCATTACCAGACAAATAATATTATACAAAATTGAGAAAGAAAATCAAGAAGTTTTTCAACTTTCTTGTTCCTTCAAAACTAGATAATGTGTTCCTATCAAGAAATTCTTATCGTTCAACTACTCTAAATGTTGTGGTTAAGTCCTCGATCGATTAGTATTCGTCAGCTCCACATGTCGCCATGCTTCCACCTCGAACCTATCTACCTGATCATCTTTCAGGGATCTTACTTGCCGAAGCAAAAGGAAATCTCATCTTGAGGGGGGCTTCATGCTTAGATGCTTTCAGCACTTATCCCGTCCGCACGTAGCTACCCAGCTATGCCTTTGGCAAGACAACTGGTAC
>LQXN01000016.1 GCA_001648575.1 Sutcliffiella horikoshii DSM 8719 | reverse complement strand
CTGTTGCGGCTCGATGGCACCGACACCGACTGAGGCCATCTGTGCATCCCCGCCACCTGAGACGACAAGTGTTCCGGCAGTTAGACCGGTCAATGCAGATGCTTCTTCCGTCAGCTTCCCGATCACTTTTCCTGCTTCATTCACGTCCGGGAAGATATCGGCCTTCACCCCGCATTTTTCAGCAATTTTAGCTTCCCAGGCCCTCTGTTCCAAATCAAACATCCCCGTGGTACAGCCGTTGGAAGGGTCGACCTGCAAGATTCCGGACAGTTTAAAAAGGATCCAGTCATTGATCATTGTCATGCTTTTCGTAGCTTCATAGATATCAGGCTCATGCTTTTTCAGCCAAAGAAGGCGGGGGATGGCCCCAAGCGCATATGTCTGGCCTGAAATATTATAAATCTCATTTTCTAGCTCTGCATTCATCTTTTTAAGAAGGCAGACTTCCTCCCCCGCACGGGCATCGACATTCGCACATGCCCATATCTCCTGACCGTCCCCATCATAAAGGACCAGCCCTTCCCGCATGCTCGTGGCACTCAAAGCCTTGATGGAAGAAGGGGGGACGCCTGTTTTGCTGATGACTTCCTTTATGCAATGGACAACCTTGCCCCAGTTCTCCCGATAATCAAAATCCATGGAGCCCGGATGCCTAGGGTCGGTCAGGTGTGTCCATTCCTCCTGGCTCACGCCGACTTGCCTTCCGTCCCTGTCAAACAGGACCGCCCGGATGCTTCCGGTTCCCGCATCTAGCGCCAGCAAAAATTCCATTAGCTTTTCACCTCCATCTTAAGTAGAGAAAGCGCGGTTTCTTCATCTGTGATTAATGTATGGACATATCCGCCGTTTAAGGCCCCGAGTATCGCCTCCACCTTCTTTTCTCCGCCTGCTACGGCGATGACATTTTTCATCGAAGCCAAGGTCGAGATGGGCTGGCCGATCAACCGCTTATGATGGGGAAGGGCAATCACCTTGCCTTCCCGGTCGAAAAACTGGCCAAGGATATCGCCGACTGCCTGTTGCCTCTTTATAAATGTCAGCTCATTCAAGGTCATTTTTTCCTCCTGGATGATGGTCGCATCCGGACAAATCCCCCCGATCCCGACGAGGATATACTTGGATAAGCGCCCCAACGCCAAAATCTCTTCTATGGAAGGCTCCGACAAAAAGCTTTCCGCCATTTCCTCTGTTGAGGCCAGGAATGGAGCGGGTATCACATGGATATGCTGGAATTTTTCCATCCCCCGGTCATGGGAATTGCGATTATGCAGATAATAATTCACCCCGCCCGTCAAGGTGACCACAGATACATGGCAGCTCGGCTCCATGGAGAGGTAATCAACGGTACGCGAGACAGCCCTTCCCCAGCCGAGCCCGATCAAATCCTCAGGCTGCAGTTTATGATTCAAGTACTGGGCGGCCGCCCGCGACAGGCTGTCATTCAG
>LQXN01000015.1 GCA_001648575.1 Sutcliffiella horikoshii DSM 8719 | reverse complement strand
GGGTGAATCCTAGTTGTGCGAGACCGGAGCGAAATGAATCAGATGGAGAAATTAGTTCGTTTTGGAAAAAAATGATATCTTCCGGAAATCTTCATGTAACTGCTTTAGGATTAGCGGGTGCAATAAATAAAAATATGCTGGATAAAGTGAACTATCGTATGTATCAAAAAGAGGGAAAAACATACATACAGATAAAAACGGATGAAACGGATTATTTTAAAAAGAAAACGCTTCTAACAGATACATTTGGTTCTAATATAGGGAATAACAAGGGCAGATACTTCGACAAGTTAGCTAATAGTGGCATTCCTGTTTACAATGATAATGTTAAAGGTGGGGGATTCCTTAAAAATCGCTATCACTTTTCTAACACTAAGATTGATCATTTGAATGACTATATTACAAGAATAGATTATGACACGTCTGGGAAAATGTGGACATCTGGTGTGAAAGATTTTAAACACAACTTGAAGGTATGGGATGATTTCACTGGTTGGAAGGGTGCTTCCAAATACGTAAAATTCGCTAAGTCTGCGGGAGTAGTTGGGAATGTATTCATGGTGGGAAGTAACGTGAATAAAGCGATGGATGAGACAGGAAAAGCAGATCAAACTAGACGATTTATTGTTGATACAGGAGTTGATTTGGGAACGGGAGCTGGATCAATGGCAGCAGGAGCAGCAGTAGGCTCGCTGCTTTTACCACCGCTTGGGACTGTTGTTGGGGCTGGTGTAGGTGTAGGTATTAACTTTGCAATTAATTATGAATTTGGAGATCCCCCAGAGAGTCTGGTAGGTAAGACTAAGAACTTTATTAATGACAAACTTGATCCTGTTGGAGATGCGATTGGTAACGCTGTTAGTTCGGCATCTGATCTTGTAGATGGAATTGGGAAAAAACTAGGAAGTGTCTTTTGGTAGGAGGAAATATGTTAAATCAAATAAAGGAAAACGATTTTTATATATTAAAACAAACTGCAACTGGCCGGCTAAGCCCTAATCAGATGACTGGTTTTTTCTGGGGCGCATTCGTTTTCAGCGCTATTATGATTGCAGTGAGTTATAATGCCGCATTAAGTAATAACGTTTCAACTACTTGGACTATATTTATTCAGGTATATGTAGTAATATTGGCCATTCAATTCTTATTTACGCTCTTTTATTCAAATACAAAAAACGCGTACAGGTTTCAAAAACTTCAGGTGTACTTGCTTTGTATCGTACTCTTTAAAATATCGATTGAAATGTATTTAATTTACTTCCTTTCCATCGATGATAGAAATGCCCCATACTATATGGTTAATATTGGGGTGCTTATGCTAATTGGTGGGATTCTTTACTTGATTATCTCTACATATAGGGGAATTAATAGAGTTAAAAAGGGAGAATTCAAGAATGGAGGGAAAGGGTTATACAACTTCCAACAATCCAAAGGCTATATCAGCCTTCCTATTATTTATGGGGTTTCCGTAATAGGGGGGATGCTAGCAAGATCTCTTTCTGGTACAAATGGTGCATTTCAAATCATTGAGGTGCTAATCCCTTTATTAATTGCTGTCTTTTTGCAATACAGCATTGCGATGGTTTGGCCGGAGTTCTTTCTTTTAGCATATTGTAAAAAACGATTTGCATCATTTAATCATATACCTAAGCGTTACCAATGAGAGGGGATGAACTAGTGATACTAAAACGACGCCCATTAATTTTTCATAACGTTTTAAGCACTAACGTAAGTAGCAAAGCCGAAGAATGGCATTTGGCAGCAACGGATTTGAGAAACGCCGTAATAAAAAATGGGTTATATGGAACTGGTCCAATTTTTTATCGTGTTTTTACCCCTTCTGATAACAATGACGTATTCAACTACACTTTTTATTTGCCGATTAATGAAAAGGTACAAATGAAAGAAAATGAAAAATATAGTTTTACTGACAAACTAGAAATTAATGATGGCTTGGTATTTAGACATGTAGATTTAGATAGTGAATTGGAAGAATCATATCAGTTAATTAGAGGAGTGGCAAAATCTCAAAATCTAGTATTGAATGAACCATTCTACAATATCTATCTTGAGATATATGGAGGGGGTATAATTGATATTTATGCACCTATCGTAGTGGAGAAATCTAATGATGATTAACCCAAGTGATTATATGCGTTACTCCAACGTTATTTCTAGAAAGTATAATTTTCACTATCAAGAATTCAATGAAAAGTTGCAACATTTTATAGAAGCATGTGTACAATGCGGGGCAAGTATAAAAGGACCATTGTTTTATTCCCTTAATAATGTTCCAAAAAATAAATGGGTGGCAGTGGAGTTTTTTATCCCAGTTAAAGAAGATATCATCGATGTAAAAAGAGGTATGTATTTTCATAGTTACTTTAGTATAGAAGGAATGGTTTCTACCTGCCTACACCACAATTATAGAGAAGACACAGAAAAAGCTTACGCTATGCTTCTGCACGCTACTGAACAAAATGATTTACAACAAGTCACTCCATTTTTTCACGTAATATCTGGAGATGAAACATTACAATATACATTCATTAAGCTTGGTGTCGTGGGATTAAAGGAACAAAGTTAGCGAATAAGAATAAGTCCGCGAGGGTTGAGGGGATAGGTCCCTCGACCCTTGGAAGAATAAAAGTAAATGGTACAGGCTATCTTGCTCATGTAGCTTTTCATTCTTTAATAGTATTGTATATGCAGGAAGAGATTAGTGAAATATATAAATTCTACTAAAGGAAGTTTTCTAATTTTCTTGCGAAGGCTCTTTTTAATTTGATTTCAACTCCAAAATAACTTTAAACGAACGTTTTGTAGAAACAT
>LQXN01000014.1 GCA_001648575.1 Sutcliffiella horikoshii DSM 8719 | reverse complement strand
TATTCTCCCTTCCAGATCTGGATGCTGCGGATCACAACCAGTGTCAATAACAGCCACTACCATATTTTCCCCTTTATACCCCTCCTGCCAAATGGCCGGGGCTTGAATCAATTCAATGCCTTCGGGAATTTGATGAGTTTCGAATAGCTGGTTTTCCAGTCTGTAAGGAATCAAATGGACCAATTTTTCTTTTTGCATAGCAAAACGCCTCCTAATCATTATTTTCAAACAGTGTGAAATAGAAAGAAGGTGTTACGTGTTGCAATGTTTCTTTCAGAAAATTCTATCAACAATTCTACTATTTAACAAGTGCTTAACCTCCTATTCTTAAAGTAATCTCAAAGATACTCTTTTGTTTATAAATAGAATAAGCTACCAAAATTTAATTAGTGAGTACAATGATACTGTCATTTGGAAAAAGAAAGAGGGGGTAATGAATTGGGAGTTTATTCTGAAAGAAATTGTTCAAGAAGCAATATGCCTGGCACTATAAATGTAACCTGTACCAATACTAATAGCAACACCATTAACAGTGCTGAAGATGGAACAGGGGGAGGTGTAATTCCAACTCCAACACCAGTTCCTGTTGTTGGGCCACAAGGTCCACAAGGAGAACCAGGTCCAGCTGGACCGCAAGGTGTTGCAGGTCCTGCAGGTCCTGCAGGAGCTCAAGGAGTAGCAGGACCTGCAGGACCAGAAGGTCCTGCTGGCATCCAAGGGCCAACAGGAGCAGCTGGACCAGAGGGACCAGAAGGAGCAATAGGA
>LQXN01000013.1 GCA_001648575.1 Sutcliffiella horikoshii DSM 8719 | reverse complement strand
TATTCTCCCTTCCAGATCTGGAAGGGAGAATAATCGGGGGACGTAACTTTACGGACGATGATAATGGCGATCCAGAGAACTTTACAGATTATAACGGTCATGGGACCCACGTTTCAGGCACGATTTCCGCAATCAATCCAGGATCAGGTGTAATCGGGGTAGCTCCTGAAGCTAAGCTGCTCATCCTTAAAGCCCTTGGAGGCAAAAACGGATCAGGTGAGTATGAATGGATTATCAATGCAATCAACTATGCCGCTTCTCAAAAAGTGGATATCATCTCGATGTCGCTTGGAGGCCCGATTGATGTACCCGAACTTCACGATGCGATCAAAGCAGCGATTTCTAGTAACATCCTTGTTGTATGCGCAGCAGGCAATGAAGGGGATGGTAATCAACACACCGATGAATTTTCCTATCCTGCCGCTTATACTGAAGTGATCTCTGTTGGCTCTATTAACCTTCAACGCAAATCCTCTTACTTTACTAACTCGAATAATGAAATTGACCTTGTTGCACCTGGTGAAAAAATCATTTCCACAATACCAGGCGGAAGATATGCTATTTTCAGTGGAACATCCATGTCAGCCCCCCATGTCGCTGGAGCGCTCGCCTTAATAAAGAAACTTACCGAAAAAGAATTTGGCCGAATGCTTTCCGAGCCTGAGTTATATGCCCAACTAGTAAAAAGAACCATTCCGCTCGGCTATCCAAAAGCACTTGAAGGCAATGGACTCCTTTATTTGACAACTCCACGGCTTTTGGCAGATTATTTGCGCCAGACCAATATTGCAGAAACCATTGGCGTATAAAATATAAGGCTGTTTTCGTATACT
>LQXN01000004.1 GCA_001648575.1 Sutcliffiella horikoshii DSM 8719 | reverse complement strand
CCACAAAGACATATACGGTAAAATGATGGTTACATTCTTCAGCAAACCTTTCATATCACCCGTATACTTACGATAATACAACGTTCTCAGCCCCACACCAGCAAACCCGCCAAATCCTAAGAAATTCGCAAAGGAGTTAGCAGAGAATCCGTAAACCATCAGTTTTCTCTCCGCTATATTCAGCTTCAGGCGTCTTGAGACAAACATATCATAGAATATCATGGTTGAAACCGCCAGAACCCCTAAGATAATCAACCAAGTAAATGAGAACCATCCGATATCACGGATTTTTGCCATTACAAGATTCATGTTTATCGTCTGAATCTGCTTTTTTCCTTCAATGTATAAAACTATTAAGATCGTCAATGGAAATACGACCTTTAGTACTTTTAGAAAATATGTGTTTTTTAATACATGCATGTCAAACTTCCTTTTTTAACTTCTTAATTCCAAAAATATCATACATTGAACACGCTTACCATGAAAATTTTGTCGTTTATCCTATTACAAAAGATGGAACCCATGAAAGCCGATTTCAATATAGTAATGATAAAGAGTAAGAAAGGAGCATTTCCATGAAAGACGAGCAGGAAAAGCTACCACAGAAAAGACCTACCCAAAACAACCTAATGACGTCCATTGATGCTTTTTTCAGCAGTTCCCCTATAAAAGGTCTATTGCAACAGATGGATGATTTTTTCGGTAACTCCTTTGCAGAGGCTTCCCTATCTGTAGAAACAAGGGAAACTGCAACAGAACTTATTATAATCTGCAAGCTTCCTGGAATAAAAAAGGAACAGATCAGTATCGAAACCTTTGACAAATATTTAACAATCTCGGTCAAAAATGAAGAACAGTTAGAGACGATTGATGAATCGACTCATTTTATAAGTAACAGCTATTCAATGAAGCAAGCCAAACGAACGATCCCTGTCCCGCCATATGTGAAACTGCATGCTCTGCAAGCAAATTATCGAGATGGTTTATTACAGATCCGCATACCTAAGAAAAACATAAAAAAGGTTAATATCCAAGACTAACTCAGAGTGTCGACAAACCTTATAGATTTAAAAATTTTATAGTAATTGGCGCTTCACTTTATACGAGATCACTTGGGTATTGCAAATGTTTTTAAAGATTATACTTTGAGATATGCAAAACCAGTGTTGATCGTAGTGGAAGGCGCGCAGACTTCTGCGGGAGGAAGGGACAGAGAAGACCCCGCAGGGCGTAAGCCCGAGGAGGCTTCCGCACCGCCCGCGAAATGCGAAGCGCCTGAAACGAAGATCAACAGCAGGATGCAAAATTTAAAAATATTTAGGGCTTTGTCAACAGTCTGAAACAACGCAGATTTGCTGCGTTGTTTTTATTTTAATTTTTATGTGATTTTGAACCGTATTTTTCGTTATCTTCTGGAGTGGAGTCCATTTGAATGGTTGCCATTTCTTTAGCCACTTCTTCTCTATGTTGATTACTTGGGAATTTATTTTTCCGCTCTCTGTTATCGTTTCTATTTGTCATTTGAAATCCTCCTTTCATAGTACGTTCTTAGCATGGATAGTAGCTGTTTTTTTATGTCTGGTAATGAATTTCAATTTGTTACCTACATATTATTATCACCGCTACAAAGGATAAACGTGAGGAGGTGTACATTATGAGCAAAGAAAAATATAAAAAAGTGTACGCAAGTCCATCCACTTCTCCGTCACTTGTCATTAAAACAAATCTTGATGATAAAGAAAAAGATGAAAATCCCTATTACAGCTCTTCTATTAACCACCAAGAAGAGGAGAAGCTTGACAACTTCTTTTTTGAGCAGGATCCAAAAGGCGATTATCATAAATAGCTATTTGTTCCCTTAGAGGAATATTTTTGGGAGAGAATGCTTCGTTCTCTCCCTTTAATAATGGTGAGAAAATTCCATGGAGAAAGGGCATATGGGGCTTTCTCTATAGAATGGAAAAAGATGCCTCCTCGGGCATCCTCACATTCAATCGGGTCAGCTACGCTTTAAATGTTGCTGCAAGACCTTTAAACATACTATTCAATTGATTGACGGTGTTCATCATCTGGCCTGCAGTATCCATCATTTTTTTCATATCGACATTGCCATCCTGTCCTTTGAATTGGTTCATAAAGGAATTGACCTGGGATGTCTGAGTTTTTGTTGATTGTGCCTGTGTAGGGTAAGGATTCATAAAAGGAGTGCCCATTTGGTTAGGCATTCCCCCGCCTTGAGGCATACCAGGCATCTGCATTCCCATTGGAAATCCGTTTTGGCCGATTGCCATATTCGGTTGAAATCCATTCTGTCCTCCCCCACCCATTTGCATATTTGATGAATATGGGTTCTGTCCCATTTGGTTCATCATAGCAAATGGAAAACCGGATGAAGATGCATTACCTCCCGTAAGAGGCATCATATTCATATAATTAGAAGGCATCCCCTGTTGATTCATCCAGCCCGCGTCCATATACTGTTGCGGGAACATTCCTTGCATTCCTCCACCGTTTCCGTTAGGCAGAAAGTTATTCAAGAAAGGAAGTTGATTAAATAATGACATGTTGCGGTTATATGATAAATGTCTAGGTCTGCCGTACATTCTCCTAAACATTCAAACCCCTCCTCTTTTCTAGCTATACATAACATATGAACTCAAAACAGGAAAGGTGCCTATTTATATCTATATAAAAACTAATAGGATGACTACATTCGCGACGAAACTTGTCTTATTTTGTCGGAAGTTTCACTTTTTCAAAAACGAGAAAAATTCCAAATGCATGCTATCATTAACTTAACTTCAAAAGTGGGGGGATATACGATGGTACTAGAAGAGTTGCGTCAAAAATTTATCACCTGTAAAAGCTATGAACCGCTGGAGCATAACGAGTTAATGGATTTTGCCAGACAGCTTTATCTTAGAGGAGAACTCACTATTGGTCATTTCCGAAATTTGATTCGTGAGTTAGAACTAAAAGGTGCTGTTCCGCCTGATACATTTGAAGATCTGTTAGAATTAACCTGATAATGCATGATACTTGGAGACCTTTACTGGTCTCCTTTTTTATTTGGAATTTGAAGTAATGAGATTAACACTCTCGTGGAAAGATAAATTGAGTAAAGGAGGGAATGAAATGAGTCGTGGCAAAAACTTCAATCACAAGAAAAAAGGACATGAACCTACGATAGGTGCAAAACCTGCAGAGAAAAAAGTCTTTGAAAAAGTGGAATACGCAATTGAGCCGGTTGCAACAGCCGAAGATGCACCTGTCACCAACAAAGCCGAAAAAGACCGATCTTAATCACATGAAAGCCTGTCCATATATTGGACAGGCTCAGACTATTGACAAACTATAAATTAGTTAGGTTATTTGTTAAAACAGTTGTTCTTCGTTCCAGGCGCTTCGCTTTTCGCGGGCGGTCCGGAAGCCTCCTCGGGCTTACGCCCTGCGGGGTCTTCCATGTCCCTTCCTCCCGCAGAAGTCTGCGCGCCTTCCACTACGATCAACACAGGTTTTGCATGTCTCAAAGATAAAATAACTTTGTCTACACACTGAGCCTGTCCATTTATTGGATAGGCTTTTTTTTCAATGGATTTTTGTCAGCACATCATTCATTACATATTTAATGGATTGAATCATACCCTTAAAACGTTTCTCCCTAGTATCTGGATAAAAGCATTGTACAGAAACCATATTTATGTTTTCCACAGTGCTATCAATTTGTTGAGTATGAATATTCTTAGGCCTAACTGCTGAAATCCATTCTTTTACATACTTTTCCCAGTCCTGCACTGTAATATGAACTTCGTCCGCAAAAGGCTTAACGGTTTGGAAAAAATCGGGTGCCTCTTTTTTATCTCGTGATAATACAAAAGTCTCTTCTATTCTTTCCAAATCCTTTAAGATTTTAACAGTGCATTCTTTAACACTTTGATGATTGCCAGACATTTTACACTCACCTCTAGCAATACATATTACCATATCTCCTTATACAGAGTAAGCATTCTGATTAAAGTTAATTTGCTTTTGGTTCTGTACCTTTGGCATACGGTGTTCGGCCATCACTTTTTCCACTTCATCCAGAGTCAAGTGCAGCCGGTTAATTTGATGTTTCATAACCTCTTCCATTTCTTCCCGTTCTATTTTAAGCGAACTTGACATCGTTTCCTCCAATAAATCCATTTGAAGCATCATTTCATGGAACAAGCCCGTAATCTCCGTTCTAGAAACCAATACTTTGGACATAGAAATCCCCTCCATACTTTATTAATACTAAGATTCGCCGTCCTACTTCCTCTCCCTTCCCGTATGACAAAACTAGAAGCAATTCGGCAAAGAAAGTGTTTATTTGCAGTTCTCCACCCTTTTTCCGCATGTTTGAACCACGATTTGATAAAAATAACAATGAACCAAAAGTTAAGAGGAGGGATTTCCATGTCCAAAGAACAGAAAAAACAACAACAGCAACGTAAAAATCAGGTTGAAAGTGCACCTGGTCAAGAAGATAAAAAGTTAAAAGGCCCAAACCGTCCTTCAACATGATTTATTCAATCTAAAACAGCTCCCTCATTGGGAGCTGTCAGTGTGTAGACAAAGCTCAAATTTGATAGAAAACCTTAGTTGATCGTAGTGGAAGGCGCGCAGACTCCCGCGGGAGGAAGGGACATGTAAGACCCCGCAGGCGTAGCCGAGGAGGCTTACGGACCGCCCGCAGGAAAGCGAAGCGCCTGGAACGAAGATCACTCGTTCCAACAGATAACCTAACCTAATATTTAGTTGGTCAACAGTCTGACAGCTCCCTCATTGGGAGCTGTTTTTACAACCAATTTTTCATTGCGATTAAACTATGCATTTGATGTTGCTTGTGAATAAACCACTTCGTTAATTCCATTCTTTCATTTCTTTTTAGGGATACTGGCTTTCTCCATTTTTCTAAGTGCTTTGCCTGGGTAAACACCCAATCTTTTGCTCGCTTCTCTTTGCAATGTGGAATGACGGGATATACACCCCTTAAAAAAGGAGTTTCCCGGTATAAACTTGCATCCAAATATCGTTCATAATCAAACCGCGATCCAGTTGGCTCTGTTTGCAAAGAAAAATGAAAGAAAGAATCCTTTAATTCTTCGGAAAACAATAGGGCTGCTAATTTCTTACCTAATTCAATACGATTAGTAAGTTTTTGAAAACCATGTACAGAATGTCCATAAAGTCTGCCATCAAGTGTTGGAAATACGACACAACTAAAATGTCCTAGGTCTTGGAATAGATATACACTTGTACCAAACACTTTTCTTTGAAATTTCCTATTATTTAAAACAGGTTCTTGAATTAAATTTTGTTCATTTATTATCAAGGATGTAACCAATCTTTCTTTGTCGCCAGTTTCCCAAAAATATTGCCATTCTGCTTCCATAAAGCAAGATACATTGAATTCTTTCAGTAAATGAAAAAGTGGTCTGTTATAATGAAGGGATAATTCATAAAGTAGTAACTGAGGATAGGCATCATCAAATATGAGCCAATTGGCCATTTCATATGTAAGAAAAATCGGATATCGTTTTTCCCAATCCAATGCAAGGGTATACCACCTACCTTGAAGGTCTGTCATATTCCACCCGGCATTGCGGGATACCATGCTCGCCAAGAAAGCCCATTTGACATCAGGATTCCTATTATAGTAGGTCGCATAAGCTTTGGTACGGGAGATATTATCGAGATTGTATTTTGCTGTATTTTTCTTAATAGTAGTGATAAACTTATTTTCTTGAAAGGAGTGCTTACCCTTTTTCCTTCTTTCTTTTATATCTAAATAGAGAGAAACATGCTTCATGCCATAAAGCCCCTTTCATACAAGAAATGACAAAGATTACGCAAAGACGACGTTTTTTTCTAATATAAGATTAGTTTTAGTCTAGAGGGGGAAATTTATGAATATCCGTTACCCTAACGGCAAGGTTTTTCAGGCAAACGCCAATACATCTTCCAAAAAGACTGGACCTACTTTGTATGGTAATCGAGGGATGAGTTTAGAGGATGATCTGCATGATTCCAATATGTATTATCTTCATCAAGGAATAGCAGTTGTCCATAAAAAGCCGACACCCATTCAGATAGTGGATGTACATTACCCGAAGAGAAGTGCTGCTGTGATCAAAGAAGCTTATTTCAAACAGGCGTCGACTACAGACTTCAATGGGGTGTTCAAAGGAAGGTATATCGACTTTGAAGCGAAAGAGACAAAAAACAAGACATCCTTTCCCCTTCAAAATTTCCATGAACACCAAATACAACATATGCGCCAAGTAGTGAAACAAAATGGAATCTGTTTCGTCATATTAATGTTCCGTCTTTTTAATGAAGTATATCTGCTGCCGGCAGAAAAATTATTTCATTATTGGGAAAGGAAAGAATCCGGGGAAAGAAAATCGATTACCAAACTTGAAGTGGAACGTGATGGTTACTTGATTCCACAAGGTTACCAGCCTAGAATCGATTACATTAAAATTATCGAGATGTATTATTAACAGCCCTGGAATATTTGCAAGAGTAAAGAAAGGCAGGTCTGAAAGATGACTGAAAAGTATCAATCAAGAGAACAAAGAAGAAAAGCGATGGAAGATGAAAGAAATGCCAGAAAAGGATCAAAGAAAAAAGTTCTAAAAAAGGACTTTTCAAAAAGATATTCTTATCCGCACTTATTATTGGACTTGTTGGCTTATTAACAGGTATTGGCACATTTGCTTATTATGTACAAAGCACCCCGCCCCTAGATGAAACGCTGCTCAAAGTTCCTGTACCGTCAAAGGTTTACGGAATGGACGGTGAGCTTGCAGCCGAAATTGGCGGCCACGAAGCAAGAGAATATGTAGATGCAGATGATATACCCGAGCTTGTCAAAGATGCCTTCCTTGCAACAGAGGATGTACGTTTCTATGAGCATAGCGGGGTCGATTACCGAAGACTTGGTGGAGCAGTATTGGCAAACGTCACAAGAGGTTTCGGAGCGGAAGGTGGTAGTACAATAACCCAGCAACTTGTAAAGTTGTCCTTCCTATCTACCGATAAAACTTTGAAGCGTAAAGCGCAAGAATTCTATTTAGCCTACCAACTGGAGTCACGTTTTACAAAAGATGAAATACTTGAAATGTATTTGAACCGTATTTATTTTTCTAACTATGCATATGGAATTTCCAATGCTGCCAACAACTATTATGGTAAATCATTGGACGAGTTAGAACTGCATGAAGCAGCAATGCTTGCAGGGCTTCCTCAGAGCCCAAATAGTTATAATCCTGTCACAAACCCTGAAAACGCAGAAAAACGACGTAATATTGTGTTAAGTCTGATGGTGAAGCATGGCAAGATCTCACAGGAGGAAGCCGATGAGGCTAAAGCCATACCGGTAGATTCCACCTTAACCGACGACGTGGAGAAAACTAACTATTCCAATAAATATAATGCTTTTATTGATCGTGTCATCGAAGAAATCTCCGACCAATTAGGCGATGTCGATCCTCAATCGGATGGGTTGGAGATCTATACAACTCTAGATGTAAACGCTCAAGAAGAAGTGGAACATATTTTATCAGATGAAAGTGGAATACCACATTTGGATAATGAAGATTATCAAGCAGGTATTGCATTGATTGACACACAAAGCGGGGAGATCCGCGCTATAGGTGGCGGACGCAACCATATGAAGACGGGTACAAACTATGCAACTGACATCAAAGTTCAGCCCGCTTCAGCAATTAAACCTATCCTTGACTATGCACCAGCTATAGAATACCTGGATTGGTCCACATACCATCAAATCAATGACGAACCATACAAGTATTCATCTGGTACCGAGTTGAATAACTGGGATAACAAGCACAAAGGGTATCTTAGCATGAGACAGCATTTAGCCGACTCAAGAAATATTCCAGCACTAAAAGCCCTGCAAGAGGTCGGACTTGACCGTGCCAGAGATTTTGCTGTTAAATTAGGCATCCCACTCGAAGAAGAAATCAATGAGGCATATGCCATCGGTGGCTTCACAAATGGCGTCTCCCCTCTTCAAATGGCCGGAGCTTACAGCTCTTTTGGCAGTGGCGGGGTTTATACAGAACCATACGCTGTAACCAAAGTGGTTTTTCAAGATGGTACTAGCGTAAATTTAACGAAAGAATCAGAAGCGGTGATGAAAGACTCCACTGCTTTCATGATTACAGATATGCTGAAAACATCTGTAAGAAGTGGTTTAGCAACGGCGGCTAACGTACCTGGATTAAACATAGCCGGTAAGTCAGGAACAACCAACTTCTCAAAAGATACAATCAATGAATTTGGAATTCCTAATGGCGGGGTACCGAGCACATGGTTTGCCGGATACACTCCATCCTATACTGCCGCAGTATGGACCGGGTTCAGGAGAACAGGCGAGGACAATTACTTGCGTCCGATTAATGGGGTAGATCAGGATCAGTATCTATCACGTATCATCTTTAAGCAGTTAATGGAGAACATCTCCACATCGAGCGAAGACAAAGCAGACTTCCCTGTCCCCAACAGCGTTGTCCGTGTCCCAATCGAGAAGGGATCAAACCCTCCGTTAAAAGCTAGCGAATTTACTCCTTCCGATCAAGTTACGAATGAGTATTTTGTTAAAGGAACTGAGCCTACAGAGGTATCTAAAGAATATGACAAACTTCCTGCACCTACAGGATTCACAGCTGAATACGATGAAGAAGCAAATGTGATCAACTTAAATTGGGAGTATCCAGAAGACCGTCGGGAAGGTGTAACCTTCGCTATTAGAGTAGCTGTTAATGAAGGATCTCCTCAACCATTGACAGAAACGAAAGATCTTGGATTGGTTGTGGAATCTCCAGATCCTGGCGCAACATTTAAGTTTGAACTTATTGCCGTACAGGATGACAACAACGAAAATAGAAGCGATGCAGCCTCTCAAACAGTAACAATACCTGAAGCTGTCGAAGAAGAGGAAGAAGAAATCCCTGAAATCCCTACCCCTCCAGGAGATGGTGAAGAAGAGCCTCCTGGCGACGGTGAGGAACCTCCCGGAGATGGCGATGAAGAGCCTCCTGGTGACGGTGAAGAACCTCCAGGGGATGGCGAAGAACCACCTGGTGACGGTGAAGAACCCCCAGGCGACGATGAAGAAACCGACGGTGCCAGCACCCAGGGTAATACTAATCGTAATGGCCAGGGTCAGCGTGGAAACAATAACGACTCGGAAGACAACGACTGATACGAAACAAGAGGCTACCGAATTAACGGTAGCCTCAGATTGTTGATAAACCATTAAATTGTAAGGTTATCTGTTGGAACAAGTTGATTTCCGTTGCAGGAGTTTCGCTACTATCAACTGGGAATTTCAATCTCGAAAATAACTTCGTCTACACACTGAGGCTACCGAATTAACGGTAGCCTCTTGTTATTTCTTTAAAGCCTTACTTTTGTAAAAGAGCTTTGTACTCTCAGTAAAAAGTTGTTGTAATTGGATATAGGAATGAAATAAATCAGGTTTTTTTACTATAAAGTCTAGCCTCTCGTCCACATTCACAGGTTTCCACTTCAGCAACTCCATATCCCTTTTCCAATCTGTTATACTCCTAACAGGCTGGCCATTCATCCAAAACTGCATTTGAAGATACCAGGCTATTGCTGGTATCATTTCTTCCTTTGCCCGTTTTCTATCTCTTAATTCATGCAACTCATTGAGGGTGCTCTCCTTAGCTTTCCAGCTCATCAGGATCAAAGGAATGCTGTCGCTTGTATTTTCCCAAGGGAGAATGGATGGGGCTGCTCCAAGATAGTATGCAATATCATATTTAAAGGGCTCTGTAATGACATCCTTCAGATTAAAGTGAGTGATATGGAGGATATCATGTTTAGTATAAAAGTATGAATGAACAAACGCTTCTGGTACCTTCATTACCCCACCTTCTTCTTCATTCTCTTCTTTCCTTCTCTACACATCTCAAGCAAAGGGCAACTGTCACATTGAGGATTTTGAGCCTTACAGTGATAGCGGCCAAAGAAAATAAGTCGGTGATGAGTGGCTGACCAATCTTCCATCGGAATTTTTCTCATTAATGTTTTTTCTACTTCCAGCACACTATCTTTCCACTTGCAAATCCCCAAGCGTTTACTCACTCTTTCTACATGGGTATCTACTGCGATTGCAGGTACTCCAAAGGCTACAGACACTACTACATTAGCTGTTTTCCTTCCCACACCAGGTAACTTAACAAGTTCATCACGTTCTCTTGGAACTTCCCCTCCATACTCTTCTAAAAGGAGTTCACAAAGACTTCGAATGTTCTTCGCTTTGTTTCTGAAAAGACCAATCGACCGGATGTCTTGCTGCAGCTCTTCCAATGACACTGCAAGATAATCCTCAGGCTTTTGGTATTTTTCAAACAGGTTTTTTGTCACTTTGTTGACAAGTGCATCAGTACATTGTGCTGAGAGAGCTACAGCAATCACTAGTTCAAATGGATTTTTATGATTCAATTCGCAATGGGCATCAGGGAACATCTCCCCCATCACCTCGACTACCTCTTTTATCTGTTTAAGGTTAAGCATTGGATAAATCCTGCCTTTCTCTTTTTGATGGAAAAAGAGACACGCAATTTAAGCATTACGTGTCCCCCGTCACTTTTAATCAAGCCAATTATAGAATGGAACCGTGTTATTGCTCGTCTTATTGGACGGAACAGAAGTAGGTTTTTGTTGATTTTTACGAAATTTTTTGCCATATTCATTAGCTTGGTTTATTGTTCTGATACCATTCTTTTTCCATTCAAATAAAATTCTGTCAATATACCTGAAGTTCAATTTGCCTGATATGACCGCTTCTCTTAGAGCGGCTTTAATAATGGTAGGATCATGGTGATCCTGATCCATCCACATATTTAAAGACTCACATTCAAAAGGTGATAATGGCCGACCAAATTCCTGCTCGAATACCGTATACAAATTAACTTCCTGCTCCTGGTTCACCTGGTGAGAGGCTTGCTTGTTTTGGTCCATCATATAATGAATCATTTTTTCCCATAGGGGTTGGAGAGAATAGCGTTCGTATTTGATGGAGTATTCATCCATTTCATCACTGATGGATACGTACCCTTTTTGGAGTAGATGACGCAAGATTTCCATACATTCAGTTGGATCTATCGTCATCTTATCTGCGATTTCCATCGGCGTTGGAAAAATAATTCCGCTTTCCACAAATGAATGCACATGTAGGAGAAGTAAAAATTCTTTTTCATTTAATCCAAGATTGACATAGTTATTTAGAAGGTATTTAGGAACAGAAAGGTTCCCCTCCTCCATAAATTCAATAAATTGCTCTTTTTTCATTTGAGACACCTCTCCGATAAGTATAACAAATTTGTTGGTGTTCTTCCTAGGGGAATATTTTTCAATGCGAAGATTGTCAATAAGTGAAAGAAAGATTTTTGATGGTACTGATAATTGTTTATTTTTTCACAGATGCTTCATTATGGAACCACCAGATCCTGCAAAACGGCAAAGTCAGTCGTCATAGACGCCCTATGGAACCACCATCCCCCAAAAAACAAGAAAGTCAGTCGTCACAGCGACCAAGTGAAAAAAAACAGTCACCCGCATAAATAACGGGTGACCCATTAAAAACAAAAACACTATTAAGGATACAAGCGGTTTAATAATCTTGGGAATGGAATGGCTTCACGTACGTGCTCTGTTCCACTGATCCATGCAACAGTACGTTCTAACCCAAGTCCGAAACCGGAATGAGGTACAGAACCATATTGGCGAAGTTCCAAGTACCATTTATAAGCATCAGACTCCAGATTGTGTTCTTTTAATCGCTGTTTTAAGAGTTCATAATCATGGATACGTTCAGATCCCCCGATGATTTCTCCATAGCCTTCTGGCGCAATCAAGTCCGCACACAATACCACGTCATCACGTTCTGGATGTGGTTGCATGTAGAAAGGCTTGATTCCTACAGGATAGTGCGTGATGAATACAGGCATATCATAACTTTCGGCAATCGCCGTTTCATGAGGTGCACCAAAATCGTCGCCCCACTTAATATCGTCAAAGCCTTTTTCGTTCAAGAATTTTATTGCATCGTCATATGAGATTTTTGGGAATGGAGCTTGGATTTTTTCTAGCTTTGATACATCCCTATCCAAAATTCCGAGTTCCAATTTACAGTTCTTCACAACAGACTGAACAATGTAGGAGACATATTGTTCCTGGACAACAAGGTTGTCATCGAATTCGTAGAACGCCATTTCCGGTTCAATCATCCAGAACTCGATCAGGTGACGTCTAGTTTTGGATTTTTCCGCACGGAATGTCGGTCCAAAGGAAAACACTTTTCCTAAAGCCATCGCTGCTGCTTCCATGTAAAGCTGTCCACTTTGAGAAAGGTATGCATCTTCATCGAAATATTTAGTTGCGAATAGTTCTGATGTACCTTCAGGTGCACTTCCTGTCAGGATTGGCGGATCGACTTTAGAGAATCCATTTTCGTTGAAGAATTCGTAAGTTGCACGAATTACTTCGTTTCTGATTTTCATGATTGCGTGTTGCTTCTTGGAACGCAACCATAGGTGACGGTTATCCATAAGGAATTCAGTACCATGATTTTTTGGTGTGATCGGGTAATCCACTGCTTCATGGATGACTTCCACTCCAGTAACTCCTAATTCGTATCCAAATGGGGATCTTTCATCTTCACGCACTACTCCCGTAACATAAACGGATGTTTCTTGTGTGACTGATTTCGCTGCCTGGAATACAGACTCGTCCACTTCCGCTTTCACAACAACTCCTTGAATGAAGCCTGATCCGTCCCTTAGTTGTAAGAAAGCGATCTTTCCGCTTGATCGTTTGTTGGCAATCCAAGCACCAATGGTTACTTCTTCCCCAACATGTTTATATACTTCTGAAATCGTTGTTTTCACTACTATGTTCCCTCCAAGACTGTTCTAACTAAAATTAACACTTTTTATGTACATATCCTCTATTATACAAGCCTGTAATATCGTAAGCAAACACTTTTCTATTCAAACAAAAAGAAAGGCTAAGTTTTACTTAGCCGTTACTTTCGCCATGTAGTTTGCGATTCTTTCCACGGCGCTTTCCAGAAGGTCGAGGCTTGTGGCATATGAAAGTCGTACATAGTCATCCGCACCAAAGCCAGAGCCCGGGACAAGTGCCACTTTTTCTTCTTCCAATAGCGCTTTTACAAAGCTGTCCACATCGTCAAAGCCTGCCATTTTAGCCGCATCTATCGCTTTTGGGAACAGATAGAAGGCACCTTGTGGCTTTAGGCATTGGAAGCCGGGAATCTGATTCAGCTTTTCAAACATGATGTTCAGTCGTTCTTCAAATGCTTTTCTCATCACTTCCACATCATCCTGAGGTCCTTGGTATGCAGCGATCGTTGCGTACTGTGAAATGGAAGTCGGGTTGGATGTGCTGTGGCTCGCCAAGTTCGTCATCGCACTGATAATGGTCTGATTTCCTACTGCATAGCCTATTCTCCAGCCTGTCATTGAATGGGATTTGGACACCCCATTGATAATGATTGTTTGATTTTTAAGCTCTGGAGACAATTGAGCAATGGAGACATGTTGGTTTCCATCATATAAAAGTTTTTCATAAATCTCATCAGAAACGATCAAGATGTCATGTTCCAGGCATACTTTCCCTAACTCCTCCAGTTCTACCTTGCTGTAAACCATTCCAGTAGGATTGCTTGGGGAGTTCAGTACGACTGCTTTGGTTTTATCTGTGATCGTAGCCTTTAATTGTTCTGCTGTTATTTTAAATTGATTTTCTTCCTTGCCTTCTACATATACGGGTACACCTTCAGCTAATTTCACTTGTTCAGGATAGCTGACCCAATATGGAGTCGGGATGATTACCTCGTCCCCCTCATCCAGTATTACTTGGAACAATGTATAAAGGGCATGTTTAGCACCAATACATACGATTACCTCTGAAGGCTTATACGTTAGCTCTTGATCACGTTCAAGTTTACTGATTATTTCTTTTTTAAGAACTGGTAATCCACCAGACGGGGTGTATTTGGTAAAGCCTTTATCCATCGCTTCTTTGGCGGCAGCCAAAATATGAGCAGGGGTGTTGAAATCCGGCTCTCCTGCACCAAGACCGATCACATCATGACCTGCATCCTTCAATTCTTTCGCTTTTGCTGTAATTGCTAATGTTGTTGATGATGTTAATGTCGATACCCGCTTGGCTAATTTCATTAGTGTGTCCTCCCGCTACCATTAAAAAATTATTCGTTGGAAATATTCTCCATTATCATATTTGATGTAATGAAGGTTATATTGATCATTGTTATCTTTGAATTTGATTTCCCACAATGGTGTATTCTTTTCCATGGCCAATGTAATGGAGATGATTTCTTTCGGTTCCCTGTCTGTTTGAAGATATTTCAACACATCTTCTTTTGGAACCCCATCTTCCGCTTTAGTCAAATGGACAATTTCATTCTCCTCATTCACCCATGCTACCATCTTTTCGTTTTCCCCATTGATCCCTTGCACGATAATGTAAGATTGTGTTCCGTTGTATGTCGATGCTTCTTCCACTGTTATGAGACCTGCATCCTGCTTAGCAATTTCTGTTGCCCGCTCCATCTCGTCCTTAACCGGGGACATGGCTGTTTGATATATGCTGATGGCTTGCCATAAAATAATGATGGCAACCAAGGCAATGCTTAAGATAATCCATTTTTTCATTTCATCACTTCTTTATGTACGATATATTGTAAATACTGCTTTTTCCTGATCTTCCTGATCTAGTGCAAGACCAAACATCAAATTTTCTCTTTTCAACGTCCTGTTCAATGTATCCACGATTTTATACAAATCGGATGAATTCTCCACTGTTACAGTTGATAAAACTTCGATTTTGCTTTCCATCCCAAAATCCTCCTGCGTTCAAACAATTTTTGTTACTCATACTCACCCCTTTAGTCGGTTAGAATATAAGTACTGAATCACCTATAGTGTTCAAACACATTATAACAGTTTATATTCAGTTTAGTACATTGATGTACTTGAAAGTATAAAATTTTACTCCTATCCCACACCAATTTGAGTGGTGAATCTTTCCACAGGGAAGGTTCACCCTTTTTTATGAGATGGAACGGTAGGCATCAAGTGTAATCGTAAACACTTGATAATCATGATCTCTTGCTTTAACAGAAATATTCCCTACCTGGCGTGTCTGATAAATATCCATCCAAGTCTCATGGAGCCGCTCCAGCACATCTGAAACTCCTTTTTGTTCATTCTTATGGAAAACAATCGCCACTTGTGGATCACATTCATCAAGAAAAGCTTCCGTGGTGCCGGACGGGTTACCAAAGTCCCCAACTTTTAATATGTTCACCATGCTCAGCTCTTTTTTCTCCATGAGGTTTCTTTCCACTTCTTTTTCTGCGCTTGTCATATAAAGAATATTCGTTCCTCTGAATTCCAATAACAAGTCCATGGCAAAATGACTCTCTTTATTCCCTTTGCTTAACACTTCACAAGTCAGGCCGTTTAAAAGCTCTGTTATTTCCCCTGTATTCCATACTTCTTCCTTGGTTTGTAAAGTACTATCAAATGAAGGGTCAGGCAGGATGATGCGCTCGACTTCAATGTTTTTGACAATACTATTTAGATTACCGATGTATTCACCCGTTTCATTTGTCACAATCACTGCCTTCAGCTTGTCTACACCATATATATCAAGAAAATATAGTAATTCTTCTCCTGCTTCGGGGCCACCTGTATTGAAAAGAATATTATCTCCTGTATTGGATTGTATCAATGTACTTTCCCCTTGGGAGAGGTCTAAAAATGTAAAAGCTATTTCATTTTCCGACAGGTTTAAGTCGATCTTTTCTACATCATGAGGGATCTCAGGTTGGAAAATCCCCCAGTTGAACAGCAGCAAACAAACGGTCATCATATTCCACATCTGGCTCATCCATTCCACTTTTTAGTGTATTGATACTGTATTAACCTAACTAAAAAGCCTCTAATTCATACTATTCAATATGGAAAAAAAGGAATCTTTTTTTACAATGGCATTTGGAATAGCTTCTATAAATGTGGTGCCGTATCTTTTTTCAATCACTCTTATATCAAAAATAAAAATATTCTTAGTACCGTTTCCTTCGAGAAACATCCCCACCATCTTTTTGAACCTAAGCACGGCTATAGGTAATGATATATCTGTAAAGGAGTTTCTTCCTTGACCTTCCACATTCGCGATTTTAGCAGCCATCACAGGTTCATCCATGGCTTTGAAAGGCAAGCGCATGACCACCAATGTGTCTATTCCTTCTTCTGCAAGAGATACCTCTTCAAGGAAACTGTTGGACACTAAAAGAATGGCTTTATCAAAATTAGAAGCAGCCTTCAGAATTTTTTGCTTTCCACCTGACATACTGCTTTGACTCACAACTACTGTTTCTTCAGAATTCGGAAGGGATTTGATTTCATGGTAGACGGCAGACAGCATTTCAAGTGAAGAAAAGGTGACCAGGATCCGTCCTCCCTTATCTTCCAAAAGTTCTTTTATCTGTATGGCGGCCATTTGAATAAAAGGTTCATTTTTCCCTCTTGTTATAGGAGGCATGTCAATCGGTATATAAACTCCCGGCAGCGTTCCTTTGTCGCTTTCTTTAAAATGGACCGTCTTTGGATAGAAATCACTCAACCCGAGTTCTTCCACCATATAGTCGAACTTATCATCCACACTCATTGCTTGTGAAGTGAATAATACACTGCTCTTTTGCTGGTAGAACTTTTCAGCTAGTAGCTGAGAGATATCCATTGGTTGCTCATAAATCGTAACGGAATTCTTTGCTCCTTTGGCCAGCACATCAAACCATGTTAATCCATTTCTCCCTCCTTCGAATAAAAGGGTATAAAAGGTGTCCCTCATTTGCTGTAATGGGAGAATATCTGGCATATGGGGATCCCCGCTATGATTTCCCTGTTTTTTCAATGAAATAAGAACTTCTGTGAGCTTCATGTGAAGGCGCTGAGCAGCTTCCAAGACAGCAAACCAGCCGGGCGAGCTTTCTTTAAGCGGGTTATATCTATAAACGGCCCTTTGCTTGTTTTTCTTAGTCCTTGAGAGGCAGTAGCTTCTTATCATGCGAAATGCTTCATCAAGTTCTTCTTTGGCCTGTGAAACTAAAGTGGTTTCTTTTAATTTTGATAAGGCAAAGTAGAGATCTAGGTAGCTAATTTGCTTTCCAAGAAATCTGCTAACGGTATGTTGAAAGGAGTCTGCATCTTCTACGATAAAATAATCTATTTCCACAAAAACATCAGGCCTCCATATTTCTTTTGCGAGGAATTGATGATTAGTAAAGATAACGGATGCATTATCCATCTTATTTATTGCCTGCCGATAAAAACAAAAACTACCTTTTCCATGTCCATCTCCTATATCGTATGAACAATTTATGGAATCCCAAAATAATCTTCCTCCTGATGAAAGAGAAAGTTCCTCCATATCTCCAGTTTCCGTTTCTGTCAACCATACTAAAATCTGTGCTTTTGTAAGGACTGCATCATAATTATCATCTTTCTCTTCCAACGAAGCAGAGAATCTAGGCAAACTAAGATAATAATACTTGCCTTTTATTTCAGAAGAGAGGAAAACAGATGTCGGTGCACACTTTTGAAGCAACCTTTCAAGAATGTGTTTAGTATCTGATCTGGATGAGGATATGGCAACTTGCTTATCCTTTTCAAGCGCAAATACTAAAGCACCGAAAACATGGTTGATTTCCTTTGCTATTGAAGGAGGGAACTCTAAAAGCCCATGTTGACGGGACTCCAGAAGTTTATTAACTTCATCCCCCACTTGCTTTAGATGATTGGTCATTTTTTCAAGGATCATTTTTGGGTGATGGTCCTTAGGGGTCGATCCATAATTCCGGACCTTTTTCACTACAAGCTTATCTTCAAATAGATCATGATCATCTGAAATCCGTTCGCTTTCTGTTTGAAACAAAAGGTGGATATCACTTTTCATTGTATGTAAAAATGTAAACAACTGCTTGATTGTGATGGAAGGAAGCCTATGTATCTTCTCTAAAAGTTTCAAGAAGATGATAGCGGTGGCTTCCGCATCACTGTCTGCTCTATGTGGGTTATCATGATCAAGCTGATAATAAACGGATAAATCTGTTAGTTTATAACTCTTTTGAGTCGGTAATAGAATCCTCGCTAGTTCCACCGTATCGAAAGTATTACCTGAAAAAGCAGGATAGCCGTTTGATCTTAATTCATGCTGCAAAAAAGAAAGATCAAAAGGTACATTGTGTGCAACCAATGAGGAACCGTCCAACATTTCAATAAGCATTGGGGCAATTTGATGGAAGGTAGGTGCACGGTCAACCATTTCCTGTTCAATATTTGTTAACTGCTCAATAAATGGTGGAATGGCACACTCAGGATTAACAAAGCTAGAGAAGCGCTCTACTATTTCCCCGTCTTCAATCAAAACAGCGCCAACTTGTATTATTTTGTCATTTTTCTTCGGGGAATTCCCTGTCGTTTCCAAGTCGAGAACCACAAATCGCTGTTTCATTTAACTACACCTCATTACATCTGTTTAAGCATATATAAAAGGTACCATAGACACCCACTGAAAGTAATATGTATTTTTATTTTTCCCATAGTAGGAAGAGAAAAACCCCCTATTAATGAGGGGGATTTCAGATTGTAGACAAACATTGCATATTATAAGATTTAAAAGTAACTGTTGATCTTCGTTCCAGGCGCTTCGCTTTCCAGAGGGCGGTCCGTAAGCCTCCTCGGCAACGCCTGAGGGGTCTTACATGTCCCTTCCTCCCGCGGGAGTCTGCGCACCTTCCACTACGATCAACACGAGAATCTCATTATTTTGAATAATAATTAACTCTGTCTACACCCTGAAACCCATATGAGGGGGATTTTCCTTCTATCAAAAAGAGTGTTACATAATCGTTGCAGCCGGTTCTGTGCCCAGCACTTCTACAATTTCGTTGGATTCGTTCATTACTGCAACTTTAGGCTGGTGTCCTTTTACTTTTTCCTCTGCCATCATTGCATACGAAATGACAATGATGACATCACCTTCCTGCACCAATCTTGCTGCTGCGCCATTGAGGCAGAAGTCCTTCCCGCCTCTCTTGCCCGGAATGATATAAGTTTCAAAGCGAGCACCATTGTTGTTATTTACGATGTGAACCTTCTCATTTGCAACCATGCCCACTGCATCTAAAATATCCTCATCGATTGTGATGCTGCCTACATAATTCAAATTAGATTCAGTAACTCTTGCACGATGTATTTTTGCATTCATTAATGTACGAAACACTTGCTATTCCCCCTTATTATATGAAAAGACAATGTTGTCAATCAGTCTTGCTTTAGAGAACTTCACTGCCAAGGCAATGATGATGTTGAATTTACCCTCTCTTATTGGCGATGTTAGCTCCTCAAGTGTCGGGTATGCGTATATTTCCACATACTCCACTTTGGCTCCAGTTTGAAGAGCGATGAATTCCTCCATTCCCTTCTTTACTTCGTGAATGGCCTTTTCTCCATCTGCCAATTTATCTCTGCCCAGGCAAAGCGCCTGAAAAAGCTTTGGAGCCTTCTCCCTTTCAGATTCGTTCAAGTACACATTCCTTGAGCTTTTCGCGAGACCGTCTTCTTCCCTGACGGTTTCGACACGCACCAATTCGATTGGCAGGTGGTAATCATTTATAAGACCGTCAATTACTGCAACCTGCTGGGCATCTTTCATTCCAAAATAAGCTTTATGCGGAGTCACGATCTGAAAAAGCTTCATGACGACGGTTGCAACCCCATCAAAGTGGCCAGGTCGGTGTTTTCCGCAAAGGACATCGACCCGCTTCTCCACTTTGATGATGGTTGTCTTCTCATCTTTGTACATTTCATCCACACTTGGATAAAAAAGATAGTCCACTCCCATGTTCTTGGCAATTTGTTCATCCCGCAAGATGTCTCGGGGATAGGCATCAAAATCTTCATTTGGTCCAAATTGCAGAGGGTTGACAAATATGCTTAAGACAACAATATCATTATTATCCCGTGCTTCCTTAAGCAATGTCTGATGACCTTCATGTAAAAAACCCATTGTGGGTACAAAGCCGATTTTTTTCCCTGTTTCCTTCTCTATTTTCATGACATCTTGCATGTCTATAATTTTCTCTATAATTTTCACACTACTTATCCCCCATATAGTCGATGCAATGTTTCCTCTTTCATGGTAAAACTGTGTTCTGCCTTAGGAAATGCTTTAGCTTTCACTTCCCCTACATATTGCTGCAACCCTTCCTTCATTACCGATTGGGCGTCCGCATATGATTGGACAAACTTTGGAACACGGTCAACTCCATATTTGACCACATCATGATAGACCAGTACTTGACCGTCCACTTCCACACCTGCCCCAATCCCGATAACTGGAATGGAAAGCTGTGCGGCAATATCCTTTGCAAGCTGTTTTGGCACGCATTCAAGGACAAGCGCCATGGCACCGGCTTCTTCTGCAGTCCTGGCATCTTGGATCATTTTTTTGGCACTTTCCACATCTTTTCCTTGGACTTTATAGCCTCCAAGCACTCCAACTGATTGAGGTGTAAGTCCAAGATGTGCCACGACCGGAATCCCTGCAATTGTCAGCGAAGAGATGACATGGAAGACCTCTCCGCCGCCCTCCACTTTAAGCGCATGCGCCCCCGACTCCTGCACAATCCTTTTAGCATTAAGAAGAGTGTTTTCCATGGACAGATGGTACGACATAAATGGCATGTCAGTGACTACAAATGTGGATGGGGCCCCGCGTTTAACAGCTTTTGTATGATGGATCATATCATCGACCGTCACAGGTACAGTGGATTCGTACCCAAGGACAACCATCCCAAGGGAGTCTCCCACAAGAATCAAGTCCACCCCCGCTTCCTCTGCCAGTTTGGCGGATGGATAGTCATATGCCGTAAGCATGGCGATTTTTTCATCATTCTTCTTCATTTTCAAAAAATCCGACGTAGTTTTCAATTTCCTTCCTCCTTTTTAATAAGGGGAGGAAATGAACCGAAAAAAATCCTTCTTTTGCGCATGCGAAAGAAGGATGGTTGTATAACGTAATAAACAAATTCAGTTCAATCCCTCTGTCCCAGTCCTTTGGATCAAGGCAGATATTTGGTTGGTTTTACTTCATAACTAAAATAGTTCAGCAGGTGCAGTTCTATGAGATACTGCCCAACACCACTATTATAAAATATGTTTCAAAAAGATGCCATCATTAATCGCTCCCAATTTGAATATCCGCGGAGTGAATATAATGAATCTCCTCTTTGTCATCTTCTAACATCAGGACCCCATCATCTGTAATGCCTATTGCCCTGCCCTCAAGAGAGCCTGTTATGGTCCGGGCGATGATCCTCTTCCCAATACTGATGGCATATGACTCCCATAATAACTTAATCGGGTAAAAACCATGCTCCAAATACTTATGGTATAGAGTTTCAAACTTCAACAAAATTACTTGTATAAGCTCTGCACGGTTTACAGATTCACCAAGCTCGATAGAAAGAGAGGTGGCAATGGAGTGAAGTTCTTCCGGGAAGTGCTCTATTGCTTGGTTCACATTGATTCCAGTGCCAATTATGACGGAATTTATTTTGTCTGCCTCTGCCTGCATTTCCGTCAGGATGCCAACCGTTTTCTTTTTATTAATCAAAATATCATTCGGCCATTTGATATCCGGGCGTAAACCTGTCACTTCTTCAATGGCTTGAGTAATTGCAACTGCTGTTAATAAGGTCAATTGAGGAGCTTTTGCAGGTGGAAGATTAGGACGGAGGATGAGACTCATCCAAACACCTGTGTGCTTTGGTGAATACCATTCCCTGCTCAATCTTCCCCTCCCGGCAGTTTGTTCTTCCGCGACAATCAAGGTTCCTTCGGGTGCGCCGTCATATGCTAGTTGATGGGCAATCCTTTGAGTAGAAGTGACCGATTCCTCAAAATGGATTTTCCGCCCGAGTATTTCCGTTTTCAATCCCAATGAGATTTCATTGTGGGAGATCTTATCCGGAATCGTTTTAATACGGTATCCTTTTCTTCTCACTGCCTCAAGCTCATAGCCCTCCTGCCTCAAGTCTTCAATATGCTTCCACACAGCCGTCCTCGAACAGCCGAGTTCTTCACTGATTTTTTGGCCAGATAGGAAATCGCCCTCAATTTCCGTAAACATTTTCAGTAGTTTTGATCGTATTTCTGTAGCCAATTACATACCCACTCCTTCAAAGCCGCTCTCTCATTTTCTGTTTCCTCATGAATCAACGCCATTTCTAAATCCTGATAAAGCAGAGAGATCCATTTTCCTCGTTTCTCTCCCGCGATATTTATAAGCTCATTACCATCGATTACGATATCTTTCAAACTGTGAATGGGCAGAGAGTTGTACATTTTGCGGATTTGAACGCTCATCCCCTGTAAGTCCCACCCTAGGGCATTCATTACTTGATGAGCTTCCAGAGATTGATCAAGTCCTGTCCTGTAGATGACTTCTTTTACCCATCCGGTACGTTGAACCTGCTCTATAACCTTTATATTCTCATTTACAGCCTTCGTCACCTTTTTGGGCAGCTTCCAACTGTTCAAGAAACACTCCACATCTTCCACTTTTAAAACAATGACCAATAATGTCCATATGGCTGAACGGCTATGAAATTCATGTAAAGGTAATTTTGCAAGTTCCCTTAAAGGTTTGCTCTTTTCTCCAAGATGAGGAAGGTAAGCAAAAAGCCCTGTTGTCACCAAAAGCTCGAGCGCCTCTTTAACGCCTTGTCCCATTAGCAGTTTTTCCAATTCCGCCGTTTTCCTTTCAACGGAAACCATCTCTAATAAGGCTTGATCCTTCCGAATACCGTCAAACGTATCCCTTTCCACTGAAAAGGACAGTTGACTGGAAAAACGAACGGCACGCAACATTCTTAATGCATCTTCTTTGAACCGCTCTGTTGCTTTCCCCACTGTCCGAATAACTCTTCGTTTAATATCACTTTCCCCATCGAAAGGGTCTACTATTTCCCCGTATTTAGTCATGGCAATAGCATTCATGGTGAAGTCTCTGCGCTTCAGATCTTCCTCCAAGCTTTTCACAAAAGTCACATTGTCAGGATGACGATTATCTGTATAGATTCCATCTGTCCGAAACGTCGTCACTTCATAGCTTTCTTGCTCAGAGGTGACAACAATGATGGTTCCATGTTCTGCCCCGACATCTATCGTTTTAGGGAATATAGCCTGGATTTCTTCAGGAGTGGCAGAAGTTGCAATATCTATATCACCTATTGCTCTATTCATTAAAGTATCACGAACAGAGCCCCCCACAAAATAAGCTTCATGTCCGTTTTTCTCAAGACTTTCAATAATGAGAATACCTTGATGGAAGGCTTTGTTCATCGCTTCTCCCTCAACTTTCACTTGGGTTATCGATTAATTGTTTATACATATCTTCGTACTGTTGTACTATGCTTTGTGAGCTGAAGTTCTCTTTAACTCTAAGAATCGCATTTTCCGCAAACGTTTTATGTATAGTAGTATCACTCAATATCTTTATGGAATTCCGGGCAATATCTTCTACATCCCCCACGTCACTGAGAAAACCAGTCTTGCCATTCTCAATCACTTCCGGTATGCCTCCGATCCTTGTCCCGACAGAAGGAACGCCGCAAGCCATTGCTTCTAATAAGACGAGGCCGAAGCTCTCCTTTTCTGATAGAAGAAGCATAAGATCACTGATAGAGTATAAATCCTCCAAGTTCTCTTGTTTACCAAGAAACAACACCTTATCCTTTAGGCCAAGTTCCCTTACGAGGTTGCATACCACCGAAATTTCTGGCCCATCGCCGACAAGCAGCAACTTGGATGGAACCTCTTTTTCAATGAGGTGAAAAGATTTCACCACATCCTGCACCCGTTTGACTTTCCGGAAATTAGAGACATGAATGACGACTTTTTCTTCAGCAGCAATTCCATATTGCCCTTTAAGAGCAAGAGTATCCTTTTTGAAATACACTCGTTCATCAATAAAATTATATACGGTTTGAATGGATTTCTTAGGTTGCAATAAATCATATGTCTGCTGGACAAGTGATTCGGAAACTGCTGTTACTATGTCTGACCCCTCGATTCCAAAGCGGATCATATCATTAAGAGATGGATCATACCCAAGTACTGTAATATCAGTGCCATGAAGGGTCGTCACAATCTTCAATTTATCATCTGTCATTTTTTTTGCCAGGTAAGCACACACAGCATGCGGTATGGCATAGTGCACATGCAACAAGTCTAATTTTTCCCGTTTTGCCACTTCAGCCATCTTACTTGCCAATGCCAAATCGTACGGCGGATACTGGAAAACGGAATATTGATTTACCTGTACTTCATGATAATAGATATTGCTATATACTTTATTCAGCCGAAAAGGCATGCTAGAGGAGATGAAGTGGATCTCGTGCCCCTTTTCTGCCAGAAGCTTCCCCAATTCCGTCGCAATTACCCCTGATCCACCCACCGTCGGATAGCAGGTAATGCCAATTTTCAATTTCAATTAAATCCCACCTAATAAATCATGATTGAGGACAATTGGTCCTTTTGCAAAAAATCCTTCTGCATACATGGAGCCGATCTGTTTTCCGTATGCACGTTCACGGCTGATGACCGCCTCCACATACCCGTTGGTCAAAGGTGTGTCCACTCCACTTGGATCCCTCTCAAACTGGCTTGTGTAGGCTTCAAGCGCCTTTGCCTTCTTTTCTATTTGGCTGGATATCTCTATAAGGAAATCCGGCTTATGTAACCCGTTAATCTGATAAAAATATAGGTTTCCCGGTTTATGTGCCCCTTGAGACTTCGCATCCTCCACCCGTTTGATACCTGAGGAAAACACCGCTTCCTCTACCAGCCTGGCACAATTCCCATGGTCTGGATGACGATCTTCGCAGTATGGGGCAAAAACAAGACGAGGCTTGTATTTCCGGATGACAGATACAATTTCAAGTATGTAGGCTTCTTTCATAAAAAGGCCTCTATCCGGCAAGGAAAGCTGGATTCGCGCATCCAATTCCAGGACCCTTGCAGCTTCACTTGCTTCCTTTTGTCTGATCTCAACATTGCCATTGGATGACCTTTCAGCATATGTCAAATCACAAATACCCGTTTTATAGCCTTGTTCTTTATATTTTGCAAGAGTACCGGCCATTCCGATTTCGACATCATCCGGATGAGCACCAAATGCCAGGATATCCAATTGATCAGTCATCGTTCTCCGCCTCTTTGCCATGTACGATATCTCTCCAACCTAGTTCTCCCCTAGAAAGCCCGCGGATCAATATCTCCGCTGTTCCCATATTTGTTGCAAGCGGGATGGAGTAAACATCACACAGTCTCAACAAGGCCGTAACATCCGGTTCATGCGGCTGAGCGGTCAATGGGTCGCGGAAGAAGATGACCATATCCATTTTATTCTGTGCAATCAATGCCCCAATTTCCTGATCTCCCCCAAGTGGTCCTGATTGGAATCTATGAACAGGCAGACCTGTAGCTTCAGATATTCTTAAACCAGTTGTACCTGTAGCAAAAATCTCATGCTTTTCCAGGACATTTTTATAAGCAGTAGCAAATTGTATCATATCCGGTTTTTTCTTATCGTGGGCAATTAACGCTACCTTCATGACCATTTCCCCCTTTACTCGATAATATTTTCCAATCCATATACTAATACTTCCAAGGACATAATGGTTTCGACAGATAGTTTTACACCTGACATGAAGCTTGCACGATTGTATGAATCGTGTCTGATTGTCAAGGACTGACCTCCCCCGCCAAACATCACCTCTTGGTGCGCAACTAGGCCAGGAAGCCTGACACTGTGTATACGGATTCCGTCTTTTGTTTCCGCCCCTCTTGCACCTTTGATTGTTTCCTCTTCCTGAGGGTGGCCTTGATGTTTCGGCTCCCTTGTTTTTGAAATCAGTTCAGCTGTCTTGATGGCGGTGCCAGAAGGGGCATCCAATTTTCGATCATGATGCAGTTCCATGATTTCCACGTCCTGAAAATGCTTTGCTGCCATTTGTGCAAATTTCATCATCAAAATGGCACCCACAGCAAAGTTTGGGGCAATGATGACTCCGATTCTTTTTGATTCGGCTAGCTCTGTCAATTCTTGAAGCTCCTCTTCATTAAATCCTGTCGTACCGACAACCGGACGAATGCCATACTCCACCGCAAGCTTTGTATTGATTTTTCCGATTTCTGGAGTGGTAAGATCTATCAGGACATCCGCTTCCACTTCTTGAAAGCATTTTTCCGGATCGCTGTAGATAGGTGCGGCAATGGATGGAAACCCGTCTACCTCTGAAAGCAGCTTTCCCTCGTTCACCCTATCCAGGCAGGCAACTAATTGAAAATGTTCTACATTATGTATTAAATCTACCGCTTCACGGCCCATGCGTCCACGCGGACCAGCCAGTATTATCTTGATGTTGTCCATTACTTCTATTCCTCCTCGATTCTTGTCCATCTATCTTTGTCCCGTGTCTTGAACTTTTCCATCACACGGTCGTGCGCTTCTTGCAGATCTATATCCAAAGAATTGGCGAAGCAGATCATGACAAACAGCATGTCACCTAACTCTTCTTCAATCGTATTCTCTTTTTCTGTGCTCTTTTTCGGCTTTTCTCCATAAAAGTGGTTGATTTCCCTTGATAGTTCCCCAAGTTCCTCCGTCATTCTCGCAAGCATCGCAAGAGGACTAAAATAGCCTTCTTTGAACTGGGATATATACTTGTCCACTTCCTGTTGCATCTCTTGTATTGTTTTCTCACTCATACACGTCACCTCACTTTATCATGTTAGCTAAAAGCCTATCATTTGACAAATGTTTGAGCTTGATTGAACAACCCATTTACTTCTCTTCTCCCTGTCTATTATAATGGAGAGGCTGTAAACTATCTAGGTCTTGGAGGTTCACCATGTTAAAAGGCTTAAAAATCAAAAACATCATCTACATTTTAATTGGATCTGCGATCTTCGCTTTTGGTTTAGTGAATTTCAATATGCAAAACAATCTTGCAGAAGGCGGCTTTACCGGTATTACCCTGCTGTTATACTTTCTTCTTAGGTTTGATCCATCTTACACGAATCTCTTGCTCAACATTCCGATATTCTTTATCGGATGGAAGCTTCTTGGAAGGAACACGTTTTTCTATACTCTGATTGGAACATTCAGTTTGTCTCTTTTCTTATGGATCTTTCAAAGGGTCCCTTTAATGTTCCCGCCACTTGCAGATGATTTAACTTTGGCTGCATTGTTTGCCGGGGTGTTCATAGGTATTGGACTTGGTATCATTTTCAGATACGGAGGTACGACAGGCGGAGTCGATATCATCGCACGTCTTGCTCATAAATATATTGGATGGAGCATGGGGAAGGCAATGTTCCTGTTTGACGCAGTGGTCATAGTACTTTCACTCATCATGTATCTTACCTATCAGGAAGCCATGTATACGCTTGTGGCCGTTTTTGTGGCAGCACGAGTGATCGACTTCATGCAGGAAGGTGCCTATGCTGCCAAGGGTGCCACCATCATTTCCGATAAGCATGAAGAAATAGCATCTAAAGTGCATCAGGAAATGGACCGCGGGGTAACCATCCTACGTGGACAGGGATCTTTTTCAAAGGTGGAACGCAATGTTCTTTATTGTGTTGTCGCGAAAAATGAGCTGGTCAAGCTGAAGAATGTAATCACCTCTGTCGACCCTCATGCATTTGTGGCAGTCAGCGATGTGCATGACGTGCTTGGTGAAGGTTTTACATTGGATGAGAATAAGAATCCGATGGAGCGATAAGTTTTCTGCTGTTCGCTGACTTTTTCTTGCTGTAAAAGGTCTTCATCGATGCGATGAAGACCTTTTCTCTTGGAAAAATGACTCACTCGAGATTGTCTTCATGATTGCTATGATGACAATTCCACTCACAAAATCCGCTCGAGATTGTCTTCATGATTGCTATGATGACAATTCCAATCACAAAATTCACTCGAGATTGTCTTCATGATTGCTATGATGACAATTCCAATCACAAAATCCGCTCGAGATTGTCTTCATGATTGCTATGATGACAATTCCAATCACAAAATTCGCTCGAGATTGTCTTCATGATTGCTATGATGACAATTCCAATCACAAAATCCGCTCGAGATTGTCTTTATGATTGCTATGATGACAATTCCACTCACAAAATTCGCTCGAGATTGTCTTCATGATTGCTATGATGACAATTCCAATCACAAAATCCGCTCGAGATTGTCTTTATGATTGCTATGATGACAATTCCAATCACAAATTCGCTCGAGATTGTCTTCATGGGTGCTATGATGACAATTCCACTCACAAAATTCGCTCGAGATTGTCTTCATGATTGCTATGATGACAATTCCACTCACAAAATCCGCTCGAGATTGTCTTCATGATTGCTATGATGACAATTCCACTCACAAAATCCGCTCGAGATTGTCTTCATGGGTGCTATGATGACAATTCCACTCACAAACTTGCTCGAGAGTGTCTTCATGATTGCTATGATGACAATTCCAACCGCCAAATCCACTTGAGAGTGTCTTCATCCTTCCAATGTTCCTCTTTAAAATCCAAAAAGCAGCCCCTAAAAGAGCTGCTCCGTAAAATCATCTACCTATCCTATTCCCGACTTCCCAAATAAATCAAAATGAATCTCGTCAACTCCGCAACAGCTACAGCTGCCGCTGCAACATATGTCAACGCGGCCGCATTCAATACTTTCTTCGTTTCCCGTTCCTCGTAGTTATTAATGATCCCGAGTGACACCACTTGGTCCATTGCCCTGTTGGAAGCATCAAACTCCACTGGCAGTGTGACAAGCTGGAACAATACAGCTGCAGCCATAAAGATGATTCCGACTAGAATCAGGTTGCTTGCACCAAATATCAGGCCGGCAAAAATAAGGAAGAACGACATATTAGATCCCAGGCTTGCCACAGGTACAAGTGAATGGCGGAAGCGTAGGAACGCGTAATCCTGATTATCCTGAATGGCATGTCCAACCTCATGCGCGGCAATCGCTGCCCCCGCAATGGAATTTCCATGGTAGTTATGAGAAGAAAGACGGATTGTTTTTGACCTTGGATCATAGTGATCTGTCAAATGTCCCCTTGTTTCCTCCACCTTCACATCGTAAATACCATTGTCATGTAATATTTTTCTTGCAACCTCTGCCCCTGGCATTCCAGAAGAGGAGGCAACTTTGGAGTATTTTTTATAAGCGTTTTTGACCCTTGACTGTGCCCACAATGGGACAATCAGCAAGATAGCGAAATAGACCAGATACAATCCCAATCCCATTAGTAAGTCCCTCCTTAGCAAATATTCGCTAAATGTAGTCTTCCTATTAGGATTATTTTATTTGTTCTTTTTTATCCCTGTCAATCTTTAAGCTTTTTCCGCATTTCCAGCTTTTTGGCACCTAAGTACTTGCGGAAACCTACATAGGACAGTGTCAGCAAAATAATGCTTCCTGTGGAAATCATCACCCACAAAAGCGAAGGATCTGTTTCATCTTCCTTAAGTTCCTTAAAGAGGGCTTTCAGGTCGGCTTCAATTACTTCCATGTCATTGAATTCCTCACTATGGGAAAGTAATGCTTGTCTGTTTTTGTCCAAATAGTCGATGTGAGCATCCACCTTTTGGATATGTTCAGGTTTAACATCCAACCTGATGCTTGGGTGGATCATATCGTATTCAAGCAAGAGACGTCTATATAACTGTTCATAGCTATCACTGTCACGAGTGTCTACGGAATCTTTCAACTGTAGAAATGTCATCACCATCGCATCTTCCATCTCCACCCACATGGGCTGGTGCTCGGATGTCATAGCGTCGACAGCTAAGCGTAATTTTATGACAGCCCTTACCTTTTCCTCATGTGGCAAGGTCACATCGCTGAGCGAACTGAGGGATTGCTGATGGGCAACCGAAATGATCCGCATTTCACTCATCGGTATCTGCTGATTACCAACCATCAGTTTCGTAAATTCATCAGAAAATATATCAAGAAGATTATGCGCCTCCACATATCTTTCTGTTCTCACAAGTTGAAGAGCATCATCCATGATGAAATTTAAAGCAAATGGCTGCAATGATTCATGAGAGTGTGCCTTAATTCCTGCAGGAAATATTAGTAGTAAAAGTAGTATGACAATAATAATCTTTTTTGCTTTCATCGCTTGTCCCTCCCATATTCTCTACTACATGTTATGAGAGGGTGGATAAGGTTAGAACATTAATCCAAGGATATCTTCATCCTGTTTTGCCTTAAAGAAAAATAATACGCGACCGCAATGGAAAATATACTAAGCCAGAAGGTAAAATAGCCGATTTGTGGTAAATATTTCATGAGACTGCCGTACCAAGGCATCATTTCGAAAACGTAGTCAATAACATCATTATGTAAAGTCCAAATACCTGCCGCAACAAGATGCCATAATTTAAAGCGATAGTATGGGCTATATAATACGCCTTGTACAGCCATCGCACCATGGGAAACGATCAGCATATAGCCTTCTATCGGCAAATAACCCGTTTCCAACAGGGTCAGAATGTTCATCACAACCGCCCAGATGCCATATTTTACGAGTGTAATAATCGCAAGTGCTTCAAAAAGCCTGAAGTTCTTTTTCAAAATGAATCCTACCAATACAAAACAGAAAAACAGACTTGCGGTGGGACTGTCTGGAACAAAAATAAGAAAGATGGCAGGTGTTTGTTCCAGTTGATATCCATACCAGATATAACCATAGATCGTACCTAATACGTTGGTAATCAACACCAGCCATAACATAACAGGTGTTTTAAGAAGGTGTATAAACCAAGTTAACATGATATATCCTCACTTTTATCGATAGATGTTTCCATTATACAAAAAAGCTGGCTAAATTAGCCAGCTTTCTCATTATTCTGCTTCTGCAGCAAGTTCGTTCATTTCTACTAGGTAGTCAGCAAGAACTTGAAGTTCATCATCTGTACCCTTGAAAAGGTCGGAAGGCATTCCACCAATACCATTAACCGCGATATCAGCATATTCTTCGGCTGTTCTATCTGGGTTATCTAGTAAGTTTGGACCCATTCCAGGGTTTCCTTGAAGATTGTCACCGTGACATGATAGACAGGTGTTTTCTTGAAGGATAGTATATCCTTCAGCCTCCATGTCGATTTCAATATCAAGCTCATCCGTGATTTCCCCTTGCTCTGCAGCAGCTTCCCAGTCATGAGAATCTACAGACTGCCAAGTCAAGAAGAAGATGGACGCGATACCTAGAAGCATCAAACCTGTTGCGATCGGACGCTTACTTGGGCGACGCTCTGGTCCGCGATCTAGGAATGGAGCAAGTAATAATGCACCGAATGCAAGACCTGGCATTACCATTGCACCGATTACAGTGTATGGTCCAGCAGCATAACGATATTTAAGTAGTTCATATAAGAATAAAAAGTACCAGTCTGGTAACGGGATATACGCAGTATCTGTTGGATCTGCGATACGCTCTAGAGGTGGCTCATGAGCGACGGTCAAGCAAAGGAATGCGATTAGGAAAACCGCACCGACCATCCATTCTTTTAATAAGAAGTTAGGCCAGAATGCTTCCGTTTTACCAGGAAACTCTGAGTAATCTTTTGGGATGTTAGGTTTTCGTACTGCCGGGACACGGGAGTCTCCAACAAACTTCATACCTTTTCCTCTATGCATATAGGTTCCCCTCCTTTGTTATCAAAAATAATGAGTCTTATAGCGGTCCAGAAATACCTTGCTTACGGATCATGACGAAGTGAGCTCCCATCAATCCGAATAGAGCAGCCGGCAAGAAGAATACATGAATCGCAAAGAAACGAGTCAATGTTTGTGCACCGACGATTTCAGGATGTCCGGCAAGCAACGTCTTCACTGCATCCCCGATGATCGGTGTTGCTGCAGCAATTTCCAGTCCAACTTTTGTAGCGAATAACGCTTTCATATCCCAAGGTAATAGGTAACCAGTAAAACCAAGACCTAACATGACGAAGAAGATAAGCACTCCTACCACCCAGTTAAGTTCACGAGGTTTTTTATATGCACCTTGGAAGAAAACACGTAGTGTATGTAAGAACATCATTACGATAACCAAACTAGCTCCCCAGTGATGCATACCGCGGACGATTTGACCGAACGCTACTTCATTTTGCAGATAATAAACGGATTCCCACGCATTTTTGATATCCGGAACATAGTACATGGTCAGGAACATACCCGATAATACTTGGATGACTGTCACGAAGAATGTCAAACCACCGAAACAATAAACGAATGCGGAGAAGTGATGTGCTGGGTTTACGTGTTCAGGAACTTCATGGTCAGCAATATCGCGCCACATCGGCGTAATATCTAATCGTTCGTCAACCCAGTCATAAATCTTATTTAACAATTATTACGCCTCCCCTTTAGGTTTCGCGCTACCTAGATATACTTTTCCATCTTCCACTTTGTGTTGGTACACATCAAGTGGAGCAAGTGGTGGAGTATTAGGTACGTTGTCACCATTTTTTTCATACAGGCCGTAGTGGCAAGGACAGAAGAATCTGTTTGGATTTGCTTCGTCGGATGCCCAGTTCACCGTACAGCCAAGATGTTTACAAACAGGTGATAAGGCAATTACATCACCGTTCTCACTTTTGAATATCCAGGCAGCTCTTGGTTCTTCGGATTCATACCATGCATCGATTTGATCAATTTTGAAATCAAAACGTTGCGGTTCAGTTGTTAATTCGCTTTCATCACATACAAGGACCATTTCTTGGTCTGTACCAGCTTTTAATACCGGATCAATTGCGAAACGCACCATTGGCATCAGCATACCTGCTGCCATGAAACCGCCTACACCAGTAAGGGTATAGTTCAAAAATTGACGTCTAGACACACGATGGTTTTTCTCACTCATTGTTTTCCCCCCTCTATAGAAAGAACTAAGTCCATACGGACAGTAGATGATAACACATAGAAAACTAGGACATTCTCATGATATATCAATCTTGCCCCAAGGTCAATAATCTCCTGACCCGAAAAAATGGCAAGGTTGTGACTTATTTCAGATACTTTGAAAATATTTTCGTGTATCTATTGCTTTTTCAATATCATTTTGCTAATAAGGGTCCCTCTGGGGGTATTTTGTGCAATTTACAACACTTTTAGTCCTGCCATTTTTGGATGAACATCGGCAGTAGCTGATTCATTTGATTCTGGATGATTTTCTGTTTATATTTTTCTTCCATGTCCTCAAGCGGGATCGCAGGCAGCCATACCAGCTTCCCCTCCAGTTCCTGTTCAGACTGGCTCCAGGAAGCGTCAGATGTCATAAGAAAGACATGTTTGATATTCTCTTTTTTATATGTAGGGATAGGCTATTAAGCTGGTTCACTTTGTTCTCCGGTGTTTCTGAATCGACATAGCTGTATGAAGGTAATAATATCACTCTCCCTTTAAACTGCCTTTCTAATTCATAACTTAGAATGTTTATGTATTCACCATGGGAAGCTATTGTTTTGATATTGTCGCTGAAGCTTATTGGTATAAGGGGAATGATGACGGTATCAATATATTCTTTTGCTTGTACATACTGGGAAATATCTTTGCTTGTCCATTTCATGAGTGGTTTTCAGCTCTTTCTTTTTCAGATTTGGTGTTGTTCTTTAAATATAAGTTTTGTCATTGGAGAGGTCAAATATTTTAAGGAACCTAGGGTCACTCGTCGTGACCCGCATAAGAAAAATATAAACCCCCAATGGTTGAATTGGGGGTTAGAGAAATTTATAGTCTCTTCAATTGGCTTGTCAATTTACGGAATGCTTCTTCGTCCTGTCGGTCAAGGGCATCGTCAATCATATTAAGCAGCTTTTCTTTTTGGAAGGTATAGATGGACTCCTCTAGCATCCGTTCTGCTATGATCCTGTCCTTCTCATTTATTTGAGACTGCTTTGGCATGAAAGGATTATCTTCCAATACGGCAGCATATTGCGGCGAGTGATAGACTGAACGGAAATTCAATTGAATGTAGATGTCCTCATCTCGATTGAGCCTTATATCATGAAAGGACTTTTCAGCGTCCGTTGTCATGACATTTTCTTTATAAAATCTGAATGGCACTTCTTCTACACAATGGGTTGACATGATAATACCGCGTGGGCAAAATTGGGCTTGCTCGACAAAGTGAACTTTCTTCATTAACTGGTCATGACTCATCAAATAGTTTAAGATCCATACACATTCTCGTCTTTTTAACTGATAGTTTCCCAAGAACCACCTTATAAAGTCCTTTTTCTCGTTGACAGATACAGGGGTAGCCACAACTATCGTCCCTCCTCTGCGTAGAATATTCCCTACTCTTGTAAATTTAAATACAGATCCTGCAACTCTATGTTAGTCGGGTCTAGTTGTATTAGTTTCTCAAATAGCGGCTTTGCTTCTTCTCGTTTTCCTTCCTCTAAAAGGAAGTGTGCATAATCATAAAGGAAGCTGCTGTCATCTTTAAAAGAAGTATATGCATGACGGTAATGATTTAATGCATCAGAATATTTTTCTATTTTCTGGTAGGAGACAGCAAGATCCCAATCGTATTGAGGGTCTGTTTCCCCAAAGTTGATAAGTTCTTTTAGGCAGTCTATAACATCTTCATAGCGTTCTTCCTGCAAGAAGATTTTCGTAAGAGTTAAAGCTGCTTCAACATAGCCTGGATCAATGGCAATTGCTTCCCTTAACAACCTTTCAGCTTCGTCAACATTTTGCTGCTTCATTGCCACTTTAGCACCATAAACCTGAAGTTCTTTATTATATTCATTTACCGCTAAACCTTCTTTTGCCACGCGCAAGCTATCATCCAACAACCCTTCATGCTCATATGCTTTTGCAAGATACAGATAAAGAGAAGAGTATTCATAATCCAATTCTTTTACCTGATTAAGTTTTTCGATACACGTCTTGAAATATCCTGCCTGAAAAGCGGTAAAACCGTATTGAAATAATACGTCAATTTTCAACTCTTTCTGCAAGGCTTGGTCGAAATAAGGCATTGCATCTTCAAATTGGCCTGTTGCACTATAGCATTCAGCCAACCTTTCCTCCAAGGAAAAGTCCAAATCCCCTTTTTGGGATAAGACCGATAAATAATAAGGAATGGCCTTTTTATAATCACCTTGGGAAAGATTTAATTCACCAAGTGCCAAACTGATGATAGGTTCATCAGGAGCTAGCTTTTTGGCAGCAAGAAGCTTTTGCTCACTCACTTCAAAAAGACCCTGAGTCTGATAAAGATCTGCTAAAAGAAGCAAGGACTGGACAAAAACATCGTCCTCTTCCTGAATATTTTCAAGCAAGGCCATCGCTTCATCCTCTTCATCGAGGTCGATGTGTACTTCGGCCAATGAAATGATCAGGTCCGACTCATTTGGGAACTGGTATAGCAGGTTTTTAAAAAGTTCTTTGGCATCTTCGAGCATCCCAAGCTGCTGATAGATCTGTGCCGTCTGGAACAGGTCCTCTTCTCCGAACTTTGTTTCATTTTCTTTTAACAAGGAAAGTCCTTTTTCTATTTCTCCGTTATCTATTAGTTCTAAAGCTTGATCGATTACTGTGTAAGACAAAATACTACTTCCCTTCGTTTTAAAATCCGAGAGTACCACCCGACATCACATTTCTTAATTTAAACTTTTTCGCTCAACAAGAAGTGGCCGGGCATTGTCACCGTACATTCATTACCAAAACCGGGTCTGAATAGAACATCCTCACCCACTTTGATGATGGTACCTTTATGAACTGTAACTTCTGGAATATGACTATCATAATCCAGATTTTCAATTGTTTCAATAATATGGCCTTCGGGTGACAAATAGAGATTATAGTCTAATTCTCCACCGACCCTCAAATCTCCTTTAGTCGGATAGATGCCAAATTTCATGAGAAGTTCCAAATCAAGGGGTTTACCCGCTTGTGGACAATGGATCGAATGTATCAATCTTTCTTCTTTCATGATTGCGTTCCACTCTTTTTTCTTTTTCATTTTCTTCTTGGATGTGGAGAGGTTTTGCCAGCACGGAAGGAAGGTGATCGGGAACTGGTAAAGGCTATCCTTGATCCATCCCCATGGTATAGTAGAGAGTTCGCTATCATCTTGTATCTGCAGAAAGACAGCTGGTATCTTATGGCGTCTGCATTGTCTAACAAAGGAAGAAGTCAGTTTTTCTAGAGGAATTCTTACGGAAAAATAATAATCTATCGGGCTATTCAATAAAGTGGTCTTGGCTTTTTTAAGCGCTGGTATAAGATCTTGTTCCCGTTGGATGGTTATCAATGATAGAAGGGTTGTACAGCCTTTTTTCAAATAGTTCTCTGTGATGTATTGCTTGAATGATAAAAAGGGCATCTGTTCAAGATTATCTACAATCATGACATGACCAGGTGTGAGCACATAAGGGGAAATATCCATTCGCATGGACCGTGAACTCGTAATGGCTCCTTCTTTCATATAATGGACCTTATTGTTTTTCACGAGTATGTTGCTTTTGAGGAGTGTTTTATTATTCTTGACTATATTTGCTGCTTCCATAATATATTCCATAGCATCCCCCTCTTACATTCGTCTTAAGACAAGCTATGCAAAAGGGGGGAGATATATTCTTTTTACATTAAAAAAGAACTGGGAGGCATATAAAATACTTTTCAATAAATTGGAAGAGCACTAACTCTACCTTACCCTCTTCTCAGACTTTCCATATGCTCAAAGAAGCTTGGGTAGGATACGTTGATGGCTTTATCATTATGGAGAACTGTTTCTCCTACAGCAATCAAGCTTGCAACGGCCCCCATCATGCCTATCCTATGATCACCATAGCTATCAAGGGCTCCGCCATGCAACTTTGTTTTTCCCTTAATGATCATGCCATCCTCTGTTGCCTCAATATCGGCTCCAACTTTCTTCAGCTCGTTCACAACTGTATCAATACGGTTTGTTTCTTTCACCTTTAGTTCTTCGGCATCTTTGATGATCGTTGTCCCCTCTGCTTGAGTCGCCATCAATGCGATGATCGGGACTTCATCAATCAGACGAGGGATGATCTCACCGCCAATTTCCACACCTTTTAGGTTTGAGGTTGTCACTGTAATGTCAGCATAAGGTTCTGGACCATCTTCTATAATAGTTGAATAGGAAAGTTCTGCTCCCATCTGCTTCAATACTTCGAGTATGCCCGTTCGGGTAGGGTTGAGACCAACTCTTTGCAACGTTACCCTGCTATTAGGAACTATGGCAGCTGCTACAAGGAAAAATGCTGCAGAAGAGATGTCTCCTGGTACGACGATATGCAGGTCGGAAACCAGCTCTTGACCTCCTGCAACACTCACTGTGCCATTTTCCTCTTCCTTGACTTCCACACCAAATGCTTGGAGCATTCTTTCCGTATGGTCACGTGATTTATAAGGCTCTTTTACGCTTGTAACACCTTCACCCTGCAATCCGGCCAACAAGATGGCAGATTTCACTTGTGCGCTTGCTACTGGTGATACGTAATCAAGACCTCTTAATCCCCCTCCTTGAATGGAGATTGGAGTGAAGTTTCCATCTTGGTTACCTTGAATTCTGGCACCCATATCCCGCAAAGGGCCCGTAACTCTTTTCATAGGTCGTTTTGCAATGGACTCGTCCCCTATCAACACAGAGTGAAAAGGCAAACCGGACAAGATCCCCATCATCAATCTTGCCGTTGTGCCTGAGTTTCCTACATCAAGTACTTCTGATGACTCACTTAACCCCTCCAATCCTTTTCCATACACCGTTACATTGGAGTTCTCCTGTTCGATTTTGACCCCAAGTTTTGTGAAACAGTTGATCGTGCTTAGGCAGTCTTCCCCGGGAAGGAAATTCTCCACTGTTGTTTTCCCCTTTGCCATAGACCCGAACATGACGGATCGGTGGGATATAGATTTGTCGCCGGGTATCTTGATGATCCCGTTCAACCCGCTTGCTGTGCTAGTTAGCTTCTTCATCAATTTCTCTCCTATCTAGACAATATATGTTTCATACATCGTATATTTGCGTAAGCATTCCTCTGCTGATTGTCGGTCATCATCCGATTGGAAGCTTAATCTCAGCACCCCATATATCTCTTCTCTTGTTTCCATGATGCGTATATTGGTTATGCTGATTTTTTCTTTTGCAAGAATACCTGTGATTTCTGATATGATACCAGGATAATCCGGTACATCCACATATAAATCGTAAAAAGAAGGAATCGCGCCCTTTGCCTTTACAGGCAGTCCGTCCCGAAACTCCTTTGCTTTGCTGAAATAATCGAGCAAAAAGGCCTCGTTGTTTTGGGTCAAGTTTTCTTTTATTTCCGACATCTGCTTCATCCATTGATCCAAGAGCTTCAGAATGGTCTCCTTGTTATGTATGAGGATGTCCTTCCACATTGTGGGATTACTGGAGGCGATCCTCGTAATATCCCTGAATCCCCCGGCAGCAAGTCTTGTCACATACGCGTTGCCCGTTTGCATGTCTTCAGCTTGATGAACGAGTCCTGCAGCTATTACGTGCGGGAAATGACTGATCACGCCTGCCACCAGGTCGTGGTCTGTAGCAGACATCGTAATGAAGTTTGCTTTGGTTCCTGCCAGCCACATTTTTGTCAGGGCGATCTCCTTAGGGTTTGCTTCCTCCTGAAAGGGAGTCAGGACATAGAAGGCATTTTCAAAGAGATGGCTCTTTGCGGCTATCACTCCACTTTTATGTGAACCAGCCATCGGATGCCCTCCAATAAAAGTAACATTTTTCTGAGGAAAAAGAGTAGCAGCTAGGGCGGTGATACTCCCTTTTGTACTTCCTACGTCCGTTATCACCACCTGTGGTTTTATAAAATCAATACTGCTTAATTGTTTTAACACTTCATTCGCCTGGATAACTGGTACGGAAATGACAACAAAGTCAGCATCAGCCACTTCTTCTTCATAGGACGCACAATAATCATCTATGACCTTCAATGACTTAGCAAGCTTAGCCTGTTGCCCATTAATGTCGAATCCGATTATTTCTGCATGTGGGTGTTCTTTTTTAATAGCAAGGGCTATGGAACCTCCGATCAGCCCTAGTCCTATTACCATCACTTTCCCCTTCATTCGCTTCACCGCCTGATGTCTATGTGAAATTAGTTGTTTATGTAAACTTTGTTGCTGTTTCGAATGTATAAATCTACAATTATTTTCCTTACTGTCGTGCTCTCTCTGCAGTACTTAAAAAACTCTTTGACCATTTAGAGTATGAAAGCAGTAAAAAGTCCTGCCGACTTTTTACAAGTAAATAGCAACAATCTTTGAGAAAGAGCCTTGTGCAATGAGCAATGTAAATAGAGAGGATATCTCCTCTCTATTAGATGGCTTGCTTCATTTTATATTCCTTTAAGTAGGAAATGATTTCTGCATTCTGTTCTTGTGTCCCAACAGTGATACGCAGACATGTCGGATAGCCCAAGGCCTTTCCTGATCTGACGATGTATCCCTTTTTCATGAGATATTGAAACAATAGATCTGCATCCGTCTGGAAGTCAATCAATATGAAATTCCCCTCTGATGGATAATAGGCTAATTTCATCTCCAGGCAAAATGAATAATATTGTTCAAGGCCTTCTTTATTCTGGGTTACGCATTTTTCAATAAATGATTGATCCCCTACCGCAGCTTTTGCAGCAGCTTGAGCCATTGTACTTGTATTAAAGGGCTCTCTGGCAGGTTCAATTATCCTGATAAGTTTTTCATTAGCGATCCCGTACCCGATACGGAAGCTTGCAAGACCGTATGCTTTTGAAAAAGTACGCGTAATTAAGAGATTGGGAAATCTCTTCAACAAGTCTACAGTTTCAGGATAATCTTTAGCCGTAACGTATTCCTTATACGCTTCATCCACTACAACCAGTGTATTCCTCGGTACTTCCTCCAGGAATGAAACCAACAACTCTTCATTGATATAAGTTCCAGTCGGATTATTAGGGCTGCACAACCACACAATAGCCGTATTCTCATCGATTGATTTAAGCATTTCATCAAGCTGGTGATATCCGTCTTTCAAAAGAATTTCTCTTATTTCTGCACCTTCAATGACGGCATTGTGCTTATATTGTGGAAAAGAAGGGGTAGGCATCACTGTATTTTTCCCCGGCTCCAACATGGCACGGCATAAAATCTGGATGACTTCATCGGAACCATTCCCAAAAATAAGCTCACTTTCACTCACTCCAGCATGTATAGCAAGCGTCTCCCTAAGTTCTCTCGCGTATCCATCAGGATAAGTCGCAGCTTTACCCAGGTGTTGTATAAGCTCCTGTTTTACAGTGGGTGAGCACCCATAAGGGTTTTCGTTGGAGGCAAGTTTGACTATTTTTTCTAAACCTAACTCCCTTTTCACTTCATCCATTGTTTTACCTGGCTGATATGGCGTCAGGTTAAGTAGTTGTTTTTTAACATCCATGATCGACAATCACCTTTCTGCTAAAAGTGGAGAGATAAGCTCCTCAATTTCTTGTTTTAAATCCTGCAAAGTATTTTTTTCATCAACTTTAAATAGTTTTTCTCTTTGTTCTATCATTTTAATGAGTGCACTTCCTACCACAAAGCCATCACAATATGGCTTCAGCGTTTCTATGTGTTCACTCTCGGAAATTCCAAATCCTACAGCAGTGGGAACCTTGCTTTTTCGCTTGACTTCTTCGAGAAAAGTGAACAGTTCATCGGAAAACTCCTTGCGAACCCCAGTTACGCCAAGTGATGATATGCAGTATAGAAACCCTTGTGCATGCTCGGTAATTCTGTCCATCCGCTCTTTAGATGTCGGGGCAACAAGTGATATATATGTTATAGCATGTTCGCTACATTTCTCCCGTATTCGTCCGCTTTCCTCAAAAGGGAGATCTGGAATAAGAAGACCATCCACTTCGTTTTCTTGCGCTAAAGCGAAAAAGGATTCTTCCCCTAATTGTAACACAGGATTGTAGTACGTAAAGAGGATGATCGGAATTTTCAGACCTCTCCTTCTCATTTCCCCTGCCAATTTCATGGTATCCGAAATGGTCGTATTATGTGCCAATGCTCTTTTGGAAGCACGCTGGATGACCGGACCATCTGCGAGGGGATCGGAATAAGGGACACCAAGCTCCAGGACAGATGCACCTGCTTCCTCAAGGAGAAGAGCAAGTTTGATTGTCAGTTCAGGGGTCGGGTCTCCGGACATGATGAACGGTATAAACAATTTATCATGTTTTGGTAGCCTTTCAAGATATGATGTCATTCCACTGTCCCCTCCAGTCGCTTCATTAATGTATGCACGTCTTTGTCACCTCGACCCGATAGGCAAATAAGGATCGTCTCCGTCTTCTGCATAGTCTCAGCTTCCTTATAGGCGGCTGCCAACGCATGTGCTGATTCTATAGCTGGGATGATTCCTTCTTCTTTTGCTAGAATATCAAGCGCTTCCAGTGCTTCATCATCTGTCACACTTTGGTATTCGACCCTTTTGCTGTCTTTTAAGTAGGCATGCTCCGGTCCGATTCCTGGATAATCCAATCCTGCTGAGATGGAGTAAGGCTCGACAATTTGGCCATGCTCATCTTGAATCAAATAAGTAAGCGAGCCGTGAATGACACCTTTTGTGCCCTTCGTAAGCGTTGCAGCATGAAGAGGGGTATCAATGCCTTTGCCGGCAGCCTCAACCCCAATCAGATTCACTGCATCCTCTACAAATGGAGCAAACATCCCAATCGCATTCGAGCCGCCTCCGACACAGGCAATAACCTTATCTGGCAAACCACCCTCTTTTTCTTGGAACTGCTTCTTGGATTCTTCTCCTATCACCCGTTGAAATTCACGAACCATAAAAGGGTATGGGTGCGGCCCTACAACAGATCCAATCATATAGAAGTGGTCCTCGCAATGCTGAACCCAATAACGGATCGCCTCATTTGTAGCGTCCTTCAAGGTTTTATTGCCGCTTGTGGCAGGAACGACCTCCGCTCCAAGAAGCTTCATCCGAAATACATTAAGCGATTGCCGCTCTATGTCCTCTTCACCCATGAAGACCTTGCATTCAAGTCCGAATTTTGCCGCTACCGTTGCGGCTGCAACACCATGCTGGCCAGCACCAGTTTCTGCTATGATTTTCTTTTTTCCCAATCGTTTTGCAAGCAACGCCTGGCCGATGGCATTATTTATTTTATGGGCACCTGTGTGGTTCAAATCTTCTCTTTTCAAGTATATCTTTGCACCGCCTATACGTTCTGTAAGCTTTTCCGCATACGTCAATGCAGTTGGTCTGCCGGAATACTCTTTCAAATAATAATGATAATCTTCTAAAAAGCCAGGGTCCTTCATGGCTTCCCGTAAGCCTTGTTCCAATTCTTCCAAAGGTAACATTAGCGTCTCAGGAACATATTTCCCCCCGAACTCACCATATCTTCCAAAACTATCTGGTGTTTGCACGTTTGTCATGTTTCATCACCATACTTTCTATCAGATTCATTATTTTGGGGCTTTTGTTAAAATCCTCTTCAATCCCGCTGGAGATATCAATGCCAGTGGGTGCATAGGCTAATAGACTTTCTACCGTGTCCTCATTTATACCGCCTGCAATGAAAAATGGAATGCCATACCGCTCCGATAACTTGGAGTAAAGCGGAATATGTTGCCAGTTGAAGCTGGTTCCTGTTCCTCCATATTGATCACCGCTCTTTTTATCCACCACAAAGCCATCTATCATGCCCATATAAGCTTCCAATTTATCTATGCTTCTATTATTTTCATGATGAATCACTTTCCATATTTCCACACCACATTCCGCCTTTAAACTCTCAATATATTCTGGTGACTCGTCACCATGACATTGAACGACATCAAGCGGCACAGTTTGAACAGTATGAATAATTTCCTCTTTGGTTTGATTGACGAAGATACCCACCAGAAGCTTTTTTCCTGGTGAAACCTGTCTGACCCATTCTGCCACCTGCTCCGGCAGCACCTGGCGTTTGCTCTTGGCAAAAATGAAACCTAGATAATCTGCATTAGTTTCATTTGCCGTGGAATAATCTTGCAAACTTTTATTCCCACAAAACTTTATTTTCGTTCTAGGCATGCTCATGTTCTCCGAATAGCCTTCTCACTCCTGTACCGGGTGAAATGTCCTTCATGAAAGCTTCTCCGACAAGCACTGCATTTGCCCCAAACCCTTTTACATGGTTAAGGTCATCTACAGTAAGGATCCCACTCTCACTGACCAAGAGGGATGAACTTGGAACATGGCCTGCAAGCTCTCTTGTGGTCTGAATATCCGTTTCAAAGGTAGCCAGGTTTCGATTGTTGACACCGATGATGCTTGGTGTAATGGTTTGAAGGAGCTGAGAGAGCCTTTCTATGCTATGGACCTCAACCAATACATCCAAACCAGAATCTGTCGCTTGTTTATATAAATCTGCCAATTTCTTATCGCTCAAGATCTCTGCTATCAATAATATTGCATCTGCCCCGATGCGCACACTTTCTTCCACCTGGAGAGAATCAATGATAAAGTCTTTTCTCAACACAGGCAGGCATGTCGTCTCCTTTACCATCATCAGGTCATGCTTTGAGCCTTTAAAGTATGTCTGATCAGTCAGGACAGATATCGCATCCACCCCTGCCCCCTCATATTCCGCTCCTATATCGATTGGGGCAAAGCTTTCTTTCAGTATCCCTTTGGAAGGGGAAGCTTTTTTCATCTCAGCAATGACCCCCAGATGGCGCTTCGGCTTGGCAAGTGCATCATAAAAGGAAAAGTGCTGCACCTGTTTTTTGGGAGGAAGGGTCAGATTGGCGACTTCCTTCTGCTTCGTCTCAACAATGTTAGTTAACATGCTCACTCATCCCCACTTTCTTTAATTGTTGTAGTAATTCGTATGGTTTATTGGCTTCTATCATTTGAGAGGCAAGTTCTGCCCCTTGAAAAATCGTCTTAGAGATTCCTGACACATAAAGTGCTGCACCTGCATTCAGACACACAATATTCCTTGCGCTACCTGTTGATTTATTTTGAAAGACCTCTTTGATCAAATGCGCACTTTGCATGCTGTTTGCCACTTGGATGTCCTCAATGTTTCCTCTTGGAAATCCAAAGTCTTCCGGTGCGATCGTGTAAGATGATATCATTCCATTTTTAACTTCTACAACATGCGTTTCAGATGTAATGGTTATCTCATCCAACCCGTCATGCCCTGCTACAATCAGTACATGCTCAGAACCAAGTTCCTTTAGTACCTCCGCCATTTTATGTGCATACTCCCTGGAAAAAACACCAATCACCTGCTTTTTACAGCGCACAGGATTGGCAAGCGGACCCAGAAGGTTAAAAATAGTCCTAAATCCGATCTCCTTTCTTGGAGCCACCGCATGCTTCATTGCCTCATGGTAAATCGGGGCAAACAAAAAGCTCATCCCTTTTTCCTTAAGGTTAACTGTTGCTTCCTCTAGTGTCTGTTGAACTGGTAGTTGCAGCTGTTCCAACACATCAGCACTTCCGCTCGAGGAAGAAACAGCCCTATTCCCGTGCTTGGCGACTTTTGCCCCACCACATGCAGCAAGTAATGCGGACGCAGTGGAAATATTAAAAGTGGATGCTCCATCTCCACCTGTCCCACAAGTGTCTATTAAATGGGGGTGCTCGTAGGCAATCGGCTTCATATGCCCCCGCATGGCTTTGGTGAATCCGAGCATCTCCTCTGCTGTTTCTCCTCTGAACCTTAGTATGGAAATAAAGCTTGCAATCTGACTTGAGGTCACTTCTCCTTTCATCATTAGGTCCATCGCTTTTTCGGCTTCGGATGCTGATAGGTTGGCCCCATCAATCAGCTTGGTCAAATAGGCTTTAAACATAGCTGCATGACCCTCCCGTCTTTTTAGCAAAATAATTATTGGCTATTTGGATGGTTTCAATCAAGGCGGACGCTTTATTAATCGTTTCTTTCCATTCCAGCTCTGGAACTGAATCTGCGACTACTCCTGCTCCTGCCTGAACATAAAAAGAGTTCTCTCGTTTTTGAATGGTACGAATGGTAATACAAGAATCAATATTGCCGTCAAAACCTATATAACAGATGGCTCCTGCATACGTATTACGTACGGTCGGCTCGAGATCCTGCAGGATCTGCATTGCCCTTACCTTTGGTGCACCTGACACCGTACCTGCAGGAAATGCTGCAAGCAATGCATCAACAGGGGTGTAATTCAAAGATAGCTCCCCTTTAACAATAGAAATAAGATGCATGACCCTAGAAAAATAGACAAGCTCTTTCATTACTGGAGTGTGTACGGAACCGTACGATGCAACCCTCCCTAAATCATTCCTAGCAAGGTCAACCAACATATAGTGCTCCGCCTGTTCTTTTTCATCCTGCAGCAAATCTGCTGCCAAGTTTTTATCTTCCTGTTCTGTTAAGCCTCTTTTCCTTGTTCCTGCAATGGGATGAATCTCAAGCTTGTTATCCTGTATCTGAATCAACCTCTCAGGAGAGCTCCCTATCAGTTCCATCTCGTCATATTTCAGATAGAACAAGTATGGAGAAGGATTTTGTCGTCTTAATACACGGTAAACATCAAACCCTTCGAGGTCCGCTTCAAGCTCGAAACGTTGAGATAAGACACACTGAAAAATGTCTCCCGCCTGGATATAATTCTTGATTTTATCTACATGTTCGATAAATCGCTCTTTTGTATAATTGGAATGGACAGGCAATGGATCTTTCTTTCCTTTCACTTCAATCAGTGCTTCCATGTCAGTTCTTTTTTTGATGTGGTTCAGCTTTGTCGCAATCGATTCTTTTGCTTCTTCAAACTTTTCACGCAGCTGATCCATACTCTCCGTCCCATCCAGCCGGATATAATGAATAAAATGCAATTCATTCTCTTTATGGTCACATACCACAATATCCTCGCAGTACATAAGGTTGGCCGTGTGTTCTCCGGCGTAAGAGGGGTGCATAGGGACTTTTTCTATAGTCGGTATGAAATCATAGCTTAAATAACCGACCGCCCCTCCAGTAAACCCGATCTTTCTATCAAGAAATTTTACATTTAGTTTTTCATTTGCATGCTGGATGACCTGCTTTAATTGCTTTGATTGAAATATCACCCTGTTTGTCTTTTCTTCCTGCAAGGAAATTGTCGTATCTTTTGCGGATATTTTCCAAAATGGATTCAATCCGATAAAGGAATATTTCGCCCATGCAGAATTTTGCTCTTTACTTTCTAAAAGATATACCGCTTCTTTTCTTAATGCTTGAAAAATGGAAACGGGCGTTAAGGTGTCTTCGAAAAAACTTTCAATAATGGGAATGGTATTATACTGTTTGCTTGCTTGAAGAAATTCCGCAAACTGTTGCATGTTAATCTCCTCCATTTTCACCAAATGGAGAATGAGTGTTTGTAACGAGGTGTTACAGAATGAGGAAAAAACAAAAACCCAAAGACAGAGGATAGTCTTTGGGTAGATTTATAAACATACATTCTAACCTCAGCTAATCTCAACTCATTCTCAGCTATTCTCTTCTCAACTCGACTCATAAACTTCAAAATTCTTTCTTGGCTCTATAGCCCTCAACTTGAATCTCTATACTAATCTCTAAACTGTTGCCTTGCTTGTAAGTACTATATGATAAAAGATTGCTAATTGTCAACCGTTAATGATTTTGCAAGGTCCGGTCTCAAGGTTACCGCTCCATGGAGATAGATATGCTGGATGTTTTGTTGTGCCAATTCCGTATTCACTGTCATCATGATCCTGATACAGGAAGGAAGGGATTTTGGCACAGCTATTTCCTTCGTGCACATTACGGGAACAAAGTCCCAACCATCTAAGTTTCGCAGGGCTTTTGCCGGGAAACAGGCTGTGATATCTGCTGTCACTGATATCAAGACTTGGGCGACATCCTCTGCCACTATGCTGTTTGCTTTAATCATGGACCGTAATAATTCTTCGGTTTTACTGATAATCTCTTTTTCCGAATCTTCCAGTATGGTTGTGGCTCCTCTTACACCTCTGATCACAGAATTCCCCCTTTGCTTGTTGAACCCTCTTTTCAATAAAATTCCTTCAAGGTTTCAAGAATTAGTTCATCAGGTACTGACCGCAATTCCACCTTGCCCACTGATTGGATCAATACCATATGTATATGACTGTTCTGTGTTTTTTTATCCTTCTTCATCCATCTTAAAATACTTTCAGGTGAAACCGACGGACGAATTTCAGTAGGAAATCCATAAAGCTTCCAGGCTATTTTAAGTTCTTCTGCCAAACGAAGACTTGGATTCAGCTTCTCACTCAACCTTGTTGCAAATAGCATTCCGAGCGCAACCCCATCACCATGAGTGATTTTTCCATACCCATAAGCAGCCTCAAGTGCATGACCCAGTGTATGTCCAAAATTCAAAATTGCCCGGAGTCCCGTTTCTTTTTCATCCGTCGAAACGACTTCAGCCTTAATTTTCATCCCGTTTTCCAAGCATACAAGCAGTTTAGATTCTGTAAGATCCTCCATGCTTTGAATATTTTCACGAATCCATTGATAGAAATCACGATCCCATATGAGGGAATGCTTCATGACTTCCGCAAAACCGGAACGCAATTCTTTTTCAGGCAGGCTCTTTAGATAGTTCACATCATAAATGACAGCTTCTGGCTGATAGAAGGAGCCGATCATATTCTTCCCGAGAGGGTGATTAATGGCAACCTTGCCCCCAACTGCACTGTCATGGGCCAGGAGAGTTGTAGGAACCTGTATGAACTTGATGCCCCTCATGAAAGTCGAGGCTACAAAACCTGCAATGTCCCCGACCACTCCTCCGCCAAAAGCGATGATGACAGAATGCCGGTCCATCCCATTCTCAAGGGCAAATGTCTGAATCGCATAATAATTTTCAAAAGATTTAGCGCTCTCCCCGTTCGGGAGTATATAGGAATGAACGGAAAAGGATAGACCAAGGCTTGCTACCATCTGGGAAAGATATAGGTTTTCCACTAAATCATCCGTAACTATCAGCACTTTGCTTGGCGAGTTGTGGAAAGAAGCAAGAAGTTCCGGAAGGCATTCACTCGCCCCAGCACCCAAATATATGGGATACTCCTTTGATGCGGTTTCCACCGTGACCTGACCCCAATTAGAATTGTGCTGCATGATCTCGCATCCTTTGGACATTTTCCTTAATCAGATCCATTCTGTCTTGGCCGAACTGTTCTACGATGGCTTGAGCTATTTCCCAAGCGACAACCGCTTCCGCCACCACACTCGCCGCTGGCACCGCACAGCTGTCCGAACGTTCAATGCTCGCTTGGAACGGCTCTTTTGTATCGATATCAACACTTTGAAGCGGCTTATAAAGAGTCGGGATCGGCTTCATGACACCTCGTACCACAATCGGCATCCCGGTTGTCATGCCGCCCTCAAATCCTCCGAGGTTGTTGGAAAGCCTGTAATAGCCACGCTCTTCACTCCATGCAATTTCATCGTGGACCTTACTGCCCGGAAGGCTAGCCGCCTGGAATCCCACCCCGAACTCTACACCCTTGAATGCATTAATGCTCATAATCGCAGCTGCGACCTTCGCATCCAGTTTGCGGTCGTAATGCACATAGCTTCCTACTCCAGTGGGAACTCCTTCCACAATGACTTCCACAATGCCGCCAATGGAATCCCCATTCTCTTTAGCGGCGTCAATTGCATCCATCATCGCCTGTTCTGAATTTTCATCATAGCAACGAACCGGGGAAGCTTCGGTTTTCGCTTTAAGGTCATCTAAATTGGTTGTATTTTGCGGCTTTGCTTTCACCCCGCCAATTTCTGTTACATGACCGGCCACCTTGATACCAAGCTCAGCAAGGAACTTTCGTGCTACCGCTCCGGCTGCAACCCTCACGGTCGTCTCACGTGCGGAAGATCGCTCCAGGACATTGCGCATGTCCCTGTGTCCATATTTTATCGCACCATTAAGATCGGCATGTCCAGGACGTGGCTTGGTGACCTTACGCTTGACTTCATCCTGTTGTTCTTCAGTAAGGGGCTCAATCCCCATTATCTTCGTCCAATGCTTCCAATCATCATTTGTTACAGCCAGGGTAATTGGAGAACCTAACGTTTGACCATGACGAACTCCACTCAATATATCAACGGTATCCTTTTCAATTTGCATTCTTCTGCCACGGCCATGCCCCTTCTGTCTTCTTGCAAGATCTTCATTTATATCTTCGACAGTCAGCGGCAGCCCTGCTGGGACACCTTCCAAAATGGTTGTCAATTGCGGTCCATGCGACTCGCCAGCGGTCAAATATCTCATCGTCATCAGCCTCTCCTTTATCTCTTTAAAGCTTTTAAGCGTGTAAGTAAAATTAATTATGTAATACTATATCATAAGTGTAGCGGATTGTTCTAGTAAAAAAAAGCAAGTTGGAGGGGATTTTAGGGAAGATGAGGTCAGATGATGTTTTATGACGAGAACAAAAATAAAAAAAACTGTATCAACAGAGATTCAGTGTGTTGTAGACAAAGTTATTTTCGAGTTATAAATTCCCCTGTTGATCCGTAGCGGAAGGAGCGTAGACACCTGGGGGAAGACCCAGCAGGCGTAAGACAAGGAGGTTACGGACCGCCCTTCGGATAAGCAAAGCTCCTGGAACGAAGATCAACCGCTCCAAGAGATAACTTAACTATCTTTTAATTTGCCGACAGTCTGAAACCCTGTATCAACAGGGATTAACTTATACTTTGCGGTAAAAAAATGTATCCACTACTTCAAACCCATACTTCGCAGGCTGGAAAATTTGTTCCGTACTGCCCACAAACAGTACTCCCCCTTTTTTCAGGGCGTTACTGAATTTATGATAGAGCTGCTCCTTTGCCTCCTCCGTAAAATAAATCAGTACATTCCGGCACACTATCAAGTCGTGACCCTGTTCAAATCGATCAGCCAAAAGATTTTGCTTTTTGAAGTTAACCGTATTCTTTATTTCCTCACTCACTTTGTATAATCCATCTTGCTCCTTGAAGAATTTACGCTTGATTCCGACAGGCACCTCTTGAAGTGAACGCTCCTGGTAAGTTGCTAGCTTGGCTCTTGCTATAACGTTCGAATCAATGTCAGTGGCTTTAACCTGGATATTATTTAACGGTAGATAACTACTAAGGACCATGGAGAGCGTATAGGGTTCCTCCCCTGTGGAACAGGCAGCACTCCAAACCTTCGGGTGCTTGTTTTCCTTCAACATTTCAACAAGGATTTTCTTCTCCAAAATCTCCCACCGTTTATAATTTCTATAGAACTCCGAAACATTTATAGTCATGCGATCAAGGAATTCAATCAATTCTTCTTCATTTTTATCTAACATCTGGTAATATTCATTAAAGCTCTTATACCCCTTCTTTTCGTATAGGGAGGTCAACCTTCTTTTCATCTGCCCCTCTTTATACAGAGCCAGGTCAATGCCTGTCTTTCTTTTTATGTGTTCAATAAATTGACTGTAATCGTCCCTCATCCCATTCATCTACTTTCTCTCTATTTCTATAACTACAGTATAGCTGATTTAGGATTGGAGGGGAGAGGATTTTTTTGTGAATCTGTGGAAGGTATTTTTGGGGATTCTATCATTTTAGCTGCTGCTTTTATGGTATATAGTCTTATTTCTTCATTTCCCAGTCTTACTTCTCAATTTCCCGGGTTTACTTCTGTCACTCCAGCTGTTGTTTCTACTATTTATTGCGATACTTCTTCATTTCCCAGTCCTACTTTTCAATTTCCCGGATTCACCTCTACCACGCCGGGTGCTTCCACCGCTTAAAGTCTTAGTTCTTCATTTCCCAGTCTTACTTCTCAATTTCCCAAGCTTACTTCTGCCACTCCAGCTATGGTTCTATCACTCATCGTGCTACTTCTCCATTTCCCAGGCCCAGTTCTCCATTTCCCGGATTCACCTCTACCACGCCGCGTGCTTCCACCACTCAAAGTCTTAGTTCTTCATTTCCCAATCTTACTTCTCAATTTCCCAAGCATACTTCTGCCACTCCAGCTATGGTTTCTACCACTCATCGTGCTACTTCTCCATTTCCCAGGCCCAGTTCTCCATTTCCCAGATTCACCTCTACCACTCCACAATCAAGCTCTACCTTCCGCCCCATCAACTAGCCAATTTCTAATTGTATGATTTTCAATCCCAACTGCCCCTCGCAATAAACAAAAAAACACCTCCCTCAAATCTATACATTTGAGGGAGGTGTTCATGATAAAGCGTTTTCAATTCTGCGTATTAGTAGATCCAGTTATTTACGTCTCTTTTGTATTCAACAAGGCCTTCGCCTTTGAAGAAAAGACCGATTTCACGCTCAGCGCTCTCAGGGGAATCAGATCCGTGAATGATGTTTTTACCGACAGTTACGCCGTACTCGCCGCGGATTGTTCCTGGTGCTGCATCTTTAGGGTTTGTTGCACCCATCATTTGACGCGCGGTAGCGATTACATTTTCACCTTGCCAAACCATTGCGAACACTGGACCAGAAGTGATGAAGTCTACAAGCTCTCCGAAGAAAGGACGCTCTTTATGTTCACCGTAGTGCTCTTCTGCCAATTCAGTTGGAATTTGCATCAATTTTGCACCGACAAGTTGGAAACCTTTTTTTTCAAAACGAGAAACGATTTCACCGATTAGGTTACGTTGTACGCCATCAGGCTTTACCATTAAAAATGTTTTTTCCATAATAATTTCTCCACCCCATTACGAATATGTAAGGTTAGGTAAACCCTAACCTACCAAAATATATCACGGTTTTTACAGTTTCGCAACAGAAGATGGAGAATTATCGTAATATTTTACAAAGTTCATGAAATTGGGTTTAGTATTTACGTTTCCCAATATATTTAGCTACATTGTTGAAGGTTCGTTTGGCGATGCCGTTTGGAAGGTTTTCCAGTTCTTTAAATGCTTTCTCCAAATAACGGTCACTTAGTTCAAAAGAACGGTCTATAGAGTCTGAGCCTTTAATAAGATCAATGATTTCCCTTATTTCATTGGCATCGCTCTGCTCATGGACTTCCCTGATTTTTTTGTTTAATCCTGGATTCTCCATTGCGTAAAGAACCGGTAAGGTGATGTTTCCCTGCAGAAGATCGCTTCCCGCAGGTTTACCCAGTTGTTCTTCAGTAGATGTGAAGTCAAGTATATCATCGGTAATTTGAAAGGACATCCCGACATAATAACCAAACCAATAAAGACTTTTATGAACACTGGCCGGTACCCCTGCAGCGATGGCTCCGAGCTGACAGCTGACAGCGATAAGGATCGCAGTCTTCCTTTTGATCCTTCTCAGGTATATCCGCAGGTTTTGATCATAATTATATTTATCCCGGATCTGTTCGATTTCACCTTTACAGAGTTCGACAAGCGTATTGGAAAGAATGCGGTGTGCTTCGATGTCTTCCACTTTGGTCATCATTTCAAGGGATCTGGCAAAAATATAATCTCCTGTGTACATGGCTATGCGGTTATCCCATTTAGCTTTGATTGTCGCTTTACCCCGCCTTAACTCAGCATCATCAATGACATCATCGTGGACAAGTGATGCCATGTGCATGAGTTCAAGTGCCACCGCAACGTTCTTTACTTTATGAATGTCGTATGTGCCAAGTTTAGCAGCCAACAAAACAAAGACAGGGCGTATCCGTTTCCCGCCTGCCTGCAAGAGATGCAAGGAAGCCTCTTGAAGCAAAGTCCGCTCCGTCTGAATGGTGGCTTCCAGTTCGTCTTCAATTATTTGCAAATCATTATTTAAAAAGGAATACATCATCTTTAATTTCATGTAGGTCACCTTTACAAACTATTTTCTGGGTTTAACTCCTAAATGCATGGCAGCGACTCCACCTGTATAAGCTTTTACCTCAACTGGTCGGAAACCTACTTTTTCATACATTTCTTTCAGCTCTTTCATTCCCGGAAAGTCTTTGGCCGATTCGTGCAGCCATGCGTATTCATTATAACTCTTTGCGAATACTTTTCCGAGCATCGGCATGACGTATTGGAAGTAAAGAAAATAAACTTGACGGAAACCAGGCATGGTTGGCTGAGAAGTTTCCAGACAGACCACCTTTCCGCCCGGCTTGACGACCCGGTACATTTCTTTCAGGACCTGAAAATAGTCAGGAACATTTCGCAAGCCAAAACCAATGGTTACATAATCAAAGGTGTCATCCTCAAAAGGAAGCGACATGGCATTACCATGTATGAGTTCGATGTTTTCAGCGCCTAACTGTTTTACTTTCTCTTTTCCGATTGAAAGCATATTCTCACTGAAATCCAAACCAACCACTTTGCCGTTTTCTCCTACAGCATCAGCCATGGAAATGGTCCAATCCCCTGTACCACAGCATACGTCCAATGCTTGTGAACCTTTTTTCACATTCATTCTTTTCATTGTATCTTTCCGCCATGCTACATGACGCTGAAAGCTGATGACGGAATTCATCTTGTCATAGTTTTTATATATTTTTTCAAATACATTATGCACTCGCTCTTCTTTTGATGGATGTTGCATGGCTTACCCTTCTTCCGCATACTTTTTCGATGAAAATGGAATTTCATAAAAAAGCTCCTGTATTCTTGTTTCTAATAGGTTATTCATCTTTGGAATAGAACGAGTTAACTGCTCAATCGTTCCTTTCACATGGTCGATATATCTATCCATCAGGAATAACATATAAGTTTCTTGATCCTTCGAGGGATCGTTTTTTTCTCCTTTAGAGAAGGCGATCCGCCTTAACGTTTCGAATAGAAAAGAAGATTTCTCCAGACAGAAATACTTCCGCTCGTGAATTAAGCGCTTTAATAAAAGGAAGTTAACACTTAAATCCTTAAGGAGCGTGTTAGAAAAATAACTGGAAACAGCTTGTATCAGCGATGATTCTATTTTACCTAAACTATCCATCAAGTTTTCTATGCCTTCTAGTTCCTTATGGTAGTAGGCAATCTTATGTTCGTTAATTTGTTTGATGGAATGTGCCAATGTTTTTATCATGGAAATATCGTTCACATCGGCCAGCAGCCGGTAATAAAGACCGCTATAATAGTCGCCGGCAAGTACGGTTAGTTGACGGCTTTTAGCATCATTTTCTTCCAACTGACCTGTTTTTGCATTAGTAACCATATCATGGGTATCAAGGGCGATTTGGACCAACATGGTTGATAATATGTATTGTTCTTTTGTTTCCTCAGACATCTCGATGGATTCCAGGACGGAATAGAGGAGCAGTAGCTTGTCCTCATCTATGACAGGGTATTCAATATGTTTAATTAAGTATGGATGCGTAATCAAGTTATGTAGTTTTTCTTTTATCAATGATATATGTATATGACTCACTAAAGACCACCCTTGTTCCCTTTTCTTGACTGACGGCTGATTCGCATGTGCGAATATGGCCGAAATAAAATTAGACAAAGTTAATTATAGCACATTAGTGAAGCATATTGGTAAAATGGGCTATTCTTTCTTTAGTTTAACCCTGCATGGAGTAGATAATAAGAAAAGCAGAGAAAATAAATATTCTTCTGCTTCCAGCGTCTTGCCTTTGAGTTGGATTTAATTGTATTAATCAGTCTGTTTCCATTTCTCCATGGGATGATTGAATCAGTGCTTTTCCTCTGATTTTGATCGCCGAGGTATGTTCGGTGAATTGGGCAATCATCACTTCGCCCCTGTCAAGCTTTTCAGAGTGATGAAAAC
>LQXN01000012.1 GCA_001648575.1 Sutcliffiella horikoshii DSM 8719 | reverse complement strand
TAACTTTGTCTACACACTGAGCCTGTCCATTTATTGGATAGGCTTTTTTTTCAATGGATTTTTGTCAGCACATCATTCATTACATATTTAATGGATTGAATCATACCCTTAAAACGTTTCTCCCTAGTATCTGGATAAAAGCATTGTACAGAAACCATATTTATGTTTTCCACAGTGCTATCAATTTGTTGAGTATGAATATTCTTAGGCCTAACTGCTGAAATCCATTCTTTTACATACTTTTCCCAGTCCTGCACTGTAATATGAACTTCGTCCGCAAAAGGCTTAACGGTTTGGAAAAAATCGGGTGCCTCTTTTTTATCTCGTGATAATACAAAAGTCTCTTCTATTCTTTCCAAATCCTTTAAGATTTTAACAGTGCATTCTTTAACACTTTGATGATTGCCAGACATTTTACACTCACCTCTAGCAATACATATTACCATATCTCCTTATACAGAGTAAGCATTCTGATTAAAGTTAATTTGCTTTTGGTTCTGTACCTTTGGCATACGGTGTTCGGCCATCACTTTTTCCACTTCATCCAGAGTCAAGTGCAGCCGGTTAATTTGATGTTTCATAACCTCTTCCATTTCTTCCCGTTCTATTTTAAGCGAACTTGACATCGTTTCCTCCAATAAATCCATTTGAAGCATCATTTCATGGAACAAGCCCGTAATCTCCGTTCTAGAAACCAATACTTTGGACATAGAAATCCCCTCCATACTTTATTAATACTAAGATTCGCCGTCCTACTTCCTCTCCCTTCCCGTATGACAAAACTAGAAGCAATTCGGCAAAGAAAGTGTTTATTTGCAGTTCTCCACCCTTTTTCCGCATGTTTGAACCACGATTTGATAAAAATAACAATGAACCAAAAGTTAAGAGGAGGGATTTCCATGTCCAAAGAACAGAAAAAACAACAACAGCAACGTAAAAATCAGGTTGAAAGTGCACCTGGTCAAGAAGATAAAAAGTTAAAAGGCCCAAACCGTCCTTCAACATGATTTATTCAATCTAAAACAGCTCCCTCATTGGGAGCTG
>LQXN01000003.1 GCA_001648575.1 Sutcliffiella horikoshii DSM 8719 | reverse complement strand
AATTCCTTTTTCCCATTTGGAGTCTAATAGATCATCCCAGGTTTCAGGCAGATCTGCTTCATCCACCAGGTCGGTATTGTAGATTAATCCTAGTACGAATACCTCCAAGCCCACCCAGTTCCAGTCTTCATGTCTTACTTTGATGCCGTTCTCATATACTTCCCAGTCTTTCGCTGCGTCTGGTGTGTAGCTTTCGATAAAACCATGTTTGATTGCGGACTCAAAAGGAAGGATTCCTCCGCCGCCATACCATAGATCTCCTTGTGGATTATCCATTTCTGCAATCATTTGATTAACAAGAATATTCGTTCCAGCATATTGCACATTAACTTTCCCGCCAGTCGCCTCTTCAAAAGCTTCCGCAAGCTCGCGGGTCATATCAGGAGTTTCAGGTGAATACAAAGTTACTTCGCCGACACTTCCATCAGAAGAGCTCGTATCCGATCCACACGCCACAAGCCCTACGCTTAACACTAACGCCATCAAGATTAATAATGATTTCTTCATAAAAATAATCCCCCTCATAATTTTTGATTCAGTTGGCCGAAAGATGAACAAATTCATATTTGTATACGCTTTCACCTCCAGAAAAAAATAAAAAGAGAAACCACACAACGAAAGAAGCCTATAGCAGGCGCATCCGTTGAGGGTTTCTCTTATATTCTCTACCCAAATTATTTTACTTTTCTAAATTATACAATAATACTTCAGAGAAATATAGTATAAATAGATAATTTATTTTGGACAAGAGTTCAGTCCCTCACTGATGCTATTTCGCCACTCTATTTTAATAGTAGTAAATTTCGACATCTCTCGTCCTTAACCTTCACAAATCGTCAAAATATTGAAAAATATTACTTTTGTAGGAGAAGTTGGTTCGGAAACATAGGACCTTTTAATTATTGAGAAAATTCAAACAACTATATATAGTTGAGAATGTAAATGAATACTGGGCAGAGACATGGAGAAGAACCCCATTAAAATCCTTATAAAATAAGGGTTTTCGTGGTTGGCTCTTCTCTTTTTATTTGCCCTCTTACATTATGTTGAAGGAGGAATAACATGAAGAAGAATTCTTTTAAGAGTTTCGGAAGTGTTGTCATTTCATCCGCTTTAGCCCTTAGTTTAATTAATTTCCAGCCTCAAGTAAGTGTTCATGCCGAGCAGGATCATACGGAGTTAATAAACGAAACATTTGATCATGTATCAAATGGACAGCTTCCGGAGAACTGGGAGGTTGTTCAAGGTAGTGGTGAGGTACAAGATGGAAAACTTTTATTAAGCTCTCCTACAACTGCAAGCCCAGCAGTGGTAAAAGTGCCTATTGATCCCGAATTTGGAGATTATCAAATGGAGGCGGATTTAACCTTCCTCTCTACAGTGGATGATGCACGCTGGGCATCCATTATGTACCGGATTCAAGATAACAATAACTACTATCAGTTTGCTGCCCGAAAAGGGACGAACGCATTAAATGGATTAGAGTTTGCAAAAAGGCGCAATAATACTTGGGCCATCGCACAGACCAATTTCTATACAGAGAATTTTGATTACAATAAGAGTTATCGCCTCAAAGTAGTGGTTAGCGGGAATCGAGTACAACAGTTTGTAAATGATGAGTTGGTAATTGATAGTGCTGATGCTACCGAATGGATGAATGGGGATGTAGGGTTCCAGGCAAGTGGCTCGACCGTGCAGTATGACAACGTGCGAGTCACTACATATGAGCAAACACTGCCACCTATAGAGGATTCAGGCGCTTTCCTCCCTGCCGAACCTGAGACCAATATCATCAATCCTCCTACAATCATCACCGGCACGGGGTATACAGGTGATTTTAGTCAAAGTGCCTCCTCCCTGTTATTGGTGGAACGCAATAATGATGGGGAGTTAACAGCGAATGGTCTCCTTTTACAGGATCAACTGCAGCAGTTAAAAAATAAAAAAATCCCTGTGTTGCAGGTGGAACAAACGGGATTTGGCGAACAGATCATTCAAAGTCTTAATGCCACCCAGACAACAGATGTTCACGTTGTTTCCTTCAACCCTGATATAGTTGAGGAATTAAAAATCCTTAATCCTAAGATCCGTGGTGGTTTGGTGTATACCGGAAACTCCCTTAATAAACATGCCTTGAGGGAATTGCCATTCCAAGTGCATTCAAGTGAAAGCAAGGTTGTTTTGATCCCTCAAAAATTACTAACACAGGAAATCGTCCATTACCTGCATAACCGCATGGTTGCCGTTTGGGGTATTGGTGCAGATTCACTGAAATCCACACATGAGCTTATTCATTTAGGTGTCGATGGAATGATTACCGATTACCCAGAGTATGCTTCTGAAGCTTTTGGCCAGTATCCGGAAAATACTATTGTGCAGCGCCCCATGGTCGCAGCACACCGGGGTGTCCCTTCCCTTGCTCCTGAAAATACGATGGTCGGGTACCGATTAGCGTACGATCTGGAAGCGGACATGATTGAGACGGACCTTCATGAATCGAAAGATGGCCATATCATTGTCATGCATGATACGACGGTCAACCGCACTACAAATGGAACAGGTGCCGTGGCCGATTTGACGCTTGATGAGATTAAACAGCTTGATGCAGGAATCAAGTTTGGAGAAGAGTTTGCAGGTGAACCTGTACCGACCTTTAGAGAATTTCTACAGGAGTTTAAAGGCAAGGATGTTGTGCTTTTAGTAGAGTTGAAGGCTGCTGGTATGGAGGAAAAGGTGAATGAGGAAATCTTGGCAGAAGGTATGCTGGATCAGGTTGTCGTCCAGAACTTCAGCTTAAACAGCATGAAAATCTTCAACCAGCTACAGCCAAACCTTGCAACAGGGTATTTATTCTCAGCTGCTGTTCCTGGATCCCTTCAAGCAAAATTGGACAATGCAAAGAAGCTTGTAGACTATGGAACTAGCGCAAATGTAACGCTGAATGCAAGTTATGGCAGTGTATATGAAGAATTCCTGACTTACATGAGACAACGGGGAATGTTAAGCATGCACTGGACGTTCCGGGATGAGGATCCATTTGCAGACAAACTGAAAGAAGGTTTAATCGGCCCAATTACCGATTACATGCAATGGCTGACAGAATCACCAATCAGTCTAGAATCACCAATTAAAAAAGCGAACCTAAAAGTAGGAAAGTCCCGTAACATACAAGCAAAAGCTTTTCTAAGTTACCGAACAGGCAATAAAGAAAATATCGAAACGGAACTCTATGCAGTAGAAAATAACGGAGTGGTCCGGATTGAAGGAAACGAAATCATCGCATTGTCCCCTGGCACAGCACAGGTATTCGTAAAACACACCTTTACCATGCTTGGGCAAGAATGGAATTTGGTATCGGAACCGATTGAAGTGAATGTTTCGAATTAATGGTTTGGGGAGCGGGTGGAGACCCTCTCCCCCTACTATTCTCTATATTTTTTAGGGAGAGGTATTTTTACTGGGATGAGGAACGATTTGTCTACCTTACCTATCATATTATCCAATTCTTCTTCTGATTCATAGTTAGAATCTCCTCAGCAATACTAACTAATTCTTCTCAAGTTATCTTCAATTATGTGTCCTCCACTTGAACTAAGTGGAAATAAAAAAGAAGAGGCAAATAAATCTCGCCTCCCCCCACTCTTTCATCCTTTTAATCAATGGCTGGTCCTCTTATCTATCCCCTTAACTCATGTTGGCATTAGCATTTTTGTCAGCTTTTTTATCAAAGAACATATTTAAATCTGTTTTGTCCACGTCATCTGCTAATGCTTGATGTATGTTGTTGCTTATTGAGGCCATTTTTGATTTCTCAAAGAATGGCACACTTATGATATAGGGTGATCCTGACTTCTCTATTACTAATAACGTTTGTATACCATTTCCGGCGATTCCAATGCCGAGTAATGTCAAGACTAAGCCAAGGAAGAAGTTTCCCCCGAAGGAACCCAATCCAAATAATAAGAGAATCAGGCCAAATAGCATTGGCTTAAAATAGTACTTTGACGATAGCATGGCACCAGAAATATTCTTCAAAGGTATATTTTGCTGATCTTTACCTACTGGGATAATCCCTAAGATGGTGTTCGCTATGTTTGTTTTAACAAACCGTTTATCCACCTCTACCTTCCCTTTAATCCAGAAGAACAATAAACTAATAGAAAATTTTACACTCCCCAAAACATCGCCCCCTACATAGGATTATTTAACCACTACCATAAAATTAGTAAATTGCTAAAATATGTTATTTTTAACTACTTAAAATTTCTCCAACTCAAATTCTATATTAAACAACAGTAGTAAAGTGAGAATCTTTTTTGGAATCTTTTCCTTTTAAAGCAATAGCGGGTCTGCGTACCTACCCCCACAATATTAATAAGAGAAAATAGGAAGAGCAGGCAAAAACAAAAAATAATATTCATACCTCCACGGTTTTAACAATAAAAGTAAATTATGTGTTTTTAATACTTGGGATAAAAGGAGGGAAAAAAGAATGAAATATAAATTCACACTTTTTTGGGGATGTACAGTCTTAATTTTTTTGCTTACTAGCTGCAACACTTCTTTTATTACTAACAATGAGGAAGTGACCGACCAAGAAGAATCACCTCCCAATGTGAAAGAAGTAGTAGAACCATTAGAGGTAGAAAAGGAAGAGGTAACTACCCTCCCAATAGAGGAGTGGTCAGAAGAAAAAGCAAAAGGTGTGATTGAGAATAACTATAGTTTGCTAAGTAATATACTTACAGTGCATCAGACAGAGTATTTTAAAAAAGCAGAACCAAACATTCCTTATCAAGACTTCATTAACATGAAACAAATAAAAGAAGATCTCTCTGTTATCGGTTCACCTGAATGGCTTGATTCAAGCGATCTGGAAAAGTGGGTGGATGCTTACATGTGCCAATGTGATGCATACGGTATCCTACGACCATACCCGCTGGATTTAAGATTCACAATAGTGGAACAGAATGAAGATTTTATAACGGTTTCAAGCATTGATCTGCAAAATGAGATGGGGTATGGCGGAGGCACGTGGAGTATTACCATAGATAAAAAAGAGGAAAAGTTCCATGTCATAACTTACGATAAATCCGAAGATTATCCATTAAACCTTATACCCGAAGAGATAATTGCGTATTACCAAGCCGTGTTCCAAACAAGTCTTACATTTTTAGAAGAGAAAGAAATAGAAGGCACTACATGGTTGATTTTCAAAGGTAATAATAGCCACTCTGCAATAAATACACAAACCTCTGTACATGACTGGCAGGTTGCAGCTCTATACGATGAGCCTACTGAAAACGAGGAAGAAAGTGAACATGAGTTTACGGAGCATGGAGTTGCAGCAGCCGATTCCATTATCTTAGACATTTCAAATCCTTCTACGTTTATTGGGACATGGATGGATTCCACAGATTATTCAGGTATGGTCTCCTCATTGATGATAAATAAACATGGAGATGTTTATGAAATAAATCTACTGGAACATAGCCCTGGCGCATATTTTATAAACGGTGCCGATGGGGAAGTGACATTTGTTGAGGGGAAAGCAAGTTTTGAATTTTTGGAAGATGCCAATGGCAATTCAGGCCGGATTGATATTGAGTTGACTACAGAAGGGGTCATTTATCGAAAAACTATGGCATCAAACCTTGCAGGTTGGTTTAACCAAGATTCTGAGGTTTTGTTAGGGTTGAAAGTGATAGATTAAGGGGGAGGTAGTTAGGGAAATTAATTGAATAAGTAAGATAGCTAACAGAAAAGAAGGGTAGAGGACATCCCTCACACCCTTCCTTCTTTTATTCATCTCTGTATACCTTCCTACTCCCCAACCAACTCTTCTACTTCCTCACCATACGGCATGGCAGGTGCTGTACCAGGTTTGGTTACAGATAGGGCAGCTACTGCATTGGCCATTTGGCAGGATTTTTCCACGGAGTTTCCTTCTGCTAAGAAGTGGGCGAATCCTCCATTGAAGGCATCTCCCGCTCCAGTAGTATCGACGGCTTGGACTTGGTAGCCTGGTATGATTTTTCCGTTGCTCTCTCCTTTTTGTAAAAGGTAGCATCCTTGCTTGCCGAGAGTGATGATAACCGTGTCTATTCCTTTTGCTAACAGTATTTCTGCAGCTTTTCTAGTAGACTCTTCATTTGTCACTTCCACTCCTGTAAGAAGCCCGGCTTCGGTTTCGTTAGGAGTAATATAGTTTACCTTTGCCAAGAGTTCATCTGATACTTCTTGGAATGGTGCCGGGTTTAGGATGACTGGTTTTAATAGCTTATTTGCCAGATTGATGGTGGTGTGGATTGCTGCCATCGAGGTTTCAAGCTGGACGAGAATGATATCCGCTTCTTTAAAGGCCGCTTCAGCTCTTAGTACTTCTTCTTCCGTAATGGTACCGCAAGCACCGAGCGAGACGACAATCATATTTTCCCCTGAGTTATCAACGGCGATTAGGGCTGCGCCGGTAGATTCATCTTCCACTTGATTGATGAATTGCGAGGCGATGCCTTCGTTTTTGAAATTTCGAATCGCATCATCCCCGAACAGGTCTTTCCCGACCTTGGTTACCATGGTAACTTGGGCTCCCAACCGTGCTGCAGCCACAGCTTGGTTACCGCCTTTTCCTCCTGGGCCCATTTTAAATGGACCACCGAGCACCGTTTCTCCTGGCTTAGGCATGTGGGGAGTTCTTGCTGTTAAATCCACGACATAGCTTCCCACTACTACAATTTTTGACAAGTTGATCACCTACCGAGTTTTGATTTCTTCTACGTTATCTTTTGTAACTAATGTGTTTTCTAGGGTAACCATTTTTTCTGTTTCTTTGTCGTATGGAATTCCTCGCAATATTATTATATTAGAACGTGAGAGAATTTTCCTGTCTTCGTTAAGTGTGAGTTAAAAAGCTAGGGTCGTTCTTTAGACAAAAGCAAGGTAGCTAGGTAAGCAACTCTCTCAATTTTCCGATATAAATTGATTAAGAGGCGGGGGAGCTGTCCATTTTGCTCCAAATTAAGAGGATAATCCTGTGAATATATGGATTATCGTCAATTTGAACTGTTTTATTGAATACTTGGACGTCTTTATTGAATACTTCAGAGCGTTTATTGAATACTTCAGACCATTTATTGAATACTTTCTCTAGTTTATTGACTAATTCACCTTCGCTCAGGCTCAGGCCCACGTTTGGACGACTTTACAAAGAACCCACCATAATAAGAAACAGGTCCGTCACCTTTGGCGTCGACGGACCTGTTTCTTTTAGTTGATACCCCTACACTTTAAAGCGAACTCGGGTCAAGAAACCTGCCCCTCGACCCCCTTCCCCTCCTCTAAAAATCATACCCATCAATATTATCCTTCGTAAAAATCACCCGCTCCGGCAATAAAATAATCCCGCTGTCGTCCGCTGTATATTCATATCCCTGAATGGTATTTGGCTCAATTTTCACCTTTCCGATTTCCGGCACTTCAAACTCATCCCCCACCTTGAGTTCTTTTCCTTCTACTGTCATAAGGTAGGCTACGTATGCGGCTAGGGCGCCTTGTTGTTTGACATCCCAGAGGCCGAATTGTTCAACGGTTCCGCGTTTGACATAGTCCCTCATGACATTTGGCGTGGAGAAGCCGGTGATGACCACTTCGCCGTCTTTGCCAAGGTTTTCGGCTGCTTGGGCCATGGCTGGCAAGGCGGTTGCATCCGGACAGATCACCGCATCGATGTCTTCATATGTTTGCAGGATGCTTTCCCCTACTGACAATGATTTTTGGGCATCGTTTTCGCCGTATTGGGTGGTCACGATTTCCCAGCCTGGGTAGTCAGCTGCGATGATTTCTTTGGCTTTGGTGACCCATTGGTTTTGGTCGGTTACGGTCGGGCTGGAGTAGAAGAAGGCGACTTTGCCTGTGTCCCCGATCTGGTCGGAGGTCATTTTGATCAACAACTCTGCCAGTTGTTCTGGTGTTCCTTGGTTAATATAGAAGGAACGGTCTTCCGGATTGACGTCAGAGTCCCATGTGATGATTTTGACGCCTTTATCTTTTGCCCGCTTCAAGGCTTGGCTCAGACCATCAACAGATACGGAAGAGATCATCAATGCGTCATAGCCTTGGTTGACGAAATTGTTGATGTACTGCACTTGGCCGGCAACGGTCGCTTCGGTCGGGCCGTCGTATTTCAGTTCGACTTCAAGCGAGTCGGCCATCTCTTCTGCCCCTTGACCGCCGGATGTGAAGAACCCGACACCCGTCAATTTAGGAATGAAGGCGAGTTTCACATCTTCCTTGCTCTTTTCCCCGTCGGCCCCGCTGTTGCATGCTGCCAAGAATGTTCCGAGCACCAGTACTAAAATCAATAAACCTGCCATTTTGAATCTTGTCATCTCTTACATCCCCCTTTTTAATAGGCTTCTAAAGTTAAGACTCATGATAGAGTTCCAGTTCGCATATTTCATCACGACGGCGAGTATCAAGATACTGCCGATCACCACACTGATGTGCGGGCTTGAAAAGCCGCTCATCTGCAGGCCATATTGCATCAATCCGATAAAGATACAAGCGATCGCGGTTCCAAGGACACTGCCTTTTCCCCCGAAGATACTGGTCCCTCCGAGTACGACGGCGGTGATGACAGGCAAAACCGCCTCGGCCCCAAGGTCGGACCTGGCAGAGCTGAAGTAAGAGGTGAGCACTACTCCCCCCAAACCACCGCCAAATCCAGAAAGCATATAAGTACTCAGGATGGTTCCTTTCGTTTGGATGCCGCTGTAGGAAGCAGCTTTTCTATTGATCCCCACCAGGAACACATTTCTACCGTAACGTGTGTAATGGAGCAGGATTCCAAAGAATAATACACTTAGCAAAATAAACCAGATCGGATTAGGCACAGAAAGGAAGGTTCCGTTTGACAGCTCCACAAAGGAAGCCGGAAAACCGCTGATCCCTTCATACCCTGAGGCACTGGAGCCGCCGGAGATGACAAGGGCGATTCCGGAAAATAAGAACATCGTGCCGAGTGTGACGACAAGCGGCTGTACGTTTGTGTTTGCCACAAGTGCCCCGTTCACCCCACCTGCCAAAACAGCCACCAAAAGCGCGACAACCAGAGCTAGCCAAACGGAAAGCCCGCTCATCCACAAGACCCCTAACACAATGGAAGTCAATCCCATGATGGAACCTACGGAAACGTCGATTCCACCAGTGATGATGACAAACGTCAGCGGAATGGCAGCAAGGGCGATGAAGGCAAAGTCGTTCATGCTGTAAAGGAGATTATCAATCCTCAGGAAGCTTGGGGACAGGATACCAAACACCATGCATTCCAGCAGGATTAAGAGCACCAAAACCCCTTCCCATTTATGAAAGATTTTTAATTTGCTCTTCATCTGCTCCCCCTCCTTTTGTCACAGCATCCGTTGTCTCCAATTTCCTTTCTCGCTTTCTGGCACTTTGTTTTTTACAAAAGATTGAAACTTCGAATCTCCTACCACAATGATCAGGAGAAGCAGTCCGAAGATCGCATTGTTAAAGTATGCCGGCACCTTCAGGAAGATCAGGGAGTTGGTGATGGTCGTCAGGAAAATGGCACCGAGCCCCGCTCCGATGACCGTGCCGAGTCCACCGGTCAAGCTGACTCCGCCGAGCACCGCGGCAGCAATCACCTGCAGCTCCATTCCGGTACCAGTCTGGTTTGGGACGAAGCCGATATTCATGACAAATACGAGACCGGCCATGGAGGCGGACACCCCAGAGAGAATGAAGGCCAGCATCGTCACCTTTTTGACCGGCAATCCGACGAGGCGTGCACCTTCGGGATTATCTCCGACAGCGTAAAAATAACGTCCAAACCTTGTTCTTGTCAGCCACGAATGCGCTAGCACCACCAGTATCAGCGCAATCCAAACCGGCAGATTCAGCCCGAGATAGGTGACATTGGCAAGCTTTTTATAAAAGTTGGGGATGTTTTCGATCCACATTCCTTTTGTATAAAGAAGCATGAGGCCACGGATGACCCCTAGCATCCCAAGGGTCATGATGATCGATGGCACCTTCAGATACGAAACCCCAACTCCATTCAATAGTCCTACCACCCCACCGACGAGCAGGACAGCGGGGATCACCATCCAGATGCTGACACCCGAGGTCAAAAGCACCCCGCAGACTGCGGCGGATAAGCCCATGATGGACCCTACCGATACGTCAATATTGGAAGTGAGCAGGACAAAGGATTGACCGATTGCCATCACAAGCAGGATGACACTTGCCTTGATCAATAAGGAAAAGGTGTTTCCTGAAAAGAAGCCCGGGTTGATGCTGCTGACGAATAAGAGATAGGCGACAAAGAGCAATACGATGGAAAACTCGCGGGCTTTCAATAACCGGATCAGTTGTGCACTCATCGGTTGCTCACCTCGCAACCGATTCCGAATGCGTAAGATGCGATCGTATCCGGTGTCATGTCCTCCTTGCGCTCAAGTGCCTTTACGAGCCTGCCTTCATACAGCACGACCACCCTGTCACTCAGCTTTACGACTTCCTCGATATCAGAGGAGATTAGGAGGACGGCAAGGCCTTTTTGTTTCAAATTTCGGATGATCTTGTAGATATCCGTCCTGGCATTGGCATCGATCCCCCTTGTCGGTTCATCGAGAATGATGACTTTTGGGGAAGTGGCAAGGCTTTTGGACAGGACCACTTTTTGTTGATTGCCTCCAGAGAGATCCTTGACCTCCTGTTTAATGGAGGTGGTTTTGATTTGTAGTTGCGAGACATAGTCTGCAGCAAGTTCGTCTTCTTTTGTAAAAGGTAAAAATAATTTCGCAAGGCGGTGAAGGATGGTGGAGGACATATTGTTTTGAATGGAAGCGAGTGAGAATATGCCATGCTTATGCCGGTCTTCCGGGACATAGATCAGTCCCTTGTCGATGCGTTGCCTTACGGAAAGGGCTCGAATTTCCTCCCCTTCTAATTGGATGCTGCCACAGGTTGTCGGCATTAGACCTGAGATGGCTTCTGCCAACTCTGTCCGCCCTGCCCCCACCACTCCTGCAATGCCGAGGATTTCCCCAGGGCACAGATTTATCGAGATATCCTTGAATTTTTGTGAAGAAAGATTTTCAACCTGGAGAATCGGCCACCCCTTTTCTTTTGGCGCGGTTTCTTTTTGTTGCTCCGACTTCGGTGTTTGTTTATTTTCAGGCATCAGGCATGCAAGCAGCCTTTCATAAGTGAATTCCGAAGTCGGCCCCTTGGCAGAGATAATCCCGTCCCGCAGCACGGATACTTTGTCGGCAAGCTCAAAGATCTCGGAGAATCTGTGGGTGATATAGATGATGCCGATTCCGGCTTTGGTCAGCTGCCTGATGGTTGTAAAAAGGCTGTCGATCTCCCCGAATGTCAGCGTGGATGTTGGTTCGTCAAGGATCAGGATGTCCGCTTCCCTTGTCAGTCCGCGGATGATTTCTATTAATTGTTGTTCGGCAATGGACATGGTCATCGCGCTTTCTTCAAGCTGCAGGTTCCAGCCGAGCCTTTTGATCAGTTTTTCCACTTTTGCCTTTAAGAGCGCAGGTTTTCCCGGCAGCCCGATGAGGATATTTTCTTCCACCGTCATGTTCGGGAAGATCAACGGTTCCTGTGGTACAAGATAGATGCCGTGATGATGCGCTTCATGTGTGGAGGAAAAACGCACCCGCTTCCCTTTCACGCTCATCGTTCCGCTGTCTGCTTGGTACAATCCCGTGATGATTTTCATCAAGGTCGACTTCCCTGCCCCGTTTCCTCCCACGATGGCGTGCACTTCGTGTGGCAGCACCTCCAAGGACACCCCCTTTAGGACGTGGTTTCCGGAGAACTGCTTATACATAGATTCTATATGAAGGAGAGGATCGTGCTTTGTGTCCATTTCACTCACCACCTTGCCTTTATTTAAGCGCTTACAAATACACATATGAACGTTCCTTGAAGAAATGTTCAAAATCAATCCATGCCTGTTATTTATTTACACAGTAAGGAAAGCGAATATGACAACAACAAATTAATTTTTCCTTTTCGTTCTTTTCTTAAAAGGGCGGGGATATATTTTGGATAAAGCGCGAACATAAATCTTGCTTGCGCACATTTGTTGAGGAGTGTACAGCAGATGACACATGACAGTTATACAGAGAATCTTCTAATAAAAGTAGCCTGGTATTACTACAAAGACAATTTGACCCAAAATGAGATCGCCTCATTATTGGGGATTTCCCGCACGAAGGTGGTCCGATTGCTGGAGCGTGCCCGGGTCGAGGGGATCGTCCAGTTCCAGATCAAGGGGATGGAAACGAACGGTTTGACGATAGAAAAGGAATTCATCGAAGCTTTTTCCCTTCCACATGTGTTCATCATCCCTACCCCGCCGAATGAAAAAGACCTGAATGACAGCCTGTCGCGGGCGGCCGCCCAGTACTTGAATCATAAACTGCAGCCTGAGGATTTGATCGGGCTCGGCTGGGGAAGGGCTGTCTCGCGTACCGTTGATTACCTCTCCATGGAGCCGAGCTGCCATGTATCTGTGGTCACCTTGACGGGCGGGGTGAATTATTATCTGCATAATCGCAATTCCCATGACCGGGGGATGGAAAAATTCCAGCATATCCATGTGATACCCGCTCCATTCCTGGCCTCAACAGAGGAAATGGCGGAAAGCTTTTTGTCGGAGCCTTCCATAGAAGAGATTTTGGCGTTGGGGCGCTTATCCAAGTATATCCTCGTCGGGATCGGGGGGATTTGTCCGGATGCGACCATCATCCAGGAGGAAAAAATGACCTTGAATGAGCTGACATTTATAAAGAGGCAACAGGCAGTCGGCGATATCCTTGGCCAGTTTTTCGACCGGGAAGGCAAGGTGATTGCCCTTCCCCATCATAAGCGGTTGATCGGCCAGCCCATCTCGACCTTGGCTTCGATGAAAAATGTCATCGCCGTAGCAGGCGGAGAAAAGAAGGTGGAGGCGATACTCGGGGCCTTAAACGGCGGATATGTCCATACATTAATCACAGATGAAGAAACCGCGCTTTCTCTACTTAAGATGGAGGTGAAAAGCTAATGGAATTTTTGCTGGCGCTAGATGCGGGAACCGGAAGCATCCGGGCGGTCCTGTTTGACAGGGACGGAAGGCAAGTCGGCGTGAGCCAGGAGGAATGGACACACCTGACCGACCCTAGGCATCCGGGCTCCATGGATTTTGATTATCGGGAGAACTGGGGCAAGGTTGTCCATTGCATAAAGGAAGTCATCAGCAAAACAGGCGTCCCCCCTTCTTCCATCAAGGCTTTGAGTGCCACGAGCATGCGGGAAGGGCTGGTCCTTTATGATGGGGACGGTCAGGAGATATGGGCATGTGCGAATGTCGATGCCCGTGCGGGGGAGGAAGTCTGCCTTCTTAAAAAGATGAATGCAGAGCTAGAAAATGAGATTTATAATATTTCAGGCCAGACATATGCGCTTGGGGCCATCCCCCGCCTTCTTTGGCTGAAAAAGCATGAGCCTGATATCTATGAAGCTACGAAAAGCATGACAATGATCAATGACTGGATCCTTTTTAAACTGTCCGGAATCTTGCAGGTCGACCCTTCCAACGGCTGTACCACGGGGATGTTTGATTTGGAACAGAGGGCCTGGGAAGCTAAAATTGCTGAAAAATGCGGGGTGAAGGCCGATATCTTCCCGGACGTGAATGAAGCAGGAAAAGTGATCGGGAAGCTGACGGAAGAAGCATCTGCATTGACCGGTCTAACTGCCGGAACACTTGTCGTCTCAGGTGGCGGGGATGCACAGATGGCCTCAGTCGGTGTCGGTGCCATCGAGCCGCAACAGACGGTGGTCTCAGGCGGATCGTTTTGGCAGCAGGAGGTCAATGTCGGCAAACCGCTTGTCGATAATGCCGGCAGGATCCGGGTGAATTGCCATGCGGTCGAAGGTTTGTGGCAGCTTGAGGCGATCGCCTTTTTCCCAGGGCTTGTGATGAGGTGGTTCCGGGATGCGTTTTGCGAGCAGGAAAAAGCTGAGGCGGATGAATCAGGCCGTGACGCCTATGAAATTTTAGAGGAAAAAGCAAAGTCTGTTCCTGTTGGAGCAAACGGGATCCTCCCTATTTTCTCTGACACGATGAACTACAGCGCTTGGCGGCATGCCGCTCCCTCCTTCCTTAACCTGAGCTTGGATCCAGAGAAATCCGGCAAGGCTGCAATCTTTAAATCACTTCAGGAAAATGCCGCTTTGATCACATACGGCAACCTTAAGCTGATGGAAGAAGCAACTGGCTTTTACCCCCAGGAAGTGATTTTTGTCGGAGGTGCTTCCAAAGGTAGGTTATGGAGCCAGACGCTTGCCGATGTGCTTGGTGTCGCAGTGAAGGTTCCGGTAGTGAAGGAGTCTGCGGCATTGGGGACGGCGGTATATGCGGGTATTGGGGCCGGGTTGTATGCTTCGGTAAAAGAAGCAACTGGGAAAGTGGTGCAGTGGGAAAATACTTTTGTGCCAGAAATGAAGAATCATCAACAGTATCTCAAAATCTATGAAACTTGGAGAAAAGTATATGCAGCGCAGCTGAAGCTTGCCGACCGCGGAGTGACGGCACATATGTGGAAGGCTCCCGGTTATTAAATGACTTTGAAAGGAGGTGAAGGAATGAAGAAAGTCAATGAGAGTGATTTTGAATACCGCTTTGGGGACAATGGCCCGAAGTATTTAACAAAGGGTCCTAATGTGGATGTCGGGGTCGTGGTTCTGAAACCGGGCCAAGACTTTCCGAACCACTACCATACAGAGTGCGAGGAAATTTTCTATATCTTAGAGGGTGAAATTGACTTCTTTATTAACGGGGAAAAGATTGAAGCAAAGCCTGGGGATATGATTCAGTGCCGTCCTGGGGATTCCCATTACTTAATCAATCAATCGGAAATGCGTTTCAAAGCTGTCTTCATTAAGTCACCACATATCGGCAAAAATGACTCGGTAGTTATTGATAAACCGGTCATTGCTGAAGCATAAAGGTTGAACGTTCTTATTATGAAAAAGGAGTGGATCAATATGACATGGGGTTTCAAAAATCGATTGAATAAAATACTGCCAAACGGGCGGGCGGTGATGCTTGCCATTGATCACGGCTACTTCCTCGGGCCGATTTCAGGGTTGGAAAAACCGGGAGAAACGGTCAAGGAGCTGCTGCCATACACAGATTCCTTGTATCTGACACGCGGAACGCTTGCTTCCTGCATCCCGGAGGATACGGAAAAACCGATGGTGCTGAGGGTATCGGGCGGACCGACTGTATTGAATGACCTTTCCAACGAGACGATCGTGACCTCGATGAAAGAGGCTGTCCGCCATAATGTGGTGGGTGTCGGTGTCTCTGTGTTCGTGGGATCTAAATATGAAACACAAACCATCACCAATTTAGCGCATGTGGTGAGTGAAGCGCATGATTATGGCCTGCCAGTTCTAGGGATTACCGCTGTCGGAAAAGAACTGGAGAAACGCGATACTAGATTTTTGGCACTCGCCTCAAGGGTCACGGCAGAAATGGGTGCGGACATCGTGAAGACCTATTACTGTGAGAATTTTGAACAGGTAACAAGTAAATGTCCGGTGCCGATTGTGATAGCTGGCGGGCCGAAGTTTGACACCATTAAAGAGGCGCTGGAGATTACGTATAATGCGATGAATCAAGGAGCTGCCGGAGTGGATATGGGTCGGAATATTTGGCAGTCGGCACAACCAACGGCGATGATCCGTGCGATCCATGCGATTGTGAAGGAAGGATTCACGGTGAAAGAGGCTGTTGAGTTGTATGAGAATTGTGCGGAGGTAAGGGCTTAGGGGGTTTTGGTTTTGGGGGCAGCATGGGTGTGGGGAGCCATGCTGCTTTTTTGTTTTCTGGCTCCCCTAGCCTGCCGAAAAGCTATTTCAAAATACAATGCGAGAATAGTCGATGTATGTCGCACTGTTTTTAACTTCTATATATCAACACTTAATATTAGATTGAACAAACGTTTGTTTGAAAATAATTATTCAAAAAATATTAACTCCTCCACCCTAAGACTCCATCTGATATTGCTTCTTCCCCTCCGAATAGTGGATAAAATACATCGTTAACCATAGCCCCCCTACAAGGAGAATAGGGACAATATGAAATTGGACAAAGGCTCCGTAGCAGAGTAGGCCTCCTAATACGAAGAAGAAAACAAATGTCATTTTTCGAAATACTGAAAACGAAGCCTGGTAGGTCAGGTACTTTTCGCCCTCGTCTAATTGCTCGAAATATTCTTTTTGCGGGTCAGGTGAGAAGATGTTATACGTTCTGTCCGGAAATTGTTTATTGTGGATTTTCACTGCATAGTATTGTGCAACCCCTGTCAGCACAAACGACAGTACTGCTAACACCAGGTTGATGGTAACATACCTGAATTGCTCTTCAGGCGGACCTGCTTTTATATGCCCCCATGCAATCGCCAACCACATGAGAGACACCACAACTAAGAACGAAGTGGAATACAACAACTTGAAAGATGTCTTTTCCAACAGTCCTCCCCGTACATCCTCGCTCATTTTTCTTTATTTCTAATAAGACTTTTATAAGCAATTAGCTGCTTGAAGAATAAGAAAAAAGACTAATTATAACCAAGCTCAACAAGGCACACAGGGGATAGGGAGAAGAGAATATACCCTTTCGGAAAATAATTACCAAAGATAATTTTAGAAGCGCCAATGACTCCACCCAAAATCATACAACCCAGTGCTGTGAAAAGTCCTATAAAAAATATTTTCTTATTTGTCACTCTCCTGTTCCTCCTCCAATATAAAAATATCTTCTACGTTTTCCTTAAACACTCGCGCAATTTTTATGGCAAGAACCACAGATGGAGCATAATCCCCACGTTCCATCAGGCTAACAGTCTGTCTGGACGCCCCGATAATCCTGGCCAATTCTGTTTGATTCAGCCCCTCACGAGCCCTAAGTTCCTTTAATCGATTTTGCAGACTCACCAGCATCACCTCTAAAACCCATAATAAACTAATATTACTATTTTGACAAGTTTAGTTGTCAAAATGACAACCTTTGTTTTCAAATATATGAAGAATGATTCTTTATTTGTAGAATGGACCGATGATTAAATCCCTCTTAGCCTACCTCCCTGCTTTTTATTAATGGAGAAGGGTTGAATGATCAATCAAAACTATCTCACTATACCATGCGAGAATAGTCGATATTGCTCGCATAGCTCAAAATTCATACATTTCAACACTTGTAATAAGATTAAACAAACGTTTGATTGAAAAAAATTATATGTACAAAATAATTTATGATTAACCTGGGTTCAACCAAAACAACTTAATGGAATAGAATACTTTACTTTCTGACAATAAACGTAAAAAAGAAGGACCAAGGTTCCGGTCCTTCTTTTGTGAATGGAGAAACAGTCATAATTGACTATGCTGCCGATTGTGACTGTCTCAACCATCGAGTAATTGCCTGTTTTATTTTCCGGCAAGTTCAACGATTGCGTTGGCACTGACTTCTGGACCCGTTAAAATTGGTGTGGATCCTTTTTCATATGAATCCAGAGCACGTGACATTGAATATTGTGCAAGCAAGATTACATCGGAAGTGGTTGTTAATTTGTTGATTGCTTCATGAATCAATTCATCATGCTTTGCTTGATTTCCTCTTTGTAATGCCTGAAAAGCTTCAGTGATTACTATTGTTTCGACTTCTATTGTTTTTCCTTGTTCTTTAGCAGTTTGATAGAGTAAATTCGTTGTGGTAGGTCCCGCTTTGCCGACAGTTGCAATAACTCCAATCTTAGTGCCTTTGTTTACTGCTTCATTCAGCATACTTTCATCCGAACTTAGGACCGGTACATTAAATAGATGTTTGAACTCTGGAACATATGGTGAAAAAGAAGAACAAGTTAATAAAATTGCGTCAGCGCCTGCATCTTCTGCTTTTGATGCGATATCAATTAATCTACGGGTCATACTATGTGTGATTTGATTTGTTTCATTCAACTCCCAAATCAGTCCTTCATCCATTACATTTATCAAATCAACGTTCGGGTGGAGTGTGCGAAATGCGTGTAGTATTGGATCAACAGAATTCATCGTTGCATGTACAAGACCAATCTTTTTAGTCATTCAATCCCCTCCTAAAATGTATTGTTTAGAGCCGGACACATGAATCGTCCATTTTCAAAATGGGTTACAACCTATTATGTAACTCCCAAGCAATTTTTGCGCTTTCTTCCAATTCCTCCAAGGCATAAAATGCTTCCATTATGCTCTTTCCTGGCACTACTGGACCATGTTGGGCTAAAAGCCATCCATCACTTATATTTACTCGCTTATCAAATTCAGTGAACAATTCCATACTTCCGGGTTTTTCATAAGGAACCAGTCCAACTGTCCCTAATTTCATTTTAAGATATGGTGTATGATCTGGAATACAGTCTGTCTCCTTTAAATCTGGTATAAAGCTCCAAAGTACACTGTATGTACTGTGAACATGAACAACCGCCTGCACGTCAGATTTTGCTTTAAATATGGAAAGATGCATCGGCGTTTCTTTACTTGGCTTTAATTCATCAAGCTGATTTCCTTCTAGATCAATCATAGAAAATTCTTCACGTTTCAAGGTCCCAAAACATGTTCCAGTAGCAGTGATATATATCTTATCATTATGCTTAAAGCTTAAATTCGCAATACTACCACTTGCTTTTCCCCGATTAAAGAGGCTATGAGCAACCCATATTGCTTCATTAAACTTTTGATCTAATGCTGTATCCACCGTAACCCCTTCTTTCTGGTATTATGTTCTTGATAAAGCCTGCAAGAAAAAATCTGTTCCACCAAAATTACCACTCTTTAAAACAAGACGGACTCTAGTATCCTCTGTAGGTATCATAATAGGAACCCCAGGTGCTATACTCTTTCCGATATGATAGCTGGTATATCCAAGTTTCTTCGTTACAGAACCACTTGTTTCTCCACCTGCAACGATAATTCGGTGATAGCCTGCTTCTACAGCACGTGCAGCCAATTCTGCAGTAGTTTTTTCTAATATCCCTGCAACTTCTTCTTTACCTTTTTCTTGGGTTTTTTTCACATTTTCCGGGTTATCACTGCTGTAAACAAGCATAGAGCCTTCATTGTTTCGAATAGCACTCCATATACTCTCAACCGATTCTTCCCCTGACAATAATTTCATAGGGTCAATAAAATAGCTATTACCACCAGATTTTTGATATGCTTCTATCTGTTTTCTGGTTGTTTCACTGCAGCTTCCTGATAAAATTAATGCCTTAGAATCAGAACTGTCAAATTCATCTACTTCCATCTCTTGTTCAAACGTTTTAGCAAGTGGCTCAGCTAGACCACTGCCGCCAGTAAGAAGGGTTAGATTTCCGAATAATCCAACAATTATTTCCGCATCTTCATCCGTTTTGTAATCGGGTATTATATAAAATGGAGATGAATCATTTTTTTGTTTTTCTTTATCAATAAAATTCATTGCTTCTTTTTCTGTTAAATCGTTCGGCAATTTTATACTTTTAAACTTACTTTGTGGTTCCATTAATCGTACTAAATCATAGTCCCACATTGGTGTTAAGGGGTGATCCTTCATGGTACTTTCATGTAATGGAACTCCATGAACATATAAACAACCATCTTTTACTGTACGGCCATTCACTGGCAAGGCAGGGCAAAGAATAGTATACGGAACACCCAATTCTTCTATTACTGCATCGTTTATCGGTCCAATATTACCCTCAGGTGTAGAATCGAATGTTGAACAATATTTCACGTAAAACTGTTGCGCTCCTTGTTTCTTTAGCCACTTTACTGCGTCTAAAGAATCACGTACAGCGTCTTGGGTATCCTGTGTGCGAGTTTTTAAGGCTATTACGCATACATCTGCTTTGGGTGCATTTTGATCATTCGGTACTCCATTATATAAAACGGTACTTAGTCCTCCTTTGGCAAAGAAGGAGGCAATGTCACTACCACCTGTAAAGTCGTCTGCAATACAACCAAAAATCACAATTGTTTACCTCCTATTACGCGCTTGATTTTGAACCAAGGTTTCTCTTATTCCAAGCCCTTTTTACGAACTTTCACATCCAGCATTTCTTCATAAAACTTAATCATTGCATGTTTATAGTCGTCTCTGTGTCCGCCCTGTAATGCCAGCTGGTATGATTGCATGGATCCATTTAATGTTGGAAGAGGAATTTCAGATTTAACTAATACTTCATACATACTTTCCATATCCTTATATGCTCGTCCAAGTGAAAATCCATGTTCAAATTGCCCCTCTAAAACTTTAGGAATCAAAGTCTTGGATGCAAAGCTTGAGCCAGTAGCTGTCATTAAAACATCACCTAATTTTTCAGGATCCAAACCAAGCTTTACCCCAACTGGCATTAATTCACTGAAGCTTGCAACACAGATATTCAGAGCACAATTATTAATCATTTTCGTTAATTGGCCAGCACCACTTTCACCCATATATAGTACCTGAGAGCCCATTCTATCAAGCATTGGTTTAATTGCATTAAATACGTCTTCATTTCCTCCGCACATGATACTTAGCGTTCCATCCATACTTTTTGCCTGTTGGCCGGAAATCGGACAATCAAGGAATTCAATCCCTGCTTCTTGGCATTTTGCAGCAATCTCAGTAGCCCCCAAGTAGCTGATAGTACTGAAGTCCACAATAGTCTGACCTGTTTTTAGACGCTTAAGAATACCGTCCTCCCCTAAAACAACCGCTTTTACAATATCTAAGTTTGGTAAGCATAAGAAAATGTAGTCGCTATCTAGCGTATCTTCCATATTAGTTGTAGTTTTTAGTCCTTTTTCCTGAAATTGTTCTAGGGCGTTTTCGTTCGCATCACATGCAAGAAATTCATATAGTCCTTCACTTTCACCTTTTGCAAGATTTAATGCCATACCCGCACCCATTACACCTAATCCAACATAACTTACTTTCATTCCGAATCTCTCCTTTGTGTTCTATAATTTTGTGAGTTTTTAAGTTTTATAGAAGATAAAAAATTTGTTAGACAATCTGTTGGAACAGTCGATCTTCGTTGCAGGAGCTTCGCTTTCCACTGCGATCAACGAGCGAATTTCATTATTCTAAGCTTTGTCTATACACTGAAGATTTATAGTAAATAACCTATATACTATTAATCTCCTACTGCTATTCTTAAGACTTCTTTGACTGCTTCTTTTGGACTTGTTAAAACCGGCAGACCTAATTCTTTCGTTTTACTCTCAGCGGATGCCTGGGTAATCTGGGCAAGAATGATGACTTCGCACCCTCTTTGTTTCAATTTTTCGGCTGCTAGAGCGTTAAGGCGATTATGTTCTTCTTCATTACCTGCCTTTAATTCGGTCATTGCCTGAATGTCAATTTCGGTATCCACTTCAATTTCCTTGCCAAATTTCCCGGCTATTTTTTCTAATTGGGCTTTGGTTGCAGGTCCTGATGGGGCATTAGTGGCTACAACACCAATCTTTCTATAGTTATTTACTGCTGATTCAAGCATTGGTTGATCAACTGCTATAATTGGTACGGTTATAAACGGTTTCACAATGTCTACAATGGGTGTCAAGACGGTACAAGCAACTATGATTGCATCTACTTTCGCTTCTTGTGCAGTGATTGCCATATTCACAAAATCCCGATGGACTTTATCGTCTATTCCCTTGATTTGATTTGCATAATATTGAAGATACTCGTCAACAAAATTAAAAATCGTTACATTCGGCGCTAATGATTTAAAAGCATCATTTAATGGCGGTACGGCATTCGAGGTTGCATGGATAATGCCTATTTTCATCAGAATCTCCCCCTTATATAAAAGACTTCTATTTATAGTTAATTGGATCGCATTCCAGCTAGTTCATACATAGCTAGTTCACTATTGGATTGCAAGTGGGACTCCATGAGCATTTTTGCATTATGCGGATCTCTATTTGCAATTGCTTTGGCTATCATTTGATGATAATGGACAGCTTTTTCAATCATATCTGGCCTTCTTGTATAAGCACGCATTCGTTTTAATTCCTCTTGTAAGTTGGCATATACTTTTAAGGCATATTCATTATGAGTCGCCTCTACAACCAATCGATGAAAACGCAAATCCTCACTAGTTGTTATTTGATTATTTTCAGCCATTCCCCGCATAATTTCAGCAGACTCTGTAATCAGCTCTATTTCATTTTTGTACGCTTCCCTTGCTGCCAATGCCGCAAAAGCAGGTTCTATTATTGAACGAAATTCAGTTATCCTTAGGAGTTCCATAAACGATGAACGATTTGCATATTGCTTGGAGCCATTGTAAGTGACAAAGGTACCTCTACCTTGCTGAATAGCAATATAACCTTTAGACTCTAACGCTCGGTATACTTCCCGAACAGTAGAGATTGCTACATTATACTGAGAAGCAAGTTCGTTCATGGTAGGAAGCTTCGAACCTATCTTCCATTCTTCATTTTCAAACTTTTTTTCTATTACACTGAGAAGCTCGTGATATTGAATCTTAGACATGAAAATACCTCCATAATTGGCTCATCCTCAAAATTCATCAGATGAATTTGGTTAATTTATAGGTCAAGTATATCTGTAGATGTACTTGACCTATAACAACAGTATACTATTTTTTAAATAGTAGTGTTAGCTTGCTAAATAATGGAGTGGATTGAAGCACTGTAAATAGTGCGATGATTAGCAGCACAACAGCTACAGGGCTTGAAAGGAAAATCATCCAGTCCCCACCACCAATTCTTAAGGATTGGTGCATGCTTGTATCTAACATCGCTCCAAGAATCAGCCCAACAACCATTGGTGCTACTGGTATTTTCAACTTGTCCATAAAATATCCAAGAATTCCAAAGCCAAACATTATCATTACATCAACCATACTGTTATGGACAGCAAAGGTTCCAATCACACATAATAGAATGATGATTGGTGCCAAAACCTTTGGCGGAACTTTCGTAACCCCAACTGCAACCTTTGTGTATAAAAGACCCAGGAATAACAGGAAGAAACAAGAAATCAAAACTGCCCAGAGTAAGGTGTATGCGACATCTGCATGTTCTGTCATTAGAGTTGGCCCTGGCATGATTCCATGTATCATAAGCCCACCCAAAAGCACAGCAGTTGATGAGCTTCCCGGAACCCCCAATGTAATGGTAGGAACAAGCGCCCCACCAACTACAGCGTTATTGGCAGATTCAGGTGCAGCTATCCCTTCTGCATGACCAGTACCAAACTTTTCTTTATCTTTGGAAAACCTCTTCGCTTCGTTATAACTGAACCAACTTGCTGTATCTCCACCAGTACCTGGAATTAGGCCGGTAAAGACTCCAATTACGCTGGACCTGAGCAATGTCATTCTATACTTGAAAACTTCTTTCCAGGACGGAAGTATTTTATCCTTTATCTTACTTACTTTCACTTCTTCTTGATCTTTCTCAATTAGTTTTATAGCTTGTGGTATAGAGAAAAGACCAATCAATGCTACTACAAAGGAAATCCCATCGAATAAATAGATACTACCAAAAGTAAATCGGGGAGTACCCGTGATTGCATCCATTCCGATTAAGGATATCAGTAAACCCAATGTTCCCGACAATAGACCTTTTACTACAGAACCTGCTGAAAGCGAGGATATTATCGTTATCCCTAGTACCGCAATTGCGAATAATTCAACAGCGCCAATTTTTAGTGCAACTTCCCCTAAGAAAGGTGCGATTGTCAATAATACGATTGCTCCGATAACTCCGCCAATAAAGGATGAGACAAGTGAGATGCCAAGAGCTTTACCTGGTTGACCTTTTTTTGTCATTTGATATCCATCCAATACCGTGGCCGCAGCTGCCGGGGTTCCAGGTGTATTGATCAATATAGCCAGGATGGACCCCCCATACGAAGCCCCCATATATAAAGCGGCGAGCATGGCTATCCCTGTTGCCGGGTCCATACCATATGTAAGCGGAAGAAGGATAGCAATCCCCATGGTAGCCGATAATCCTGGCATCGACCCGATGAATATCCCAAGTGTCATACCAATCCCAATGAATAGCAGGTTATTAAATGATAATACACTCACTAAACCAGACATAATTTCTTCCATTGAATTCCCCCCTTTTTGTAATTATTCTTCTGCTCACTATATCCAAATCATCAGCTAGAGGAAGATACCTGTAGGAACAGGTACATTTAAAAACATACTGAACAGCCCGTAAATAAACGCGGTAAAACCAACTGATAGAATAATTGCCATTACTACATTCGTGGCCCTGAAATAAAATAAAGCTGTTAAAGTAAATAATGGTGTCAGGATGAAGTAACCAACAATATCCATCAGGAAGATATACAACGTGATCATCGCCACAAAGATAACTACTCTCTTGACGTTAATCTTTTCACCCTTAGGCTTTTCTTCGGTTACTGTACTTGTATCCTTGGATTTTTTAATTGCCTCAATAAACATCAGGATACCTAATATAGCGATGATGATGATCAAGATTTGCGGTAATCGTGCAGCAGTAGTTGGAAGGCCTAAAGATTGTAGAAAGAAGACTACACATAATGTTAGAACTAAACCGGTTGCGATTCCGTGTTTTACAACCATCGACAATGAAATAACCTCCTTAAAATCAGGAAGAAGAGAACACACCCCTCTCCCTGACTTCTCTTACTCTTGGTATTTGTCTTTTACTTCTTCCCAAATCTGTTTAGATATTTCCTCTTCTTCTTTAAGGAAGTTAGCATAATCCTCCCCAATTTTAATATCCATCGGTAGGGCAACTTTATCTAATCCTGCTTTAAATTCAGGGTCCTCTTTGAGCTCTTCAAAAGCATCATATAATTTTTGTTTTATTTCCTCTGGTAATCCTTTTGGTGCACTATATCCACGGGAAGAACCTGATACAACATCAACTCCTAATTCTTTTGCAGTAGGGACATCCGGCAATAAGTCAATTCTTTCTTCACTAAATACGGCCAGTGCTTTTAAGTTTCCAGCTTGAACCTGCGAAAAGACAACACCAAGGTTATTAAAGTTCACTTCCACATCCCCACCAGCAGCGGCTTGCCAAGCTGGCCCGTCTCCACTATAAGGAATAAATTCCATTGATAATCCTGTTTCATTCATCCACTTAAGTAGAGTGAAAAAGTCATCTCCCCCTACTCCAGAGTGGGAAACATTCAACCCATTAGGGTTTGCCTCGAGATATTCGACTAAGTCTTCATACGTATTGAATTCGCTATCTTTTGGTACTACAATGATCCCTGGATCAGTAACAATATTTGCAATTGGATCAAAGTCTTCTAGTGCGTAACTAATCTCAGAGTTCATAATATAATTTGTCATAAGCATAGGGGAATTTGTAATACTTATTGTATATCCATCCGCTTTTGCCTTTTGAGCTAGTCTTGTCCAACCGATTGCTCCTGCAGCACCTGGTACATATTCATTTGTAAGTGTAGCATCAAGAATTTCCCCAATGTATGGTTGGGTCAATTGAGCTAATTGATCACTACCGCCTCCTGGATCGAACCCTTGAATAACAGTAATTGGCTTACTCGGATAATTTGAATCAGCTTCCCCACTGGAGTTATTAGAACAAGCAACCAAAGCTATGATAAGTATCAATAGAAACAAATATAAAGAAATCTTTTTAGAGTTAAACATTTTTTCCTCCCCTTATTCACTCATTATTAGAATTTTCATTTAACAGTAAGCGTTTTCAAATTTAGTTAAAAAAGTCATCACCATTAATCTCTATCTCAGCAATTAAAAGACTATGCTACATACGTGAGTTTTTCATCACCCCTTTTAATATAAGGAAATACATCCCATTGAAAACGTTTTCAACAAACAATAAATAGGGGTGCCTATTTTTTTCAAGTGGTGTATTTCCTGTGATAATATATTCACTCAAGTTACATATTGCGGAAAGTCTAGTTGAATAAATTTAATATTTTGATAGTTTAAAATATACATCATATGAATTTTTAAGTCAACAGATGTTTGTGAATTTTTAGAATTATTTTGCCGCTTTTGTTTTGTAAGTATTTCAAACGGTGTATATTGAAGTAACTAATATTTCATCTACTAGTTGATTATAGGCATCTAATGGATAACAGAAAAACTCAATTATGAAGTAAATGATACAAATTTAACTTCAGTCATTTCTTCTGTGGAATACTTAATGCCTTCTTTTCCTATGCCACTGTTCTTTACACCACCGTAAGGCATATGATCTACTCTAAATGTCGGAACATCATTTACGTTGATTCCACCTGATTCAAGTTCTCTAACAGCTTTTAGTGCAGTTTGGATGGAGTCGGTGAATATCCCAGCTTGCAATCCAAATTGAGAATTATTAGCCTCTTTAATCGCTGCGTTGATATTGTTGAATTTATTTACATAGACAATCGGAGCAAATGCCTCTAGTGTACACAATGATGAGTCACTTGGTACGTTAGTCAGTATAGTTGGTGTAATAGTTGTATTATTATACAATTCTCCACCAAGGATCTTTGTTGCTCCTTTATTTTCCGCTTCCTCTATCCAAGTCTTGACCCTCGTTATTTCTTTTTGATGAATCAGGGCTGATATATCAGTGCTTTCGTCTTCTGGGTCACCGATGACCAGTGATTGGGCACCTCGAGAAAACTTTTCTAGGAATGTATCAAATATATCCTCATGCACATAAATTCTTTGAACAGAGATGCATATTTGACCAGAATAAGCAAAAGATCCTTGAACACATTTAGTAACCGCTCTATCTAAATCTTTAACATTATCAATGATAACCGGTGCATTGGATCCCAGCTCCAAGGTTACTCTTTTTAGCCCAGCAAGTTCCTTAACTCGCTTACCAACCTCTAAGCTACCAGTGAAAGTCACCATCTTGACTCGATCGTCAGTGACAAGTAAATCTCCAATGACTCCGCCGCTTCCAGTGACCACATTTAAAACACCCTTTGGTAAGCCTGCGCGCTCAAATAGTTCAGCTATATAAAAGGCACTTAATGGAGTTTGGCTAGCTGGTTTTAATACAATAGAGTTCCCCGCAGCTATCGCAGGACCCAATTTATGTGCGGCAAGGTTGAATGGGAAGTTAAATGGAGTGATTGCCGCGATGACCCCTAATGGTTCCCTAATAGTAAAACCAAATTTATCTTCTGCACCTTTAGCAGCATCCATCGGGATCGTTTCTCCATATAGTTGCTTTGCTTCTTCTGCTGCGAAACGGTATGTTTGTGCCGTCCTGCCGATCTCTAACCTTGCTGCTTTAATCGGCTTTGCATTCTCCAACGTTAGGATTCTAGCTGCTTCTTCCATGTTCTCCTCTAATAGAGTGGAAACCCTAAGTAAAATGTCCGCCCTCTCATGGGCAGGCATGTTCTTGATGATTCCAGTATTCTCACTTGCAGCACGAATGGCTTCTTCTACATGATTTTTATCTGCAAGTGGTACTTGTGCGACTACTTCCTGGCTGAATGGTGACCGCAAGTCATAATAGTCATTTGCCTCCACCCAATTACCACCGATATATAGTTTCTTTTTCTCCATGTTCATCCTCCTATCTCATTGTTCCATGATAAGCATTTGTATATATTTCATGAATGGATTTGACATTCAGTATATACGGTGTATTATCTAGCAAACGACTGACTTTAGACGCTTCTACTGCCAGATTTTCTAAAGCTTCCTCGTCTACATCCAAATCTTTCAAACTAGTAGGTAAATTTAAATCACCCAATAATCCATATAAGTATTCAATGACTGCATTTAATGCTTTATGCGGTCGATCGCTGAAATCTCCCAAGGATAAGAAATCTGCAATTTCAACCATTTCCTTGATGCAAGTTTTTCCTGTGACATTAAACACATATGGTAGCAACAATGCATTGGCTATCCCATGGGCAATATGGTATTTTCCACCTAACGGATATGCTAGTGCATGAACCGCCCCTACACCTGCATTTGCAAGTGATACCCCTGCCAGAAAACTAACCCAGCTCATTTCCTCTCTTGCATCAAGGTCACTGCCATCAAAAACAACTTTAGTGATATTTTTCGAGAATCGCTTCATAGCTTCTTCTGCATACATTTTGGTTAAAGGGGTAGCCTTTTTGGAAACATAGGATTCTATTGCATGTGTAAATGCGTCAACTCCGGATGCAGCACTTACCATAGGCGGGCAGCTCATCGTAAGTATCGGATCAATAATTGCGGTATCGGGCAAATAATACGGGCTTACAATCCCTCTTTTTACATCGTTTTGATGATCACCAAATATTGCATTCATTGTTACTTCAGAACCTGTACCTGAAGTGGTGGGGATTAATATGCATTTTATCCCTTTTGTTTCCGGAACAGCCTCTCCAGCTAGGATTTTTTTGATCATTACTGGGTCTTTGTCTGCCAGCGCTGCTGATGCTTTGGCTACATCCAATGCACTTCCGCCTCCAAGGCCCAGAACTAGATCTGCATCTTGTTCTTTTATGAAAGTTATCGCTTCACCAACCGTTTCAAAATCTGGCTCACCGACTATTTGTGTAAACGTGTCAATCGGTATGTTATGAATGCTTAACTCATTGACAATCTCTTCTACTATACCTGCTTTTTCCAATCCCTTGTCACTGATAAAAACGATCCTGCTAGGTTTAATATTTCTGATTTCCTCATGAATGGTGAAGAATGAGTTTCGTCCAATCTTTACATTTCCCGGCATTCTAAAGTCATGTATATTTGTTGCTTTTTTATAATTCAATATTCCTATCATAGTATTCACTCCCATTTATCGATTTAATTACCAAACTGTCCAGCCACCATCAACCATGACAGTATGACCCGTTACCATATCGGATGCTGAAGATGATAAGTAGATAATTGCTCCAAATAAATCTTCTGTTTTACCCAACCTTCCAAGCGGAATTCTATTAAGTACATCCTTTAAAAATGCTTCATCTTCAAACATAGGCTTTGTCATCGGTGTCTCAATAAAGGTTGGTGCGACAGAATTGACATTAATATTATATTTTGACCATTCTATAGCAAGGCTTCGGGTCAGTTGTAATAGTCCACCTTTACTTGAACTATAAGCAGCCCTTTTGTAATATCCTACAAAGGCCATTTGTGAGGACATATTGATAATCTTTCCTTCACCGTTTGGAATCATATATTTTGCTACATTCCTGCATAGGAAGAAAACGCTTTTTAAATTGATGTCTAATACTTTATCCCAATCCTCTTCTGTAACTTCCATGGGTGATTTCGCAATATTGATTCCAGCATTATTCACTAATATATCTATACTGCCAAAATGCTTATATATCTCTTCTACTTTATCTGCCATCTCATCTACGTTAAATAAATCCATCGGTACGCTTAAAGCCTTTTTCCCCAGCTGTTCGATTTCCTTTGCAACTTCATTTAATTCCTCTTCATTTCTGGCAATCAAAGCAACATCGGCTCCTGCTTTTGCAAGCGCAAGAGCTACTTCTTTTCCAATTCCTCTACTCGCTCCCGTGACCATTGCAACCTTGCCATCTAATCCGAATAATTCTTTTAAAAATTCCATTTTTCACCCAGCCTTTTTCTTGAATCTATTAGGTAGTAGTAACTTAGGTCGTTTTCCGTATAATTAATTTAGGAGGTATCAATACATCACCTGGAATCTCAGTTACCACATCCTCGATTAAATGCAGAAGAGTATTCAAAGCAGTTTCAACCATTTGACGTTTCTGCTGCGAAACTGTAGTTAATCCGATATAAGGATTACTAGAAATGGCAATATTATCAAAACCAATTACAGCAACATCGGCAGGAACCTGACAATTGTTTTGCACAACAGCGTCCAGCACTGTAATTGCAATTTGATCAGTCGTTGCAATAATTGCTGTTGGTCTGTCTTTATCATTAAGTACTTTTGCAACAAACTTTTGGATATTCTCACTTGTTGGAGTTTCCCTTGAAATAATATCTTCATTCAATTCAAGACCAAACTCGATGATAGCTTCGTAGTAACCGATATAACGATCATAGTAGGTGGAATATTCAAATGGTCCTCCGATGAATGCAATTTTCGAATGACCTTTTTGAACCAGGTGTGCAATGGCCATTTTTGATGCTTTCTTATTATCCATAGTGACCGAGAATAAGTTTGTTTGTTCGGGTTTACGATTGAAGTACACGATTGGAATACTCTCATCAACAATTTCCTCATGCTTTTGTTCAAACCTACTTACTGAACCGACGATTATTCCAGAAACATTTTTGTTCGAAAGGAACTTCAGCGTATGCTTTAATTCTTCCTCGCCATTTGTATCATAGATAAGTACTTCATAGCCTCTTTGTCTTGCCTTGTTAATGATGAACCTTGATGTTTCCGAGAAAAAAGGGTTTGAGATATCATCCACGATTAATCCGATTGTTTTTGTCTTTTTAGTGATCATGCTTCTAGCAATTTCATTAGGCTCAAATTGAAGTTGTTTGATAGCTTCTTCAACTTTCACCTTTTTATCGGGCTTAATAAATGGATAGTTATTCAGGACTCTTGAAACAGTTGAAGGAGAAACACCAGCGTATTTCGCCACTTCTTTAATCGTCACTCTATGCTTCATATAGACAACCACCTTTGACTTTGAAAACGATTTCAATAAATATTATAAAAAAATACTGAAATTCGTTCTCCATCAACTAATTTTTAGCTATTTCTTTTGAAAACGATTTCAATATGGGTATTATTATAAAATATTAATATTGATTTGTAAATAAAGAATAGTCAAAAAATTCATAATTAAAAAGTAATACTATCTTTCAAATTCTCTCCCTTCGACCACAAAAAGAGTGCCCACCCCTGGACACCCCCTGTCTAACCTTATATTAATTAGTGTAGCTTTTCTCCGTATTATGAGGAGCAACTCTGTCAGATGATCTGCCATCGTATACCTTTCTTAGGAGGTATTCGTGGAAGAAGAATTCAAATACGGTAACACCAATGGTGGCAATGATTACTGTACCGATGATTCCACCATCTGAAAAGCTTGCAGCCATGAGCCATATCAGCACGAATGCCAGTCCTAAATCAGCCATGGTGGCAGTCACATTATTCGTCTTAGCCAGGATAAGCATATCCCCAACCATATAGGATACCATTCCAAGAACAACGGTAATCAAGAGCACGCTTCCAAAGGACAGACCTCCGAATGCCCCGAGGATAACATACAGCAGACTCAGGGTTGCCACAAACTTGATACTTATTGCAGTTAATAGCTTCGCCATACTACATGCACTCCTTATTTATATTTTTTTGAGTTTTATATTGGGATTCCCTTGATTTAGGGACGTAAACATTTTTTGGTGGAAAATAAAACCCAAAGTTGTATTCTTTAAAAATTAATGTTTTAAGCACCTTGACGATATTATAGGAGAAAATACTTAGAACATGGGGGGCACAATCATGCTATTATTCCTAAATATATTTAAAAAGAAAATTAGTAGAGTACCAGAAACTCCAGATACTGCTAGCTCGCTAGCCCCACTAAAAACCATGGAGCAGATTTCTATAAGAAAAGGTGAAATAGGAGAGTACAAGATTGATATTCAACTAGGTCAGCTTCCAAAGGAATATCGATATTTAAGTGATCTATTATTAAAGAACCCCAGAGCAAAATCTGGATATTCTCAGGTAGATCATGTAGTGATAACTTCTTATGGGATATTTGTCATTGAAACCAAGAATTATAAAGGGACAATTTATGGGGGGAAAGACAGGAAAACATGGTTGGTTAATGGAAAGTTTAAAATGATGAACCCTTTTGTGCAGAACTACGGTCATATTATGTCATTAACTTCACTCATAGATAAAAAATATCATAGTTTATTTATATCTATGGTTTCTTTTACAAAACGTTGTACATTTAAAGTCGGTTTAGATTATCGTAAAATAGCATCGAACGAAATTATCATATATGATATCGAGCTATCTGAGTTTCTTCATAGGAAGATCTCTGTATTGAGGATCCATCATAAGGAACCCCTATTAAACGAACGTGATATTTCTATCATTTATAGCGCTTTCTCTAATGCAAATATTACGGATCCCATAGTTAAAGAGGAACATAAACGCATATTAAGAACAGAAACACCAGCAGTTGGCAGCAAACAGAATTGTTCTATTTGCGATAAACGTGTATCGGATAAGGTTCAGGCTTATTGTTTATCAAATAAAAAATTTAAAGGGAAAATCTTTTGTTTTGATCATCAAAAAATAGTCGACTAGGTAGAGAAGTACACGGTACCATCGGCATCTAGGGAGCCAAGGGGGACAGGTACGTCGACCCACTTTCACTAGAATGTTTCTACAAAACGTTCGTTAAAAGTTATTTTCGAGTTGAATTCAAATTTTTATATTTTAAGTTTACTTAACCCCTTACACCCAAGTGTCATAAATTCATTTTTTCCACCGTACCTTTAAATTAAAAAGAACCTTCTCAAGAAAGTAGAAATTTATATATTTCACTTTCTGCATATAAATACTACAAATGAAGGAAAAGCTACTTGTTCAAAAAAGTCAGTATCTTTTACTTTTATTCCTCCATGGGTCGAGGGACCTGTCCCCTCAAATCTCTGACCAGAAATTCGTTCTCTAGAAAAGGAATGTCTAAGCCTCTATTCTCATAGGCTTAGAGTAAAAGAAGGGAGCTGGTCTCAATGCTTGAGTGGAGTGCTGTCATTGCAGCTGTCGCGTTTACCATTCTCGTCATCTATTTGATTATGACATTAAGAAAAGTAATGGCCACACTTGCTGAAACGGAACAAACGCTGTCTGACGCACGGACAGCGGTGAACGGAATAACAGGGGAAGCTAAGGATTTAATCCATACAGCCAACCAAATTTCTGATGATGTAAAAGGAAAAATAAAAGCCGTAGACCCTTTAATTGAGTCCGCTCATGATGTAGGGGATATGATACACAATGTTACAAGTGAGATAAAGAGAACGGCTATGCAAAAGAGACAACCAAAAACCATTCATACGCAAGAAAGCAATCCAGTTCAGATTAAATTGAAGTAAGAGAAAGATGGGATTAAAGGGACAGTTCTATCGCAGGTCATAATCTGAAAGAAGCACGAGGACTTAAATAGCTCAAGAAAACGCAGGGGAATTGGCTTCCTGCGTTTATTTTATGTTGCTCAATCATTTTATTTTGTTAGGCTTCCAAGTTAAGGGATCGGATTTTACTTAAAGTCTTTATAGTAATTAACCGTTTGTCTTAGTGGCCATTAAACGTTGTCCCCTCAACCTTTATATTTATTGGTACCAGGGAGTTTTTTAATTTTATTCCAGGTTACAATTGCTTCCTCACGACTTTTCCCTTGATTGTTAGGGTCGGCAAAAAAATCGCGAGTAAATTGATTGTATTCAAATTGAGGGGCGATTTTTTTCTTGTACGATGGGTCTTTCTTTCGTTCTTCTTCTTCATACCAAGCATCTACAACATCTCGATATGTTTTTCCAATGTTGTTTTTAAAATAGTTTTGGATGTAAGTAGAAAAATGAAAATTAGGGATCATTGTCTTGAAAAAGGCTCTTACATTTTGACTACATCGATGGTTTTCCAAAATGACTGTATCAATGCTTAAATCTACCTGTATCTCTGACTGACTGTTTACCTTTGTTTTTCTAATCTTCTTTATTATCTTTCCTGTTCGAAGAAATGTTTCAATTCTATCGGAAATCTCTATTTTTGATCCAGAAGCACTTATTCCATTTCCCCTGCAAAAAGCTTGTAATTCTTCTTTCAACCAATAGAAGTCTTTAAAACTATCTACACTTATATCTCTTGTTAGATTTGGTCTCATAATTTATTCCTCCATGTTTTATTATTTCCATTATAGAACATTTGTTCCTTTTAATACAAACCGGTTGAATGTTCCTCGACCCACTTTTACTGGAATGCGGGGCAAGTTTGTTTCTACAAAACAATCTGCAACGTATATGGTATGAATACTCTATATAGAGATTTGGAACCCACTCATTTCGTTTTATATTTTAGGGACCAAAGTTCAAGTGTGGAGTCCTTTTGGTATGTTGCTTTAAGCAGGGAAGAATATCGTGATTTGTATGAGGAAGCACAGAAAGGGATGGTTTATGTCACTCTGACTGCCGTTATGCCTCAGGAACGGTTCATAGCGGGAGAAGCCCCTTCCGCAGTTGGGTATGATGCAACATATAAACCAGTGTCAGAAAATCATACATCGCCCTCAGTCCAGGCATTGGCGTATATGGAGGAGCGATCAGTTTGCCCCTTACTCGAGGATTATCGAAGGCAGGTCATTAATACTTCATCGTCAAATGTATCCTGAAGTTTATGAGAGTTTAAGTAATAGGGAGTATTTGGAGGTCATGGTTATCGCCAGAGTTGAAAAGGATTGGTATGAGGCTGGTGATGGTGGTGGTGTAGCGTTTGTTGAGGAGGTTGTTATAGCAGAATGAACTTTTGGGTGTGGGTCGATGGGAACCGTCCGTCGACTCACTTTTACTAGAATGTTTCTACAAAACGTTCGTTTAAAGTTATTTTGGAGTTGAAATCAAATTAAAAAGAGCCTTCGCAAGAAAATTAGAAAACTTCCTTTAGTAGAATTTATATATTTCACTAATCTCTTCCTGCATATACAATACTATTAAAGAATGAAAAGCTACATGAGCAAGATAGCCTGTACCATTTACTTTTATTCTTCCAAGGGTCGAGGGACCTATCCCCTCAACCCTCGCGGACTTATTCTTATTCGCTAACTTTGTTCCTTTAATCCCACGACACCAAGCTTAATGAATGTATATTGTAATGTTTCATCTCCAGATATTACGTGAAAAAATGGAGTGACTTGTTGTAAATCATTTTGTTCAGTAGCGTGCAGAAGCATAGCGTAAGCTTTTTCTGTGTCTTCTCTATAATTGTGGTGTAGGCAGGTAGAAACCATTCCTTCTATACTAAAGTAACTATGAAAATACATACCTCTTTTTACATCGATGATATCTTCTTTAACTGGGATAAAAAACTCCACTGCCACCCATTTATTTTTTGGAACATTATTAAGGGAATAAAACAATGGTCCTTTTATACTTGCCCCGCATTGTACACATGCTTCTATAAAATGTTGCAACTTTTCATTGAATTCTTGATAGTGAAAATTATACTTTCTAGAAATAACGTTGGAGTAACGCATATAATCACTTGGGTTAATCATCATTAGATTTCTCCACTACGATAGGTGCATAAATATCAATTATACCCCCTCCATATATCTCAAGATAGATATTGTAGAATGGTTCATTCAATACTAGATTTTGAGATTTTGCCACTCCTCTAATTAACTGATATGATTCTTCCAATTCACTATCTAAATCTACATGTCTAAATACCAAGCCATCATTAATTTCTAGTTTGTCAGTAAAACTATATTTTTCATTTTCTTTCATTTGTACCTTTTCATTAATCGGCAAATAAAAAGTGTAGTTGAATACGTCATTGTTATCAGAAGGGGTAAAAACACGATAAAAAATTGGACCAGTTCCATATAACCCATTTTTTATTACGGCGTTTCTCAAATCCGTTGCTGCCAAATGCCATTCTTCGGCTTTGCTACTTACGTTAGTGCTTAAAACGTTATGAAAAATTAATGGGCGTCGTTTTAGTATCACTAGTTCATCCCCTCTCATTGGTAACGCTTAGGTATATGATTAAATGATGCAAATCGTTTTTTACAATATGCTAAAAGAAAGAACTCCGGCCAAACCATCGCAATGCTGTATTGCAAAAAGACAGCAATTAATAAAGGGATTAGCACCTCAATGATTTGAAATGCACCATTTGTACCAGAAAGAGATCTTGCTAGCATCCCCCCTATTACGGAAACCCCATAAATAATAGGAAGGCTGATATAGCCTTTGGATTGTTGGAAGTTGTATAACCCTTTCCCTCCATTCTTGAATTCTCCCTTTTTAACTCTATTAATTCCCCTATATGTAGAGATAATCAAGTAAAGAATCCCACCAATTAGCATAAGCACCCCAATATTAACCATATAGTATGGGGCATTTCTATCATCGATGGAAAGGAAGTAAATTAAATACATTTCAATCGATATTTTAAAGAGTACGATACAAAGCAAGTACACCTGAAGTTTTTGAAACCTGTACGCGTTTTTTGTATTTGAATAAAAGAGCGTAAATAAGAATTGAATGGCCAATATTACTACATATACCTGAATAAATATAGTCCAAGTAGTTGAAACGTTATTACTTAATGCGGCATTATAACTCACTGCAATCATAATAGCGCTGAAAACGAATGCGCCCCAGAAAAAACCAGTCATCTGATTAGGGCTTAGCCGGCCAGTTGCAGTTTGTTTTAATATATAAAAATCGTTTTCCTTTATTTGATTTAACATATTTCCTCCTACCAAAAGACACTTCCTAGTTTTTTCCCAATTCCATCTACAAGATCAGATGCCGAACTAACAGCGTTACCAATCGCATCTCCAACAGGATCAAGTTTGTCATTAATAAAGTTCTTAGTCTTACCTACCAGACTCTCTGGGGGATCTCCAAATTCATAATTAATTGCAAAGTTAATACCTACACCTACACCAGCCCCAACAACAGTCCCAAGCGGTGGTAAAAGCAGCGAGCCTACTGCTGCTCCTGCTGCCATTGATCCAGCTCCCGTTCCCAAATCAACTCCTGTATCAACAATAAATCGTCTAGTTTGATCTGCTTTTCCTGTCTCATCCATCGCTTTATTCACGTTACTTCCCACCATGAATACATTCCCAACTACTCCCGCAGACTTAGCGAATTTTACGTATTTGGAAGCACCCTTCCAACCAGTGAAATCATCCCATACCTTCAAGTTGTGTTTAAAATCTTTCACACCAGATGTCCACATTTTCCCAGACGTGTCATAATCTATTCTTGTAATATAGTCATTCAAATGATCAATCTTAGTGTTAGAAAAGTGATAGCGATTTTTAAGGAATCCCCCACCTTTAACATTATCATTGTAAACAGGAATGCCACTATTAGCTAACTTGTCGAAGTATCTGCCCTTGTTATTCCCTATATTAGAACCAAATGTATCTGTTAGAAGCGTTTTCTTTTTAAAATAATCCGTTTCATCCGTTTTTATCTGTATGTATGTTTTTCCCTCTTTTTGATACATACGATAGTTCACTTTATCCAGCATATTTTTATTTATTGCACCCGCTAATCCTAAAGCAGTTACATGAAGATTTCCGGAAGATATCATTTTTTTCCAAAACGAACTAATTTCTCCATCTGATTCATTTCGCTCCGGTCTCGCACAACTAGGATTCACCCACTGATCAAACGCTACCGGGTGCCCGACCGAATAAAACACCCCAAGATCCGGATAATGTTCACTATTCCACCGCTGCATAACCGTCTGATTATACAGCCTCGTCTGCAGCTTCCCGTATGCCTCCAGATCCTTAAGCAGCACCGGTGAAAAGCTCTTCACATTTATCTTACCAGATTGAAATTGGTGGGTCATTTCCTCTATGTAGTTCGTAATTAGAGATAAATCTTCTGCGAAGGCTGTGAACGACCGGGTTTGTTGGTGATCGAACTGTTGCAGCTTGTCTGCCGTTTCCCTTGCTGACTTTTTGGCTTGTTGGACTCCGTCATGGAAGTGGTGGTCCTTCAGCCTTGGAAGATAGACGATATCATCGACGGACCGTAGCTTGGCATTGGTCTCTTCGGTCAATTCGGAAACCATGCGATTGATTTGGTTTACCCCGTCTTCGATCTCCCTTGTCAGAAAGGCTTCATCAATAAATCCGCGAGAATCTCCCTCCAGACTGTCCAATTCCATTTGCAGCTGCTGAATTTTTGTTTGGAAGTTTACGAGGAACAGTTGGAAGAATATCAAGAGTGGAAGATGTGCGTATTCATAATAGCGCCTGATTGCATTTGCCCCTTTGCCCCGGAAGGAATCCTTGGAGGTGATAAACGACTGAATAGCATTTTCCACGCTATATAATTGTTTTTCTAATTGCGACATTGTCCGGGTCACTTCCCGAATTCCCTCTTGTAAAGAGGATACATCTAATACTTTCATCCTCGTCCTCCTTTCCTTGTTTTTTACAAAAACTGTATATACATAACTAACACGTTTCGACGGAAATGGAGAAATTCCTCCATAGAATTACACAATGAGTATTTAGGCCTATTCAAAAGCATACCTCATGTGAGCATTACATCTTTTGGGTTGTTGATTTGCTTTTTGCAACAATCATAAGTCTCTACCTCTTCACCGCTTTATTTCAAGATAATCAATCAAGTAGTTTCTCAGTAATGCATAGTAGATACTATCGTCATTGTCTAGGATTCGCGCTGTGAAGACGACGATAAGATTTTCTTCTGGGACGATAAATATGCCTTGCCCCAAACCGCCAGATCCAAAGAAATATTCCTTTCCTCTCCCATATTTGCCTATCCACCATTGGTATCCATAACCATCTGTTTGTATATACCTTCCATCAGAATAGATTTTTGTACTTTCCTCCACCCAGCCTTCTGGCAATAACCTCTCTTCTTTCCAAACGCCATCGTGCAGCATAAGGTAGCCTATTTTAGCTAAATCATTGGGTCGAATAAACAGTCCTCTTGCACCTCTATAGTGCTCTCCTTGCTTTTCCCACTCGTATTTATCTATTTTTAATTGGCTAAATAGATTTTCCTCTGCAAAGTCAAGGAGGTTTTGGCCAGTCGAACGTTCTAATATGATGGCTAATATATTGGATGTTCCAGAATTATAGGTGAATAATGTGTCAGGCTCTTGCACGAAAGGTTTATTCAACACATAATTAATCATATCGCTTTGCCCTCTAAGAGCAGTTTCCAAATCTTTATTCCACTTAAGACCAGATCTCATCGTCAATAAGTCTTTAATTGTTAGAGTTTTAAGGATTTCGTAGTTTTCCATTTCCTTAATCTCTGGAATGAAATCTTCAATAGGCTGCTCTGCACCTTCCATATGCCCGTTATGTATAGCCATTCCGATAAGGATAGAAACAACACTTTTTGTTACCGAATTAACAGAATAAATCGTGTCATTTGAATTTAATCCATGCCCGTAATCCACTACGACCTTTCCTTCTTTTATGACAAGCATGGTGTGAATCTCAGGTCTTTTTTCCAGTGCATGAAACAGGCCATCTCTCCTATCGCTAGGAAAGATCACTTCATCCTCACTAGCATTTTCCCACTCACCTTCAGGATACGGGATTTCCTCAGTGCTGGATGCTTTTTGAATGAAAAAATAGTAACTTACTATTAAGGTTAGACTGAGCAACAGAAAGAATCCCAATGTTTTTTTCATCATTAATCTCCTATTAAATAAGTTTCACTGCAAAAATTTTATTAATGAAAAAAGAAGAACACTACTTGATTCTCCTTATTTCTAGTTAACTTATTGAGTTGGTTCAGGTGGGGATGGGCGAGTGCCACCACCTGGTGGTTTATTATTACCTCCTCCCCCAGTACCCGGATCAATATGTACAGGTGTTCCTTGTGGGGTTACCACTAAATCACTTGTAACTAGTTCCATGTATATCACCACCTTTCCTAACTTAATTATATTTAATACTAGTACTTATTTGTATTGAGAAAATACTCGACTTTAGTACTATTAATCTCGCCAAATCTTTAGTTTTTTTTCAAATTTTGTAGTAGTTTGTGAAGTGATTTTACTAATTTCGCCTTTTGTCTTGGTTTCTCCACATAATAAAACAAAAGGCTAGATGTTAATCCTCAAGTTTTTATTCAATTAACAATATGTCCCCTCGACCCGTCAAAACTATTATCACTCCTGGGTTTCTCCTCTTATTAAGGCTTTCTACTCTCCCACAACCTCAAAAGCTTTCCTAGTATACCGGGCAAAAATAGTAGAGAAACCTCGAATGCATATCAACTCCCGTATAATAAAGAAAAATATAGATTTGAACAAACGTTTGTTCAAATATAATTATAGAAGAAAATTATGAGAGATTACTTAGTAATGCGCAGTTATGTATTTGAACAAACCAACCTCCTCATTTCCTTTTTATCCAATCTTAACGAAAAGGATAACGAAAAGAAGCAAAGATTCGTCCCCTGTTTCTCCCCCCTCGCCATGCTATAATTAATAAGAAAGGGGTGGCTTTATTGGAAAATAACGAAATAAAGGTAAGTGGATTAATAAGTGAAGAAGCAATGAAGGAATATATAGTGTTTCACTCGAATAAAACAAGAATTTGGTATGTGATTTCATTTGCTTTACTATATTCTGTCTTAATACGTATATTACTCCCTGATATATCCATCATTTTCATGCTAGTTGCCAGCTTGTTTATGGGCACCATTGTTTGGTTTTTGTTACCCAAGATGGCTTCTAAGAAAGGAATCAAAGAATATAGAAGTGATCAGCTTATGCAGCAAGAGGTTTTCTACACTATCAATGCAGAGGGAATTTATAAAAAAGTGGGTAGGTCAGAAATGCTGACAAGATGGGAAGGCATTCTCTCCATTCACGAAACCAAGAACCTATTTTTATTTTACATATCGAAAAATAAAGCAATTCTCATTCCACAAAAATTCCTTTTGAAAAGTGAGATGCAGCGCTTGCGTCAGCTCATCAAGGAAAATGAGAATTCTAAGGGTGCTGCCCTAGAATACACTGAGCCGGTTGCAAGAATACAACCAGAAAACCCCGGGGGTGTGAATTTCACCATTTTCATTAGTGAGAAGATGTTCATTGACCATATTCACTTCCTCGCAAGAAAAGCGAAGGTATTCTTTCCTATTTGGGTTGGTGTGCTTTATATGCTCTTAGCACTACTCTTGTTCAAGGAAATAACCTTTCTGATCACAGCGTTTGCAATAATTGTCAGCATAGCTACCAGGTTTTTGTTATCAACCGTTATTAATTGGAAGGCTTCCATAGAATACAGAAGTGACCGGCGAATGCATAACGACATTCATTTAGAAATAAGCCCGGATGGAGTTACTCAAACCATACAAAGCGCCCATTCCCATTACTCTTGGGATAATATCCTCTCAATCTATGAAACGAAGACAACTTTTTTATTTTTTGTGTCAAAAAATAAAGCTATTATACTTCCGCAAGTGTACCTTAATGCCGATGAACGATCCAAAATTAAAAGCATTATCAGTGAAAATGCAAAAACGAAAAAAGTAGCATTTATGGATAAAGCAAGCTGATAAATCGGGAAGCATCTGTTGGGAAAACAGGTGCTTTTTTTGCCAAAAGGAGATGTGGCAACATGATGGATAGGCAAGTTCGTCTGGATCTCTCCCCCAATAATTTCATGGATTGGATTGTCGACCCACATCCCTCAAGATAAATAAAGAACCTTCATAAGAAAGTTCCTTTAGTAGAAAATAATTACTTTATTTTTCTCTTCCAGTATAAACGTTATGAACTGATAGTCGGCACCATATATTTCTTCTTGGGTCTAGGGACCCTCGAACATCCTATAACTCATCAATCCTCAGATGGCAATGTCGGATCATTACGTGAATCTGGGGTTACTGTTTCTTGGGAAGTTAACATTTCGGTACTTGTGATGGATGCGGAAGAGATTCCTAGGGAGAGGCAGATTATTGTTATTGCAGAACATGCGTATAAAAATTTTCTCATTTTGATTCCTCCTAATTTTTATCTATTTCTAGTACAATTATATTATATTTTTAAGAGTTATGATTTTGTAGTATAGGTCCATTATCGGAGAGAGTATTGTATTTTACTCTAACTTGTAATAAATTGTGTTTAATATATGATATTTGTCTTATTTTTGGGAGGGGACAAGATGATGGACAGTAAACTACTTGGAGAAGAAATTAAGAGATTGAGAAAACAACAGCTTTTGTCTCAAAAAGAATTATCCGACGGAATTTGCTGCCAGACAACTATTAGTAGTATTGAAAAAGGGCGGGCATTACCCAGCATTGATATACTGTACTTTATCGCCTTGCGGTTGAACGTTACCATTGATTATTTTTTTCAGAATAATTATCAAAATAATCAAACATATATTTCGGATACAATCATCAGTATAGAAGAGTATGTAAAATCAAAAAAATATCATGAGGTTCACGAGATAACCAAGCTTGAGAGGAAGTTAAGTAAAGCAAGAGATCTTGGCAGGATGTTCAATCAATTTATAGATTGGCATTTTTTTAGATCAGCACAATTAATTGGCTTGATTTCTTGGGAAGAATGCGTGGAACAGCTGAAGCTTTTGTTGTTGAGTAAAGAGAGGAACAAAGTGCATTTTCAAAACTTAAGAATCAAAAATGTCATAGCAAATGTCTATGCTGAAAATGGCGATTATAAGGAAGCTTTGAAGCACTATACTGATATATTGAATGTAAATATTAAACTGGAAGCATATCGACGGTTTAAACTAAAAGTATACTTTAATCTCTCTAAATTATATTTCTATGAAAATTTGTATGAACAATCGATTGAGGTTGCGGAAAGGGGTATAAAGCTATCCCAGGAACTAGAGGACATATCGATGCTAGGAAACCTTTATATTCAAGCTTCACAAAGCATGCTTAAACTGAAAGACTATGAGTCTAGCAACATTCAGGTTTATTTGGATAATGCTAAGTTTGTTTTCCAAATGACGAATAACCAAAAGTGCTTGGAATTTATTGGAAATATAGAAAAACAAGTTGCAGAATTGAAATTATCCCCTGTATAGAAATGTAAGCTTCAAGACCACAATTGGGTCTTGAAGCTTATCGCTTGTATACTCTCTACGGTATCAGGAAGCAGAAAGCTCTTTGGTTGCCTTTGCTTTTTTAACGAGGGAAGCGCTTTGCCATTTCCCTAATAGGTAATAGGTCAAAGAATTGATAAACGTCATGATATTAATCAGGGATAGAGCAATGATTACCCCTGAAACCTTATCCGAAAATAGATTAGGGATAATCAGTAAACTACCAAGGACGATGACATACATATTGGTTATGGTCAGGTACATTCCACCTTTATAGTCTCCGGAGCCGGCCACAACAAAAATAAAGATGAAAGAAATCGTATTCAAGGCCCATGGAATGCTATATAGCAGGTAGAATTCCTTAAATCTTGCTATCATCTCTGCATCTGAGGAGAGCGCTGATGCAAGTAAGTCATTAGATAATAGGATGACACTGACAACAAAGATACCATAGCCTCCCAGCACGATAAATACTTTCCTGACTGTTTCTTTAATGGATTTTATATCTTCTTTCCCCATGTAACCGGAGACAATCGGGATCAAGCTGGCTGCAAAGTTTTGGGCAAATACCCCGAATACCATAAAGGCGTACATCCCAACGGCATATACGTTAAATGCTTCATCTGGATAATAGGAAAGAATGATAATATAGAAGAACATAGACAAATTGAAGGTGATGCCGTTGAAGATCTGGGAGCTAACAAATTTTTTGTTCTCTTTGATGATTTGAAATGTTGGTTTGAATGACATCATGGCTTTGGACAGGCCAATTTTCAGAAAATCTTGGTTGAAAATTCTCATTAGCAGATAAAGTGTACTTATCACATTCGCCAACACGGTACCAGCTGCCGCCCCACTCATCATCGACATATTGTAATAATCGAATAGCAGCATTGCTAATGGAGTGATAATTATATTTATCAGAATAGCAAAAAGTAAGCTCATATAGATTATTTTCAGCTTTTGAAAATATCTTGGAAGAAGCATGAGAAAGTTATTTAAAGAAAAGAATACATAGCCGGCAAAATATACTAGTAGATAGTTATTCAGATATCCGTTTACGGAGTCGTTCACACCAAAAATGTATTTGATGAATGGAAGAATGCAAAATCCTAGCAGCATGACAACGACACCACTATAAATGGAAAAGGAAAAGGCATTTTTGATTCCTTCTTTTGCTTGGTCTGTTTTACCGGCACTAAAGTTTTGGCTTATGAAAATTAATAAAGCTGAAATGACCGCAATCAGCACCATTTCAATAAATGTGATGATGGTGGTGGATAGACGAAGTGCCGACAGTGCGTCGGTATCCCCAATGAAAACCCTGATCCATAGGAGGTCTATTAAGATTAATAGTAAATCCGCTATCCCGATTAATGTTACAGGGAGAGAAAATTTAAATAATGTTCTCCATTTAGTATCCATTGTTTTTCCCCCAGTTCCTATTTACCCCCGATGATTAAACTGTACATGATGGTCGTATGACTTCCATTTATACCTAATAAATGCTCGAAATCCCCTATATTATAACTCTTTACTGGCCTGCAATAATTTTGTTCGGACGCATACAACATGCAATAAAATTGTGCGAGAAATCCAATCGCCAAAATGTATGGCGTAATATTCTCCTCCTCACTAAAGACCAGATTGTCCAGGGTGAAAACATACATACCTGATACGCCTTTAAAATTTATATAGGGATAAATGCTGTTTAACTTTTTATAGTCCACCTTTGGTTCTTTATGTGGGATGTGAAACAACCCATCCCCATCATTTTGTAGTTTGATTAACCGGATTGCGTTCTTCTTTAGTGGTTGCATGAACAAGCTTACCAACTGTTCAGTAAGTTTTTGAAAATCCAAGGCATTATCAAGCAGCGGAATAAGATGGTAGGCTGTTATTGGATGTAAATATGGCCCGCTATTCCTGATAGAGCTTAAATGATAGAATTTCTCCAGTTTAGCCGGCTGGAAATCTTGATTTGGGCTCTTTCCCTTTTTTAATAGTAGGTATCCGTTTTTTTCAAGAACTTGGTAACGAGCTTCACAGCTTTTTGCAACGTGATGAATGTTGTATATTAAATGTCCTGCTTCTAATAATAGCAAGCTTTTTTTGATGGACTTATAATATGCAGGATACACTTTTCCATATTCGAGCAAAATGTCCCCTTCTTCTCCCTCTCGTGCAGCATTCTCATAGAGCTCGAATTTCTTAGTTTGGTCGTTTTTAGTCAAGAAAGAACCGTTTTTCGTTACAACGAATAAACGGATTGGATATAAGCTTCGCGGGGATGGATAGCCTTTGTGGACCTTAAAGTGAGTATCTTTCTCTATTCTGTTGTAGTCGTTGAGTCCTGTCATGATCGAATGAACTGGATCATCACAGACCACATCGTCATCCACAAGGACGTAGTCATCCATCTGCCGCTCCAACATCTGTTCCCCATCATTAAAAAGGGAATTAAACGCGAGTTCTTGAAAAAAATCATTACTTGTATAATTCATGCCTGCTCCTCCTTATGCCAATGGGTGAACATTACGTGCTTCCCATCTTCGTTCGTCATCAAGTGTATTGGTCCTCCTAATAAGTTCAGATGTGAAGTCGACAGGCATAGCCCCAACGAGAAGGACCTTTGCACAGGATAATGAAAGGGAATTCAATAGTACATTAGATTGGTGAAAGAGTAATATGTCTTCATATTCTGTTTTTACTTTCTCGACAACATATGCAAGCTCTTCCTGTAAATTCTCTGTATAATAGGAGAACCTTAACAGGTCGGCATATGCTTCCTCTCTAACATCACTAAGCTTCCTCTCTAATAGCCCTCTCACTTTATAGGAGGCAAAGAGGTAAAAATGATCCTCCATGGTATCCAATTTCTCCTTTGCTTCCACTTCACTGATCAAAGTGCTCAAGGAATCTTCTTTTAAGCCCGTTAAATTTAAATAGGCATTATACAATTCGTAATAGGCTGATTCTATCGCATGCTCCAGCTGCGGATGACATCCGAGCCCTGTGATGGAGTAAATTTGATTATGAGTATCACCGCTTCGAATCAGTGCCCATACTACTGGTATCTTCGCATTATTAGGAAGCAGATAGAATTCCAATTCATACCCTTCATTTTCAAAAAATGATCGTTGGTTTTCATAGCCTTTTAAACCTTCTATTCTAACAACCTGGGAATTTCGAAACCATGACTTGAAAAAGGTATCTCTTTCATATGCTTCCAGGATAGAAAACAATGCCGCTTCCTCGTCACAATTCCCAATCGCACAGCCATTGGAGCTTTCAATTGTGTATCTGTTTTTCATTGCTGGTTTCAAGTATTGAACCATCTGTTCCGGTACATAGAAAGTCTCACCATTTACTAGTGAATCTCCTTTCACCCAGTCGATTTCCAGGTCGTGATGATAGCTTACCAATTGATATTTTTCTTTAGGTGTCTCTGAAGTATAAAGACCGAATTGTTCCGGGTTGATAACGGGTGCTTTGTTCTGTAACTGATGGTAAGAACCCGTTATACTATCTCGGAGATCTACCATACTTGAATATCTTTCTGTGTACTCCATTAATGCTTTTCTTGTTGCTGTAGATGGATCATAATCAAAGCCAAACCCTTGTATCGTGAAATATTTTCTGTTTGCAACGGCGATGGATGAGCCTGTATCTCTAATGACATAACCACCATGAATATGAAACAAGGCATTTTTCAGATCCTCAAGGGAAAGGTGAGATGGCAGCCGCTTACTGCTTGCAGATTCCTTGATTGGTCGTTTTATCTGGTCGTATCCGTAAGTGAAAGTAATAGTCCGTTTGGGGATATCCAACTTCATTTCTTGGTATTTTTGAACATGTATCTTAAAAAACAAGATACTTTTCTCCACACTTTTGATGTCTGGGCATAGGTACGAGCTTTTGGGCACTTCTCCTGAAACGGCGGGGTGTCTTAATGCCTGTTCCACATTTCTTTTTCTTTCTATGGTGATACTTTTATCATCTGTGATAAAAGAGATGTGGTAATTGCCATATTCCCCTGTTAAAAAGTGTTTGGTGAAAATACCCCTGACCTCTTCTACACCCATCATCGTACTAATTCCTCTGTTCTCTCTGGGGAAGTGATTCCATTTAGATGCAAGGTTAGTAAGTAGCTAATAGGATTCATGGTAGGATCTTTTGGTTGTGAATACGATCGTTCACCTATGGTAAGGAACACTGAATCATTTGTTTCTTCTATTTCTAGTTCTTGCTGAAACTTAATGAACCATAGCTTTTTTAGAAGGGTCTTTACTTTTACGGTCTCTATCTTTTCTATAGGGACGAGATCGATGGTTGAGTCCATTTGGAAATGATGTGCAAGCAACTGAAGTAAATTGTTGATGGCGTCTTCCTCCTGAAAACCGATGCTCACCAGTTCACCTTCCAGGCCTTCGGATCGATAGGACAAACAAACAAAAGGGAAATACTGCTTAAAATCAAAGGATACAGGGCCCTTGTTCAATTTTTCATTCATGAAATAACTAGATTTGATGTTTTTGTAATTGATATGTTTCCGCGCAATCATGGTTGATGAGTTTTCATATATCGATAAATCGATCACCATTATTCCACTAGTGAGAAGTGATGGTTGAATGGCTTTCTGTTGCAATTTCTCTAAGAAGACAAAGGCAGCATATTCTAAATAATCATCGCTCAAATCCTCTGTTTTGTTAGATTCTAGGGCGTAATTAGAAATATACATATCACTTTTGAAAAAAGTAATATGCAGTTCATGTTTGCCACCATCATCATCAAGTACAAGAATGGCATTTCCGTCCACATGCTCCACTTGTTTGCCACACTCTCTTTTCAATACTTCGATAAACGATGGAGGACCGGAAATGTGTGAGATCCCTTCAAAGGAAATCTCCTTCTTTTTTCTAAGGTGGTTGCCATCCCTTTATCCAGCAGCAGCTTTACAACCTTCTCATCGAATGCGTTGGCAGAGGCAAAAGGTTCTCCAGCTTTCAATGCTTTAATAATTTGATAGACTCTATTCCTTGAAGGTTCCTTCAGCATCAGCTTTAAATTCTTTTCCTTGGTACAAATATAAAAATCAGTTTCGGTATCGATGATATACGTTGTCGGATCAAGAAAAATATTCATGCATATACCTCCTTCTTCTGAAACCTCATTGAGCAAAGCAAATAATTCATATAGAACTTCTCCAGTGGTTTGATGTTTAGAAGCACCAGTTTTTCATATAATACATTTAGTATCCAACGGTTCGCGATTAAGACAGGGTCCTTCAAAATCAATTTGTTTAATTCAGGAGTTGCCAGTGCACGCTGATGCCTTTTAGAGGATGTTGCCACCTTCTTTTCAATATGAGCATCATCGTGTGGAGAATGAAAGTTCAGCACGCCCCGTTGAACAGCATCCTTTATCTCATGATATATTTCATTCAGATCCTTAGTTAAGCCATTATCCTTTTCCAAGCTCTCCTTTAGCGTTTCTCTATCTTTCTCAGCTGCTTGTTCAAATCTCTCGACAATCATCTGTTTATTCTTTTCGCTTAAAGAGTGTAATAGGCCAAGATAGTGTGAAAGATGGGAAACAAACCCATTGGAATAAAGTGCATGCTCTTTAGAGAGCACAACATCTGGTAGATTCGTGCAAAATGGTGTCATTTCCTTTGTAATAGAAAGGATGTTGTTATCCCTTTTCCAATAGCTAGGCATAAACCATCTGTCAAATACTTGGTTAATTCTTAAATATATCTCCAATTGCTCTTTATTTTGAAAACCGTATAAATCCTGCCTTTTTGAAATGAGAACCTTATTTTGATGGATTTCTGTGAGTGCATTCTCTTTCAGCGCTATTTCTGCTACCTTTCTATAGCTATTCCTAAAAGCCGTCTCATCATACTTTTCTGTTGGGTACGCTAGGAGTAAGCTTGTGAATTCAGTTGATATTTGGTTCATTCGATCTTGGGTAAGCCAACCAAAAACCGTTAAATGATAGCCATTTTCGAAGCTTTTCTTAAGGGAAAGGACGGATTCTTCCTCCAACAATGATCGGATAGATGAATAGATTGGATGATTGTCCACATCATTCATGTAGATTTTCATTTCATAAAAGTTCATCGTATTCTCCTTTAATCTGCAGTCTATATTTCATATTGTGGAAGATGTACTTGACCATGCAATTCACTTCGGCTTCCAGCTGCTTATTGACACCGATCACCCTGTTCAAAGTCATATGGACGATGCTATTGAAAATGTAGTCTCTTCTATCTGCTGAAAATTGCTGAGTTACCATGCTCGTGTAACGTCTTCCTGCTTCCTTTTTCCCCTTAAAAATCCCATGCTGATGTTCCTTGTATAATTCCAATGCCTGATTTCCAAGTGAAGTATAATAATTCCTGTTTGACTTAAACTTCTTTAAGTAGTCTTCATCGGCAGCCGCCTGAACATGGGCATGCAGTTGTTCAAGATAGGATGCCGCACTCTCATAGCTTTCATGAAAATCGAATAATGTAAACAACATGAACATAATGCCTTTTTCTGTTTCCTTTATCGTCTTCCACTTTTGCTGGAGGCTCAGTTGGAAACCTACCAATGTTTCTTGGCAAAAGTATCTGTAAGCTTCTTTAGAGGTGGTACTTCCTCCATATCTGCTATATTCTGGTTCAAATAAATGGGTGGAATAATCCTTTACCAGTTCATTCTTGCGAAGGGCTTCTAGTGTTTCAACCAGGGATTTATGCTCTTTTGAACCCTCTTCTTTTTTGTACCTGATCCTAAGATGCGGCTGGCCAGGAACATCCATATAGTTTATATAGAACACCTCTGGGCAGTTGCTTTTATAGAGGCTATCCAAACAGGAATTTAGAACCGTATGCTTTTGATTTTGATGGTAAAAAATTTTAAAGTATGTCCATTCATGTTCAATCAGATGTGCGTGTGTCCCAACATCCGTTGCCGGGACAACCCTAACTGAGTTGTTGGCAGTTGGTGGTACAGTGACAATATAATCTTTCACAAAGGTCCGCTTCTGTTCAATCGTTTCATTTAGTTCCGATGCTTCGATAAATGTTAGATGATTATTATATTTACTAGTCTTTTTGATGGCATCCATGACTAAATCCTGACCTATAGTGGTATGTAACAAAATCGGTAACGTTTTATCACCATCAAGGAGATAAATATATTGATCATTTAAGCAATGCTCTTCTGCGAGTTGCTTTAAGCGCTGCCTTGGTTCGGCTTTCAGTTCAGCCATCGGGATATTCCACCTACGTGGAGATAGAATGATGTTTTTATACTGAATCCTTGGAAGATGACTAAGCGTTTTCAATCTTCCCAAGTTGATATTTGTCGGTACTTCACTAATGTATTTTCCGAAAAGTGATAAGAATAAAAGTGGCTTTTGTTCCACAAAGTTATTGTAGTAAAGCATATGAGTCGAGACTGGTAACAATCGTTTATTGTATTTTCGACTTTTTAGGTATAATCCAGCCGAATCTGCCCCGACATAGATATCGGCAAGTTCAATGACATTGTCTTTCTTCTCACTATTACAGGTGATGTCAATCACATAGTCTGGCTTTTTATAGGAAATGCCTAAATCAGGATAATTAATCGGTACTCCATTTAACTCACAACTTATATAGTGGTCATCTGAATAATAGGTGGATGCCTCCTGATGCTGTTCTAGGTCGAGCCTACCCGAGAAAGAGGACGCTGTACTTCCGAAAGAATTTACACCTAGATTGAAGAGCTTCTTTCCGTTTTCAACCAAGATGGAAAATTTCATATCGTATCCGTCTTTTAATTTGTGTTGCTTGGTGTTTTTGTAAATGGCGGAGATAGCCTTCATGTCCTCATCTTGTAGTTCTAGTATTTGTTTGTTCGAACCATGATTGCTATTGTTCCAAAGCTTATCCAGCATATATGTCAAAAATTCTTCATCCTGCTCAGAGGTTTGAGTGTTCTTTTGAAAGGAAGGCACGCCGATACCTTTGTCACTATCTAATAGATCCATTAATGCCACTTCGTTAAAAAATCCATAACGATCTACAAACTGCAAGTAGTATTGTTCCCAGGCATTTGCGGTGAACTGTTGACTGAAATGTGCCAATGGAGCAAGGTTTTCTACCACCGCCTCGATTTCCTTGACATCAAATCCTAGTTGTTCATCCCTTTGCTTATGGTAGATAGAATCGATGACAAGGTATTTATCACTTTCTACTAATCTTTGCATTGTTCTGATGAGTTCCAAATAGGTAGGGATCCCTTCTCCTACTTTCTGCCCCTTATACGTTTCCATCATGGAGGCGATAGTGCGAATGACAGAATATTGCCCTTCACTCAATAACCTTGAGCTTTCTAATAGCTTCCCTAATAGATCATCTTCCTTGTGGAAAGAAACAGAAGGCTGCAGTTCACTGACAAGAAATTGTTTTTTCAATAGGTTTTTTATCGTTTTTAAACACAGATGCTTCTTTTCCATATCTTCTGGAACAATATGATTTACTAAATCTACTATTCTTATAGGGGAGGTAGAATGGTTTACCAGTGCTTTAATTAGAGGACCTTTTTTAATTTTCAGTTGTTGAAAATTATTTTGAAGAATTGTATCCAAGTTATATTGCTGACTGCCTTCTACTATTAAAGGGTTTATCGATACCTTCAGTTGAGATTCTATTCCTTGTGAATCTTCTATAATAGCTATTAGTTTTATGTACCATTTTATAGACAGTCTAATTTTCTTTTCATCTGCTGCATGTTTCCCAACTTCTGCTGTAGAAAATTTGCTATTGGATATTCCTGAAAACAATCCAAAGGGTATGGTCCTTGAGGACATGCGTAGTAAGTACTTCACAAGTGATAACCTTGCACCGGCTGTCAGCTTTCCTTCTTCTAATTGTTGGTAAAGGCTATCGCTTCCAATAAGTATTCTTTCTTTGATGTGTTCCTGACTTAAATAAGCTGCAAGAATTTTTTCCAGTTCCTTGTCATTATTAAATATTGCTTCCAACACGTCTAAGTTCAGTGCTGGTGTCCTTACTAAATAGTTGTCCATTACTGCCATTTTTCAGGATCTTCCCTTCAAGCGAAAATTTGTAATGAAAGTTGAAAGCTCAGTTCAAAGTTGAACTGAGCAATCAGTAGATAAGTATAAAGACGAAATTAGGCTTGAGTTACAACGGAAGAGCAAGAGTTATATCCTTGAGATGCTCCCATTGTATCAAGTACTGTAGCGGAAGAAACTTCGTACACTTCTAACTCTAGTTCGAAGTCTTCAACTTTCAAGTTAAGTTCTTTCATCATTATTCCTCCTCTCCTATAAACTAGGCCCTAAGTGAATAGTAACATATGTTAGAATTATATGAATTTTCCAAAAAGAGCGGTTAAAACCATGTTTTCATTCATTTCAGCTTTGAAAATATGTTTTTATATAAAAATAAGGAATATATCTTATTTAGATTTATTCTAAAAGGGAGAGTGGCTGGAGGCAGAAATCACCGGGGGCTAAGCGAGCTTTTGAGATGGAGATAGGGTTCATACATTTGACTGTTGGCAAACTATAAAATAGTAAGGTTATCTGTTGGAACAAGTTGATTTCCGTTGCAGGAATTTCGCTTTCCAGCGAGCGGTCCGTAAGCTCCCCATTCCGCTTCGAAGCCACTTTGATTTGATATTGTTTAGGACACCGCTGTTGATTTCCGCAAATGGCTTCGCTTTCCGCGGGGCGACCTTGAGCCTCCTCAGGAGTCTTCGCCTTTTGCTTCAATCAACAGCTAGAAATTGAATTTACAACTCATAACTCTTAAAGCAGAAGAATGTTTAAGTTTTTAAACCCTCTTCTGCTTTTTTTGTTAAATAATATTTTTAAATAAATATTTAGGTGGTATTCAATTGATTTCTAGCTAAGAGTACTTTAATCTCTAGTTATCTATGATATTGTAGTCTCAAAAAATAATATGTTTCGTCAAATAAATGAACTTGTAGATTGCATGTTTATCAGGACCGTCCCTTTTTTTTCAGCTTCCTTTAGCTTTGCATAAGTGATGTTGAGAACTGTTTAGCTTTATTTGATGAAAAATGATTTATTCAACTTGACGGTTACGCGATGTGATGGCTTTACAGATCCATCAATGATGTGGTCTTTTCAATGGCAGAGGTGGATCAATTTGATGTATGCGGTTGGCCAAAAACATGGCAATGATCTAAAAATAAATAAAGGGTCGAGGTATTCTTCCCTCGACCTTCTCTTATGAAATCTGAAAAAGAAAAAGATCCATAGCTCCAAAAGGGTAGATACCTGTCTCAAGTGCAAGATTAAATCACTTGGCCCTTCGTCGGGCCATCAATATTGGTAAATGGAAAAAGTAAGCCATAAAAAAGATCAGTGGTTTTGAGCCACTGATCTTTTTTATGACTATAGGCATACGTGGTTTGGTCCACCTGGGTTATGTGGGTACCAAGTACAAGGTTTTTTGGGACCATAACTACAGTCCGGAACCGCTCCAGCTGGTTGACAGCCCACGTTTCGTGATGCTGATGCATCTACTCCGTATAATGAAGAAGCTAATATTGCTACCATACTTAAAATTCCAAGCTTTTTTCTGAAGTTTTTCATTATGTTCATCTCCTTTTATGTAATACCTAAATAATAACATTAACCGACATAAAAAATGGAAATATTTCAAATATTTTATATTCTTCTAGGAATAATTACTCTAACACTTATATAAAATGAGTAGTTTGTAATAGTTTAATGTAGTAACGTTAATTTCCTTATTCTTTATACTTTTCTGCTTAAATAAGACAAAACGGGAGGTATGAACTAAAAAGGAATTTCATATAGGAGCTATTTTATTCTTGAATACTGGAATAAAGTCGATATATACAACTATCTTATATCTATCATCCACTATAAAATAATCTCAATAATAGAATTATAGACAGGTTCTTCGCTCCAAAGAATGACGAACCTGCCTTTTTATATTATTTCGATATACTATGCGAGATTAGTCGATATTTATCAAGATAAAAGTAAGACTATCAAACAAGTGAAAGCATTTTGCTTGTACAAACGTTGGTTTAAAATTAACTTTCTTAGTATACCTTTAACAATTCCTAACAAACGTGCGTCCCCGTGCTTCCAAGCACTACTCTCTCAAATCGAATTCATTAAATCAAAAAAGTGTTCAGGTTTTTGTGTTTTGTTAAGTTGATACCATGAGTGTAATGTGGTGGGTGATAACACTTCTAGTTTTTCGAGTACTTCTCTTGCAAATTCGAGGGGAGCGATTCCGGATGCGGTGATTAGGTTATCACTGGTTGTTACGACCTGCTCCTCCTCGTGAAGCTTTTCTCCTTTGTAGTTGGGGCATACCATTTTTAAGTAGTCCAAGTTATTACTTGTATGTTTTCTTGTGTCGAGGCAGCCCATATTGGCAAGTCCCATGGTTGCGCCACATATTGCGGCTACTATCGTTCCTTTTTCCAATGCTTTAGCAACTGTTTGAAGGATGGGGTGTTGGGCAGTTTCTCCCCAGGTTTCCCCTCCAGGTAAAATAAGCAGGTCTGACTTTTTAAAGGTACAGTGATCAAGGGAAAGATCTGGGGTTATGTTGAGACCTCCCATTGTGGTAATCGTTTGTTTGGTTGTTCCTACTGTTATTATGTTCATAGGGGCGATTTCTTTTTTGAAGTATCTACCAGTGTTTAGTTCAGCGATTAAATAGCCATATTCCCAGTCTGACATAGTGTCGAATACATATAAATAAGTTTTTCTTGTTTGCATTTGCGATTGCTCCCATCATCATTGATATCTCTTAGTATAATAAAACTTCCCTGACAACCGCTGTCAGGGAAGTTTTATTCTTGATAAAGTTGTATCAATTCTGTAAGGTGTTGCATCATGTTTTCTTTAAGGCTGATCGGTTCAATAATTTTGATAGATGTACCGAAAGGGATGAGTAAGGCAGGGACATAGGCATGCATCGTTTTTTCTTCAAGGAGGAATGTTGCTTGACTCTCCGTTCTTTCTTGTAAGTAATGCTCAAAAAACCAATGTAGGCAGATGTTTTTTAGTGAATTCTCTTTCCCGGTAAGTACTTAACGGGAAATGTACCTTCGGAGCTCTTCCTATGCTTCACTATCTAGCTGGTGAAGTAAGTTATTGTACACACAAAAATTAGTCAATCCTCGTAATGGCATGGGGGATAAAAGAGGTTTTATTTGCTTTCATAAAAACAGACAGCTAGCCACAAATTCTTGACCACCTGCCTTATAACTCTTTCTTCAATTCAAGTCCTGGAAATGGTTCGAGGGACTGTTCCCTCGACCCACCAGGAAGAGTGGCATTTAGATTTCAGGTATTTTCGTACCCGAGAAGATGACGAAAAACACTTTAGGGATGATATACGTGCAAGAGAAATTATTTGGCGTACTTATGGTCGATTAACCATATTTGATAAGAGCCCTATAACAAAATTTACTTTAGCGGTTAGTAATGAAAAAATATATAAGGTTATATTAAAATACCCACCCCGATTGTTAAATCTAAGCGTTTCTACCATGTTAATTGATTTAAATACTGGTAAAATTATCGATGATCAAATATTAACATATGAATAAGTCTTATTTTTTCTAACCCAAATAAGCCCGCCTAGCTGTAGTAGCTAAGCGGGCAATCACATAATAGTAAATACTTATTGTTCCTTAAAGTTCTTCTCATATCGCCATGCATCACGGCAAATCGTCACAATGTCACGTTTAGCATTCCACCCTAGTTCCCTTTCAAGCTTTAGATGCATCAGCGTAAC
>LQXN01000011.1 GCA_001648575.1 Sutcliffiella horikoshii DSM 8719 | reverse complement strand
TTTTATTGGCAATGATGAGTTAGGTAGGCAATTGTTAAAAGCACAAAAATTAATAAGTCAAACAGAAACAACAAGGGGAGCAACATATGATCATAGGCATTGATGGTGGAGGAACAAAGACGACAGGGGTCGTAGTGGACAAGCAAGGATTGGTTATCAAAATGGCAACAGTCGGACCGACCAATCCAAATAGTTCTAATAGGGAAAGCATTTGGTCTGAACTGACCGACCTCTTTTCCCAACTGCTACAAGGGAAGGAACTTTCGGATGAGGATTTGGTCTTTGCAGGAATTTCCGGAGCAGAAAGTGGCGGCAAAAAGGAATGGTTTAAAGACCTGCTGGTTGGTTTGCTGGGAGATAAGCCGTTAATTACCGTTGATAACGACGCGATTACAGCTCTGTATTCCGAAACGAAGGGAGAGCCCGGAATCGTGTGTATCAGTGGAACAGGGTCCATCGCCTTCGGGGTGAATGAAAAGCTTGAGCGTGGAAGAGTCGGTGGTTGGGGTTATCTGATCAATGATGGGTACAGTGGGTTTACAATTGGAAAGGATCTGTTGGAGTATGTGTTTGAGAAATACGATACAGGTAGTCACAAACCGTTCCCGCTGAAGGAGGAAGTATTGGAGCACTTTCAGGTGAAGGAAATGTCTGAGCTTGTGCCACTCGTGTATGAATTAGGGAAAACAAGGGACAGGATTGCATCGTTGGCAAGAGTTGCTGTCGAGAGGTCTAATCAAGGAGATGAACTATGTACTTCATTCATTGAGGGTGCGGCAAGGGCGATGCTGAAAGACATCCATGTGTTGTATGAAAAATTGATTAAGCATACTACAGCTCATGATAGTGTTCCAATCATTTTGACTGGTGGGATCGGACAGCATGCAGAAGCGATGATGGTTTATTTACATAGCGAGGCTCGTAGTGCAGGTTTGCCATTTTTGTTTAAGAGGGCAGCACTTCCTCCCATTGTGGGTACGGTGTATGCAGCTTTGCGGGAGACTGGTGGAAAGCCTTCTGATGCTTTTATTACTAGATTTGAGGGTTATTTTTCAGTGTAAATGGCAGAGAAAAGACAGCGATGGTAAGTAACCGTCGCTGTCTTTTTGATTGAGAAATCTAAGTGGGAGAGTCTAGTTTGGTTGATTTTGTCTAAGTGTGTCGAATGGCATTTATCTGGCCCGACTTGGCTTATAAATCGAAAACTTCGCTTATAAAATCAACTTTCGCTTATTTACATATCTCGTCTGTCTACTCCTCCAACCCTTCCAACAAAAAGTCGGCAATATGAACGACGCGGATCGCCCCCGTCAATCCTTCACGTTCTATCCCGAGCTTCATTTGGAGCAAACACCCAGGGTTTGCGGTCACTATGGTCGTTGCCTCGCTTTCCGCGACCTTCTCCATTTTATGGTCCAATATCTGCATCGACATTTCGGATTCAACGATGTTGTAAATGCCTGCTGAGCCACAACAGCGGTCACCGTCTTTCATCTCGTGGAATTCTGCACCATCAACTGATTGCAATAAAATCCTCGGCTGGAGGAAGGTGCCCTGTACATTGCGAAGATGGCAGGAGTCTTGATAGGTCACCCTTTGCGGTCGCACACGCAGGTCTTTTTTATGAAATTCCAATTCTACCAAAATAGCTGACATATCCTTGATTTTCTTTTTAAAAGAAACGGCTCTCTCAAACCATTGCGGATCGTCTTTCAATAGGTGGTCGTAGTCGACAAGGAATGCTCCGCACCCACCAGCATTGGTGATGATGTAATCCACTTCCAAGTTTTCAAATGCAGCAATATTCCGTTTGGCAAGTTCCTTGGCGCTGTCCTTTTCTCCGCTATGTCCATGAAGGGCGCCACAACAATTTTGGGCCTTTGGGATGACAATCTCGCAGCCGGCATGCTGTAGCAGCCTTGTTGTGGCATTATTGGTCTCAAGGAACATAGTATCCATCAGACAGCCAGAAAAGAAGGCAACTCTTTTTTTCTGAGCAGCAAGCGCTGGCAGATGTGTGGGGCGATTTTTCATTTCCTTCATCGTAGGGACCTTTGGCAGCACACGCTCCATGCTTGCCATGCTTTCAGGTAACAATCTGAGCAATCCGGTGTGATGAAGGGCACTTTGAATTCCAGAGCGCTGATAGATTCCAAGAAAATTGGTCAACATTCTCATACGATTTTGATGGGGGAAGAGTCCGTTAAACGCAGTCTTCCTCATCACCCTTACTGGAAGGGTGTGCTTTTTATTTTGATTGATGATATCCCTGGCTTCCTCGAGCAGGTGACCATACTTTACGCCAGACGGACAAACAGGCTCGCAAGCTCTGCAACCGAGGCACAAATCAAGGGAGCGTTCCACATCTTCATCAGGTTCGATCACCCCGTCCACCACAGCCTTCATCAAAGCGATACGCCCGCGGGGGGAGTGGGACTCACAGT
>LQXN01000010.1 GCA_001648575.1 Sutcliffiella horikoshii DSM 8719 | reverse complement strand
AGCTCCTGGAACGAAGATCAACCGCTCCAAGAGATAACTTAACTATCTTTTAATTTGCCGACAGTCTGAAACCCTGTATCAACAGGGATTAACTTATACTTTGCGGTAAAAAAATGTATCCACTACTTCAAACCCATACTTCGCAGGCTGGAAAATTTGTTCCGTACTGCCCACAAACAGTACTCCCCCTTTTTTCAGGGCGTTACTGAATTTATGATAGAGCTGCTCCTTTGCCTCCTCCGTAAAATAAATCAGTACATTCCGGCACACTATCAAGTCGTGACCCTGTTCAAATCGATCAGCCAAAAGATTTTGCTTTTTGAAGTTAACCGTATTCTTTATTTCCTCACTCACTTTGTATAATCCATCTTGCTCCTTGAAGAATTTACGCTTGATTCCGACAGGCACCTCTTGAAGTGAACGCTCCTGGTAAGTTGCTAGCTTGGCTCTTGCTATAACGTTCGAATCAATGTCAGTGGCTTTAACCTGGATATTATTTAACGGTAGATAACTACTAAGGACCATGGAGAGCGTATAGGGTTCCTCCCCTGTGGAACAGGCAGCACTCCAAACCTTCGGGTGCTTGTTTTCCTTCAACATTTCAACAAGGATTTTCTTCTCCAAAATCTCCCACCGTTTATAATTTCTATAGAACTCCGAAACATTTATAGTCATGCGATCAAGGAATTCAATCAATTCTTCTTCATTTTTATCTAACATCTGGTAATATTCATTAAAGCTCTTATACCCCTTCTTTTCGTATAGGGAGGTCAACCTTCTTTTCATCTGCCCCTCTTTATACAGAGCCAGGTCAATGCCTGTCTTTCTTTTTATGTGTTCAATAAATTGACTGTAATCGTCCCTCATCCCATTCATCTACTTTCTCTCTATTTCTATAACTACAGTATAGCTGATTTAGGATTGGAGGGGAGAGGATTTTTTTGTGAATCTGTGGAAGGTATTTTTGGGGATTCTATCATTTTAGCTGCTGCTTTTATGGTATATAGTCTTATTTCTTCATTTCCCAGTCTTACT
>LQXN01000009.1 GCA_001648575.1 Sutcliffiella horikoshii DSM 8719 | reverse complement strand
TTCACATTTATCTTACCAGATTGAAATTGGTGGGTCATTTCCTCTATGTAGTTCGTAATTAGAGATAAATCTTCTGCGAAGGCTGTGAACGACCGGGTTTGTTGGTGATCGAACTGTTGCAGCTTGTCTGCCGTTTCCCTTGCTGACTTTTTGGCTTGTTGGACTCCGTCATGGAAGTGGTGGTCCTTCAGCCTTGGAAGATAGACGATATCATCGACGGACCGTAGCTTGGCATTGGTCTCTTCGGTCAATTCGGAAACCATGCGATTGATTTGGTTTACCCCGTCTTCGATCTCCCTTGTCAGAAAGGCTTCATCAATAAATCCGCGAGAATCTCCCTCCAGACTGTCCAATTCCATTTGCAGCTGCTGAATTTTTGTTTGGAAGTTTACGAGGAACAGTTGGAAGAATATCAAGAGTGGAAGATGTGCGTATTCATAATAGCGCCTGATTGCATTTGCCCCTTTGCCCCGGAAGGAATCCTTGGAGGTGATAAACGACTGAATAGCATTTTCCACGCTATATAATTGTTTTTCTAATTGCGACATTGTCCGGGTCACTTCCCGAATTCCCTCTTGTAAAGAGGATACATCTAATACTTTCATCCTCGTCCTCCTTTCCTTGTTTTTTACAAAAACTGTATATACATAACTAACACGTTTCGACGGAAATGGAGAAATTCCTCCATAGAATTACACAATGAGTATTTAGGCCTATTCAAAAGCATACCTCATGTGAGCATTACATCTTTTGGGTTGTTGATTTGCTTTTTGCAACAATCATAAGTCTCTACCTCTTCACCGCTTTATTTCAAGATAATCAATCAAGTAGTTTCTCAGTAATGCATAGTAGATACTATCGTCATTGTCTAGGATTCGCGCTGTGAAGACGACGATAAGATTTTCTTCTGGGACGATAAATATGCCTTGCCCCAAACCGCCAGATCCAAAGAAATATTCCTTTCCTCTCCCATATTTGCCTATCCACCATTGGTATCCATAACCATCTGTTTGTATATACCTTCCATCAGAATAGATTTTTGTACTTTCCTCCACCCAGCCTTCTGGCAATAACCTCTCTTCTTTCCAAACGCCATCGTGCAGCATAAGGTAGCCTATTTTAGCTAAATCATTGGGTCGAATAAACAGTCCTCTTGCACCTCTATAGTGCTCTCCTTGCTTTTCCCACTCGTATTTATCTATTTTTAATTGGCTAAATAGATTTTCCTCTGCAAAGTCAAGGAGGTTTTGGCCAGTCGAACGTTCTAATATGATGGCTAATATATTGGATGTTCCAGAATTATAGGTGAATAATGTGTCAGGCTCTTGCACGAAAGGTTTATTCAACACATAATTAATCATATCGCTTTGCCCTCTAAGAGCAGTTTCCAAATCTTTATTCCACTTAAGACCAGATCTCATCGTCAATAAGTCTTTAATTGTTAGAGTTTTAAGGATTTCGTAGTTTTCCATTTCCTTAATCTCTGGAATGAAATCTTCAATAGGCTGCTCTGCACCTTCCATATGCCCGTTATGTATAGCCATTCCGATAAGGATAGAAACAACACTTTTTGTTACCG
>LQXN01000002.1 GCA_001648575.1 Sutcliffiella horikoshii DSM 8719 | reverse complement strand
CTTGAAAAATATGCTCATATTTCCAAGCTGAAAATAAATGAAGTACAAGAACTATTAGCTCAAATCACAAGATCTTGAAAAAGTTTTTTGTTTTGAGTTTTAAAAATATAGATTTAAAAAGACTAGGTAGATTTATCCATTTTCTGAATGTTTCATAGGAATTTATGCTTTTTCATAATAATTCCATCGATGTTCCAAAATGCTGATTAATAGCGGTTGAAATGACATTGTTGAGCATTGAAATGCATTAAAATTCAGCTAAAAGGTCTTAGTATCATTGGACAAAGGCTGGAGATGTTCGTTAGAATAATATAAAGAGAGATTGTATTAAAATAACTTCAAATGAATCCATTCACTTCACATGAAATAGTATGGAAATTTTTTAAAAGATAAGGCTATCTTATTTGGAATTTTCACAAGCAAGCATTGCACTTTTGGTAAAAAGCTTTTTGAAAATTAAATAAGTTGCCGATTTGATTAAGGGATTTCTGTTATATGGGAGGGGATAAAATGGATTCATTAAGTGATGATTCACTAGTGGAAGTATATGAAGTTGCAAAGAGCAATGAACTAAATGACGATTTTTTAAAGTTAATATCAGATGAGTTAAAGAGAAGGAACATTGAGATTCCTGTCTCTCAAACATAATAAGATAACTTTTCAAGAAAAGATGTAACGGAAAACCGGCATCTTTTTTCTTTAGGTTTATTTCTCAAACTATATAAAAATGTATTTCCACACCCAGAAAGGGGTCGCATAAGATGTATATTGTTCATTCAACATTCCAAGTACCGGTGGAAAAGGCAGACGAAGTTATTTCCATTTATCATAATCGATCCAGGTTGGTTGAAAAGGCAACAGGATTTCAACGGTTTCTCCTCCTTCAAAATGAGAAGAAAGCTGGTGAACTCACTGTTTTTATGGAGTGGGATTCCAAAGAAGATTTCCTTGTATGGGTAAGCAGTGAAGATTATAAGCGCATCCATGAGCTGGAGAAGAAGTATCCTGACCAAGATCTGGCTGCTATAATTCCCACCATCACAAGATACAAGGTTGTATCAACATGACCAATCTATTATTCACACCTACCGTTCAAAAAATAAAGGCAGATATAGGCGATTTGGATGTAACTCCAATCGTAGAAAAAGTGGTAATTACCATGTATAAAGACTATCCTTACCTAGAAGAAAAATTTGGAGATAAAGGAAAAGAACGAACCATTGAAGATAACTTCTATCATTTTCTTTATCTGAATACAGCATATAAGCTGAAGGACACCCAAACTTTTCTCGAATACGCATTGTGGCTAAACAGTATACTTGTAAGCAGGGGCATGAAAACGGACTTGATCATCTACAATTTTGAGAAAATTAAAGAAAATATGTCAGGAATGTTGGATAAAGAGATAGAAGAAAGCTTTTTATCCTATCTGGACGGGGGCATTCAGGCCCTCAAGGAATATAAACAAAATAGCGGGATTGAATAATATCAAAAGACAGTGTTGATTGGCACTGTCTTTCCTTTGATTGGAGGTGCTGTGATGTGAAACGGTATAAAGTTTTCTTCTATGGAGTTTGTATTGGTTTCACCTTTTGCTCTCTATATTCACTATATATTTACCTTTCGGATCCAGCATGGGGAGATCTTACTTCCATTGCATCTTTCGTGGTTCTTTTTCCAACTTCGATCCTAGTTTCATTGATTACACAGATTGCAGTACTGTCTTATTCCAAAAGAAAAAACGACCCTTGAATTCACAGGATTGTCATTGGTAAGTGGCAGGCACAAGAAAAAAGTGTTTTATAATAGAGGGAAATCAAAGTATGGTAAAGGCAGGCTGATAGACAATGGCACACACTACAATTAATAGATTTCGAATGATGGGATTGATAGAAGGGGGATCACTGCTCATCCTTCTCTTCATAGCAATGCCCTTAAAATATGGATTTGACATCCCTCAAGCAGTAAGTGTCGTCGGAGCGTTACACGGTTTTTTATTCGTGACTTATGTTCTTTTTATTGCATACATCACATTGAAAATCAGATGGTCCTTTAAATGGGCTGCAGGTGCAGTGGCTGTCGCCTTCATTCCGTTCGGGAATTTTGTGTTTGATAAATATTTGAAGAAATCTTCTTTTGTCAACTGACTCCGCTATGTGGGTCAGTTTTTTTCGTTTGGTCAGTCAGAAAGAAGGGTCTTAGGTGAACTAAGATCTTCAAATTTCACATTGGATATAAAAATTAGCTATAATGAGTAGAAAATATTTATCCTATTAAAGGAGTAGTTGTTTACGTGAAAGTTGGTCGGGTATTATCGATCGTTGCATTTTTCTCTATATATAATATCTTGATGTTTTATCTTGGTTGGAATGGTTTGGTATGGTTAAAGGCAATGTTTTCATTCCAACAAGAAATACTTTATTGGATTACTGTTACTGTACTCTCTTATGCCTATATACTAGGCAGAATGGTAAAACCCCTATCCGCGCTATCTGTTGTGGGGTCGATCTGGTTTGGGTTTATCCAGTACGGCTTGCTTTTCTTTCCGTTAGCTAACTTTGCAGTCTGGATACTTGGTGTATCTGGGGTTCCAGGTGACACTGCAGTTGTGTGGGTTGGGACGGTCACCGCTATCATGCTTGCTGGTGTTTTCGCATTCGGTACATATAACGCCTATAGCCCTGTTATCAGAAAATATGAAGTGAGCATACCAAAGAAAAATAAAATGGGAAAGCTTCATATAGCTGTTGCCTCTGACATGCATTTTGGCAAGTTGTCCGGTGTTGCCCATGCCAAAAGGCTTGTTAAAACGATGGAACGCATCAAGGCCGATCTTATTTTGCTTCCCGGTGATATCATTGATGACGACCCGAAACATTTTCAAAAAAGAATATGGGAGCTATCCTGAAGCAACTCCACGCTCCACTGGGTATATACGGGGTCCTGGGGAACCATGAATATTACGGCAGAGAAATCCCGGCGTTTTTAAATGAGATGAAGAACGTGGATATCCGCATATTGATGGATGAGGTAATTCAGATAGGAGAAAGTTTTTATCTGCTCGGACGAAAAGATAAAACGGATATAAGAAGAAAGACGTTTAATCAACTTGTGAAAGATATGAAATTAGATGGCTCTTTGCCTCTGATTGCAATGGATCACCAACCTGCAGAGTTGAAGGAAGCACAGGAGAATGGTGTAGACCTCATCGTTTCCGGACACACTCACAAGGGACAGATGGCTCCGAATCACTTCATTACCAGAAGACTTTTCGAACTGGATTGGGGCTATTTGAAAAAAGGGCAGTTGCATGCCTTTGTTTCATCCGGATTCGGCTTTTGGGGTCCGCCATTGCGTATAGGCAGCAGGTCCGAAGTAATGGAGATTCTCGTAAAATTTGAAGGTAAAGAAGGGCGCTTAAACCATGAATAGAACTTTTCAGAAATTTATGCTTGGAGAAGACATCATAAAAGCATTAACAAGCCTTAACTATATAGAGCCTACTAATGTTCAGAAAGAAGTAATTCCCTTGGCACTGAAGAAAAAGGATATTATTGTAAAATCACAGACAGGGAGCGGAAAAACAGCTTCTTTTTCTGTGCCTCTCTGTGAGCTTGTTGAATGGGAAGAAAACAAGCCACAGGCCTTGGTGCTTACACCAACAAGGGAGCTTGCCGCCCAAGTGAAGGACGATATAACCAATATCGGGCGATACAAGCGGATCAAAGCTACCGCCATTTTTGGAAAACAATCTTTTCAGAAGCAACAGCTTGAGTTGAAGCAAAAGTCTCATATAGTCGTAGGTACCCCTGGCAGGGTGCTGGATCATCTTGAAAAAGGGACATTTGATGTGGATAAGTTGGCATTTCTGGTTATTGATGAAGCAGACGAGATGTTAAACATGGGGTTTATCGATCAGGTGGAGGCAATCATTCAAATGCTGCCCACAGAAAGAATGACCATGTTATTCTCTGCCACATTGCCGGAAGACATCGCACACTTATCCAAAGAATATATGAAAGACCCGGCCTTCATTGATATAAAGGCCGAGGGTATTACAACGGATAGGATCAAGCATATTGTGTATAAGGTGGAAGTGGAGGAGAAATTCTCCATTCTAAAAGACATCACAATAGTAGAAAATCCTGATAGTTGTATTGTTTTCTGCGCTACCCAAGAAGAAGTGGAGAGGGTTCACCGGAAACTTCATCGCGCCGGATATCCTTGTGGTAAATTGCATGGCGGTTTGGTTCAGGAAGACAGATTCTCTGTTATGAATGCTTTCAAACGGGGAGAATTTCGCTACCTTATTGCAACAGATGTGGCTTCAAGAGGAATAGATGTTGAAGATATAAGCCTTGTCATAAACTTTGATATTCCCTCAGATAAGGAGCGATATGTACATCGTATCGGCCGAACGGCAAGAGCAGGTAAAACAGGCAAGGCCATCACGTTAGTGACGGAGCGGGAAACTAATCAGCTGGTTGATATAGAGGGTTATCTTGGTTATACACTTTCCGTAGCTGTGGCCCCAAATCGGGAGACAGTTTTAAGGGCTGAAAAATCTTTTGTGAAGAAAATTGAAAATAGACCATCTAAAAAACTAGAAAGAAACGCCAAATTAGAGCAGGATATCATGAAGCTCTATTTTAACGGCGGTAAGAAAAAGAAAATCAGGGCTGTGGATTTTGTAGGTACCATCTGCCAAATAGATGGCCTGACATCAGAAGATATTGGAATCATATCCATTCAAGACAATCAGACATATGTGGATATCCTCAATGGCAAGGGACCTTTGGTAATGAAAGAGATGAAAAACCGCACCGTCAAAGGAAAACAATTGAAAGTGCATGAGGCACGGACTAAATGAATTTTCTAACACAAATAAGCTCGCCAATCCCTTTAAGGGATAGTGGCGAGCTTATTTGTAGTTGGCTGTTTTCGTATACTTTGTTGCTGCTTCGAATGCTTAAACTAGCCGTTATATTACTTGCTGTCGTGCTCTTTTCTTGGTTGAAAGTGTTTCTATGCTGTAAAAAGTCCAAATGCCGACTTTTTACTAGTGATTAGCAACAATCTTTGAGAAAAGAGCATTGTAGTTTGATTTGAAACGAAGAATTTTGCTGAAAACAATTAGCTTAGAAAAAGAACAAATGAGCCATTAGTGCTGCAACAGGCAAAGTAATGATGGTTCTTTGCAAGAAGATGATGAGCAGCTCCCATATTGAGAGTGGAATCTTGGACTTTATCAAAAGAATTCCGATTTCCGACATATAAATCAATTGAGTCAATGACATGACGGCAATCACAAATCTAGTAAGCTCAGACTCTATCCCACTTCCGATAACTGCAGGCAGGAACATATCTGCGAATCCTACAATCATGGCGGGGGCAGCGGCCTGGGCTTCTGGAATTTGTAAGAGTTGCAAGAATGGAATGAACGGATAGGAAAGTACATTGAACACTTCTGTATACTCAGCTACCACAAGTGCGATAGTTCCAAGTGCCATCACAAGTGGAATGAGTCCCATCCAGATATCCACTACATTATTAACCCCTTTCTTTACGACCTGTTTTGCACTTTTTACTTGCCCCGCTTTTTCTACAGCTTGCTGAAGCCCCCATTGGAAACTTGACACTCCATTTGGAACCTTCTCATCGATTTTTTGGCCTACAGGCTCGTAATAGGTGTCTTTTTTCCGGGAGAGAGGTGGGATTCTAGGACAAATGACTGCCGCAATAATTCCTGTAACCACTACTGTAAAGTAAAAAGGTACAAACATATGATCAATCCCGATAAACTTGGCAATAACAAGGCTGAACGCAATAGAAGCAATAGAAAAGTTGGTGGCAACAACAGCTGCTTCCCTTTTTGTATAATATCCAGATTCATATTGTTGTGTGGTCAGCAACACTCCTACTGTCCCACTCCCCATCCACGAAGCCATTGCATCAATGGAAGAACGACCTGGCAATTTGAACAGAGGATGCATTACCTTTCTTACCAATGTCCCGATAAAGTCCATCAACCCAAATTCCAAAAGAAGCGGCATGAACAGACTGGCAAAAAGAAACCAGACAGTTAAAACAGGAATGAGGTCGTAAAGAACAATTACACCGGTAAACTCAGAGGTGATAAATGCAGGACCGAATTCCGTCAATGTCATTACAGCGAAGACTGCACCAATGATACGTAATGCAAGCCATATACCTCCGACATTCAGTAAAGAGTCAAGGAAGCTGTCTTTCTTTATAAAAGGCACAGGGAAGATCTTCACTAATAGACTGCTTAGTGCAGAGGCTACTAAAACACCTGTCATAAAGGTGGGGATTGCACCTCCAAATGTATTCAATACCCAATCGGCCATGATGCCAAGTCCGATGGTTATATTTCCATTAAAGGATACCGGTATCAAGAAAAGTAGAACCCCAATCAAGGATGGGAAGGCAAATTTTAAAACTTGGGAAGTAGAATAGTCTTTTTCCTCTGTTTGTTTAGAGTAGGAAGTTTGTTTAGCAGATGGTGTACTCATATGTCTTGTCCCCTTTAGAATAAGTAAAATGATAGAATACAATATTAATAAAAATACCATCTAACGTATTTTTATACAACCCCTATTTTCTTTATACTTTCAGATTTGGATATTCATCGACTAAACGGAATATGTTTAAGCATGAGAACATGAAAGGAGGCGTTGAATGTTGTTTGGAAAAAGGATTCAGAAAGCTGATAGCCTGACCAAGTACATGGATGCACTTCCTATTCCGCAAGTATTACCCCCGAAATATAAAGGGCAAGATCATACGTATTACGAGGTGTGCATGAGGGAGTGCAAAGTGTCGGTACATAGTGAACTGCCGGAGACAACCATGTGGGGTTATGAAGGTGTGTTCCCCGGACCGACCATTGAAGTGGAAAGCGGGGAAAGGGTGTATATCAAGTGGGAAAACCAGTTACCTTCAACACATCTATTACCTGTAGACTTTACGGTACATGGAGCACACCATGATGTTCCTGAAGTCAGGACAGTGGTGCATGTACATGGTGCGGTGGTGGAACCGGAAAGTGATGGATATCCGGATGCATGGTTTACTAAAGGGTTTCAGCAGGTCGGGGAGAAATTTGCAAAGCGGATTTATCAGTATGACAACCTCATGAATGCTTGTACACTATGGTACCACGATCATGCCATCGGTATTACAAGGTTGAACATATATGCAGGACTTGCCGGCTTCTTCTTGGTAAGAAGTGAGAGAGAACGATGTTTAAATATGCCATCTGGTAAATATGATATTCCATTAATGCTGCAGGATCGAACATTTAATCCAGATGGTTCCCTCTATTATCCGATGCAGCCGGATGATCCTATCTCTGAACTTAAGACATCCATTGTTCCCGAGTTTTTTGGAAAGACAATACTGGTGAATGGGAAAGTCTGGCCATTCTTGGAAGTGGAACCAAGAAAATACCGCTTTCGGGTGTTAAACGGGGCAAACAGCAGGTTCTTCAGGCTGAAGCTTGATAGTGACCAGCTTATGTTTCAAGTAGGAACAGACAGGGGACTGTTGCCTCAACCGATAGGAATAAAGGAAATAATCCTGGCACCTGCTGAAAGGGCGGATATCATCATCGATTTTACCAATCTTGAAGGCAAGAGGATCACGTTGATTAATGATGCCCCCGCTCCTTTCCCGAATGGGGAACCTGATAATGAAGTAAGGGAGGTCATGCAGTTCAGGGTTATCTCAGAGCTTGAGTATATAGATACAAGTAGTATTCCGGCAGTATTGGAACAAGTTCCTATCTATTCTAAAAAAGATGCTTTCAGAAAAAGGTTTTTGACCCTTGATCACTCGATTGATAAATATGGAAGGGAAATCATGTTACTTGATAACCAAGGTTGGGACGCTCCAATTTCAGAAACTCCTAAGCTTGGTACAACTGAAATTTGGTATCTTATCAACCTTACTCCGGACACACACCCTATTCACATCCACCTGATAGACTTTCTGATACTTGACCGGCGAAAGTTTGATGTGGACAAATACAACAGGGATAAAATAATAGAATATCAGGGACCAAGCATCCCGCCAGAGCCTCAGGAGAGAGGGAGGAAGGATACCGCACGGGCGAATCCGAATGAAGTGACGAGAATCATCATGCAATTTGGTCCATATTCCGGCCTTTATGTATGGCACTGTCATATGCTAGAACATGAGGACTACGAAATGATGCGGCCGTATATGATCATAAGGTGATTAAAAAGAATAAGGGTGGAAAGTGAAGACCTCATTCAAATAAATGAAATTCTTATTGCTATAGTAGATCGACCCAAGCATAATGTACTATCATTTGGCGTGGATTTTAAAAATCGGAACATAAATAGCCCCCGATTACGGTTAACTTAGAACGCAATCAGGGGCTGAATTTTATATATAGCTCTTTTTCAAGGCTCTTTTCTAAAAGATTGTTGCTGTCCACTAGCAAAAAGTCGGCATTTGGACTCTTTGTCATCTTACCTGCTCTAAAAAGATCAAGTAAATCTTACATAATTAGAGTGAAAAGAGCACGACAGTAAGGAATATCACGGTTAGATGGTTAAAACGAAAAAGCAACAAAGTATACGAAAACAGCCTTATATTTTATACGCCAATGGTTTCTGCAATATTGGTCTGGCGCAAATAATCTGCCAAAAGCCGTGGAGTTGTCAAATAAAGGAGTCCATTGCCTTCAAGTGCTTTTGGATAGCCGAGCGGAATGGTTCTTTTTACTAGTTGGGCATATAACTCAGGCTCGGAAAGCATTCGGCCAAATTCTTTTTCGGTAAGTTTCTTTATTAAGGCGAGCGCTCCAGCGACATGGGGGGCTGACATGGATGTTCCACTGAAAATAGCATATCTTCCGCCTGGTATTGTGGAAATGATTTTTTCACCAGGTGCAACAAGGTCAATTTCATTATTCGAGTTAGTAAAGTAAGAGGATTTGCGTTGAAGGTTAATAGAGCCAACAGAGATCACTTCAGTATAAGCGGCAGGATAGGAAAATTCATCGGTGTGTTGATTACCATCCCCTTCATTGCCTGCTGCGCATACAACAAGGATGTTACTAGAAATCGCTGCTTTGATCGCATCGTGAAGTTCGGGTACATCAATCGGGCCTCCAAGCGACATCGAGATGATATCCACTTTTTGAGAAGCGGCATAGTTGATTGCATTGATAATCCATTCATACTCACCTGATCCGTTTTTGCCTCCAAGGGCTTTAAGGATGAGCAGCTTAGCTTCAGGAGCTACCCCGATTACACCTGATCCTGGATTGATTGCGGAAATCGTGCCTGAAACGTGGGTCCCATGACCGTTATAATCTGTAAAGTTCTCTGGATCGCCATTATCATCGTCCGTAAAGTTACGTCCCCCGATTATTCTCCCTTCCAGATCTGGATGCTGCGGATCACAACCAGTGTCAATAACAGCCACTACCATATTTTCCCCTTTATACCCCTCCTGCCAAATGGCCGGGGCTTGAATCAATTCAATGCCTTCGGGAATTTGATGAGTTTCGAATAGCTGGTTTTCCAGTCTGTAAGGAATCAAATGGACCAATTTTTCTTTTTGCATAGCAAAACGCCTCCTAATCATTATTTTCAAACAGTGTGAAATAGAAAGAAGGTGTTACGTGTTGCAATGTTTCTTTCAGAAAATTCTATCAACAATTCTACTATTTAACAAGTGCTTAACCTCCTATTCTTAAAGTAATCTCAAAGATACTCTTTTGTTTATAAATAGAATAAGCTACCAAAATTTAATTAGTGAGTACAATGATACTGTCATTTGGAAAAAGAAAGAGGGGGTAATGAATTGGGAGTTTATTCTGAAAGAAATTGTTCAAGAAGCAATATGCCTGGCACTATAAATGTAACCTGTACCAATACTAATAGCAACACCATTAACAGTGCTGAAGATGGAACAGGGGGAGGTGTAATTCCAACTCCAACACCAGTTCCTGTTGTTGGGCCACAAGGTCCACAAGGAGAACCAGGTCCAGCTGGACCGCAAGGTGTTGCAGGTCCTGCAGGTCCTGCAGGAGCTCAAGGAGTAGCAGGACCTGCAGGACCAGAAGGTCCTGCTGGCATCCAAGGGCCAACAGGAGCAGCTGGACCAGAGGGACCAGAAGGAGCAATAGGACCAGCGGGACCAGAAGGAGCAGTAGGACCAGCGGGACCAGAAGGAGCAATAGGACCAGCGGGACCAGAAGGAGCAATAGGACCAGCGGGACCAGAAGGAGCAATAGGACCAGCGGGACCAGAAGGAGCAGTAGGACCAGCGGGACCAGAAGGAGCAATAGGACCAGCGGGACCAGAAGGAGCAATAGGACCAGCGGGACCAGAAGGAGCAATAGGACCAGCGGGACCAGAAGGAGCAGTAGGACCAGCGGGACCAGAAGGAGCAATAGGACCAGCGGGACCAGAAGGAGCAGTAGGACCAGCGGGACCAGAAGGAGCAATAGGACCAGCGGGACCAGCTGGAATAGATGGAGCTGGCGCAATTATTCCTTTTGCATCAGGCACCCCTGTAGCACTATCCACGGTAGTGGCAGACTTAATAAGTACGGGAGCACTAATTGGCTTTGGGAGTTCCTCACCAAGTATAGATATACTTGGAACTACAATAGATTTAACAGACAGCCAAGGCCTTCTTTACTATGCTTTTACATTACCCAGAGAAGCTACTGTCACGGCAATTACCGCTTTTTACAGCCTGACTGTTCAAGCTACCCTTTTGACTCCAGTTTCCGTAGTAGCTACAGTGTTTAGTGCCCCACCGGGAAGTAATATTTTTTCTGAGACGGACATTAGTATAACATTGGCGCCGCCAATTCCAGCAGGTGCCACTCTTATTGGAGCATCCAGATCTGGCATAGAAACAGGTTTATCAGAAACATTTCCGACGGGTACCAGGTTGTTGATGGTATTCTCTCTTGCTACAGATTTTTCTATTTTGTCGGCAGTCACAGGATTTGCAAGTGCAAGTCTTGCCATAAACTAAAGAATAAATGGGCATAGTGGTTTCCACTATGCTTTTTTTTCGGTCTTATCCCCTCTAAGCCTCAAGTCTTATCGCAAAATATGGCTCAGGCTCATTATACAAAAATCCCTGTAAAGGTAAGATAAAGACATAGAAGGGAGGAACAACATATGAAAAAATTTGGATTGTTTTTAGTAGGTGTCATAGCATTTTTTGTATTGCTTGCCAACATCGGTCCACTATTAGGCTTGGCTGTAAGCTTGGTTGTCACCTATTACGCAGTAAAGGAATTCCTTCGTACAGATTCAACTGGTACGAAAATTTTATGGGGCTTCATCGCTTTCATAGCCATTGCTTTTTCCATCGCCAATGTCCCTGCAGTCCTGGCAGTTGTAGCAGCGTACATCTTATATGTCGTTTATAAAAACTGGAACAAGGCGAAAGAAAACAGTGACATAACCGAAGCTGGAGATCCATTTACAAACTTTGAAAGACAGTGGAATTCTTTAAACAAATAACTAGTAAGGAGAGATGAACAGTGACAAATTTATTTTCACGAATCAAACAAACGATATCTGCAGATTTCCATGAGGTATTAGATAAAAAGGAACAGAAAAACCCGATAGCGATGTTGAATCAGTATTTACGTGATTGTGAAAGAGAAGTGGAAAAAGTTCGCAAATTAGTGGAGCGCCAGAACTTGCTCAAGGAGGAGTTTGTGCGGGAGTACCACCAAGCAAGCAATCTCGCTGAAAAACGTAAAGCCCAAGCAGCTGTAGCTGAAAAAGCTGGAGAAGCAGAATTGCTTGAGTTTGCAAATCGCGAACATCAGCAATTCCAAGACCGTGCTGACAATCTGAAGGTATCTTTAGGAAAAGTCACAGAGGACTTGTCGAACCTTGAACAGAAGTATGAAGAAATGAAGCACCGTTTGAAAGATATGTATATAAAAAGGATGGAATTGATGGGAAGGGAAAATGTAGCACGCGCCACCCACCGTATGAATCAAGTGGTCGATTCGAGCAAAGCGGAGCATTCCTATACGAGATTCAATGAAATGGAAAGCTACCTGGACCGTTTGGAACATCAGGTCAACACGGCATATCACCGTGATACTATTGATTCCCGCATTGCGGTACTTGAAAAAGAAATGCACCAAACAGAAGAAAAAACGCATTCTCTTTCTCAGTAAAAACTGATATTCTAAAAAGGCGTGCATGTTACGCCTTTTTTGGCTGCATGCACAATAATAAAACCAAAGGGAGGTGCAAGGCGCATGTTAAACAGGATTAAATCGGATTACCTTAGCTTTATCATCTTTATGGGGGCTTTCATCTTTATTTTGGAGATTCTTTTCTTTAATACGGGCCTTGTATTTTCCTTCCTTTTTTCAGGTTTTCTTATGTATATCGGGAAGAAAAATGGCATTGGTTAATTGGAAAGGTCCTATTTGTGATTGGCTTGTTATCCATCTTGATTTCTATTTTCAACACGATGACTTTCCATTTTATGATAGTTGCAACGGTCCTTTATGTTGTATATCAGTATTTCCAGGCAAAAAAGCATCCCGTCAAGTTAAATCCCGAAGTTGTACCAGCGCGACAAGAGTCCGTCATTAGACAACCACAAAAGTGGTTTAAAAACAAATTGTTCGGAGCCCAGAAAACACCGGATCACTCCTACACTTGGGATGATGTCAATATTCAATGCGGTATCAGCGATACGACCATCGATTTAAGCTATACAGTACTCCCAAAAGGGGAAGCGACCATTTTTATCAGGAATGTGATTGGTAATATTCAAATATTGGTTCCCTATGAAGTAGAACTTAGTGTCCAGCATTCCGTAATGGTTGGTTCCACGAACATATTAGAGCATGAAGAAAAAAGTATTTTTAACCAGACGGTGCATTTCCACACAGAAAATTATAAAGAAGCGACACAAAAAGTGAAGATTGTGACCTCTATCTTTGTAGGAAGCTTAGAGGTGAAGAGAATATGAGTGTAGTAACAAGGCATGTACTGTATTCTATCTTAATCTCTTTTACCAGCTTTCTTGTGCTGGCAGTCGTGACTTTATTCTTCTTCCCGGTAATCAGTTTGGAGGCTTTGTGGATTATTAAAGTTTGGGACCTGCCGTTTATATTATTCACCGCGATCGTGAGTATTGGGCTCGGCATTATCTTCGGTCTTTTATCTGGGCTCTTTTGGAAAAAACAATGGAACATGGTATTTGATGAATTAAAAGCGGTGGAACAAGGACGTAGTTTGTGGGAAGCCCCTGGAAGTGGTGTGCAGGAAGTGGCCTCCATTGAAGAAATGGTTTGGAAGTTACATGGTCAAATTCAGGAACAAACAAAGCTCTCTCAAAAAATCGCAAATGAAAAGGCGGAAGACCTTGAAAACCGGATTCAGGAAATTGTCTCACAGGAAAGAAACCGACTAGCTAGAGAACTTCATGATTCTGTGAGTCAGCAGCTTTTTGCCGCCTCTATGCTCATGTCTGCTCTGACAGAATCGAGTGAAGGCAAGGATAAGAACGAGTCCACACAGCTTCATTTGGTTGAAGAAATGATTCATCAATCTCAATTGGAAATGCGGGCTTTGCTTCTGCATTTACGACCTATTGCTTTAAAAGGCAAAACATTGCAAGAAGGAGCCGAAGAGCTGTTACTGGAACTTATCCAAAAGGTGCCCATGAGTATAACGTGGAAGATAGAGAGTTTCACTATTGATAAAGGTGTCGAGGATCACCTTTTTAGAATTTTACAAGAGACACTTTCCAATATATTGAGGCATTCAAAAGCAAATACAGTAGAAGTCCTCCTCATACAAAGGGAAAATCTCATCATACTCCGTGTAGTGGATGATGGAATAGGTTTTGATGTTGAGCAGGCTAAGGTCGGTTCCTATGGATTGCAAAATATGCATGAGAGGGCCGTGGAACTTGGCGGTACATTAAAGATTGTCAGTGTGGAAAAGGAAGGAACAAGACTTGAAGTCAAAGTTCCAAAACTGGATGTAGAGGAGGTTCGACTGAAATGATTAAAGTATTGTTTGTTGATGATCATGAAATGGTAAGGATTGGTGTCACCGCTTATCTTTCTGCTCAACCTGATATTGAAGTGATTGCAGAGGCGGATGATGGTTCAACCGCCGTCGGTCTTGCGCTGGAACATAGACCGGATATCATTTTAATGGATCTTGTCATGAAGGAAATGGACGGAATCGAGGCAACCAGGAGAATCATGGAACAATGGCCAGAGGCAAAAATCATCATCGTCACAAGCTTTCTGGATGATGAAAAGGTCTACCCTGCCCTTGAAGCAGGTGCTACCAGTTATATGTTGAAGACCTCCAAAGCAAGTGAAATTGCCAATGCAGTCCGTTCCACCTATAAAGGACAATCCATCTTGGAACCGGAAGTCGCTGGGAAAATGATGCAAAAAATGCGCAGAAAGACAGAAATCCTTCCACATGAGGAACTTACCAACAGGGAGATGGAAGTTCTACTGCTCATGACCCAAGGGAAAACAAATCAAGAAATTGCAGATGAACTGTTTATTGCACTGAAGACAGTGAAAGTCCATGTAAGCAATATCCTTGCAAAATTACAGGTACAGGACCGTACACAGGCCGTAATCTATGCTTTCAAACATTCATTAGTGAACTAATGGGTGTTTTTTTAGCTCCTTGTTTTCACATTTTGTGATACTATTTAACCTAAAGGTTTAATACATCAAGGGAGGCTTTAAAATGAACAAACAACTCATCGTCTACTCAGCACCAGGATGCAGAGACTGCGAACTCGTAAAGGAATTCCTAAAAGAAAATCAAGTGGATTTTGAAGTCAGGGATTTACTGGCAAACAGGGAATATCAACAGGAAGTCGAGAAGTTCGGCTTCATGGGAATCCCGGTGACAGCCATTGGTGACCAGGCAGTAAAGGGATTTAATCCAGGAGAACTAAATAGGCTGATAGATCTTGTTAAGTGATGGTCTGCCAAATAGAGGAGCAAAATAATTGATAGAGCATAATGATCCGGCATATATATATACCTACGCATACAGTAAGGAAGAGCGTTCCCTTTGCCATATGGAGATGCGTTCTTTTTTTGGCAAAGCAACAGACGATAATATTATCAAAAGCACTGAAAATATCGATCCAAGCAGAAGTCCCTTTATCCGGGAAAGAATAGAGGTTGTCTATGAAGGGGAAACGTTGCAGGATATCTTAGATCAGGTGACAGAGATAAAGATGGGGGACCAAACTTTCAAGGTGATTTTTTCGAAAATTAATGACCTGAAAACTCCACACACGATTGAATATCAGGAGCGTCGGGAGATCGAACGTGCCGTAGGGTGGATTGTTGAAGGTGAAGCCGATGTCCATCATCCTGATCATATTTTCGGGATGGCAATAGTCGGCAACCGCTGGTATTTCGGTCATTACAGGAAGAGTGAGGCAGTTTGGCTTCAGCATACAAAGAAACCACGTGAGTACTCAACAGCCTTGAGCACCAGAGTGGCAAGGGCTGTAGCGAATATCGCCGTTCCAGATCCTCATGGAGTCAAGTCCATTGATCCGTGTTGTGGGATTGGAACGGTCCTTGTCGAAGCTTTATCCATGGGGATCAATATGGAAGGAAGAGATATTAATCCCTTGGTGGTACAAGGTTCAAGGGAAAATATCGAACATTTTCACCTCCAGGGAACGGTTGAGGTAGGACCTATCTCAGAAGTAATGGACAGTTATGACGTGGCAGTGATTGACATGCCTTATAACCTTTACACCCATGCTACACCAGAAGATCAATTAGCGATCTTGAAGCATGCACGCCGCTTTGCAAAAAAGGTTGTCGTCATCACTATAGAGACAATGGATAATATGGTGAAAGAAGCCGGTTTCCGTATCACAGATCGCTGTGAGACGCAGAAGGGCTATTTTACAAGAGAGATATTGGTTTGTGAATAACAGAAAAGAGACCAATGCGCAGTGGTGCGCTCGGTCTCTTTTTTGCTGTTCAGAATCCTATCCTTGACCAATCAAATAGTTCTCCAGGATCGCTTTTGCGGACTGGGGAATATTCGTCGTGGCCGATAATGTGTTCACGGTCATTTTTTATGCCAGGATTTCGTGTCAAAATATCGTCCAATAGTTTATTTAAAGCAATATATTGCTCCTCTGTGTACCCCATATTAAGGGGATCGATAGAGTCATAGGTCTCTTCAGGTATTGTCGAAAGCATTTCTTCCTTAGTCCCTATTGCCATAAGTTCAATTCCAATCGAATAATCATTGAGGCCATTCCCGTATTCCTGATAATTTAAGTGGCGCCCTTTTCCGGCATGGAAGGCAGCTCGTTCCTCTGGTACCAAAAGATAGATTTCGCCTTCCCTGTCTATCATATAATGAGCAGACACCTCATACTCTTCAAAAAGTGCATATACATCCTCAATATTATAGGGGGATTGGGGTGAACGCAGCGCATTATTGGTGAAATGAAGCATAACGTGAGTAATCGGCGCACCTCTTACTCTTGAGTTCTTTTTGGGAAGCAGCCATTCTTTCATCTCTATACTTGAAGGTTCCGGTGGAATCACTACCATGGACTCTGTAGGGAGAGGTACCTTTTCAAATTGTTTTTCTGTTTGAACTGTCATGTTTGTGCATCCTGTTAAAATAAATAAAATGATAAGTAAAAAGGTAGTTTTGGACATCTTGTCTCCTCTTTGTGTAAATGCTCCTAGTATTTTAATTCTTTTCAGGAGGGGGAAATCCTTCTTTTCCGTTGGCTATTTTCTTTGTTGCTTTTACGTAACCGTCATATTGCCAAATTCCATGAGAAAAGAGCTTTTTCGTTTAATTGATTGGCGATGGGGTATTCAAGAATAATAAATTGATAAAGGAGGAGTATAAATGCCATATGATTCTCTAAAGATTTACCGGATGGAGTC
>LQXN01000008.1 GCA_001648575.1 Sutcliffiella horikoshii DSM 8719 | reverse complement strand
ATGTACACGCGCTGGGCAGAACGCAAAGGCTTCAAGGTGGAGACGCTTGATTATCTGCCAGGAGACGAAGCGGGTATCAAGAGTGTTACGTTGCTGATCAAGGGTCACAATGCGTATGGTTATTTGAAGGCGGAAAAAGGAGTGCACCGTCTTGTGCGTATCTCTCCGTTTGATTCTTCAGGCCGTCGTCACACGAGCTTTGTTTCTTGTGAGATAATGCCGGAATTTGATGACAGCATTGAGATCGACATCCGTACAGAAGATTTGAAAATAGATACGTATCGCGCAAGTGGAGCGGGTGGACAGCACATTAATACGACTGATTCCGCAGTCCGTATCACCCACCTTCCAACAAATGTTGTTGTAACATGTCAGACAGAGCGTTCTCAGATCAAGAACCGTGAACGTGCGATGAAAATGTTGCAAGCTAAGCTTTACCAAAGAAAGTTGGATGAACAGCAGGCGGAACTGGATAAGATCCGTGGCGAACAAAAGGAAATTGGCTGGGGCTCCCAGATCCGTACCATGTGCTCCATCCATACTCCATCCCATGGTTAAGGACCATCATACAAATACGGAGGCCGGCAATACACATGCTGTCATGGCTGGGGACTTGGATCCGTTCATTG
>LQXN01000007.1 GCA_001648575.1 Sutcliffiella horikoshii DSM 8719 | reverse complement strand
TTGAACAAACGTTTGTTCAAATCTATATTTTTCTTTATTATACGGGAGTTGATATGCATTCGAGGTTTCTCTACTATTTTTGCCCGGTATACTAGGAAAGCTTTTGAGGTTGTGGGAGAGTAGAAAGCCTTAATAAGAGGAGAAACCCAGGAGTGATAATAGTTTTGACGGGTCGAGGGGACATATTGTTAATTGAATAAAAACTTGAGGATTAACATCTAGCCTTTTGTTTTATTATGTGGAGAAACCAAGACAAAAGGCGAAATTAGTAAAATCACTTCACAAACTACTACAAAATTTGAAAAAAAACTAAAGATTTGGCGAGATTAATAGTACTAAAGTCGAGTATTTTCTCAATACAAATAAGTACTAGTATTAAATATAATTAAGTTAGGAAAGGTGGTGATATACATGGAACTAGTTACAAGTGATTTAGTGGTAACCCCACAAGGAACACCTGTACATATTGATCCGGGTACTGGGGGAGGAGGTAATAATAAACCACCAGGTGGTGGCACTCGCCCATCCCCACCTGAACCAACTCAATAAGTTAACTAGAAATAAGGAGAATCAAGTAGTGTTCTTCTTTTTTCATTAATAAAATTTTTGCAGTGAAACTTATTTAATAGGAGATTAATGATGAAAAAAACATTGGGATTCTTTCTGTTGCTCAGTCTAACCTTAATAGTAAGTTACTATTTTTTCATTCAAAAAGCATCCAGCACTGAGGAAATCCCGTATCCTGAAGGTGAGTGGGAAAATGCTAGTGAGGATGAAGTGATCTTTCCTAGCGATAGGAGAGATGGCCTGTTTCATGCACTGGAAAAAAGACCTGAGATTCACACCATGCTTGTCATAAAAGAAGGAAAGGTCGTAGTGGATTACGGGCATGGATTAAATT